>CAZLWE010000024.1:27574-43101 GCA_964562985.1 uncultured Acidimicrobiales bacterium
GTGGCGCCTGTTCGGTGCGCATGACCGGCTGGGCTGTGGGTATCACCGGTTGGGCAGTGGGCGTGACCGGTTGGGCTGGCGCCGAGGTTTGGAGTGGCGGAGCCGTTGGTTGTGGAGCGGTGGGAAAGACCGGTTCGACGGGTGCCAGCGGTTCGGTTGCCACATTGACAGTGCTCGGCGAAGTCACCACGTCGGCGGCCAGGTTTGCGTCGCCAATTCGACGCACTCGATCGACCCCTTCGGCCGCCCGAGCCCGAATGGAGGCGGTGTCGAGACGATCGGCGGTCCCCCAATTAAAGTCCGGCGGTGACTCGATGGTCGGTATCGGAGATGGCCGGGAGTCGTCGTTCCCCATTGCCACAACAGCGGGATCTGGGGTCGCTGCAACCGGGGCTGCGACAGGGGCATCTTGGGTGGCATCCTCTGAGTCGGCCAGAAGGGCGCGTGCAATAACCGCGCGAACCCACTCGTCGTCGTCGGCTCGCGCGGAAATATCGGAGGAATCGGCCACCGACCAATTCTACCGCCTCGCAACTAGCTGAACAGGTACCCGTCTCTGCGTTCGGGCAAGTTTCTGGTTAGAGACCGCCGATTTGACCAGCTGGCCAAATCCGCCAGACAGCGCGCCCGACCACCGTCTCTTCAGGCACCGGACCAAAGGAGCGCGAATCCACCGAGGATCCTCGGTTATCTCCCAACACCAAATAGCTGTCTTCACCTACCACGCAGACGCCCGGTTCTCTCGGCTGGTTTTGGCAAGAATCATCCCAGATGTCCCGACTCACATTCGATATCAGATCGGTGAGTCTGATATCGGAACCGGGTGCCAAATAGGGTTCGTCCAGGAGTACCGCTTGCGATTGCGCTTGGCCCGGCTGGGAGATCCACAGCCCTCCTTCGCGTAACTCTATGCGTTCGCCGGGAAGGCCGATGACGCGCTTGATGAGTTGATCGGTGTCGCCGGGAGTTCCAATGGGGCGATCAAAGACGATCAAATCGCCGCGCCCGATCTCGCCGAACGTATATGAGAGTTTGTTGACCAAAATTCTGTCGCCCGGAACAACCGTGGGTGTCATCGATGCTGAGGGGATCTCGAAGGCCTGGAAGATGTACTCCTTGATCAACAACGCCGCGCTGATCGCAACGACGACCACCGCGACCCACTCGACGATCGTGCGAAGTCCGTTGTCCAGTCCATCGAGGCCCCCGGAGGACTCCTCTGCGGAGTGGGCCTCGTCCTCTGAGCCGTCAGCAGGCGCAGACTCGTCGAAGAGCTCGTCTAACGGCACGGCCTGTTTGGACCCAGGATCAGTCGACATAACGCCCCCGTACCCGTGCTGCTGCTGACGCGATATCGGGCACTGGGCCACCCGCGATGATCTGCGCCTGTGGGCCAAGCCGCAAGAAGAGTTGCTCGATCCAGCGCGAGGAGGACGCCGACAAAGACACCACAACATTCCCGTCGGCGGTCTCGATACTGCGCACCGGCACGCCCTCGAAGACCTGTGCGAACTCGACGGGTGCGGAAATGGTGATCTCTGGACCGTCGTCGAGTTCGAACGTACCAGCGCTCGCGTCGTCGGGAACCGGCATGGTGAATGGTGCCTCGGACGCTGCGGCACTCTCGATGCGATCCAGGCGGAATACACGCTCCGCCTCAGCGAGGTGGCAGTAGGCCCCGACGTACCATCGGCCGCCCTCGTGGAAGAAGCGGGTGGGCTCGATTCGGCGCTCGCTACGTTCGTTGCTGGAGAAGCTCTGGTAGACGATGTCGGCGCACTGCTGAGAGGTGCTCGCCTCTCGAAGCAGGACCAGGGCCGGTGTGGCCACGGTGCCAAAGCTGACGTCGACCGTTTCTTCGGTCGAACCCGTCGATAGACGCAACTTGGCGAGGCCACGTGCGAGCGCGCCAGCGTCCTCCGCCTTATCGAAGGCCAGGGCCGCCTCACCCGCAGCGAGCAATGAGAGGATCTCTGAGCCGGACAGCTTCATTGGCCGCGCGAACCAGTCGGCGTAGTGAATCCACACCATGTCGTCATCGATGATCACATCGATCAACGTGTCAGGGGTATAGGGCGGCACACCCACGAAAAGCAGGACATTTTCCAGATCTTCTAGCAACACAGCCTGGGGATAGTCGAAACGTTCGGAGATCTCCGCGAGCGTGACACCGCCTTGTGCCGCAATCCAAGGAATGGCGGCGATCAGCCGGGACATCCGGTCGGTTGCAGAAATTCGGCTCACGAATGCGCGCCGATCACGGCGTCCAACCACTCGAGCATCTCCGATCGCAGTTCAACGGGTTCGAGAACCTCGGCGGCGTCGACGAAGCTCAAAACCCAGTCTCTGAACGATCGGCGATCTCGAACCTGAAGCCGCACGCTGACAGAGCCGTCGTCATGTCGCTCGATCTCGTCTTCTCGAAGATTCACGCTCGCCCATAGCGCAGCGGTCGAGTCGATTCTCACGACCGCATTCATAGGTTCCTCGTCTCCGAACTCCCAGGTTCGAACCGTCTCGGGGCCGCGAGCTGGTTGTAACTCGTAGCCCGAAGGCGACCCCAGCGCAATCTCATCCTGGATCCGGTCGATTCGAAACACCCGCGTGGCTTCACGCGTTTGGTCGAAACCCGACACATACCAATGACCGTTCACAAAGCTGATTCGTGAGGGCTCGAGTACTCGTTGCACGTCGCTATACGAGAAGGTCGCGGCCCGACGCTCGGTGATCGCGGTATGAAACTTCCCAGCCACATCGGCTGCTGGAACCGAGCCCCCCACCTGGTCAGCCTCGGAACGCTCAACACCACCGAGTTTCCAAAAGGCGTCCTCGCCGAGTTCGTCGACGCGTACCAACGCTGCAGCCAAGTGAAGCGCGGCGAGTTCGTCGGGCTCGAGACCGGGGTCTTGGCCGGCGTAGTCGTCGCGGTGAACGGTGTAGGCATCGACCATCGCCCCAGCGTCGGCGACTCGATCCATGTTTCCGGTGTCGGCAACCCGCTCTACTGCGATCGTGATGCCCATGCTGCGCAGATCGTCCTTGTCGCGCTCGAAGGCCCGTCGAAACGACGCGGTGTTGTCCGGGTACCCGCCAATGCGCTGACGTAAATCGTCGGCGGTTATTGGCCTCGTGGTGTCGATTAGAACCGCGAGGAGCTTCAGGAGGCGCTCGAGTTTGGACACGCTGCGCCCCTAGAGGCTGGCGATGAGCTTGTCGACTCGCTCATCGTGGCTGCGGAATGGGTCTTTGCACAGGACTGTCCGCTGCGCCTGGTCATTGAGTTTGAGGTGCACCCAATCCACCGTGAAGTCGCGGCGCTTCTCCTTCGCTTTGCGAATGAACTCGCCGCGGAGTCTGGCGCGGGTGGTTTGAGGCGGGGTCTCCACGGCCTTGGCGATGTCGTGGTCGTCGCAGATCCGCTCGACGAGGCCACGTCGCTGCATGCTGTAGAACAACGATCGCTGCCGGTGAATGTCGTGATACTGCAGATCGAGAAGAGACACCCGTGGATCTGCTAGGGAAAGATCGTGGCGCTCGCGGTAGGCCTCCATCAGCTTGTACTTGATGACCCAGTCGACCTCGCGGTCGAGTTTGAGGGGATCGTCGGCGATGGTGGTAAGGCAGTGCTCCCACATTTCGAGTGCTTGCTTCTCTAAGGGGTCGAGTTCGTGGAACTCAGAGAAGCGAATAGCCCGTTCCAAGTATTCGCTTTGGATTTCGAGGGCGGAGGCTTCCCGACCGTTGGCCAGCCGTACGCGACGTCGGCACGTCGTGTCGTGGCTGATTTCGCGAATTGCTCGAATCGGGTTCTCCAACGTCATGTCGCGAAGCACCACGTTGGGTTCCTCGAGCATGCGCAGCATCAGCGAGGCTGCGCCGATCTTCAAAAAGTTCGTGTACTCGCTCATGTTCGAGTCGCCGACGATGACGTGCAAGCGCCGGTACCGCTCCGCGTCGGCGTGTGGCTCGTCACGGGTGTTGATGATGGGCCGCGATCGTGTGGTGGCGCTCGAGACGCCTTCCCAGATGTGTTCGGCGCGTTGGCTGACGCAATACATCGCGCCGCGAGCCGTCTGCAGAACCTTTCCGGCTCCGGCGTAGATCTGTCGGCTCACGAGGAACGGGATGAGCACCTCGGAGTACGACCCGATGTCGTCTTGGCGGCTCGTCAAGTAGTTCTCGTGGCACCCGTAGGAGTTTCCCGCGGAGTCGGTGTTGTTTTTGAACAGGTAGATATCGCCGAGAATGCCCTCTTCGTTCAAGCGCTTCTCGGCGCCGATGAGTAACTGTTCGAGGATCCGTTCGCCAGCCTTGTCGTGCACAACCGTTTCATAGATGTTGTCGCATTCTGGGGTTGCGTACTCCGGGTGCGATCCGACGTCGAGATACAGGCGCGCCCCATTGGCCAAGAAGACGTTGCTCGATCGCCCCCAGGACACGACGCGCCGAAAAAGGTAGCGAGCTACCTCATCTGGGGAAAGGCGGCGCTGACCTTCCAGCGTGCAGGTGACGCCGTATTCGTTCTCGACTCCGAAGATGCGACGTTTCATTGATGGCTACGGTAGCGCTCCTTTGCACTCCGTAGGGCTCATTAGTGAAACCAGGAGTCGTCGAAGGCTACCTGCGGCGCTTCAGGGACCTCTGGCTCAACCGGAGCGAGCGGGTCGTCAAGCTCGTCTTCATCCACCGGTTTTGCGAGTCGTAACATGGCGCGGAAGCTCTGGGACGTCAGCGGTGTCTGACCAAACCAGAACCGTGCTCGTTCGTCCAACTGTTCGTCGTCGAGGTCGAGAAGGGTGCTCAGCAGCGCGAGGTCGGTCTTGCGGAGCTGCAAGGGAACGCTCGGCGGAACCTGACGTTGGCGACGGACAGCCGAGGAGAAGCCACGAAGCAGCACGTCGTTGTCGTCGAGTCCAAGTCGGAATCGAACGCCGAGAGAACCGACCCGCAGCACGCCGAGGGCTGCGTCGTAGGACAGTGGAACTCGGGGTGTATTGGTCGGAGCTTGGGAGATAAGTTTCGAGAGCCGGATCCCGTAGGTGTCCTCGATCAGTTCCTGCATCTCCAGGTTCACGTCGACTGCTCCGGACTCGAGATCGCGCAGGAGAGATTCACTCACACCGAGTGACCTTGCCGCACCTTCGAGCGAATAGCCGACCAACGTGCGCGCCGTGGCGATCGCGTGTGCAGCCGCGTGCCCAGAGAGCAGGGGCGCCTCGTGATTGCTGGGCTGTTCCATCACCTAATTTTCGGCGCTCGCGAGGGCCGCTTGAGCCGAAAGTTGACCTATTGCCTGCAAAAATCCTACAAATTTCCCAATTCGCCGTCTGCAACCCGTAAAAAGGTGCGGCGGCCGAGTGTTCGGTTGAGCATGGCCACTTCAAGATCGCCATCTTCGAGCGAACGCTCCGATCCGCCCAAGGCCGCCCGACATAGCTCTAGGGCGCCTGACGCGGACATTCCTTCGGAGAAGGCGTCCGCTACACGAGCGGTAATCGAGTCGGAGTCTCCCCCGAGTACGACGAATTGGCTCTGATCGACGACGGTTCCGTCGTAGAGGATGTGGAACAGCTGTTCTTCGCCAGGCGTATCCGTAATCTCGGCAACGAGGATCTCCACCTCCATTGGCTTCATTTCGTGGGTGAACGTCTGACCGAGCATCTGTGCGTAATTGTTGGCAAGGCTTCGAGCCTCGACGTCCTCGCGGCTGTACGTGAAGCCCTTCAAGTCGGCGTGGCGTACTCCGGCGATTCGCAACTGATCGAACTCGTTGTACTTACCAACCCCAGCAAAGGCGATCCGGTCGTAGATCTCTGACACCTTGTGCAGGGTCGAAGATGGATTCTCGGCGCAGATGAAGATCCCGTTCTCATAGGACATGGCGATAAGCGACCGGCCACGAGCGATGCCCTTGCGGGCATAGTCGGCCCGGTCCTTCATCATCTGTTCGGGAGCGACATAGAACGGAGTTGTCATGAGTCCACCTCCCGGTGGTTCGCAGCGAATCGCTCGGCGATGGTTTCGAAACGGGCGGCGACGTTGTCGTCGTCGATACGGGTGAAGCCCTCAGCGCTAACCGTCACCACGATCGGATAGATGCCGCGGAGTGGATCGGCGCCACCGGTAGCGGCGTCCGCGTCGGCTGCTTGGAAGAGCGACTCGGCCAACAAATCGACGGCGGCATCCATCGACATCGAGCGACGGTAACCCACCTTGATCACGGTCTCGGCGTGCAGGGACCCCGACCCAGTTGCGGCGTAGTCGGACTCTTCGTAGCGGCCGCCCGTGATGTCGTACTCGAACAGGCGGCCGGTGTCGCGAGCGAGGTCGTATCCAGCGAAGATCGGAACCACCGCGAGCCCGGACATGGCTGCGGGCATGTTGCCTCGCAGCATCTGCGACAGTTGGTTGGCCTTACCTTCGAGACTCAGGGGAGACCCCTCGACCTTTTCGTAGTGTTCAAGTTGCAGTTGAAAGAGCTTGACCATTTCGATCGCTGGTCCGGCTGCACCGGCGATCGCCACAACGCTGTACCGATCGGCGGCAAATACTTTCTCGATCGAACGGTGCGAGATGAGGTTTCCGGCGGTGGCTCGGCGGTCACCGGCCATGACGACCCCATCGGAGTAGCGCACGGCGACACATGTTGTGCCGTGGGTGATCTGATCGCCGATCACCGCCTCCGGGGCAGGAAACGGCTCGGTGCCCTGTCGCCGTACAAGCTCGGAGAAGTCTGGTCCCGGGTCCGATCCCAGGGGGTAGTTCGGGAGATTCACTGGCCACCCTTCTGGATGTAGCTCTTCACAAAGTCCTCCGCGTTGGTCTCGAGGACCTCATCGATCTCATCGAGAAGATCATCCATATCCGCCTTGAGCTTCTCGCCTGACTCCGATGCTTCTGGCAGGTCCTCAACGACTTCGTCTTCGCTTGGAGTACTGCGTTTGATCTGTTCACGTTCAGCCATGTGGGTCCTCCGTTGAACCAAATCTGTAGTTGGTAAAGGTACTACCCCTCGATGCGTTCGATCAGTTCGAGGGGGGTATCGCACTCTTCTAACACGGTAGCGACGTGTTGACGAGTACCTCGGGTCGGCTCCAACATCGGAATCCGTCTCAACGGGTCTGCCCCGACGTCGAAAACCAGGCTGTCCCAGTTGGCGGCGACGATCTGATCGCCCCACTTTCGGAGACACTCGCCTCGGAAATATGCCCGTGTTTCCTCTGGTGGATCGGTCACGGCGCGTGCGACGAGCGCAGGGTCGGCCAGTGTCTCAAGGGGCAGTCGCCTCGCGAGCGATCGTTCCGGGCGTAGGTCGTGGTACTGAATGTCCATCGCATACAAACGAGCGTCGTCCCAGGTCAGGTCGTGGCGATTCCGGTAGGCATCGAGCAATTGGTATTTCGCAACCCAATCGAGCGAGGTAGCGAGTTCCATCGGGTCGTCTGCGAGTCGATCGAGTACCTGTCGCCAACGAGCGAGGACATCGTGAGCGACCTCGCCTCCGACGGCCTCGGTGCCGTGTTCCTCCACGAAACGATGTGCGTCGTCGCAGAGCGCGTCTTGCACATCGATCGCTCGCACCCGCGAACCGTCTTCGAGTTCCAGGGTCTTCTTGACGCTGAGGTCGAGACTGATCTCCTGCATTGCACGCACAGGGTTCGCGAAGACCCATTGGCGCGAGATCGCGTCGTGTTCGACCATGCCGAGCACGATCGCGGTGACCCCCACCTTGAGATAGGTCGACACCTCGCTCATGTTGGCGTCGCCGGCGATGACATGTAGTCGGCGGTACTTACGGACATCCGCGTGCGGTTCGTCGCGCGTGTTGATGATCGGGCGCTTCAGCGTCGTCTCCAGGCCCACCTGTTCCTCGAAGAAGTCGGCTCGTTGGGTGAGTTGGAAGGTGACCTCGTCACGGTTGAGGCCGGGGAGTTCGGTACCGACCTTTCCCGCTCCGATATAGATCTGGCGGGTGATGAAGTGCGCTATGCCGGCCTTGACGATTTGGCCGAACGGCGTGGATCGATCCATGAGATAGTTCTCATGACAGCCGTAGCTGTTGCCCTTGCCATCGCTGTTGTTCTTGTAGACGACGATCTCATGGCCGTCCGGCAGGTACGACGCGGCGGCACGCATCGACTCGATGAGGATCTCTTCGCCTGCCCGATCATGGATCAGGACCGACATCGCGTCGCCACACTCTGGGGTCGAATACTCGGGGTGGGCATGATCGACGTAGTAGCGAGCGCCGTTGGTGAGAACGGCGTTGACGAGATGGGTCTCGATCTCGGGAGCTAGCCCGAAGTGACCATCGGCGCCGCGAGCGTCACGGTCGGGCGATTCGTCTTCAAAATTCCACGAGACTCTGGGCGCATCGCCAGGGCGGTTGGCGCTGAGGAACGAGTTGATGAGCATCGACGACGCCGAGATGGGGTTGGGATCCTCGACGCCCTTAAGGACGATGCCGTACTCGGTCTCAATGCCGAGCGTCTTGGGGACAGCCATTTACAGGTATTGTCCGGTTCCCACGCCTTGTACTTCGCGGCCACCCGTGCCCGAATCTGGTGAGTTTCCGACCAAGGTACGAATGTAGGTGATCCGTTCGCCCTTCTTGCCAGAAATCTTCGCCCAGTCGTCGGGATTCGTCGTGTTTGGAAGGTCTTCGTGCTCGCGAAACTCGCGCTTGGTCGCGGTGATGAGATCTTCTGAACGCAGACCTGATGTTCCGCCACCAATAACGCGCTTGATCGCAATCTGCTTGGCACGACGCACGATGTTTTCGATCATGGCACCCGACGAGAAGTCCTTGAAGTACATGACCTCTTTGTCGCCGTTGCGGTACGTCACCTCAAGGAACTCGTTCTCTTTGTCGGTGCGGTACATCTCACCCACGGCGGCATCGACCATGGCGGCAATCGCCTTGTTGCGGTCGCCACCGCCGGTCGTGTCGATGAGGTTCTGCTCAATCGGCAGGTCTGGGGTGAGGTAGCGGCTGAAGATCGCCGCAGCCGACAGTTCGTCTGGGCGCTCGATTCGGATCTTTACGTCCAGGCGCCCAGGTCGCAGAATTGCGGGGTCGATGAGGTCTTCTCGGTTCGACGCGCCGATCACCACGACATTGCGCAAGGTTTCGACTCCGTCGATCTCGGCGAGCAGCTGCGGCACGATCGTGGATTCGATGTCGGAGCTAATGCCGGAGCCTCGGGTGCGGAATAGCGATTCCATCTCGTCGAAGAAGACGATGACGGGCCAGCCCTCTGCGGCCTTCTCGCGGGCACGTTGGAACACGAGCCGGATCTGGCGCTCCGTCTCGCCAACATATTTGTTGAGCAGTTCAGGACCCTTGATGTTGATAAAGAACGACTTAGCCGTCTCGTCCGCTGAAACTTCAGCGACTCGCTTGGCCAACGAGTTAGCCACGGCCTTTGCTATGAGTGTCTTGCCACAGCCCGGCGGACCATACAGAAGGATGCCCTTCGGGGATGGCAGCTGGTACTCGTTGAACAGGTCGGCATGGAGGAACGGAAGCTCGATCGCGTCGGTGATTTGCTCGATCTGTTCATCGAGTCCACCGATGTCGTCGTAGGAAACATCGGGCACTTCCTCAAGTACGAGTTCTTCGATTCCAGGCCGAGGCAGTTTCTCGACGATCATCGCAGCGCGGCCATCGAGGCGCACCAAATCGCCCGGCTTGAGGATGTCGCCCTGCAAGGCCTCGGAGATCTCTACGACCCTTTCTTCGTCGGCGCGGCCGGTAACCATGGCCCGGTCGGAGCCGAGCAGATCCCGGACGCTGGCTGTCTCGCCCGTGGGCTCGCTGCCGCGCACGAGCACGATGTTGAGGCTGTCGTTGAGCACGACCTCTTGTCCGGGTGCGGGAGGTTCATCGATCTCGGGGCTAATGGCCACTCGGACTTTGCGACCGCCGGCGTAGACATCTGCTGAGCCGTCGTCGTCGTTGATACCTAAGAAGGTGCCGTAGCTCGCCGGAGCCTGCGTCAGCTTGTCGACCTCTTCTCGAAGGGTGGCGATGGAATCGCGTGCTTCGCGAAGGGTGTAGGTCAGCTTCTCGTTGCGCGCCACGGATTGGGCGAGCTGGCCCTTGGTGTCGAGAATGCGCTCCTCGAGCACCCGCAGACGGGCTCGGGTCTCGTCCATCTGCTTCTGTTGAACTTTGGATCCGCTTCGACACGACGACAGTTCGGCTCGTAGACGCACAACCTCGTCGTCCCTGCGGCCATAGTCTTCGTGTTTGCTCACCGAGACACCTTTCGTCTAGTACCACAATAGTGCTTCACCGGACGCCGGAAAGACGACCGGCGTAGCCCGTTTGGCCCAACCTAACCTCTCCAGCACAGTCGAGAGGGCGACCAATCCACAAAACGAGCTAAGGGTCTTCGCGAGTCCGTTGGTCGCTGCGACGTCGAAAGCGTGTGGGTAGGGTAACCACAGTGACGAAGCCACACGCTGCATTTGAGACCACGCTGGACGCACTTCGGGGCCCCGACGGGCTCCCGGGCTTCAGCCACAACCTCGTCTTGATCGTCGGAGTGGGACGTTCAGGCACAACCGCTCTTAAACAGGCGTTGGGAACTCACCCCCAGCTTCTCGGAACCGACCATGAGGCTCCACTCCAAAGGGCAATCGCCTCAGCGTTTGGGAAACACCTGACCGGCACCGACGACTTCCGACGCTTCGTTCGTCGAGCGACCGTGGCTGACTGGGACAACATTGAGACGTCGTTTCGACGGCTGATCCTCGAAGCGTCGATCGGTGATCACGCTGGTATCGAGCGTCTTCGTTCAGAACACAGCCAAGGCCGTGACCTCACGAACATCACCGGGTGGCTCGCGAAGATCGGTGGTTTGCAACGACCCGCTGCTGCAGGTTTCGCCGGTTTGTTCAGTGGTCTAAAGCCGGTGTTGATCCACCGCAACGGGATCGACACCGTGCAATCCAGGACCCGCTTTGGGAACTTCGCAGCCGACACCTTTGAGGCCCACTGCAAGAAGTGGGCGTTGAACCTGCGGTTCCTTCGAGCGCTCGAAGAACAGGCCGCAGTAGTGACGGTTCGCCACGACGACCTCTTGCAGCGCCCAGAGGAACTGTTCGAGCGGGTCTTCACCGAACTGGGTCTCGACCAGTACCCCGAGCCTGCACACCATGCGCGCAACACACCGTCGCACCCAACCCAAGAAGTCGACGACGGTGAGACGATCGCCGAGCACTTCGAAGCACGCGAGGCCGCCCACGAAACGTGGAACGACGAGCAGAAGCGCATCTTCATCGATACCTGCGGCAAGGCCATGCAGGAGTTGGGCTATGACATCCCCTTCGCCTGACGCGGGATCGCTCCCGGCCTTTACCGATCGCTTGGTCTGCGTCGTTGGTGTTGGCCGCTCAGGCACCACCGTTCTCAAGAACGCCTTGGGAGCTCACCCCCAGCTGCTCGCCGCACAGTTCGAAGCGCCACTCGAACGTGCGCTCGCGAGTTCCTATGGTCGTCACCTGATCGGATCGGCCGAGTTCGAGGACTACGTACGCTCGACGACAGTCGCCTCGTGGGACAACGTACGCACGTCGTTCCGCAAGCTCATCGTCGACTCGGCCCTGGGCAATGATGCTGGCCGAGACCGGCTAGCCGAAGAACGATCCGGCGGCCGCGACGTGGAGGCGATCACGGGTTGGGTCATCAAGGTCGGAGGCTTGTGGCGGCCAGCCGTCACCGGCTTCACCAACCTGTTCGACGGCTTCACACCGGTGTATGTCCATCGCAACGGCATCGACGTGGTCGAGTCCCGGCGACACTTCGGGACCTTTGCGGACCAGGCCTTTGAGAAGAGCTGCCGGAAATGG
Source organism: uncultured Acidimicrobiales bacterium (assembly GCA_964562985.1). Lineage (GTDB taxonomy): Bacteria > Actinomycetota > Acidimicrobiia > Acidimicrobiales > SHLQ01 > SHLQ01. The sequence continues at coordinate 39,431 of CAZLWE010000024.1, forward strand.
GCGTCGGGCCTGACCGTCTTGCGGGCTCTCGAAGAGCGGTGCGACGTGCACATCGTGCGTCATGAGGAGTTGGTGACCAAGCCGGATGAAACGATGGCCGAGCTTATCGGCGCTCTTGGCTTGGACGCCTCCACGGCACCTGCTGCTCACTTGCAGCAACGCTCCCCCAACGCCACCCAACACAGCGATGATGACCTGTCAGTGGCCGAGAACTTCGCTATCCGCGAGCCAGCGCATCTGAGCTGGAGCGACGCGGAGAAGCAGACCTTCATCGAGGTCTGCGGTCAGGCCATGAGTACCTATGGCTATGAGATCCCGTTTGCGTGAGCGCCGTGGGCCTGTTTTCTAGAGTTCGCTAGACCTCGATAAAGATGCACTCGCCGGGGCATTCTTCGGCGGATTCAATGACGCCGTCTTCTTTGCCGCTGGCAACCGCAGCGAGGCCTTTGACGCCGCCCGGTTCGCTCAAGATCTTGCCGTCGTCGATGACGTAGGCGAGTCCATCGTCGAGCAGTGCGAACACATCGGGGGCGATCTCTACGCAGATACCGTCGCCGGTGCACAAGTCTTGATCGATCCAAACCTTCACGTCGTGGCTCCCTGGTAGTTGCGGTGGGCGGAACTCGTTCCGTTCCGGGCCTGCGTTGAGGTTACCGTCGGCCAGAACGGGCGCGACCTCAAGCAGTTGGGACTTGTAGCAATAGTCAAGCGGCCCCTGCTGTTTGCCGATCACTTCGAGCATGGATGAAGAGATTGAGGAAGTTGCGGGTGCCCCAACGTCTCGTTTGCGGGCTGGCCTGGGCATGGTAGCGATGGTGGGCGTGGGCGTATTGATCGCGCTCGGCATCACAGCCGCGTCCCAAGATGACGGCGGCGATGGGTTCTGCAACCTGGCTGTCCCGGTTCTTGAAGACGGGACCCTCGGGGATCTCCCGGACGACGCGTGTGGTTGACAGCCCAGATTCGTACTCCCGCTTCCAACAGGTCTCGTCACTGCCGTAACGCAATAGCCGAGCCGGTGGCGATGAGCACTGCGCTCTCCCCTGCCGTGAGGTATCGGCGAGACTTGGGGCTGGTCAGGACATGGCGGAAGCTGTGGCCGAGCCCAGCCCAAGCCAAGGTCACGATGGCGAACATCGCGAGTAGCGCTCCAGCGAGCGGCGCCCATTGGGCGATCGGTCCGGCGGAGAGGTCGATCACCGACGGCAGGATCGCCACGTAGAACGTAATCGCCACCGGGTTGCTGATCCCGAGAGCAAAGCCAACAGCCACATCGGCGATCTCGATCCTGTCGGTAACGGCTCCCTCCGTCAGATCCTGCGATGCTGACGCAACTTCAGGCGGCGTCACACCCCGCTGATCCCATAGGCCTTTGAGTTTTCGGAGACCGGTGAACACCAGCCACCCGGCACCAAGCCACTTCACGACCACGAAGACCGATCGAGCGTTCTCCGCTAGCTCGGCAAGCCCGAACAGTGCCGCCGACAGCAGGACGAGCTTGGCGAGAGCAATCCCAGCCGCGAAAGGCAACGCCCGAATGAAGCCGCCCCCAATGCTCTTGCCGAGCAGAGTCATCGTGTCTGGTCCAGGCGTAATCGCGGACGCGAAAAACGCAACGCTAAACAAGATCAGTGACTCGAGCGACATTCGCGTTACAACAGTCGAGCGGAGGTGAGAAAGCCCGTGTGGCCGACCATTCGGTGGTCGGGGCGGACGGCTTGGTCTTTGACGTGCCAGCCGCGTTGCATAAACTCGGTGGTCTCGGCCATGACGAAGCCGTGTTCCTTGAGCGCATCTCGGAACCGGGCCACCTGCATGACGCTCGGCGTGTAGGCGACCACGATGCCACCCTTGCGCAGCGCCGTTGCGAGGTGCGGGACGACCTCCCACGGCTCGGGGAGATCGAGCACGGCCCGATCGAAGCCGGTCTCGTCGATTCCGTCATAGGAACTTCGCAGCTGCACGTCGTAGCGGTCGAGCACCTCCTCACCCAGGATCGTGCTGACGTTCTCTTGGGCTCGCTGGGCGAAGTCCTCGCGAAGCTCGTAGCCGGTGATGTGGGCCCCGGCTCGAAGCATGGTCATCGAGAGTGCGCCGGACCCAACGCCGGTCTCGAATACTCGAGCACCGGGGAAGATGTCGGCGATCATCAGAATCGGGCCAAGGTCCTTTGGATAGATCACTTGGGCACCGCGAGGCATCTTGAGGATCAGCTCCGACAGCGTCGGGCGGATCACCAGATAGCTGGCCTTGCTGTTGTCTTGGCTGACCTTGCCCTCGGGCTGGCCGATCACCGAATCGTGCGAGACGGCTCCCTTGTGGGAATGGAACTCCTTGCCCGCCTTGAGTGTCACCATGTAGCGGCGGTCCTTGGAGTCGACGAAGTGCACGATCTCCCCTGCGGCGAGTGGCTCGTTGCTCATGTTCGTTCCTTCACTGGGGCTTTCCCCAATTCGACCGGCTGGGAGGTATCCACGGCGACTCGTTCGACCAGACGACAGAACGCGCACACTTCGCCGGTCGTTGGGCTGCCGCAGCGCTCGCATGGCTCGAGCGAGACCTGGTCGCTGTCTCCCGTGAAAAGCGTTGCAGCACGTTCGAGAAACCCGAAGTAGAAGGCGTGCTTAGACCCGGGAGAATTGACCTCCATCGTGTTCAGCACCTCCTTGTATTCGAGGTGCTTGTTGCCGGCGGCCATCGGGCACTCGTCGACGATGTAGTCGATCCCGCGAACCAGGCAATAGGCGGCCATCTCGCGCTCGCCGAGGCGAACTAACGGCTTGGCCTTGCGGGGGAACCCGTTGCCTGCGGGAAGTACCGGATACTGGCGGCCGAGGTAGTCGGTCTGCCAGCGGGCGACGTTGCCAAAGAGCACCGCAGCCTCGTCATCGAGGTTGTGTCCGGTCACGACCACGTCGAACCCGCCCTCTTTGGCTACCGAGTCGAAGATGTGGCGCTTGGACAGTCCACACGACGAGCACGGAACCCGTTTGGTGCGTTCGGCCGCCTCGGGAACGGTGAACCCATGGTCGGTGGCGAGGTCGACTTCGATCAGTTTCAGCCCACGCTCATCGGCGAACCGGCGGCTGTAGCTCGAACTTGTCTCTGAGTACTCCCCGATTCCGAGACCGATGGAGAGCCCATGGGTTTCATAGCCAAGGTCGTGGAGAATGTCCCACAGCGCGAGCGAGTCCTTACCGCCCGAGACCGCCACCAGGATGCGAGCATCGGGGGCGAACATGTCGAATTGTTTGATGGCCTTCTCGACCTGACGGCGACAGAACGCGATGAAGTGCTCGGCGCAAAACGCCGCATTGTGCTGCCGGAGTTCGATGACCGGCGCCGCCTTACAGACGCGACACTTCACGAGGCTGCTGCGCCGCCTGAGATGACCGAGCGGATCTCTACTTCGGCGTCTTTGCGCAGTTGGTTGTTTCCGGCGACCAACGTGCCGTCGACGATGACGAGGACCGATTCTCGGTTTAGGTCGAAGTGGTCGACGAGTGTGTGCACCGTGTGCGGCCCATCGAGTTCGACCTCCCGGTCCGGATTGCGGAACCGGACTTTCACGACGCAGCGTCGACGTCGTCGAGGACCTCAATAATCTGATCCTGAACGTCGGTGTTCTTCGATCGGCGGGCAGCCTTGGCAGCTCGCTTCGCGTCTTTGGC
>CAZLWE010000025.1:0-43066 GCA_964562985.1 uncultured Acidimicrobiales bacterium
GTTCGTCGACCGCCACCGCTCGACAAGAGAAGAGGTGACCACCGGACGGTTGAATCGGTTTAACTTGTCGTCTAGCGCCGTGCCGGAGACGAACGCAAGAGTCGTAACAACGCCTTCCCGCAGCCGCTGATGAAGCAACCGTTCAGTGTCCAGAAGATCAAGGTTTGCCGGGATCGGTGGATCGCACCGGTCGGGCAGCAACCACGACCTCAACCTGCCGTCTTCATCAGAAGGAAATTCCTGGAACGTAAACCAGTGATAGCGGCGGACTGAACTCCCTCTCGTTCGATCGACAACATCGAATTCCGCTTTGGAAACTACACAACCGGGAAGAAGCTCAGATACCGCCTGGAAGACCTCTTCCGACAGAAAGTCAGCTTCGATATGACGGGGCTGTTGACGCCAAACCAGACGATCGACGCCACTCTCGGCAAGTGCACCAAAGTTCCCATACTCAACGACTTGCTCCCGAACATCCCCCGAAAGCTCCTCGACGAGGAACGGCGGCGGATCCGGTGGCTCGACACCTCCCGGCGGCGTCCAAACCCAGTTCGCAGGCAGGGTACTCATCCGAAACAAGTCCGGCCCCGAGCCAACACGTTCTCCCACAGACACTTCCTTACCAGCTCAGTTTCGGCTACACCGTACAACCACTAACCGTTGGATGGATTCAACACTCCGCTTCTGATGTCGTCGGAAATCCAATCGAGTACTGAGGCCACGTCTTCCGCTGATGCACCTTCATCGACCCTGCTCAATCGCTGTGAGAGTCCTTCGAAGTAGGACGCCGGATGGTTGCCACTGTGTATTCCCCCCTCCCAATCGATCGAATTAGCGGCTCTAAGGTCATTCAGCTGAGCTCTATCGCTCGGCATGGGGATCAAGTTCTCGTATCGATTATTGCCGCTCTGAGTCTCAAGCCGTCCGGGCAAAGGGGTGTCCAGGAAGCCAGACGCTTCGATTCGCTCAACCGCCGTTTCAAGGGCTTGAGCTACTGAATCGCTGATGCCCGCAGGACGAACGCCACGTAGCACCTGCGTAGGAACTATGTGATGCACTTGAATCCTTAGGTCTCCATCAAGTACCCCTGCCCTGTTCGCAGCATCTAGTGCCCCGCGCGCTTCTCCTGCCTTAGATGTTGCCGGCGCATCTCTTACGGACCGTGCGTGATTGCTGCTGTTTAGGCTGAGAGAACAGTCGGCATTGTGAACAACAACGTCGACGGTGCCGGTGTGGACGGTGAAGTTGTGGTCGGTCTCAACCGACAGCTCCCACACCCATTCAGGCGAACCGACAGTCGTGACAATGTTGGCAACCTCGACGTTCCCGTCAGGCGTCGCAAGATAATCACCATCATCGAGATACTGGGCCTCTACCCACCCCCACCGGTCATCACCAGCGTCAACACTCCAATACAGATGCTCAGCAGTACTCGTCACCGACGAACCATCAGCAAGCGTCACCGCAGTCAACGTGCCCTCGTCGAGATGACCCCACTGGTCAGTAACCGTCCGAGTGGTCCATGTCGAGGTTCCGGTATCGAAAGCAACGACACGATCGCCAGCATCGATGTCCTCGATCGCGACATGCGTGCCATCGGCCATCAACACCTCAGTCCCGGTCGAGTGGGTTTGGGGGTCAGGTCTCAACAGCGAACAGGTGCCGGCCCTACCGCCAACACCGAACTCGGCCAACGAGTCCGTGTTCGGCCACGTCGCCAACACCTCACAAGGACCGGCTACGCCCGTTTCAGGATCATCACTAAACACCACTTCAGTGTCACGACATATCGCCGCGTCAGATCCGTAGTTGTTCGCTCGACCTGGTGTTGGCCGCGCTTCGCGATGCGTCTACCCAGCTGTTGAGACCTGACCCCAACGTGTTGTGGGCGAACACGATGTCGCCGACCATCACATCGGCAATATCGATGGTGTTTCCGTTAGCGAGGAGGACCTCGGTGTCGGCGCTGAGAGTTAGCGAACCGGTTTACGAGCGTTCGTTTCGTGCTTGTCTCAGCATCGCAACGACTTCGCCTACCGGCGCTAAAGCCGGTGCGGAAATTTGTCTGTACTTCTTGGATAGCTGTTCAGCATCGACGAGCTGATCAAACATGCCGCCAGCAGACAAATACTTCTCTGAGTGAGCAGTGCCGTTGATACGATCCAATTCCACAAGGGCACCCGCTGCTGTGAGCCATCCCCGGGTTCTGAACCCCTGGTCGAGGAACTTTGAGACCGGACCTGTCGCCGAATTGCAGCCCAGCATCGCAATACTGACGAATAGCCCCGAAAGTTCCTTCTCGTGTGGATGACTCAGGCGAGCTGTGAGAAACGGGGAAAACTGTTTCCAATCGTTGTAAGCAACCATCCAAGCCGCGACCCCCCACCATCTCCAGTTCTTTACATCGAACATAAAGTGTGCAGTAGCCTCATCGAGTTGCTTGGAAGCATTGTCGAACTCGTCTAGCCAATCCGCCCTATCTTGCGGCGCCATCTTGAGCAGACCTCTACCGTTACTTGTCTTGAAGTAGAACGGCGTCACAAAGGTGTCGCGAATCTCGAGCTCTTGGTCTAACAGTGGGGGGCGCAGCTCCGCTCCGGGTCGAGGAAACTTCGACTGATCGTCCATCCAACTAGCCCCTCAGAAGCAATTCCAGCTCTCCGAGTTCATTGAGCTCTGCACTCACAACATCAAACTCGGTACCTGGAGGGAACAGTACCTCGCTCTCGCCCGGATTCGCGGACAACTCATCGGGTATCACCCGCCCTCCCGGCGGTGGGGACTCAATAGTGATGCGGGTTGGCGTTCCGCCATCTTCGCCGAGACGTTCCAGAAAATCGTCAACTACACCGGGATCAGTGCTAGTCGATAAGAACCCTTCGTCAAAGAATGATTCTTGGCCGTTCAGTAGATCTTGAACGACTTCTTCTGGAAGTCCGGTGCCACGCTCGAGAAGTGCCCCATCGAATTCATCAAGTTGAGAGAGCGCAGCCTCTAGCGCGTCGATGCGGTCCTGAATGTCAGGAGACACGGTGCCGTCACGGAGCGCTTGGTTGATCTCCGCTGACCCGGTTCCCGTGTAGTCCTGCAGGGCGTCGAAGTCAGCTTGTGTAATACCGAACTGCTCGCATACGTCATCATTGTTGTGCACCAGCACTGACTCGTCGCCGGCAGTGACGTGGTAGGCGTGGATTTCGTCGATCGTGAGATCAAACGCTGGCGCTACATGAGCCGTGTCCCACAACAGCGTTCCGGCCTCGACCGTCGCACCATCAGCAGTAAGCAACAGATCACCGACATCAATGTGCTGAGTCTCCTGCCACGCCTGATCCGTGACATTCCAGAACTCGTGATCCTCAGTTGTCGTAACCGTGCCATCGCCAACCTCGAACTCCACCAACGTGTCCGTATGCGGCCACGTCGCCAGAACCTCACGAGCACCGGCTTGGCCGGTCTCGGGATCATGAGCAAACACCACATCGCCGACCACCACATCGGCAATCGCGATCGCCGTGCCATCTGCCAACAACACCTCAGTATCGGCGCTGAACGATCGCAGCGCCGTGCACAACCTCGGCCCATCGATGTCAGCACGACGTGCCCGGACGAAATCGAGAACCCGCTCGGCGAGCCTGGCGGCCGCTACCCCAGTCAGAACATCAACAGCAATCTGACAGCCAATCGACCCAACCCATTGGGCAGGATTCTCTGCCAACAAATCGAGTTGCAACACCGCTCGAAGCACCTCGTCAACAGCGTTCTCCGGGTCAGCTACCGCAGCGTCAACCGCCACTTCGATATCGGCGATCAACTGAGCGATAAACGCCTCAGGGTTCGCGATGAACTCTTGAAGCTGTGCGGCACCACCTGCCACACCCTCAAAGAAGTCACCGACGGCAGCCACACAGCCAGTCACAACTTGGTGCGCCAAGACAAGAGCGTCACGAACCGAGATATCGGTGATACCGAGAGCGTCGAAAGCAGGCTCGTAGTTCGGGCCGTAGCCAGGCACGATGTCCTCAAACACGACGCAAGGTTGCGGCACGAATGGCTCGCCCTCACGGCCAGGCCAGGGCTCGATGGTGAACGTCGCTTCAGAAGCCCACCTTCCGCTGCCAAACAGCTCCTGCATTCCGAGCAGGATGAACTTGCCTCCTTCGCCTTCAATAGTTGAGATCGGGTTCATCGCTGATCTGGCATGGCCATTGGCAGCCGTCCCATAGAGCTGGTGGTCCGTCCTTCCAGGGATAAAGCCCACGCCGGCCAGCGACGATATCTCGAGGTTTCGTTGACGTCCCGCGGTTGAGAGCAACGAGATGTAACCGTCAATGTCAACGGCCCAGAAATCAGGAATCCACATGTATCCCCACAGCAAATGCTGCGAAAAGAAATTGGGGTTGTTGACCGAAGGCCAGATGAAGTCTGACCTGCCGAAATCCAAATCTTGAAAATGATCACCAGGCTGCAACAACGGAATACCCCGTTGAAGAGCCACACAACCAGTCTGTCCAGGATCCGGGTCAGCCGGGCCAGGGCCAGGTTCTACAGGGTTGACCGGGGCGGGCGGATCTTCGTCATCGTCGAGCCCGCAGACCACGTCTTCTTGAACCCCACCAACGCGGTAACGCACCAGATAGCCGTCGCCAGAAACATGCGATTCAACGATGTAACTCGACCCTGCAACAGCAGCCAACCAGGCCGACGAGCCATCATCGAAAAGCTCACGAACCTGATAGGTCGTTACCCCCGCAACCTCACCCCACGACAACGTCGCCGACGAACCATCGACAACAAACACACACTCCGAACCAACCGGACCAGGCTCGGGGCCCGGGCCAGGTTCAGGTTCAGGGTCCGGGCCAGGTTCAGGCCCGAGGTCCGGGTCCGGGATCGATTCCGCCACCGTGCAAGCAATATCGATGATGACGCCATTCACACGGTGCCTCACCTGATACTGCTCACCAACACTATGAGCCTCGTTCACCCACGTCGTCGCATCATCCACACTTGCTTGCCAGCGAAACGAATCGACATCAAACCCCGAGCGAATCTGATACAGCGAAATGCCCTCGATGGCGCCCCACGACAACGCTGCAGCAGTCCCGTCAACCGACACAAAACACTCACCAGGACCCGGCACAACAACACCACCAGGAGCCGGATCCGCTCCACCCGCGTCAGCCAGTTCACACTCCACATCCACGATCGATCCGGCGAGCCGATACCGCACCAAATACTCGTCGTCCGCCACATACGAGTCATCAGTAAACGTCGGCACCGAAACCGCCTGCAGCCAACTCGAAGAGCCATCATCGAAAAGCTCACGGACCTGATAGGTCGTTGCCCCCGCAACCTCACCCCACGACAACGTCGCCGACGAACCATCAACAACAACCACACACTCGCCCGGGTTCGGCGCGGCCGACACGACCGGCGCTGACACCAACAACACCGCCACAACCGACAACACCGCCACCACACAAGTAGCCCAAACCAACCGCATTCCACGCGCTCGCCGCATCACAAATCTCCTCGCCCTCGCCAATACACGAGACGCCACCTCCCCCATATTGGGGTAGTGCAACATTTGCGTCGGAAATCTGACGAAAAGCGGACTCGCTCAGGGTGCTAGCCGATCAGGCTTGGGAGCACTTCGCTGATCGAGGCATTGACTACCGCGTCGGCGATGCCATCGAAGGGGGTGGGTTCGCCGTTGACGATGACGAGGCTCGCTCCCCCACGCACAGCTCGCGGCACGATGCTGGCGATGGGGTTGACCTGGAGACTCGATCCGATGGCGAGCAAGAGGTCCGCTTCATCGGCGGCCTGTTGGGCTCGTTGGAGGTCGGCGGCGATGAGGGCCTGGCCGAACGAGATCGTGGCGGACTTCATGATGCCGCCGCATTCGGGACAGTCGGGGTCTTGCTCACCCGAGCGGACTCGCTCGAGCACCGCATCCATCGTGGTGCGGTAGTCACACGACAGGCAGCCCGCTTTGCGGGTGGTGCCGTGAATCTCGACGACGAGGTCTGGGTCGATACCGCTCATCTGGTGCAACTCGTCGACATTCTGGGTCACAAGCGTGTGCAGCACACCCCGCTCCTGGAGGGCCAGCAGGGCTCGGTGGCCGTCGTTGGGGGCGACGTTCGCCCACAGTGCGCCATCGGCGCGCAGCTTCCAGTTGACCTTGCGGACGTTGGGCTCGTTCACGTAGTGAGAAATGGTCGACGCCTTCTCGGCCTCGGGGTTCTTGGTCCAAATCCCGTTTGGTCCGCGAAAATCCGGGAGGCCCGAATCGGTGGAGATACCAGCGCCGGTCAGGATCGTGATGCGTTGGGCCTCGGCGATGAGCGCACGGGCGTGCTCGACGGTTGCTGAGTCGAGGTCAGTGCTCACGTCGGGCGATTCGCTGCACTTCGTCGGACTCGACGGTTCGACCCTGGTCGATCAGGTCACGAGCCTCGCGGGCCTCGGGTAGGCCCTTGACGGCGTCTCGTAAGGCTTGGGCGCGCCACTTGGCGAGGCGAAGCCGTTCGTGGCGCTCCCCCGGTGAGCGCAAGGCGGAGGCTGCCAGCGAGACCGGCGTGAGGGCAGCTCGGCCGAAGGTCTTGGCCACATCGACCTTGGAACCGTGGCGCACCTGGGTGAGGAGACGGTTCTTGTGCTGCATGACCTCGACGAGCTCGCTGCCTTGCACGGTGCGGTCGGAGTGGCGGTGCTCCACGATCGCGTCGGGTACGTGGGCGGTGATCCATCCGTTGGCGAGGCCCCGCAAACCAAGTTCCACATCCTCGTAGTAGAGGAAGTACCCGGGATCGAAACCTCCAACAGTGCGGAAGTAGTCGGCATGAAAGACCGCGGCGGCTCCGGTCCAGAGGGCCGCTACAGGGCCGAGTTGCTCGTCGACGCGTTTGGCGAAGCCACGGCTGTGCCCAACGCCGGCGCTGTCGATTCGGACCCCGGCGTTCTGAACGATGCGAAGCGATGGGCGCCCCGCCATGAACGACGCGTAGACCATCCCCTCCGACACCGACTCGCCGTCGATAACTCCCTCCCCGCGCTCGACGCCGAGTTCGAGATCACCTCCGACAGTAGTGACCGGGACTCGAAGGATCGACCGGTGCGGGCAGTGCCAAACCGGCCCGTCAGGACCGGGAAAACGCTCGGCGCCATTCACGCCATGGCACTGCGAGGCGAGGTCGTCGTCGCCGCATTTGATGTGGGAGATGATGAGCGGGTCGTCACCGGCGAGGATGTGGCACTCGATGAAGGGCCGGTCGAAGAGGATCGTGGGTGTTGCGACCCCGATCTTCTTGTCCGCTTCGAGCACCCCTGCCAGGCGACGGAACGCTTCGGGGCGCACGGCTGCGTCGGGGTTGAGAAGGGCAACGACGTCGGGCTCGGGGAGCTGGAGGGAGAATTCGTCGCCGATGAGGTCTGCCAGGCCATGGTTGTTCGCAGAGAAACCCTCGTTGGTGTCGTTGCGGATGAGGTGAACGTTCGTGAGTCCATCGATCGCATCGAGGGAGTCGTCGGTGGAGGCATTGTCAACGACCACCACGTCGATCTCGCCGGGCCACTGAGACGCGAGTGCTGTTCGAACGGCGCGTTTGAGAAGATCTCCGCCGTTGTAGTTGACCAATACGACCCGCAACCGGGCGTCCGCACGAATCACCTGCCGAACCGCCGCTTTCCGGCGTCGAGGCCGCGTTGAAGGACCTGCTTTGCGCCGCCGTCGTCAAGGTGCAACTTGATCCGGTCGCCAACTTTGCCCAGCGGATTGGTGGCGTCGCCGCGGGGCCGGGTTCGATCGACCGCTGGCTTGGGGTTCTTCGCCCAGGTGATGAGCGGGGCGAGGGTGTCTTCCCAGCTGAGTCCGGCGACCATGCCGCGGCTTGCCCGCGCCATCTCGCCGAGGCGAGCGTCGTCGTTGATCAGCGAGGCCAGCGCGGTTCCAAAGCCATATTCGGTTCGCGCCGCTGCCACGGCGGCGCCCGTTTCGACCATGGCGGTACCCAACGGATCGCCGCCGGTGGTGACGGTGGGTAGGCCAACGATCATGTGATCGAGCAGACGGGTTCGGTGTGAGAGGCGGCTCTCGAGGTGCGGTTGGTCGGCGATGACACCAATGGTGGCGTCGGCGACCCAGGCCAGACGTTCCTCGAAGTCGACCCATTGATTGACGAAGAACACGTGGCGGCCGAAGAGACGCTTCTCTCGGGCAAGTGAGATCGCTTCGCCACGTACGCCCATTACCTCGATCGACGTGTTTGGGTGCGGGCCGGCGAGAAACACCAGGCGAGTGTCGGGGTTCTCCTCGATGACCATGGGCAACGAGTTGATAACAAGGAGCGGGTCGAGCCAGTCGTGAAGGCCACCCGCCCACAAGATGACCGGGTCGAATTTGCCGATCGCCGAGAACGTGCTGCGGATCGGAGTCGGCCGGATTGGCGCCGATCGAGGCCCGGGCTGGCGCTCGACTCCGAACGGCGCTGCTGCGATGAGGGACTCGAAGAGCGGGTCCTGGTCGTGGGTTCGTTCGTTGAGACGACCGGCAGCGGCGAGCCAACCGAGCCAGTGGTTTCGTTGGGCTTCGTTGCTGCAAATGAAGAAGTCGCCGCGTTCGGCCTGTTCGCGCAAGGTGACGTTCGCTCCGTCGATGCCGTCGATTCGCTTGATCCGGTCGCCGCCTCCGCGGTGTAGAGCTTCGACGTGAAATGGGTCGAACCAGTCGATCGCGAGCGGCATCGATGATTCGACAAGTTCGGGGTGCACAAACAACACGCTCCCCTGCACCACGGCTGCGTCGTACTTGTCGGTGATGGCATCGGGGCCGGCGACGCGATGTCCATCGACGGGACTGGTGCCCGCTCCTGCCAAGGACGCCAAAGTGACCTCGTGATCCTCACGTAGGACCCGGGCGATATTGGCCGCGCGGATAGCCGGCCCGGCCATGCGGCGGCCTACAGGTTCGGGGGTCGCAACGAGGATTCTCGCCATCACCGCCGACTGTATCGAACCTCGCCAAACTTGACCGATCAGACGGAGGATGGAACCAAAAAATCAGAAACTTTCACCCTCAACTTGATTTTCGATATTTTATATGTTGAAAATAGTTGAAGTACTTCCCCAACGTTCACTTCCCCGTTCGTCAATCCCATGAGCGTGTGCTCATCATTCGGAGAAGTTGTCATGCACCCAATCGCCCCCGACCTCGTCGGACTCGAAGTGGTCCACGTATTGCCCTGGGAAGATCCCAACGTCGACGCCCTCGGTTTCGATGCCCGCAGCGAGTATGCGGAAACGTTCTGGCTCCCCATTCTTGGCCCCTCCACCCTCTTGTTGCTCCGCAACATTGCGCAGCGATTCGAAGCCGAGCCCGACGGGCTCTCTCTCAACATCGCCGTCACCGCAGACGCTCTCGGTATCGGCTCACGGCAGGGCCGCAACAGTGCCTTTCATCGGTCGATGAACCGCATTGTCACCTTCGGCATGGCCCGAACCATCGACGACACCACCATCACAGTTCGACGGATGCTCCCGACACTTCACAGCGGCCAAGTCCGACGATTGACCGCAAGCCGTCGGCGCACGCACGACCGGTTCATCAACGAGCGGACGACACCGAGCGAGGAGGATCTCCTCCGATCGACCAAGGTGGCTGGCACGTTGCTCAAACTGGGTGACAGTCCCGACCTCGTTGAACAACAGCTTGTGGCCTGGGGTGTTCAGCCCCAACTGGCCAAGACTGCCGTCGACCACGCGTGGGCCAACAAGGCCCGCGAAGACATGGCGGCAAGCGTCGTGTCCTCTGGGTGATGCCGCTGGCTACTCGCTCGGCTCCACGGTGGTGTCGAGAAAGTCAGCAACCCGGATGCGCGGGGTGGTCTCAGCAACCTCATCGCTCGACAGCGAATCCGTCGGGGGCTGATCGACCACGAACATTCCGCCGTCGTGCACGAACATCGCCTGAAGCCACGAGACAGGCAATTCCCCGAGGTCGGTCACCGTTCCTTGCTCGTCGATATTCCACAAGTCAATGCCGCGTTCTCCACCGTCCACCCAGTGGATCGCGGCGAGCGCTCCTTCGTCGTGTGGGAACAAGCCGGTGGGGAACTCGTTCTGGCGTAGCGCTGTCGGCCTGTCGAGCGTTCGCCAGGGTTCACCGCCAACTGATAGCTGCACCACGGCATCGCGGTCGGTAGTGAAGACATCTTGAGTCTCGTCGAACCCATCGTCGATCCCGAGCGCAATCGAGAAACCGGGTCCCCGCCCAACAAACGGGAACTCGTCGACCAACGTAAAGTCAATGTCATCTTCGAACTCCATCTCGGAAACCTCTCGCACTGTTCCGTCTTCGAACAACGAGAGGGACCACACGGGCGACTCCGAGACCACGCTCCACTCGAATCCGTCGGTGGTGGTGAGGGTGCGCCACGCATCGTCAATGCCGCCAGCGGCGAAGGCATCGGACTCGCCCAAGGTCACCAGGACTGTGTTGCCCTCGGCATCGACCGAGGCGACCAGCGTGGGAACGCCTTCCTCAAATGGGATCGCTACCGGCGCCCATTCCTCGCCGTCGATCGTTCGATACGAGAATGGCTCAGCTGCGTCACTCTCGGGGTTGTCGCCCAAGCGAAACCGGTTTCCGAAAGCCCATATGGCCCCGTCATCGGTGGCAACCACATGTTCCAGAATGCTCGCATCGCCAGAATCTGCCCCTAGGCCCTCGACGCCGAGATCAACCGATGTCCAGTCGGTACCATTTTCCGATCGCCAGATAGCGCTCTGAGATGCTGCGGAGCCTTCGGTGAGGTCGAGGGTCTCGAATGTGTGGCCCACCGCCCACACCACTCCATCGGAACTGAGCACATCCAAGAACTCGAACGAGACCCCTGCCTCCAACTCTGGGAATCCGCCGGTGACGTCAACCCATCGGGCCTGCGCGAGATCACCGGGCAGTGCTGGGAGATTGCGCTGTCCCGCAGCGAAGACGGTACCCGGCGGGTCACTTGTCACCACTTGGGAGTCTTGGCGGAGCCCGAAGAAGGCGGAACCGCCGAGCACCGCCAAGAACGCAACTGCGGCGGCGACAGCGAGCCACGAACGCTGGGGGGCCTCGACATCTGGTTGTTCACCCTCGAAGCTCCATGCGATCTCTCCGGGAGCCACGACCTGCTGCAGCAGCGCATCGTCGGCGACGAGCTCGTGCACGTCGCCGATGCTCACCGGCGCGGCGATGTCTTCGATGTGTGTACGGATTCGTTCTTCAAGCACTGTCGTTGACCTCCAAGTTCTGACGCAGGTTCTTGAGTCCGCGTTCCACGTGGTTCTGAAGCGATGAGCGGGCACAACTGAGCAATTCGGCGGCTTCTCGGTGCGAGTACCCGAAGGACCACACCAGCACGACCGCCTGACGCTGCTTCGCGCTGAGTGCGGCGAGAGCAGCGGCGAGTTCAGGATCGCCGTACCGGTCGACCATCACCTTGGCCTCTACCGCTGGCGGACGGGCCTTCTTCTCCTGGCGCACAGCCCAGCGCTCACCCACCCGGTACACGTAACCGGACCGGTTCTCCATCCCAGCCACTCGATCCCACGAACGCCACGCCGCAGCGAAGCCCTCCGCGGTGGCGTCGCGTCCCAATTCCGCGCCGAAGCGGCTCACCAAGGCGCGCCGAACGAAGGGTTCGGACTCATGGAAGAACTGCTCAAACGCGTCAGCAGCGTTCACGGACATACCCTCTCACACCCTCCTAAGGGCAGCGAAGAGAGATCTGCACCACAACCGTGGTCAACTATTTGAGATTCGCCGCGAGGTCTGCGGCATGCGCCTCGGGCTATTTCGTGAAGCTGCGAGCTAGGGCGACCAGGGTGCGGACACCGAAACCGGTGCCGCCCTTGCGGGTCTCCACGTCGGGCTTGTCGGTGAAGGCGGGGCCTGCGATGTCGAGGTGCACCCATGGGATGTCCTCGGCGACGAACTCTTGGAGTAGGAGTCCGGCGGTGATCGCTCCGCCGTAGGGGCCACCGATGTTCTTCATGTCGGCGATCGGTGAGTCGATCATCTTGCGGTAGTCAGTGGGAAGCGGCAGTCGCCACAACCGTTCGCCCGCGGCCTCGGAAGCGTCGATGACGGCGCGGGCGAAGCCGTCGTCGTTGCTCATCAGCCCGGCGATCTGCGGGCCGAGCGCAGCCATGCAGGCGCCGGTGAGCGTGGCGAGGTCGACGATGGCATCGGGCTTGGCTTCGGATGCAAGGCTCAGCGCATCGGCGAGGATCAGTCGACCCTCGGCGTCGGTGTTGAGCACTTCGATGGTCTTGCCGTTGCGAATCTTTAGGACGTCGCCGGGTCGGGTGGCGTCGCCGCCGAGCATGTTGTCGGTCATTGGCAGGTAGGCGCGCACTCGGGCCTTTACGCCTGCGGCCTTGAGGGCCGACATCGCGCCGATCACGGCGGCAGCGCCGCCCATGTCGCACTTCATGGTCATCATGCCCTTGCCGGTCTTGATCGACAGACCGCCAGCATCGAAGGTGATTCCCTTGCCGACGAAGGCGACGGTTCCGGTCGGCTTTGGTGGCGAGTAGGTCAGTTCCACGAAGCGAGGATGATGGGTGGAGCCGCGGTTTACGCCGAGGAGGCCGCCAAGCTTCGCTTTCTTGATCGCGGCAAGGTCCATGACCTTGCACTGCAAGCCAGCGCCCTTAGCCATCTTCTGCACGCGCTTGGCCATCTCTGGCGGGGTCAAGGTTCCGCCCGGTTCGTTCACCAGGTCGCGAGCGAGCATCTGGCCTTCCGCGATCGCCGAGCCGACCTCGAGGCCTTTCTTCACTGCGGCTGAGGTGGTTCCGGCGATGGTCACCTTGGTGAGATCGTTGCGGGCAGCTTTGCCCTTGTACTTCTCAAAGCCGTAGTGACCGAGTTGGAGGCCTTCGGCCAACGCCTCGGCGCAGGCGCCTTGGTCGATTCCGTCAATTGCCCCGACCGCGTCGGCCAGGAGCGTGGTGGCGGCGGTCTTGTGGCGGCGAGCGGCCCGGGAGAAGCTCGCACCGGCCCGACGGAGTGCGGCCGGGTCGAAGTCTTCGATCTTTCCGAGTCCGACGACGGCCCGGAGACCCTTGTCGGTGTCGACGATCATGGTCTTGCCGAGACCGGCATCGAAACCTCGCGAGTCGAGCACGTCACCAGGGAGCGTGTCCGGGCGGTCAGCGTCGGAAAACACACCGACGCCGACGAGTTTCACGGCAGCGGGAGCGGAACGGGCAGTGGTGAGGGTGAGAGCCATGGCCCAACGGTAGTCTCGCCGCCGCGTGCATGGGTTGAGGTCTCGACCGAACACTCCTCCTGTGGAGACCGGCGACCGCCTAGTTTGGGCGGCGATGGCGCCCGCTACCGACTGGAACCCCATTCTGCGCGCAGAGTTCGATCTCCCCTACTGGGGGGAGCTGCAGTCGTTCGTTGCCGCCGAACGGGCCGCGCACACGGTGTATCCACCGCACGACGAGGTGTTCCGTGCGTTGCATCTCACGCCCTACGCCGATACTCGGGTGATGATCCTGGGCCAGGATCCGTACCACGGTCCCGGGCAGGCCAACGGGCTGGCGTTTTCGGTGGCTGGTGGGATCGATATCCCGCCCAGCCTGCGCAACATTCACAAAGAACTGGAGTCAGACCTCGGCATTGCGCCGCCGGTGCACGGCAACCTTGAGGCCTGGGCTCGTTCCGGCGTGCTCCTGCTCAATGCAACGCTGACAGTGCGGGCTCGCACGGCGGCGTCGCATCAAAAGCAGGGCTGGGAGACCTTCACCGATCGGGTGATCGAGGCGGTCAATGCGAAGAGCGAGCGGGTGGTCTTCATTTTGTGGGGCGCATCGGCGCGCAAGAAGAAGGCGCTGATCGACCAGAATGTGCATGTTGTGCTCGAAAGCCCGCATCCCTCTCCCCTGTCGGCCCATCGCGGGTTCTTTGGCTCGGCGCCGTTCTCTCAGGCGAACGCTGCGCTATCCGAAGCCGGCCTAACACCAGTGGATTGGGCTCTGTAGTGGGCGCAGGACATTCGCATTCCCACGACCATGGGCTGCCGGGGGGTGGCTGGGAGTTTTGGTTGCGTTCGCCGCGTTTGCGCGGGGTGTTGGCGATCCTGGTGGCTTCATTCATCGGGGCGATCGTCGGCCTGATCGTCTTGTGGCCGACCGGCGAGGGACGTGAGGCGGCGATCACCTCCGCCGATGCGATCGGGTTGGCCACCGACCGAGTTCGCGCCGATGTGGTCTCCTCGTCCACACAGACCTGTTCGTTCGCGCTTCCAGAGAATCCGGTCGATTGTCGACTGTTGAATCTCGACATTCTCGAAGGGCCCGACGCCGGGGCGACGATCGCGCTGCCCGAGATCAACCTGCAGATCGAGCGCGGGCTTCCCGAGTTCGAGCCAGGCGACCGGATCATCCTCGGATACGCCCCTCCCACCGACACCTACTTCTACGAGGACGTCGAGCGTTCGACGCCGCTGATCGCCCTCACCGTGATCTTTGCAATTGTGGTCGTCGCCTTTGCCCGTTTACGCGGCGCGCTCGCGCTCCTCGCGATGGCGGGGACAGTCGTGATCCTCGTTGGGTTCGTTGCACCGAGTGTGCTCGACGGCAACAACCCCATCGCCGTCGCGGTGGTGGCCGCGATCATCATCGCGTTCGTGAGCCTCTTCTTGTCGCATGGGTTCACGCCCACGATCGCGGTCGCACTGGCGGGAACCATCTGCGCACTGTTTCTGACGTTGGTTCTCTCCTGGGTCTTCTTCGCCCTCAGCCGGTTCACCGGATTCGCCGATGCCGACGCGTTGGTGCTGCCGGTGCTCAATCAGGATCTTCGGGTCAGTTCACTCCTATTGGGTGGTGCGGTGATCGGCGCGCTAGGCGCGCTCGACGACGTGACAGTCACCCAGGTAGCCACCGTTGCCGAACTGCGGCATCGCAACCCGGCAATGGCCCCGAGCGAGTTGATCGCATCGGGCATTCGGGTGGGACGGGACCACATCGCGGCCACGGTCAACACGCTGTTGCTCGCCTATGCCGGCGCGAGCCTTCCGGTGCTGTTGTTGTTCGCCGCGTCGGATCAGTCGCTAGGAATCGTGGCGAACTCTGAAGTGATCGCCGTGGAGATCGTGCGTACGTTGTGCGGCTCGATCGGGTTGATCGCCGCCGTCCCGCTCACGACCGGTCTGGCGGCGACGGTGCTGCCCCCTAGTCAGTCGCCTGGCGGAGAGGCTCTTGACGGGAGTCCGAGCTGGGACGACTTTGCGCCGGAGGATCCGCACTAGCGGACCGTGCTCGCGCCGCTCGCAATTCGGATCGCACGACGAAGCCGAGGGCAACCCAGATCCAGGCGAAGCCAAGGAGTCGGCCTGAGGACACCGCCTCTCCAAAGATCTGCCAGCCAACAAGAAACTGGAGGGTGGGGTTGATGTACTGCAGCAACCCGACGGCGGTGAGCGAGACGGTTCGGGCGGCAGAGGCGAAGAGCAGGAGTGGCACGATCGTGACGAGGCCGGTCGCCACGATGAGCCCGAAGATTACGGTGGTGCTGTCGCCGGTGACGTCGACTCCGGTTCCGGCACGCCACAACAGAATGCCCACGACGATCGGGGCGACGAGCATCATCTCGAAGGTGAGGCCACTCACGGACTCGAATGGCCCAACCTTGCGCGCCCATCCATATGCGGCGAAGGTGGCCCCGAGCACCAGCGCTACCCACGGCACCGAGCCGAGTACGACGAGGGTCCACACCAGGCCGATGCTGCCGAGCGCGAGGGCGATCTTCTGGTCAGTCGTCGGACGCTCGCCGAGAAGAACCACGCCCAGGGCTACCGAGAACAGGGGCATGAGGAAGTAGCCCAAGGCGGCCTCGACGGCCTGACCGTTGGCGATCGCCCACAAGAACACGGCCCAGTTGGTGCCGATCATGATTGCGGAGAACACCCCGTATCCAACGTGGCGTGCGGTGAGTCCCGAGACTGGGGCGATGCGGGTAGCCACCGCCCAGAGCAGGAGGAAGAGCAACCCGAAGCCGACTCGGAACCCGAGTTGGTCCAGTGGTGCGATCGAACCGAGCTCTCGCCAAAACAGCGCCGACAGGCCCCACCACATGTACGCGATGACCACCATGACGATGGCTTGGCGTGAGTTGTTCACTGGCGCTCCCCGAGCGTGAACGGTCGACATTCACGGTCTCCCCAACGCTTACACAGTTCGGTCACAGGATCTAGCGTCGAGCGGAACAGGTCGTACTCGTCATTGAAGCAGTGGTATTCGCCGCCCGGGTCTCGCTGGTCGATACGCCGGGTCCCCTGGTCGACCGCTGCACACTCCGCCCAGGCCTCTGTTCCAAGTCCACCCTTGCGGGCCTCCTCGGTCGGCGTCCAGAGCGCGAAGTCGAGCAGGTGTCCGATCTCGTGGTCGATCAACTCGTCGAGCCGGTTCTCGTTGAATGGGCGAAAGTCGAGGGTGATGATCCCGTCGGGCGGATTGTTGGTGACGAAGGCCGCGACGTTTGGTCGGTCGATAGCGGTGATGACGATGTCCTCAACGAGCCAGCCGAGTGGCGATTCGTTGATATCTTCCCACGCGGCGGCCTCGATCTCTGCCGGGGAGCGAAAGTCTGGGGTGGTGCGCACATTGTCGGCCAGGGTGAGGACGCCACCGAGGGCCATCGCCGAGGCCACGAAGAGACCGAGGAGGCGGGGCGCTCGCCCCAGGCGTTGGCTGCGTGGGGCCAACGGTTCTGACGGTCCTTCGAAGAGTTCCCGGTACTCCTCGTCGGTGAAGAGGTCGTCGTCATCTGGCGACTGACCGTTTGAGGAGACGGTCACTGGCCCACCGGAAGGACTTGTTCGAGGGTTGGAACTTCGGCCCACAGGTCACCCATCTCGGCGACTCGGTCGAGCACTTCGGCGGACTCGAAGCCGAACCATTCGCCATCGGCGCCGTCGCTGACCTCATCCCAGGAGATCGGCGTCGACACCGTCGGGCGTTCCTTGCCTCGAAGTGAGTAGGGAGCGATGGTTGTCTTGTGGAGCGTGTTCTGGCTCCAATCGATAAAGATCTTGCCCGGCCGCTCGCTCCTGGTCATGTTTGCCGTGACGACTTCAGGTTGCTGTTTGGTGAGTAGCTGGGCCACGGCGAGGGCGAAGTCGGCCGCGTGACCGTGGGTATGGGGCGTGTTCAGCGGCACGTAGAGCTGGAGTCCTTTGGACCCCGAGGTCTTGGCGAAGCTGGTGAGACCGACCTTTTCGAGCACGTCGGCGATCATCAACGCGACTTGGCAGCACTCGATGATCGTGGCCGGGTCACCCGGGTCGAGGTCAAAGACCAGGATCGTTGGCGATTCGATGTCGTCACATCGGGCCATCGGCGCATGGATCTCGAGGGCAGCAAGATTGCCCGCCCACGCGAGGGCCGCCGTCTCATTGAGCACCGGATACTCGATGCCTTTGCCCTTGTTTCCGGGGCCCGTGCACGTAGGCACCCAGTCGGGTCGGTGCTCCGGGGCACGTTTGTTGAAGAAGGGTTCAGCGGTGATGCCGTCGGGCCACCGCTTGAACGTGATCCCCCGGTCGGCAATGTGGGGCAACATGACCGGCGCGATCTTCACGTAGTACTCGATCACCTGCCCTTTGGTGAATCCCACCATCGGGTACAGCACCTTGTCCAGGTTCGTGACCTGTAAGGTCCGCCCCCCGATCTCGGTTCGTATTTTTTCCGGTGTGGCCATCGTCCAAACGCTACAAGGCCAGCTCAAACAGCGGCCAGCAGCGTTCCCGAACTAGAGGAGTGAGGCGGGACTAACTCGCCTTCTTCTTCGCCGCTGCCTTTTTCTTCGCCGGCGCTTTCTTGGCCTTCTTCTTCGCCGCTGCCTTCTTCTTGGCAGGCGCCTTTTTCTTCGTGGCTTTCTTCTTGGCTGTGGCCTTCTTGGCCGTCGGGTGACGGGTTCGGGCCTCTTTGGCTGCAGCGACGGATGCCTCTAGTGCGGCCATCAAGTCGACGACCGAGCCGACTTCTTCCTCAGCTGCCGCAGCAACCACGGTTTCCTCACCGGCGGCCTTCTTGTCGATCAATTCGAGAACGGCTTCGCGGTAGGTGTCGGTGTGCTTCTCGGGCTCAAAATCGGCTTCGAGCGTGGCGATCAGCTGACGGGCCATTTCGACTTCGCCGTCGGCGATCTCAATGTCGTCGAGTCCGTCGAACAATTCCACTTCGCTTGCGGCGACGACCTCGTCGGCGTACACCATGGTCGAAATCATCAACTTGCCGTCTACCGGGCGAATAGCTGCCAAGTACTGCTTCGTGCGCATCACGAAGCGGGCGATGCCCACCTTCTCTGCCTCCTCCATCGCGGTCACCAAGAGCTTGTAGGGCTTTTGAGTATCGACGCTTGGCGCCAAGTAGTACTGAGCGTCGTAGAAGACGGGATCGATCTCGGCGAGGTTGACGAACTCTTGGAGGTCGATGGTTTTCATCGCTTTCGGATCGAGGGCATCGAGTTCATCGGGCGTGATCGTCACGTACTCGCCGTTGGGTAGTTCGAAGCCCTTGACGATCTGTTCGTAGGCAACTTCTTCGCCGGTAACCGCAGATACGCGCTTTTGCTTAATGCGCCCACCAGTTGCCGCCTCGATCTGATTGAAGCGCACGTTCTTACGACGCACCGCGCTAAAGAGCTTCACGGGGATATTCACCAAACCGAAGCTCACCGAGCCTGACCAAATAGGACGTGCCATGCATCAAGTATCGGTCATATCTGGCCGCCGTGTTAAATGAACCCCTCGTAGACTCACCGAGTGATCGATCTCGACGCCGCGACCGTCATGGTCCAATGGGCGACCGGTGGCCTCGCTTTTCTGTGGGTGACGACCCGTACGCGAACGGTCGGTTTGGGCTACGGCTGGCTCCAACGAATCACCTTTATGACCTTCGGGATTATCGCCCTGGTTATCGCCTTCTACACCCGCTGGGTGCCGGTTCGAGACATCTTCACCGTGTTGATGATTCTGGCCTCCGGCGTGGCGTTGTGGGTGTCCTACGTGCGCCGCTCCGCCGGTGTGAAGGAGCAACGAGCCGTCATCGAGAAGCGTGCCCGTCGAGTGGCCGAGATGACCGGCATCGACAAGGAAGAGGAGCGCTTCGATAAGAACGCGCCCGAGTTTCCGCCCGTCCTCGACGCCATCGCGCCGATCTTTGGCTTCGTCGCTGTCGTGGCGGCCGGTATCGACTCCACCCAGCTAAGCGACCAGCCCGTGTGGCTCGGCGTTGCGCGCATCGTCGTTGGCGCGTTCTTCCTTGGCGCAGTGAGCGACGCCATGCTGCTCGGCCACTGGTACCTGGTGCAGCCGGGGCTCGCTCGAGCCCCGCTCAACGAGCTGGTGAAATGGACCACGGCACTATGGCCATTGGAGCTGATCGTCTTCTTGATCCCGACGGGCATGTTGTCGGTCCTTAATGGCACGATCGACGACGGCTTCCTCGGCCAACTCGGCTGGTTCTGGGCCGCATCCACCATCGCCACGATCATCTTGTTGGGGCTAACCCTCGTCATCTTGAAGGGCAAGGAATACTCGGCGGTCATGGCGGCCACCGGCATGCTCTACCTCGCGATCCTGATGGGCTTCTCCATGGACCTCGTGGCCCGGGCGACACTGCGTATTTGAGTCTCCGAATTCTGTGTGCACTTCTCCACCATCACGGTGGCAGAGTGCACAAAGTTGTCCGCAGCGGCACTGAGAACCATGGGCCAACTCCTCATAGTACGGTCGTAGACGTCTTTGGCGATGAGGGGGCACGCGGACCGTGCGATTTACCTGGCGTTCTTTAGCGATCAGCACCTTGATGCTCGCAGCAGCTGCCTGCAGCGAAACATCGATCACAAGCTTGGACGAACTCACTCCGGTCGAGGTCGATGACGCCGAGCTGCAGGAACTAATGGAAGCAAGCCATTGGCAGATCGTGGAGCGAACCGGGCTCGACAGCACCGTCGCTGACGGTGAAGTATCCGGGGAGATCTATTTTCTCGGTTCCGAACCAAATCTCACGATCAATATGGTCGCCTTGCCATGCCGACGAGAAATGGGCGCACCCATCGTCTGGGGTGACGGAAATTTCACACTCGGAGTGTCGCGAGATGCCCCGATCGTCTGGAACTCGGACGACAGCGCATCAGGCTTTCGACGCGTAGACATCGAATGTGATCCATCGGACGATCTCGATCAATTCTTGGGTACCGGTGCGGTGTTGATAGAGGTGCAGGTCTTTGATGGCGGGTCCGTAGTAGTTCTGGACAACGGAGAGCATCGCCTCCGGTTACAACCGAAGGGCACTGAACCGACAGAGGTCCAACTCG
The DNA here is from genome assembly GCA_964562985.1 of uncultured Acidimicrobiales bacterium. Lineage (GTDB taxonomy): Bacteria > Actinomycetota > Acidimicrobiia > Acidimicrobiales > SHLQ01 > SHLQ01. The sequence continues at coordinate 20,384 of CAZLWE010000025.1, forward strand.
TGATGGAAGCACGCAACTGGCAGATCGTCGAGCGCGCGGGCTTTAGCTCGCCCGTAGTCAGCGGTGAGGCTTCCTTTTCGGTGGAGTACGGCATCCCCAGCATTAGCCTCACGTCCCTGCCTTGCGGCCGAAGCGGCTCGCAAGCGATCGAGTGGAACAACGAAGGATTCCGCATTTCGCGGGTTCCGCCCTATGTCCCCTTTGGTTTCGGCGTGGACGATATTGGTTGTGAGCCTCCCGATGACTTGCACGGTTTCATAAATTCGGGAGAGATCGAGGTTGTCCTCTCCGACGATGGGCCTGTCGCATATCTACGCAAAGGCGACCGAGAACTGACGCTCAACGCAGGCTCCAGTCCCCGGACACCTCCATCGCCCACCCGATAACCGAAGCGGTTTGACCACCTAGATAGCGGACTCAGGCGACCGTTCAGCGACGAGCAACAACGCTGTTGCTGGCCCTCAAGACCCGGACTGTCAGGAACTCCTATGAGCCGGCGCTAGTTCCAGTCGGTGTACAACCACTTTCCATACCTTCACGGTACACCTCTGCACCATTGCGCGAAGCCTGGCAATCGCTCCCGAATAGCGACCCCGCCCCAAAGTGACTGGCCAGCCAACGAAGCAATCGCCCGTCACAAAGAAACTTCCCCTCGACTTTGTAATCGAACGTATGTTCGTTATACTGCGTTGTATGGCGATGGTGACTGCGGAGAACGAACAGGAGACAGCCGGTGTGGTTGATCCTGATGTTGTTGCTCTGTCGGTAACGGATTCGATGATCAACATCGATCATCAGTTGCATCACGTCCCCGCCAAGACCGCGTTGGAGTTGGTCGAGTTCTGCCGCCGCCGTTTGGAAGCCACCGAGGCCCGCATTCTGGCCGATCGTTATGAGAAAGGCGCGTCTGATCGTGATGTTGAGGACATGGCCAAAGGCTCCGACAACAAAACCTCCAAGGCAGCCGCCAAACGAAAGGCGCGTCGTGCGAAGGCAACCAACGCCAACCCCGACCTGGCTGACCGGTTAGCCAAGGGCGACATGTCATCTGAACAGGTCGACGTGATCGCAGACGCCGCCGATGAAACCGATGGCGCCGCGGCCTGTGATGAAGAACTAATCGACACGGTGTCCAAGACGAATCCCGAGCAGGGGAAGCGCAAAGCCCGCGAGTACGTCAACAAACGACGCGACGCTTCCGACGTGCAGAAGAAGTTCGATCGGCAGAACCGGCGCCGCGGCGTCTACACCCATCGGTTAGCGAACGGGAACAAAGCCATCACGATCCACGGCCCCGACGCACACATCGACGAGATCGAAGCAGCCATTCATGCCGGGTCCGACGTCGAATACAAGTCAGACGGCGGCCGCGATGTAGCGAACTCCAAACACCGCCGAACCCACGACCAACGCAACTTTGATGCTGTACGCAAGCTCTTTGCCCAAAACAGCGACACCACCGATTCGGGAAAGGCGAGCGCTCGGCCGTCTGCGTCGAGCCGCAAGACCACCATCTTCGTGAAAGCCACCGTCGACCAACTCAACGGAACCGACCAATCACCGTTCACTACCGTCGACGGCAAGCCGCTACCGCAGTCGCTGATCGAAGAGTTGATGCAGAACGCAAGTTGGATCGGACAAATCTTCTCGGCCCAGGGCGAGTTGTTGTGGCAGGGCCGCAAAGTGCGCCTCGCGACACCAGCCCAAATCAACGGGCTCATCAGTCGAGACGGCGGCTGCGTCGAATGCGGCGCTCACTATTCGAAGTGCGTCGCACACCATTTGTTGCCCTGGGAAGCGCCACGGAAGGGACCCACCAACATCAACAACCTGGTGTTCGTGTGCGATGACTGCCATGTGCTCCTACATCGCAACAAACAAACCATGTTCTACGACCTCCAATCGCAAACCTGGAAAACCAGACGGGCCACCCCCGATGAGATCCCACCAGACGGCGGGCCGGCACCGAACAAACCACCCGGCAAGTACCGGGCCAAAAGACGAACGACACAACCCGAACCCGGCACCAAACCGCGTACCAAGCCGTACCTCCACGAGAAACAACCCCAACCCGGAATCAGGCCCAGCCTCTTCTGACCGACGGCGTGATTTGGGATAACCGAAGTCGTCACAACTAGTAAGACGCGGTTGCCAACCCAAGATCCCCACGCCTGAGAAAGGGAAGCAGGCGCAGGGATCTCGGTGGCGGGCACGTGGTTACATCAGGGGCTCAACTAGCGATTGCCTGGAGCACGTCGAGCTTTCCGGCTCGGCGGGCAGGCAAGAAGCCAGCGACGAGGCCGGCGAATGCGGCGACGATCACCAGGACCGCAAGCGACATCCACGGAATTGCTAGCTGGTTGAGGAACTCCTCCGGAGCCGCATTCACGATGAGCACGCCGAACCCGATGCCGATCACCGCTCCGAGGACTGCACCGACCGTCGAAACGATCGCCGCTTCCCAGCGAACCATGCGACCCATCTGACCTCGTGTCATGCCGACCGCTCGAAGCAGACCAAGCTCACGAGTGCGCTCGAAGATCGACAGCGCCATGGTGTTGACGATGCCGATGAACGCAATGAGGATCGCCAGGCCAAGCAGACCAGAGAGCGTGAACAACAACTGGTCGATCTGGCTGCTGATCTCCTCTCGAAACTCGGCTGCGTTCTGGGTGGTGATCTGGGGGTAGTCCACCGCAATCTCCGCGATCGCAGCGTTAGCTTCTTCGAGGGTCGACCCATCCGCAACCGACGCGGCCACCCAATCGAAGGTGTCCTGGTCGCCAATCGTGTCCCAGCGGGCATCAGTGACGATCGCCCCTGAGAAGAGGCCGCCATCGGTGAAGATCGCCACAACCTCGAGGTCGGTGGTCGAACCGTCGGCGAGGGACACGGGGACCGAGTCACCGAACGACACTCCCAGGTCATCGGCGGTTGCTTGACGCAAGGCCATCGAAGAATCGGTGATCGACGAGAAGCTTCCCTCGGTCAAGCCGAGATCGAAGGACTCCTCGATCAACTCGATCGGCAACGTGGCGACCTCCTGCCCTTCGGCGAGATCGCCGAGACCGAAATCCGTTCCCCAGTATTTGATCGGCGTGACGTTGTCGATCTCGGGGGCCGCCTCGAGGTCCGCCACCATCGCGGGCGGCACGAGCGCACTCGAATCAGCGATCGCCGCGAAGTCGGCTTGGACCGTGGTCGAAAGCAACTCCTCGGTGTCGTTCTTGAGCGTCTCGCCGACGACGAAGGCCATCGACACGAGCGACAGGCCAATCATCAGCGCCGCAGCGGTGGTCGCCGTTCGCTTGGGGTTTCGAGCGGCGTTCTCGGTAGCCAACAAACCCGGGCGACGAAACAGAAGGCGAACCGGCGCCCCGATCGTACGAGCGATCGGCGCAGCCACGAGCGGGCTCAGCAAGGTCACACCAATGAACAACAGCGCAGCTCCCGCTCCGAGGAGCGAGAAGAGCAACCCAGCACCATCAATCCCTCCGAATAAAGCAACCCCGGTGAGCACAGCTCCACCGATAGCGAAGATTGCGCCGAGCACGATCGAGCGACCACCCACCTTGGTATCGAGGCCATCATGTCCGTTTATCGCAGTGATGGGCGGAATCAGACCAGCTTTGCGAGCAGGAACCCACGCCGACAGCAAAGTCACAACGATGCCGACTCCCATACCGATCGCAACGGTCGTGGCCGAAAGCGACTTCGAGAACTCCGGAAGCTCAGCCCCCACGGCACTCAGGAAAGCCTCGACGCCGTTGGCCAGACCCAGTCCGACAAACAACCCGATCACCGAAGCAATGACTCCCACGAGCAACGCCTCACCAAAGACGGCTCGGCGTACCTGGCTCGGCGTCGCACCGATCGCCCGCAGCAACCCGAGCTCGCGAACTCGCTGGCTCATCACGATGTTGAACGTGTTCGCAATGATGAAGATCGATACGAACAGCGCCACGATCGCGAAACCGCGAAGGACCCAAGCGAAGATGTCGATGAACTCGTTGAACTCGGCTGCCGTCTCGGCATTCAGCTCGGCGGTGTCTGCCACGTTGAATTCTTCACCAAGTACCGCCTGCAGATCGCTCTGCACCTCGGGGACATCCCGAGATCCGTCGATAGCGATGAGGACACCACCGAACTCGGGCGCGTCCAAAAGGTCACGAGTATGGGTTTGCTCGAACGCGAGTAGGACCGCACCGTTGGTCTGGTTCTCCTCGCCAAACCGGAACGTTCCGACGAGCTCAGCCTCGCTGGTGCCGTCACCGGTTGGAACGACAAAGTCGTACGTCTCGCCCACGACGAAACCCTCATCGGCTGCGGAGTCGACGTCGAGAACCCATTCTCCAGGAGCGCTCGGAGCGCGGCCGTCGACAATCTCGGAGTTGTTCAGCTGCGCATCATCGATCCAACCAAAGGTGACCACCGGGGGTCCCTCAGGCAGCACTACCGAGCCGTCGTCCCGCCGAGGCAAGATCACGCCGCTATCCGAGGCATACGACCCGACCGCCGTTCGTACGCCGTCTATGGCTTGGGCTTGCTCGACCTGGGTCTCGGTGAGGAGCGAATCGCCCTCAGAACCGATCTGTAGGTCGATGCCCTGATTGATCTCTTCGCTCAGCGAGGCAAACGACGCCCGTAAGCCGTCGCTCAAGATGTTCGCCGAGGAAATGAAACCGACACCCAAGACGATGGCCAGGGCGGTGAGTGCGAAGCGAATTTTGTTGGCGGCAACGCTGCGCCAGGTGAGCTTCAACATGCTGTCCTCCTAGCGAGCGCTCGACGAGCGCAGCATGTTGAGGATCGATTCGGTCGTTGGCTGTTGCAGCTCGTTCACGATCCGGCCGTCCTCTAGGAACAGCACCCGGTCGGCATAGGACGCCGCTAGCGCATCGTGAGTGACCATGACAATGGTTTGGCCGTAGCGCTGCACGGCGTCTCGCATAAATTCCAGAATGGCGGTGCCAGTGACGCTGTCGAGGTTGCCGGTGGGCTCATCGGCGAAGATGACCTCGGGTCGGCTGGCCAACGCTCGAGCGACGGCAACACGCTGTTGCTGTCCACCCGAAAGTTCGTTCGGCTTGTGGTCAAGGCGCTCGGAGAGCCCCACGGCCTCAACGACCGAACGCACCCACTCCTTGTCAATGCCTTTGGAACCGAGATCGAGCGGCAGAGTGATGTTCTCCTCGGCGTTGAGCGTTGGCACCAGGTTGAAGGCCTGGAAGACGAAACCAACCTGTGTCCGACGCAGCAACGTCAGTTGCTTTTCCGAAAGTGTCGAGAGGTCGGTATCACCGATCACGACCTTTCCCGAAGTCAACCGATCGAGGCCGGCGAGTGAATGCATCAACGTGGACTTGCCCGATCCGGACGGGCCCATGATTGCCGCAAACTCGCCCTTGACGAATTCGACGTCGACCGAGTCGAGCGCAACCACTCGGGTGTCGCCTTCGCCGTAGATCTTCGTGGCACCTGCGGCGTATGCCGCGACCACCCTGGGAGCAGGGCCCGTCGAGGCTAGTGGCCCCTGTTCGATCGTCGTCATCATTCTCGCCTTTCGTCAGGTTCGCAGGCGTCACGTAACGACTGCGTATTCATCGTTGCGAGATTCGGTGCCGTTGTCATCAGGGCTGAACCCTGGTCTTTGACCTCAGGGTTTCCCCTGAGTGGCGACTCGAATCGAGCTACAAAACAAACCTACGAACGCCTGTGTTGTCTGTCATCGGGCCCAGGGACGATTGCGACTCCGCCTTCAGGAGGAGACCGACCATCGCGTCTCATCGTTCGGTCGGATGAAGCCGGTTTCATAGGCGGCAACCACAGCTTGGACTCGATCTCGAAGACCGAGTTTCATCAACAGTCTGCTGACGTGGGTCTTGACCGTCGTTTCCCCCACGATGAGCTCCGCGGCGATCTCCTGGTTGGAGAGACCAGAGGCGATCAGTCGCCATACCTGGGCCTCGCGATCGGTAAGCGAGTCGATAGCACCATTGGGTAGTGCGGGTTCGTGCGGCGCTGAGCGAGCGAATTCTTCGATGAGCGTGCGCGTCACCGACGGCGCTAGGAGCGCATCGCCTGCGTATGCCACTCGCACAGCGCGAAGAAGCTCCTCGGCGGGAGCATCTTTGAGCAAGAACCCCGAGGCTCCAGCCCGCACAGCGGAGTAGACATACTCGTCAAGGTCGAAGGTCGTGAGCATCACGACGCGAGTGTCCAGGTCCGAGTCGCCGACGATCGCTCGGGTGGCCTCGAGGCCGTCGAGTTCAGGCATGCGTATATCCATGAGCACCACGTCGGGCCGCGAGGCCTGCACCAACTCGATCCCCTCACGGCCGTTTGCCGCTGACCCGATCACTGCGATGTCAGGCTGGGCGCTCAGGATCATCTCGAATCCCGTGCGCATCAGCTCTTGGTCGTCAACGATCGCGATTCGAATCATGAGGCTGCGACGGGGGTGGTTTGGGTGACAACGGGCAGCCGTGCCTCGACTCGATACCCGCCATCGGCCAGGGCCCCTGCGATGAGTTCGCCATCGTAGATCGCAATTCGTTCCCGCATACCTGAGATGCCGTGTCCTGCACCGACCGAGGGCAGCGGAGCTGCCCCGAGGCCGTCGTCGGTGATTGAAATCGTCACCGCGTGTTCGTCGTAGTGGACCGATGCGAGGGCATTCACAGGACGACCGGCGTGACGCAACACGTTGGTGAGCGCTTCCTGCACAATGCGGTAGCCGGTGAGTTCCACGCCTGGGGACAGAAGGCGTTGTTCGCCGGAGATTTCAAGTGTGAGATCCACACCTGCGACGGAGGCCTGATCTAGAAGTCCGGGTAGTTCTCGCAGCGTCGGTTGGGGTTGCAATGCAACCTCTTCGTCGTGGCGCAGAACGCCAAGGAGTCGTCGCATCTCGTTGACCGAGTCGCGGCCGATTCGCTCGATGGTCTCCAATACTTCGCTGGCGCGATCAGGGTCGGTTTCGACCAGGTTTTGCGCTGCCTGCGACTGCACCACCACTGCACTGAGTCCATGGGCCACGACGTCGTGCATCTCTCGTGCGATACGGCTTCGTTCCTCGACCGCGGCCAGCGCGGCTTTGCTCTCCATGTCTGCTTCGAGCGCTGCAGCCCGCTGTTCGAGCTGGGTCACATTTCGTGCTCGTTGGAACATGACCTCACCAAGGACGGCAAAAACGGCAAACGACATAAAGATCCCGAAGACCGCAATGATCGGCAGGTCTTCGGTTGGCACCAACACGCCGACAATGGCGACCATGACCGTGACGGCAAGTGCGGTGATCACGGCTCGCCACACCGTTCGACGATCCTCGCCTCCGTAACGGACGGCGCAATAAAAGAGCACGTACAACGTCGGGTCGGGGCCGTACGGGTAGTCGAGCACCCAATAGACCATCGTGAGCGCCGTACTGACCCACAGTGCGATCAATGGATGCGACGTTCGGAAATACACCGGTATCACTGCGGCCCAGATCACCAGGTAAGCCACAGCGTCAGTGAGCTGCTCCGAGCCGGTCGCCGGAACTACGGAAGCAAGCAAGGACCAGTTGAGCCCCAAGAGGATGACCAGCAAAACACTGAGGCCACGGTCGTGCCGTGCCATCCACCCGCTCACTGCTTGGTAAAGGTTCATAGTGCAACGTTAACCAAACTGCTCGACGGGCGAATCCTCCAAAAGGATGACGCCGTTTGTCGGCTGCGCCGAACTCGCCGTCACTGTCTGCTCCACTAACGAGTTTGTCGCTCCGCTCCAAACATCGACTTTCGGTCAGTTAACGGGCGGCGGCTTCGGCTTGTTTGGCGTGATAGCTCGAACGGGTGAGTGGGCTCGACTCGACGTGGCTTAGACCGAACTCGGCCTCACCGATGCGCTTCCACTCGTCGAACTCGGCCGGCTCGACCCAGCGAGCTACCGGCAGGTGATTCGACGTGGGCCGTAGGTATTGGCCGATCGTGACGATGTCGACACCGATGGCGGCGAGGTCGGCCATGGTGGAGACGACCTCGTCGAAGGACTCACCCATGCCCACGATGATCGAAGACTTGGTGGTGAGTCCCGCTGCCTTCGCCCGAGCGAGCACGGCCAACGACCGGGCGTAGGACGCAGAGGGGCGTGCGACGCGTTGCAGCCGTGGCACGGTTTCGATGTTGTGGTTCAACACGTCGGGGCGGGCGTCGTTGATGACATCGAGGCTGTCGGCATCGCCCTTGCAGTCGGAGATCAGTACCTCGATGCGGGTTCCCGGCTTGCGATCACGTACCGCACGAATCGTCTCGGCGATGTGTGCTGCGCCCCCATCGGCCAGATCGTCGCGGGCCACCATGGTGATCACCGCGTAATCGAGCGCCATCTTGTCGACGGCCTCAGCGATCTTGGCTGGCTCATCGGCATCGGGGGCTTGGGGGTGGCGGGTATCGACGAGACAGAACCCGCACTTGCGGGTACAACGCTCACCGAGCGCCATAAACGTTGCCGTTCCATCATTCCAACAGTCGAAGATGTTCGGGCATCCCGCCTCTTCACAGACGGTAACCAAATCGAGGCTCTTCATGACGCCCTTTAGGCGGCGATACTCCGGACCCATGTCGGCCTTGACCCGCATCCATTCGGGTTTGCGGCTTTGGATCTGCAGGCCGCTGGTTACGCCAGCCTCGTCAAGGCGTCCGGCTAATCGAACCGAGGTGCCTTCAAGATGCGGGGAGGGCTCCACCAGCGGAGATGCCGCGGTTCCGGCGGTCTCGCCGGGGCCTTCGCCGCGCGAAAACGGCGTGAGGTCATCGGGCCGTTCGCGCCACACGACATCTCGCCGATCGATCTCTCCGGTTCCCCAAAGCTGTTCAGCACGGGCAACCAAAGCGTCGACCACTTCGCGCATCGAGACGTCGATACCCTCTTGGGCAATCGAGGTGACCGCCTTGTCGGCAATGCCACACGGCACCATTCGATCGAACCAGGCCATGTCCGGGTCGACGTTCAGCGCAAAGCCATGCATTGACCGGCCCCGACTGAGGCGAACCCCAATCGCTGCGATCTTTCGTGGGTTGTCGCTCTCGGCATCGAGCCACACGCCCGGACACTTCGGAAGGCGACCAGCGTTTGTGATTCCCAGATCGGTGAGCGTGTCGATCACCACCTGCTCGACACCATTCACGTAGGCAACGGTGTCGGCCATGCCTCCGCCGCGCTTCCCTGCGACAGAGAGAATCGGGTACCCGACCAGCTGGCCTGGGCCGTGCCAGGTGATGTCGCCTCCGCGGTTGACCTTCACCAACTCGGCACCGAACTCGGCCGGGTCCACGAGCAAGTTGTCCATCGAGGCGCGCGCGCCAAGGGTAAAGACCGGGTTGTGCTCGAGGAGCAACAGATGGTCATGAGAAGACGCGAAAAGCGCCTGTTGCACCGTGAGCGCGTCCGAGTAGCTGACTCTTCCTAGCCATCGGACCCGCAACGGTGTAGCCACGATCAGGTGATCTCAGCTTCCCAATCGGTCGTCTCGATGATCTCGCGCATCTTCGCGAGGAAGGCAGCGGCGTATGCGCCATCGAAGGCACGGTGATCCCAAGCGAGGGCGAGGACACCGACCGAGTGGATCGCAATGCTCTCGGCACCGAACTCGTCGGTTACGACGACAGGCTTGCGTTGCACACCATCGGTCGACAAGATCGCGACCTGCGGCTGGTTGATGATCGGGAACTGGAACATCGTTCCGTACTGGCCAGCGTTGGTGATCGTGAAGGTGCCGCCTGACAGATCATCTGGCGTGACCTTCTTCGAACGAGCACGAGTTGCGATGTCGACAACATCGCGGCTGATTTGGCGGAGACGCTTACCTTCGACGTTCTTCACAACCGGAGCGAGCAGCCCGTCGAAGTTGATGTCGACCGCAATGGCAACGTTGACCTCGGGATGCATGGTGACAGAGTCGCCGTCGATCGATGCGTTCATCATCGGGAACTCGCGCATGGCGTCGGCTACTGCTCGCATGATGAACGGCAGGTAGGTGAGGCTGAAGCCCTCTTCGGACTTCCAGGCCGCCTTGTGCTTGCGGCGCACCACCTCAACGGCTTCGTAGTCGACCTCCATCGCGGTGAGTACGTGCGGCGAGGTTGCCTTCGACATCACCATGTGCTCGGCGGTGCGACGACGGATGTTGTTCATCGGCACCGAGCCGCCACCAGGGGCAGAATCCGCAGTAGCTGCCGGGGCGGGAGTCGGGGCCGCAGCTGCCGGGGCGGCGGCAGCAGCGGGAGCAGGAGCAGCAGCAGCCGGGGCCGGGGCTGGAGCTGCGGCAGATGGGGAGGTGCCAACGGCTTGGCTTTGTACGACGGCTTCGACGTCCTTGCGGGTGATTCGTCCACCAACACCGGTACCGGTGATCGTCGCGGGATCGAGACCATTTTCGGTGATCAGTCGACGTACGACGGGTGAAAGGACGAATCCAGCCGTAGCTGCTCCAGCGGCAACAGGAGCCGCTGCAGCCGCAGGAGCCGGCGCAGGGGCAGGAGCCGGAGCCGGAGCCGCGGCAGGCTCGGAGGCCGGGGCGGGAACGGCGGCCGGAGCACCAGCGCCACCTCCGACACGAGCCAAGACCGTGCCGACTTCGACCGTCTCACCCTCAGGAACCAGGATCTCGGAAACCACGCCAGACACCGGCGATGGAACCTCGGAATCAACTTTGTCGGTCGACACCTCAAAGAGCGCCTCGTCCTCAGCAACGGTGTCACCCACGGCTTTGAACCAACGGGTGATCGTTCCTTCGGTGACCGACTCACCAAGCATGGGAAGTGTTACGTCCTGCGCCGGACCACCGCCACCAGCGGGAGCGGCTGCCGGCGCGGCGGCGGGCTCAGGAGCTGGCGGTGCAGATACCTCGACAGGAGGAGCGGCAGCAGGCTCGGGTGCTGGCTCTGGGGCAGGAGCGGCTGCGGCTGGCGAGGCTGCTGCGGGAGCGGCGCCGCCAGCGTCTCCAACACGAGCCAAGACCGTGCCGACATCGACCGTCTCACCTTCGGGGATCAGGATTTCGGTGATGACGCCCGAAACTGGTGACGGCACCTCCGAGTCGACCTTGTCGGTCGACACCTCAAAGAGCGCCTCGTCCTCAGCAATGGTGTCACCCACCTGCTTAAACCAACGGGTGATCGTTCCTTCGGTGACCGATTCACCAAGCATGGGGAGCGTGATATCGCTCATGGTTTCTCCTGAATTTTGTGTGTCTGTAGTAGTGGGAAGAGAGCTCTTAGCCGTGTAGTCCTCGGCCGGTCATGGCCAGGACAGTCTCGCCGTAGAGCTCGCTCATTGTCGGATGTGGCTGAATGAAGGCAGCGATGTCGTCAACAGTTGCCTCCCAGTTGATGGCCAGGTAACCCTGTCCCAGTTGTTCGGTGACCCACGGGCCAACCATGTGCACGCCGAGCACGCGGCCAGCCCGACCGTCAGGGGTCTTCTCAGCAATGACTTTCACCAGACCCTCGGTCTCGCCGACGATCATGGCGCGGCCGTTGCCGGTGAACTTGTGTGTCGAGGTCACGACGTCGTAACCCGCCTCCTTGGCGGATTCTTCGGTGTGTCCTGCGAACGCAACTTCGGGGTGGCAGTAAATGCACCACGGCACGTTGAGGTAGTCGACGGGTTGTGGGTCTTCACCAAGAATGTCGCGGATGGCCACCATGCCTTCGGCAAAGCCGATGTGGGCGAGTTGCGCGGTCGGGATGAGATCGCCGATAGCCCAAACACCGCTGACTCCTGTTCGACAATTTTCGTCGACCGTGACGAAACCTCGTTCATCGACCGCAATGCCGACGGCCTCCAGACCGAGTAGGTCGGCAAAGGGGCGGCGACCGATCGACAACACGATCATGTCGACGTCGATCGTCTCATCGTCACCGAAGGTGACCTGCTTGGCACCACCGACGTCTGCGTGGCCCTTGACCATCACACCGGTGCGGATGTCGACGCCTCGCTTCTTCAGCGAGCGCTCGACCACACGGGCGGCGTCGGGGTCGACACCAGGAATGATCTTCGGCATGGCCTCGAGCACCGTCACTGCGGTTCCAAGGTCAGCCATCATCGAGGCGAACTCGATGCCGATCGCTCCGCCACCGATCACGGCGGCACGCTTAGGAAGTTCGGTGATCGAAAGCAGTTCGTCGGAGGTCACGATGGTCGACCCGTCGACCTCGAAGCCGGGAATCGTGCGTGGAACCGAACCTGCTGCGAGAACCAGCTTGTCGCCGGAGATCTGCACGGTTCCAGACTCGCCACCGGAAACGCTGACGACCTTTTGATCACCGACCGAGAAGACCGACCCAATGCCGTCGAATACGGTCACTTTGCGATGCTTGAGCAAGCCGGTGAGACCGTTGACGAGATTGTCGATAACACCTTGTTTGCGCACCTGTGTGACCGAGAAGTCGATCGTCGGCGCCGAGGCGTTGACACCAAAGTCCGCCGCGTGTTGCACGGTTCGATAGACCGTCGCCGTCTCAAGAAGCTCCTTGGCCGGGATACACCCGACGTGCAGACAGGTGCCACCAAGCTTCGACTTCTCGACCAAGGCGATGTTGAGCCCTGCAGCGGCGCCGTAGAGGGCGGCTGCGTATCCGGCGGGACCGCCACCGACTACAACAACGTCGAAGTGGTTAGACATCTGTGTTTCTCCTGAGGTTTGACGGTTTGACTTTACCCAGCTTGCTGACTCGCGAGGACCAGTTGCAGGGCAAATGCGACAAGAATCACCACACCGAGGAGCAGGCTCACGAGGATCAGCTTTCGCGTGCTCATCGAGAACGCTCCCGGTCGAGTTTGGCAGCAGAAACCTTCCGTTGCCCGCACCAACGGTAGTTGTTGCCCCAGAACACTCCATCAGTGGCAAGCACTTCGCAAGGACTTTCTCGCCACCCCCATGGCCGGATCGAGAACATCGATCTCAACGTGCCAGACTGGAGCGGTCACTATACGTGATAACAATGCCTGACAATGAGTGAACCAGCCACCGATACGCCATTCCCCGACCGGTTAGCGCCACTCTCCGACGGAGCGGTCGGTGCGGTGGTCGCCTTGTTGCGTGTCGTCGAACTCTACGACCCCGCAGTCGCCCACCGAGCGGCACTCCGAGCGATCGTGGCCGACCTCCTCGCCGAGCGCCTGGACACCGCAATCGACTCAACGATCTTCATCGCAACGGCGGCCCTCGCCGACGTCGATTTGACCATCACTCGTCCACCTGATCCCGAGGCCTCTTCCGAGCCCACGAGAGGACTGCTCGCGAAGACGGCCATCGAAGGACTCCCTGGTCTGACCGAGGTGTCGGTGGCCGTCGCTGCCCAACATGCGTGGTGGGATGGCAACGGAACGCCGCGCGGACTCTCCGGCGAACACATCCCACTTCCCGCCCGGGTCCAGCTCGCTACCGATGCATTGATCGCAAACCCCGCATCGGGATTTCTGCCGAGCTGGGAGCACGGTCGCCAACGGGTGGCCACCGCCGCAGGCTCGGCACTCGACCCCATGATCGCGGAGCTCATCGGCGATCTGCCGCTCGGTCGCATCGAGTCACCACCGATCCCCTCCTCGATGGTCGCCGACTTGCTCGATCGCATTCCGAACCGCGCACCCGCGCCTGCGAACGCTCCGCAGAACGAAGCATCCACGATCACCAACGCCATCGCTTCGGCAGGCGATACGAGTGACGTCCTCGCCCTGTTCGCACAAACCGCCCAAACCGCCGTGGATGCATCCCTTGTCGTAGTGAGGGCCAGCAACGGAGCAGGATTCGAACCGGTGGCACAAGCCATGGTGAGCAGGAATGGCGAGATCACGGCATCCCAACCGCACACCCTCGACTTTGCGATGGAGTCTGAGTTACGCGCTGGCGTAGCCCTCGAGGTGGCCTCGCGCGGCGATGACCATGTGGATACTCTCCTGGCCCCGATATTCGCCGGAGACCAGTGTTGGGGAGTCTTGATCGCGAGTCGCGACCATCAAGAACCACCTTTCAGCGCATCGGACCTCAGTGTGCTGCGCCACATCGCTTCCGAAACCGGTCCGGCGCTGGCGAGCACCAGCCATTGGGCGCAGATGCAGCGAATGGCCCTGTGCGACCAACTGACCGGCCTAGCGAATCGCCATGAGCTCTACCGAGTTTTGGAAACCATCTTCGAACGTCCAGCCGTCGATCGACTCGATACCGCCTTGATCATGTGCGATGTGGATGGACTAAAGGTCGTGAACGACACACTCGGCCACCAAGAAGGCGATCGCCTCCTTATGGACGCGGCCCAGGCGCTGCGAGGAGCCGTCCGTGATTCGGAACGGACGCTCGTGTGCCGGATCGGCGGAGACGAGTTCTGTATGGTCATCGACGGCGGAGCCCTGCTCACGGCATATGAGATCTCCGACACGATCGAACGGCTCTTTGCTCGTTCGGGGGGCAGCGATCAGGTCAGGTCGATCTCGTGTGGAATCGCCTTTGCGAGCGAGGACATCGCGAGCAGAAGCGCCCTGCTACGAGCAGCCGACGAGAATCAGTATCAGACCAAACGTGCCCGCAAGGCTCGTCGCGCGGAACTCGCCGATCCGGTCGAGACCACCGAACGAAAAGCCCTCGACCGTCGTACTATCCGGGACTAAGCAGCAGCCTCCCGCCTGGTCGCTACGCCGACGCAGCGCCGAAGCGCTCCTCCAGCACGGCAAGGTGTTCTGGTTGGCCACCATGGATGAGTGCATAGCACGGCACCTGGTCGGCTATTGCCAGGAGCACCGACGCACCCGCAGCCCCGACGGGACCGAAGTCGAACGAGTTCTCCAACAGAGCATCGAGGGCCTCGTGGCGGCTCAGGCGTTCAAAGCTGACCGATGTCTCTCGCCGGTACTCGGGAAACACAAAGGCGACAGGCCGTCCAGCGGTCCCGAGCCGCCCGGGTCCGATTCGACTCGGGTCGACGTGCCACGTCGACCAGTCCTGCTGGCGGGGAGTCGCCAGTTCGGGGAACAGCGCCTTGGCGCCAGGGTCGACACATACCGACTTGGGAAACGGCGCCACCTTCCCGTTCTCTACGTCAACCGCTAACGCTTCATCGGTCAGATATCCATGACCCCGCTGCATGAGCTGGGTTACCAAGGTGGACTTGCCGGCGTTCGATCGGCCGGGGAAGACCACGACACCATCGGGGAACTCGATCGCTCCCGCGTGCCATCCCACCGAGTGTCGCAAGGCATCGATCGATGCGGAGTTGACCTCTGCAAGCACAACTTCACGAACCCTGGCTATCGAGGCGGCCGATGCCACTCGATCACCGTTACGGCTGACGATCCATCGAGGGAGCGGTCCATCGCTCCCACCATCTCGGTCGACGCGCAGAGTCACGATGGAGCGAGGTTCGTCCATTCGCAGGTCCACACAACGAGCGAGTGGCTCAAGTACCGCTTTCAAGTCGTCGAACAGTGCACGCACTGCGGGTTCATTGCTGATCTCGGGCGGTCCCTCGACCACGAGCGTCGACTCCATAGTTCTAAGGGGACCGATCGAATCGATGGCCCAGGAGTCGGCCCCACCGTCACGAAGCGGAACTCCGAGGTTGCCTGGAGTGTTCTCAAGCTCGCCACGAGCGACGAGTGCACCAAAGCGCGGGAGCACCTTCTGTACGTCTGCATGCACGGTGGCCCGGTCGACGTCGAATCGCCCCGCGACCTCGTCGACGAGGCGATCGAACGTCTTGCCGTCGCCGATGGCGTCCCACACCGCAGCGGCGGAGTCGTTCAGAAAATGCACCTGGCGACCTGTGGCGCTCAACAGGGTGAAGGTGCCGTCCAACGTACGACCCGCCACATCCGAGCACCGCCTGACGGTGTCGTGGGCGGTCCGACCGGGGAGGATGTTCACCGGAGAGACCATCGTTTGCCTCGACTCTCCACGGCGATACCGAACGCCACGAGCAGAAGGACGAATGGGACGATTTGGGCCCGCTGTCGACTCAGAATGCCGAAGTTACCGATGGCCGAGAACAAGAAGATAAACACCGCGGTGTAGGCCACCGCAAAGAGCGTCTGGCCACGCTGCAAGACTCCTCCGACATGCACGATCAACCCCGGGAGCGCACGGAACAACAGAATCGCGAGTCCGATGCCCTCAACTGCGCTCACGAGCGCCAGGCTGCTGGCGGTTTCCCACGGAAATGGACGGAACAACACCGTTACGAAGGCCCACGGATAGTCTCTGACCCTTTCGACTCGAGCGGCGACGAACTGTGCGTTGTCCTGCGACGTTCGGTCTTCGGTGAAGTCGAGCGCCGCGTTGAGATCCGCGATCCCATCCAGGCTCTCCAAACCGAACAATGGCGCTGCCGCACTCGCGGCCCACATCGATCCGACCACGACGACGACCAGCACCGCGAGGTGCGACAAGAGCCGACCGCGAGTGTGTGCGCGCCGAGCGAATAGACCGAGGAGCATGCTGAGCAAGATCATCATCGCCACGTGCGGGCGCACCATGCCGATCGCAAACACGCCAAACACCACGTAAGGAACGCCGCGCCAGGAACGGTCATAGAGCTGTGAAGCACCGAATACCAGTAGCCCGGTTCCGAGCAGTACCGGACTCTCCTTTCCGATCGACGATGGCCAAAAGGCAAGGGTCGGCGAGAACATCATCAACAGGGCAAAAAGTCGGAACTGATTTTCGGTGAGTGTCCGTCGCACACCGAGCATGAAGGCGACCTGTCCCACTATGGCGAACCCCACGAAGACGATGAATGTCGCCAGGTAGTTCGAGCCGGTGAAGACGTTCACGATGCCCGACAGGTATCGAACCGAGCCAGTACCGGGGATGCTTCGCCCGGTATCAACGCCAAAGTTCAACTGCTGGAGGGCCTCGGCAATCTGTATACCCGTTGCTTGGTACACGGGGGCATCAGCCCCACCCATCAAACGAGGTATCGCCGCAAGTAATCGCAGGCCGAACCCGGCAAACACGACGGCGCCAAGCCATTCACCATGAGGACGGCTAACCCATCGACGGATAGCAAAGAACCCCACCATTCCAGCGGCGGGCACCACAAACAATCCCGCCAACGTGTCTTCGCGCTCTGTCAACCCGAGGAATCCAAAACCGATGGCCGAGCCAAGGACACCGAGCAGCCCGAGTGTCAACAGCAACGACTGCCATCCGACAGAGCCTTGTGGTGAGGGCGCCGGCGGTGGATGAGCGTCGGGGACGATCGATAGTCCCGAACCGATCGCATGCCTGGCGGCCCGGCGCTCGCTCGGCCGAGGGATAGCGCGTTGGCGATTGGGGGAGGTCACGACGAGGTCGCGACGGAGTCTTCTATGTCCTCGTCGACGAGATCGATGTCGGCCTTACGACGTTTCCCGAACCACTTGGCGTCTGGTGAGGACGAGTCGTGCTCGTCGTAGTACCCGCCGTAGTAGTAGTAATAGTCGGTCGAGTTGCGAGCATCGACATCGGTGATGACCACCCCGAGAACGTGAGACCGTCGTCGTTCGAGGATCTCTGACGCTCGATCGGCAGCTTGCATCGTAGTCTTGCCAGCACGAGCGACGAGGATGACGTCGTCGACCAGGTCGAGGAGATCGACGGCATCGTTGGTCGCCAACAACGGCGCCGTATCGATGATGATGAGGTCGTAGCGGGCCATTGCTTTCTTGATCACCGAACGCTGCGCAGCAATCACTTCGGCGGGCAAGGCCTCTTCGCTGCTGACCACATTCGAAATCAACTCCACGGCGGGAATCGGTGTTTCCGTGAGGCTCTTGGGGTCGTAATCGGCACCCGTAACAACGTGCAGTCGTGGACGGCGGAAATCGCAGTTGATCAACAGGATCGAGTCACCGGCTTCGGACAGCATCGCGCCGAGGTTTGCGACGGTGGTCGTCTTTCCTTCCGCCGGGCCAGGCGAAGTGACGAGCACAACTTGCCCGCGAGCTTCGCGTGCTCGGCGTGCGTATCCGACGGTCGACGCGAGAGCTCGGTACTGTTCAGCGAATCGACTGCGGGGGTGTTCGCGGGCGTAAACCTCGTCGGCCCTCTTCGCGGAACGAACCAAAGATGGCACCTCCGCGATCACGGGGAGGTCGAGGAGTTCTTCAACCTGGCGCTTGGAGCGGACACGGTTGTCAACTCGATTCAGTACCAGGACGATCATAAGACCAGCCATCAGACCCAGGAGAGATCCCAAGGCCACACGCGGGATGGTCCCGGTCGGGATTCGTTCACTCACCACTCCGAGGGCACCAAGATTACTGCCCGATTCGGGGTCATCGCGGAAGAGGACTTCGATGTTTTGACCAGCGGTCGCTCGATCAACAAGCTCGTTGAAACGAGCTTCACTGATGACCGAACTCGTGCCGGAGGCTGACTGGAGCGTCTCGATCGGCACGATAGGAACCCCATCAGATCGGGTCTCGAGCAACGTTGCGTTCGCGATGATCCGAGCGGACTCGAACTGTTGCAGGTCCTGCTGGAGTCGCTGAATCGTCAGTTCGTCCTCGAGCGTCCGGGCGGTTTCTAGGGCCCGCTGTGTCACGACGATGTTCGCCTCGGCGTCGACCAAACGACCCTCAACGCTTGAGATGGCCTCATCGAAGAATGTCTGAGCTTCCGCGTTCAGGAATCCCAGAAACTCTTCGGCGTAGAGATCAGCGAGGAGTTCGGCCTCTGCGGGTGTCTCTGCGATCGCAACAAGATCGAGGCTCTCACTATCGGAACGGATGAGCACGCGGATCTGGGTGCTGGCGTCGGTGAAATCAAGGCCTGAACCAGCAGCTACGGCCTCCGGCACCTCACCGATCGTGATGCGCTTGGCCAAGGCGTTGAGGTTCCGGACGCCCAGGATGACCTGGGTATCGGGCACATTGCCGTCGAGTACCAAGACGTGGCGAGCTTGATAGTGGTCGACGGCGATAGGCGTCGTATCGGACTCGACCGCGACCACAGCCGATGCCCAACCAAGAAGTCCGCCGACGATCGCTAGAACAGCGAGTAATCGCCACCGTCGGAGCACCGCGCGAACGGGCGCGAGAGGGTCCTCAGGACGAGCGAAACGGGGGTCTCGAGGCGCGAAGACATCGTCGGAGTTCACAGGCACGAGAGCGCCGGGTGACGGCGGGTCGATTCGCTCGACCCCACTGATTGATTCAGCCATTGATCCTCTGGCGTGCGTTACCGACCGATTCGGCTTCCACACGCTCATGGCACAATCGGCAGGACTGTGTGATTCGTGAGCCGAATGGACGACTTCGGTGGGCCATTTGCCCCAAAATGGGTACGTGTTCGACAAACCCAACTCGCCGATGCGAGTACTCCACCTGGTCAAGGGCCTTGGACCAGGCGGCGCGGAACGCCTGATCCTCAATCAACTTGCGACGAGCACATCGGATATCGACTACTCCGTGGCGTATGCGATTCCCGAAAAGGATCACCTCGTCAGAGCAATCACCGACACCGGTGCCGAGGTGACCCGTCTCGACTGGTCGAGCCTGCCGATGTCGCTTACCAAGGCGATTCGGGCGCATCGTCCGCACGTCGTGCATGCACATTCGCCGCTCATGGCCGTAACCGCCCGGTTGACGACGCTGCTCCCCATGCATTCGTTTGCGATGGTGACCACCGAACACAATCGGTGGCCTCGCCACCATCGCTACACGCGAGCGGCGAATCGCCTGACAGCGCGGCTCGACGATCGCCGCATCGCCGTGTCCGCAGATGTCCGCAATTCAATGACCCCAGACGTCGCAGCATCGACCGAGGTGATCGATCACGGTATTCCGCTCGATGAAGTCGCCCGGAAGCAAGCCCAGCGACTGGAGCGACGGATCGAACTCGTGCGTCCGGAACACCGAGACCTGATCATCATTGGAATCGTCGCTAACTTCCGTCCGGAAAAGGGCTACGACACCTTCCTCTCCGCTGCCAGGCACGCGTTGGACCACTCCCCCGATGTTGCCTTCATCGTCGTTGGACAAGGTGCGGGCGAACCGGAGTTCCGGAAGGCTGCCGCTGATCTCGATCGTCTGTATGTCTTGGGATATCGACCGGACGCTCAGGAGGTCATGTCCGCCTTCGACGTGTTCACCCTCAGCTCACGCCATGAGGGCAAGCCAGTCTCGCTCATGGAAGCCTTTGCGCTAGGAATTCCAGCGGTTGCGACTCGCGCCGGGGGTATCCCGGAAGTCGTGGTGGATGGCGAGAACGGACTGCTCGTCGACGTTGACGATCACCGAGCACTCGCCGAGGCCTGGCTTCGGGTCGCTGACGATCAGGCGCTTCGGGAAAGGTTGGCCGCAGGTTCTCGCAAATCGAGCTCTAGATTCGATGCGTCGGTCGCCACAGAAATAATCGAGTCGGTGTACCGCTCCGTGGCCTCACCGACCAGCGATCGGTAAACCGCCAACGTTCGATCGATCACTCGTTGTTGGTCGAACTGCACCTGAGCTCGCACCACGCCAGCACTGCCGAAGCGTCGCCGCGCGAGATCGTCGTCGAGAAGCCGTTCGATCGCGGTCGCAAGCTGGCGAGCTGACCCGGGTTCGTAGAGCAAACCGTTGTGCTGATGTTCGACAACTTGACGGCAACCTCGCACGTTCGTCGCGATCACGGGCAAACCCATGGCGCAGGCTTCCATCGCAGCGCGAGGGAACCCTTCCCGCTTCGATCCAAGAACGAAGAGGTCAAACATCTCCAGCATCGTTTCAATGTCGTTGCGCGCTCCCAAAAAGTGCACGCCAAGCGACTCCATCTCCGCGATGTCATGGTCGCCGATCGCATCGGCCTTCCCGGGTTCGCGAGGACCAACCACAACGACCGCAAATGGAGCGCAAGCGCTGGACCGGAGCAATCGGATTGCGTCGAACAAGTCGCGATAACCCTTCTCCCATACCAGTCTGCCGATCACGCCAACGACTAGAACCTTGGGTCCGATACCAAGTTCAGCCCGGACGTTCAGCGACTGCGCACGGCCGTGCGGCGTCTTGCGAAACCGATGGAGGTCAATACCGTTTCCCAACAGATGCACCCGCTGAGGTGGTACGCCGATTCGTCGCAGCGTGTCGACATCTTCGATGCTTTGCACGAGCTCCGCGTCGCTACAGGTCGCAGCAAACCGTTCCGCTCCGTATACGGCCAGCCGACGGGCCAACCCATCGGTTGGTTGGGCGTACAAACCATGCACGGTGTTCACGACGGCAGGAACCCGTTGGATGCGACCGAGAACCCGGCCCAGCACACCAGGCTTTGGATTGTGAGTGTGGAGGATGTCCGGTGCAACGTCCGCGATCACCGTCTTGAGTTGGCGAGCGGCGCGGATGTCCGCGGCTAAGTCGACCGATCTTTCGAATCCGGGGATGGGTATGTGAGCGATCCCATCGGCGGTGAGTTCGTCGGCAAAGGCTCCGGGGGCCGATGCCGTGATGACCTCGAACCCTGCTTCGGCGAAAGCATGTAGCTGCGGCTTGAGCAACCAACCCAAGCTCATCGCCGTCGTCGTGAGGTGCAATACCCGAGGCAACTCTTCGCTATCGCGCTGCTTCATCGACTGATCCGGCGGTATCGGTATCGGTTAACGAGGCGCCGTAGGTCGTCCTCGGCCCGCATTCCGCCCGAAAGCTTGCGTCGAAAGCCTTCCCAGCCATCAGCGACTTGGATCGGCGAACGATACAGACGATGTAGGTCGACGTCGGGCGCTCTATTTGGCCGGGTTCCGGCGATCGCCGCAGAGAGGTACCGCTGTCGGACCTCCCTTTCGGCAAGCCCTCCTGCTCGTACCGCTTTCGGATAGGCAAAGTGCCTTGGAGAAACGCCGATCTCGTCCTCGATACGTGCATTTGACCGATCGAGTTCTTGTCGCACCACCGAGAGCGGACAACGATCGAGCAAACGATGCGTATGGGTATGTGCCCCAATATTCACGAGACCAGTAGCAGCGGCGTCGCGAAGACCCGCCCACGAAATGGGTTTGCCATTGCTGGGGAAGGATTTTTTCGAGTCGACATGGTCGGTCGCCACATACACGGTGGCGGGCAGATTGAACTCCACGAGGAGCGGCACAACCTCGTCGAGAAAGTCAGCTGTGCCGTCGTCGAAGGTGAGCACCACCTGATTTTCCGATGACTCGGACTCGGGCAACTGTAAGCGTGCAACGGCCTGGTCAAGGGTTCGAACCTGGTGAGCGGCACGGATATGGGCGATTTGGCGACGAAACATTCCTCGATCGAGGTCCACCGGACTGGTCGTATGACCTCCAACCCGGTGATAACCCAAGATGATCGTGCCCGTAGGCGTTGGGGTCACATCATCGATGGCGAACGCGAGCTTTTTGGCTATCGCACGCGACGGCGCAATTGTCGTTTCCGGTCCTGATGTGGTCATCACTGGATCCTTCGGCGACGAATGGGGCGACATAAGCCAATCGGACTATGAATCAGCTGCTATCCCCCGCCCGGTACGATCGGCGCGATGGAGGGTTTCGAGATCCGCGCCGCCGGTGCCGACGACTTCGAGGAGATCCTCGACGTATGTTCGATTTCGCTCGGTTGGAAAAACCCCACGTTCGATCGAGCGCTATTCCGCTGGAAGCACGAGACCAACCCCTTCGGACGGTCGCTCATCATGGTTGCAACCCACGAAGGCCGCATCGTCGCTGTTCGGCCCTT
>CAZLWE010000026.1:0-2617 GCA_964562985.1 uncultured Acidimicrobiales bacterium
GCCAATTATTCGCCGCAATCGCACATTCGCCTTCGGCTCGGTGTGCTCTGCGGATGAGTGGTTGCCCGCGCTCGCCTTTACCTGTGCTTGATATGGGGGCAGATAGGCTTCTGTTCTGAGTGGCGGTTGATGTTGTGAGCCCTTGGGCGAGCAACTCGCTGGAACGCGAAGCGTTCCCGCCGATAGGAACTTCGTGGGTCTTGATGCCTGGATAACGGTTGGCGCGCTTGTCGTCATGGTTGCCGCTTTGGTGACCGGACGACTGTCGCCTCCAGCTGCAGTGATTGGTACGTCCGCCGCGCTGTTCGTGCTTGGGGTTACCAATGCACAGCAAGCGTTCTCGGGGTTTGCTAACACGGCACCGATCACCGTCGCAGCGCTCTACGTGATTGCGGGCGCTATCGACCGTACCGGCGCACTCGCACCGATCGTTTCAAAGCTGCTCAACGAGCCGGGGAACATCCGCAAGGACCTGGCCAAACTCCTGGTTCCCTCGGCGGTTGGTAGTGCGTTCCTCGCGAACACGCCGATCGTGGCCATGCTGACTCCTGCGGTAACCCGCTGGGCGGACGGCAAGGGACGTTCGGCGAGTTCATTCTTGATCCCGCTCTCCTACGCAACCATTCTCGGTGGAGCACTTACCGCAATTGGTACCTCGACCAACCTGGTTGCGTCCGGTCTCCTCGAGAGCGTCGGTGAAGAACCCCTCGGGCTCTTCGAACTTGCCACGATTGGATTGCCGCTACTGATCATCGGCTTGGTGGTCATCTTGATTTGTGCACCGTTCCTCCCGAAGCGTCGGCGTCCAGCAGAGCCAGCTGCGGATGGCAATCGCTCCTTTACGGTCGCAATGAGTGTCGACGACGATGGCGCCCTCGATGGTGTTTCAGTCACCGAAGCAGGCCTTCGACACCTCGATGGGCTGTACCTCACACAGATCGACCGACCTGAGCAGACGATTGCTCCCGTGCTGCCAAATCAAGTTATTCGAGGTGGCGACCAACTCACGTTTGCTGGCCAAGTCGACCAGGTCGTCGCTTTGCAGAAGTTCTCGGGACTCTCGCTGGCCAACGGCGTCGCGTCGAAAGCGCTTGGCAACCCGGCAAGTACTGGCTACTACGAACTTGTCATTGGTCCGAGCTCGCCGGTTGTCGGACAAACCGCGGTCGAAGTTGGCTTTCGTCAGCGTTACGACGCGGCGATCCTTGCGGTGCACCGGAGCGGCGAACTCGTCGACGGGCAACCGGGCGCGGTTCGCTTTCGCGCCGGCGATACCTTGTTGGTGGTCGCACCTCGTACGTTCCGCCAGCGCTGGCGAAACACTGGCGAGTTCCTATTGATCTCACGCCTCGATGCAGAGATCCCCGTTGCGGACCGTAGCCGCCCTCTTGCGCTCCTCGCCTTAGCGATCGCCGTTGGGCTACCCCTATTCGGTCTCCTTCCGATCACTCGCTCGACGATCTTGGCGGCGATTTTGATTGTGGTATTCGGGATTCTGCGGCCTCGAGAAGCCCGCGATGCGGTCGACGTAAACGTTGTGCTCATGATCGGCGGAGCGTTCGGCCTGGGGGCGGCGGTATCGGAAACCGGCCTGGATCAACGAGTTACCGGTGCCCTACTCGACAGTTTCGGAACCTTTGGAACGGTCGGAGCGATCGTCGGCTTGTTGATTACGACCATGCTTCTCACCGAGCTCATCACGAACGCGGCAGCAGTGGTTCTGGCATTTCCCATAGCTATAGACGTCGCCGAACAGACCGGCCTTGACCCACGACTGTTGGTGATCGGAATCGCGGTCGCCGGATCCGCTTCCTTCCTCACTCCGGTCGGGTATCAAACGAACATGATGGTCTATGGACCTGGCGGCTACCGGTTCAGCGATTATCTGCGAATCGGCGTGCCGCTTTCGCTCGTAACCATCACCGTGATCAGCACGATTGTGGCCGCTTCGGCCGGCTAGTCCTGTCGCTCGCCGGCTGCGCTTAGGAGCGCACCGTCTCGCAAACCGTCCGGTCGATCGCCTCGCCACCGTTGCAGGTGTCGCCTCCGTTGCCACCCAACAAGACGTCTTGGTGGCGACCGCCGAACAGCCGGTCAGCGGCATCGCCGCCGCGGAGGTCGTCAGCGCCTTGCCCACCGTTTAGACGGTCAGCGCCCTTGCCGCCGATCAAGGTGTCAGGTCCCGTTTGTCCACGTAGGAGATCGGGACCCGCGTTGCCAGCGAGGACATCGGATCCGCTACCGCCGTATAGCTCGTCGGCGCCAGCACCGCCGCAGATCACATCGTTGCCCTGCAAACCGGTGATGGTGTCATCGCCACCGAGGCCGTGGATGACATCGGCTTGAGGAGTGCCTTCGATGATATCGTCACCGCTGGTTCCAACGATTGTGGCGATGCGGCCCGAGCAGCGAACCGCCCCTTCAACCTTGTCGACGACCGGTGTCGCCGCCTTCACAGGCTCTCGGACTGGTTGAGGTCGTGGTGTAGGAGCCACCGTGGTTTGCGGTGCTGCCGGTTGCGGAGCGGCCGTGGTTGGGGTAACGACCGGTGCAGGCGCTCGAGTCGTCGTAGTCACCGGAGCGCGGGTGGTGGGAGCAGCGGTCGGACGAGTGGTGG
>CAZLWE010000026.1:2717-41508 GCA_964562985.1 uncultured Acidimicrobiales bacterium
TTGGAGCTGGAGCCCGAGTGGTGGTTGGAGCTGGAGCCCGAGTGGTGGTTGGAGCTGGAGCCCGAGTGGTGGTTGGAGCGGCGGTTGCCGGGGGAGCCGTGGGCGGAGGGGCGGTAGTTGGAGGACTGGTAGGCGCGGGAGCAGGGGAGACAGGGGTAGCTCCAAAGCGCAGGGGGGCCTGGAAGAACGGATCCTGAGCGAGTCGCTGGGCAGCGGAGAAGGAACTTGACGAAGAATCCATCCACCATTGGCAGTTAGGCCAGCCGTCTTGGACGCCGTCATCGTGGAACCACATGACAGCTGCGATTCGGTCTCGGTGGACTCCGGTCGAAAGGGTATTTCGAGCCTCGTCAATCCATTGTGCCTTACGGTCTCCGCCGCCTTCAGCAGAGCTCACCTCACCGATGATCAGCGGAATGTTGGGGTGACGACTCGACCAGTTCAAGAATGGTTGCAGGAGCTCCTCGAGCGAGCGCCATGGGTCGGTACTGTTTCCTCGGCAGTTGTTCCAGTTGTAGACGTCGGCGCCAATGAAGTCGACGTAGTTGGTCCCTGGGAACCACAGCTCGGCGCGGCGGCGATCATTTGGATTGAAGTTTCCGACGTTGAATGCCCAATCCGTCATTACCCAGCCGAATTCGACGTTGGAGGCGCCCTCCGCCCGGAAGACGTCTACAAGCTTTCGGAACGCGCCTTGAAATTCGCGACTCGTACCGAACTTCGTGTTGTCACCCGCCTCGGGTTCATGATGGAAGATCACCATCATGTTGTCGTTGTATCGGCGGGCACCGCTCGCGAGCTCTTGCATCTCCTGATAGAGGCGTGAACCTGGTTGCGCATTGGCGATGTCTCGCCACGGAATGATCGTGCCGTTGTTGCGCTGGGGTTTTATGGAAACTGCG
This sequence comes from uncultured Acidimicrobiales bacterium, assembly GCA_964562985.1. Taxonomy (GTDB): domain Bacteria; phylum Actinomycetota; class Acidimicrobiia; order Acidimicrobiales; family SHLQ01; genus SHLQ01. The sequence goes on from CAZLWE010000026.1 coordinate 3,620, forward strand.
AGGTCGCGGCCCCCATCTCGTGCCCATCGGTGGAACCGCCTATCTTCGCCAAGGTTGTCCTCCCATTGACTGAACCCGCGAACGAGTGGCAGTTGGGCACCAAGGCGCTGTTCGAGTCGTTCAAAGGCGGAGATTTCGTTCTGGCCGCTTCTCGTTTCGACCCAAGCACCGAAACTCGTGCCGTTCGACAATGCGTCGGCCGTTGATTTGCTATCAAAGACAAGCCAACCCGCAATCGAGAATGCGACGAATACCGCAATCGGAAGAACGTATTTGCGCATTGCTGAGGTACCTCACGGTTGACAACACCCGCCCATCTAGCAGGTGTTCAAGTTCCGTCGGTAATATTACAACCCTGTGTAGTGAGTTACAAACATGTGAAGCACATTACAACGCAATGTAGGCAAATCAAGGGTTTAGGTAGTCAGAGCGCGCGAAATCTATCCACGCGTCATACGTCTGGAGGGTCGTATCGACCCGCCAGTCGGCGTGTCCGAACTCTCGGAAGTCTTTGTCGAAGTACACGACAGCGTCGATCTCGGGGAGGTCGTTTTCCAAGATCCCAGGGAGGCTGCGCAGCCATTCGGCCTTGGCGCCGGCCTCACCTTCATTTGAACCGGTTTCGCCGATCACGATGGGTTTGCCTCTCGGGGCAGCCCATTCGACGAAGTCGCCAAAGATGCGGTCGAAAGTGATCCATTCAGGGGAGGTGGTGGTATCGGCCCAGTTGTAGCCATCTGCGCATAGCCAGTCGACGTGGTCATCTCCGGGGTACCACGGATCGGGATCTCCGCCTTCCCAGAAGAGAAACTCATTTGGGCACCAGACGAACTCGGCGTTGGTTGCGCCAACCTCGTCAAAGATCGAGCGGACATGGAGCCAGGCGCTCACAAAGTCTTGCGGTGAGTGAACTATCTCTGTGCGGCGGCGTCCGTCCATCTCCCAGAACCAGCGCAACATGACCGGCTCGCCGAGATCCCGTACCGATGTGGCCTGTTGTGTTATCCAAGCGTCGTGCACGCCGTTTTGGATCTCGATGGTGTCAGTGCCATTCCACGAGATCATGAGAATCCTTCCAGCCGCAAGGTGAAAGAGGTCGTCCTCGGTTGGAATCGCCGTATCCCACGAATGGAAGACGTGGCCGATGTCCAGCTGGCGATTGGCGTCGGCTTCGAGTTGGTTGAATCGAGGCGCTCGCTCGGCTCGGCTGAGCCCGGTGGAGACCCCGAGTAGCGCACCCTCTAGGTCAGCGTCTATGCCCGAAAGCCGATTCTCTCGAAAGGTTGGAATGAACTCCGTCGTGGTCGGAGCCTCGGTAGGCGATGTTGTTGATTCTGCAGTCGATGAGGAAGCTGTGCTGTTCAATTCTGTTGTACTTGCATCTGACGTGGACGAGTCAGCCGTCGTCGAGTCTGTGGACGGTGCTGTCGTGGCCTCTGGCGTAGATGCATCCGCCGAGGTCGAGTCGGTCGTCGCCGCTTCTGCGGACGACGCGGGCGCGGTAATGCTGTCGGAGGGGCTCGGGGAGCACGCCGCTGCCGTAAGGGCTAGTGCCAGAATTACCGACATCCGCCGGCTAGTTCTACGGAGTTGCATTACCCAATCCTCACACATCGGAAGTAGAAGATCTGCGCGCGATCTGTGAAAGAAGCGACAAGCGTAGGCACAAGGCGGGTATCGGCGCCAAGTAGGCTATGCCTGAGGCATTTAGATTGGAGACGCGACGCTTCGTGATCTTTTCGGCGGGATTGCGACTTTCTGACTCCGGGCGGCGTCTATTTTGAGACGCGACTTGAGTCAACAGAGTTTGTGGTGACACAGGGAAGGCGTCCACGCGTGGATCGCCTGTCTGTGGTCGAGAGTGACTATTAAGTTGCTCGAATGAGTGCCGACATTATTACGAAGCGTTGATCGCCTAATGAGGGTGAGTGAATATGGATACGAACGACGAAGTTGAACTCGGTAACTACTGGCGAATCTTTCAGCGCAGCTGGTGGATGATCGCCTTGGCGATGCTCGCGATGACCGCGCTTGCTGTTGCGTTGTTGCCGGGCCAAGAGAGCTTTTTCAGCTCGGATGTGTCGGTGCTGCTTCGCCCTGGCGCCGCTGACGATGGACCCCAGAACGACCGTGTCAACGAAGACCTCGAAGTCGGTATCGCTACCTCGGGCCTCATCGGTACCCGCGTGATCGCAGAAGAGCCCGATATCGACCTGGAAGAATGGAACGAAAACCTCACCGTCGTCTGCTTCGACGGCGGAGATGGCTCGTCCAGCAACTGCGATAGCCAAATCCTGCAGTTCACCTACGCAGCAGACACCGCTGAAGAGGCGGTTCGCCTCGTCGAGGGTTCCGCGGATGCCTATCTCGAGTTCCGAGTTGAGCAGGAAACTCGAACGCGCCAGGACGAGATCGATGGGCTCGAGACTCAGCTCCGAGACCTCGCCTTGCTCATCACGAACGAACGAGCCGTTCTCGCTGCAGCCCAAGAGGCCGCAGATGGTGAAGACACGAGTGAGATCAATGGGATCGAGCGCCGACTTGCGCTTCTCGAGGAAGAAGAGTTCGCAACCCAGCGCGTACTCGAAGATGCTGGAGACGTTGCCGAGGTAGGCAACCTTCTTGGTGAGCCATCTACACCCGAAGAGGACGCCACCGGTATCCCCCGTCTCTTCACCCTGATCGCAGGAATCTTGATGGGCCTCGTCGTGGGTGCACTGGCAGCTATTCTCACCGATCGTCTCGATCGTCGAATTAGCGGCCCGGTCGAGACCGAACTCGACCTCGGTGTTCCGGTGCTTGGCAACATCCCCCGCATTGCCGACGACAACCCGGCCATGGTCACCGCAAGCGGCCGAGAGACCGCAGGCGCAGAAGCCTTCCGACGCTTGGCAGCTGCTGTTCTTGCGCCGCGGCACGGTTTCGTGGTCGACTCGCTCGTCATAACTGGCGCAACCGACAAGGAAGGTCGTACCACCGCGGCGATCAACCTGGCTGTCGCAATTTCCCAAACGGGCCGAAACGTCCTCCTCATTGGAGCGGATCGCCGAAACGATGCTCTGGATCGTGTCTTCGGCCTCGCAGGCCGTTCCGGACTCAGCGATTTCCTCCGCTCCGCCGGCGATCTCGATGCAGCCCGCACCGCAATCGACAACGCCGAACAACGCCTCGGGCTCACGATCTTGCCAACCGGCAGTGGCGCGCCGACGCCGATTGCCAACAACTCGGTTGCAGCGCTCTTGGCCATTGCACAGGAACGCAACATGATCGTCGTGTTCGACGCTCCGCCAGCGCTCACCAACGCCGAGGGTCTGCAGTTGGCAGCGATTGTCGATGCTGTCTACATCGTTTCTGCAGTCGGCCGCACCAAACGCAGCGAGCTTCGAGATCTCCGCATCCAGTTGGAAAACGTCCAAGCGGATGTGGCAGGTGCGCTGCTCAACCGCACAAGCCGCCTCAACATTCTGCCGACCGGCAGCGCCGATGTCGGTTCAGTCGTCATTCCCTCCGGCGTTGCTGGTGGGGACTCATGGCAACAACGCGAAGGCATGGCTTCGGTCCACAAGTTGGACTCCGACCCGGCCCCACCCGCTCGTATGTCCGTCGTCTCTGACGAAGAGGAAGCGACGATCATCTCTGAGCAGCCAATTGAACCAGGAGATGTTGGATAACTATGAATTCGCCCCTCGGAGGAGAGGTAGCGACCGACAAGCCGCTCAACATCGGGCTTGTCGGATCGTCTGGCGGGCACCTAGCGCACCTCCTCATTCTCAAACCGTGGTGGGAAGATCACGACCGTTTCTGGGTTACGTTCGACATGCCCGACAGTCACGAACTGTTGGAATCCGAGCGATGCGATTGGGCACATTTTCCAACGACTCGAAACGTACCGAACCTCATTCGCAACTTCGGGTTGGCATGGAAGATCCTTCGCCGGGAGCGTCCTGACGTAATCATCTCGACGGGCGCAGCAGTGGCGTTTCCGTTCTTTTTGCTCGGACGAATGATGGGTGTCAAGACGGTATTCATTGAGGTGTACGACCGGATCGACAACGCGTCGCTCACGGCACGTCTCTGCGCACCACTATCGAATCGTTTTCTGGTCCAGTGGGAAGATCAGCTCGTATTTCATCCAAGAGCGGAACTCATTGGGAGGCTGATGTGAGCCAGGAGGCCGCTCCACGCACCAAATCGCGTGGCATTGAACGCATGTTTGTCAGCGTTGGCACGGATTATCACCGATTCGACCGACTGATGGGGTGGCTCGACGAGTGGTTCGCGAACGAACCCGCCGTCGAGTCAGCCATCGTGCAGCGCGGGACGTCGAGCGAACCGACTCGCGTAGAGAGCGTTGACTATCTCCAACGCAGCGGACTCATCGAGGAATTTCAAAAGGCCACCGTCGTCGTTTGTCACGGCGGTCCGGCCACGATCCTTGAGTGTCGATCAAACGGAATCGTTCCGATCGTGGTGCCCCGCGAGGAGCAATTCGACGAGCACGTGAATGACCACCAGGTCGACTTTTGTAAGCGCCTCTCGGCCCATGGCGAAATCCAGATGGCTCGAACAAAGCCGGAGTTCTTCGAACTGCTCGACGAGGCAGTGGAGCGTGGCGCTCCTGAAGTTGCCGTCGATGATGGCCATGCACAGCTTTCCATCGCGAACTTTGAAGCGTCGATGGTCGACCTGCTCGGTACACGAGCAGTGTCCACAAATAGCGAACTGGCTGAAGTGGTTCCAATCAGCAAAGCGGTCGAGAAGATCCCTGTGCTCTTCATAGGTGCCGTTCCGCGGTCAGGTTCGACGATCGTTTCCGATCTGTTGAACGAGAACGAGCACATGATCAACATCGGTGAGCTCGTCCACCTCTGGGAACGCGGGGTTGTCGAAGACAACCTGTGCGGTTGCGGAGAGCGATTCAGCGAATGTGATTTCTGGGGTCGGGTCGGCAAAGTCGCCTTCGGCGGCTGGGAACAAATATCTGGCGAGCGAATGCGTCAGCTACAGCTTCGAGCTGACCGAACCCGCCATATCCCGGCACTCCTTTTGCCGCAGCTATCGCAGTTTCTCCAAGCGAACACGATGCAGTACGGCGGTGTGGTGACCCGGATCCTGCGTGCGGTGATCGAAGTCTCCGGCAAGCCAATCGTGGTGGACACCTCAAAGCACGTGTCCACTGCCCTGTTGCTTCGCCGACTTCCTGAGGTCGACCTCCGGGTCGTGCATATGGTCCGTGACCCTCGCGGGGTAGCGCACTCGTGGTCAAAGGTCATAGACCGTCCCGAAGTGACCGATGACGACCGCCAGATGGCAACTCTGCATCCAGCCCGAATTGGCTTGCGCTGGCTGTGGTTCAACTTTGCCTTCTCGAATATGGACCGACTCGGGGTCGATACCGCCACCGTTCGCTACGAAGACTTCGTTGCGGACCCGACCGGAACCCTTAACCAAGTATTTTCTTTCGCCGGTGTTGAGCCAAACGCTGAAGCTATCCTTGAAACCGAGGATCCTCTGATTCTCGAACCCGGTCATTCGGTATCAGGTAATCCCCGTCGTCTCGAGCGCAAGCCCGTGGAGATCAAAGCCGACGAGAGTTGGCGTAGCTCGCTCGATCCACAAATGTCGAAGATTGTCAGCCGCATTACCGGTGTATTGCTAGGGCGCTATCGCTACTCCAAGGAGGCCTAGATGTCTGAACAGTACACCCCGAGTGTTGCAACCATCGTCGCCACTCGCGACCGCCCTGAACTCCTGCGTCAGACACTGGCGGCCATCGACGCGCAAGACTACGGAGGATCGATTACGACGATCGTCGTGTTCGACCAGACCGACCCCGATCACTCACTCGCCGTAAGCGAAGGCAATCGCCAAGTGATCGTCGTGCCAAATGGCCGTGTGCAAGGCCTGCAAGGCGCACGAAATACCGGAATTCTCGGAACCTCCAGTGACCTGGTGGCCTTCTGTGATGACGATGACGTTTGGGTACCGGGCAAGATCCGCCGCCAGGTAGATGTTTTGCGATCGCACCCCGACGTTCACTTCGTCGGATCTGGCGTGACCGTCGAGTACGAAGGCGAGTCCGTCGAGCGCGTCCGAGATGACTCGCGAGTGACGTTCCGGGACCTGCTCCGAAGCAGGGTCTTCGAAGCGCATCCGTCCACGTTCCTCATGCGCCGAGCCGAGCTCATCGACGAGATCGGGCTGGTCGACGAAGAGGTTCCGGGTGGCTACGGCGAGGACTACGAGTGGCTGCTACGCGCTACTCGAATCACCGACATGATCTTGGTCCCCGCACCACTGGTGACCGTTCGCTGGCACACCGCCTCGTTCTATGCAGAGCGCTGGCAGATGCGGATCGACGGGCTGCAATACATTCTCGATCGATACCCCGAGTTTGAGACCGAACCGGTCGGGCTCGCCCGAATCCTCGGCCAGATGGCCTTCGCCAAAGCATCGCTCGGCGACCGTCAGGGCGCCATCGACATGGCAAAGCGCACGTTGAAGCTCAACCCGAAGGAAGGTCGCGCACCTCTGGCTCTCGGTGTTGCGGCTGGTGTCCCGTCTGCATTTGTGGTTTCGCAACTGCAGAAGCGAGGCAACTCGATCTAATGGCTGCCATCACTCCTCCGCGCGTTAGACGTCTGCCGCATGTGGAGCAATCGCGTCGTGAAATGCGGGGTCTGCTCAATCCTGGCTTACCGTTCTACGTCTGTGCCTTCATGCCGATCTTCTGGCTTCTCGGCCTGGGGTATCTCACCTTTGCAATCTCTGGTGCAGCGATGGGTGTTGGGCTACTTCTCATCCGGCCAATTCGCATTCCGAAGGGCTTCGGCATGTGGCTCCTGTTCGTCGGTTGGACGCTGATCTCGGCGCTCACTTTGGAGCCGACGGTGAACCGCTACCTGGGCTTTGCTCTGCGAGCCATGATCACGGTTGGCGCCACCACGACGTTCCTCTTTATCTACAACGTTCCAAAGAAGTACCTCCCCAACGCCCGAGTTCTCGGGGTATTGGGCGGGCTCTTCGTGTTTATTGCGATCTTCGGCGGCTACCTCGGCTTGATCTTTGGTGAGGTGAGGCTGAACACGCCTGTCTCCCAGGTTCTCCCTGGGTCAATCCGAAACAATCAGTTCGTCGGAAATATCTTCCGACCTCCGTTTGCCCAACGCCAAGACTTCCTCGGATTCTTTATCAACCGACCTTCACTGCCATTTAGTTTCACGAACGACTGGGCCGCCACCTTGGCGCCATTGATCTTCGCCGCGATTGCTGCAGCTGGTCGTCTTCATCGCTTTCGACGTCTCGTCGTGCCGCTCGCGTTGCTCGCGGTCGTTCCAATCGCCATCTCGGCAAATCGTGGTCTGTGGATCGCGATCATTGTCATGGGGCTCTACGTGATCGCACGCCGGGCGAGTGACGGTCAGTTGTTGCTCGCTATTCGGTTCGCGTTCGTTGCCGTATTTACGGTCGCGTTGATCCTGATCTCGCCGCTGGGCGAGGTCGTGACGTCTCGTGCGACAAGTGAGCACTCCTTTGGTGCCCGTTCCGATATCTACACCGATGTCCTTGAGCGAGTTCCGGACTCTCCGCTTCTGGGTTTCGGCGCTCCGATTGCGAACCCAGACCCGTTCCGGCCGGCGATCGGTACCCATGGTGCATTCTGGACGGCGTTGTTCAGTCAGGGCATTCCCGGGGCGATTCTGTACACCGGATTTTGGGTCACGATGACGTGGCGTACCGGGCGAAATATCGCGACGCAGGAGCAGTTGCTATTGCACATAGCGATAGCCACGTCGTTAGTTACCTCGTTCTTTTACGATCACCTTCCGGCAGCACTGCCGATCATGATGATTTGCGCGGCCTTGGTGCTGCGAGATCAGCGCGAACGACGCGTCGCGTCCCAGCAACGTTTGGCTGCGGCTGCCACACCGCTATGACCTCGCTGGACGAAGGTTGGTGGCTACAGGTCCTCTGTGGATCTGGCGGTGACCTGCGCGCGACAACTTCCGATGAGAATTACGTTGTTCTTCCGAGGGTCTCGGACCCGCGAGTCCTCGTCGACGCAAAGAGCCAACCAGCGATGCGAGACGCCCTTAAGCGTTTCGTCGAGAACCGGGCTGGCGCAGCCGCCGGGCCGCTCGCTGAAGGTGCCACCAAGCTCGTTTCGCGCAAGCGCGCTGACTGGAACTTGGTTTCCGATAGCCAGACGCTACGCAGCTATCTCAGCGAGATCATGGGTACCGACCTACGGCTCTCGATCGCCGTCGGACCCCCACGTCCGAATCGCAAACCGATCGTGCGATGCTACGACGGCCCAAACCTTGTTGCCGTCGCCAAGCTAGGTCCAGATCCGCACACCGCCGCGATGGTCGCCAACGAAGGCGACTGGCTTGAAATACTCGAGAAGGAACCGCTCGCTGTCGCTACCCCGACGGTGCTGCATCGGGGTACGTATGGCCCGAACGAGTTGCTGGTACTCGAACCGTTCGTGGTCGACGGGCCTTCGTCGATCCACGTCGCGGACGTTCCGCTTCAGCTGACCCGCGACCTTCGCGAGCGCTTCGACGATGGCGGGTTGCTCATCGACGGTGGATGGTGGACAGAACTGCAGGGGCGCCTCGCTGCCCCAGAGTTATCGCAGTTCTCCCAGATCGCCGCTGAGCTCGCGAGAGATGAGACCTTTCGATCCCTCGAGTCATCGATGTGGCACGGCGATTGGTCTCCCTGGAACATGGGCAAGCTCCGTAACGGACGCCTCATTGTTTGGGATTGGGAACGAGCTACCATCGGCACCCCTGTTGGGTTCGATTTGTTGCATCTGCACTACCAGTACGGCGATGGCTTTGATGCAGCGCAGCTACCCATGGCCGAACTCGGTGTGTCGTCAATGCAAAAGCGCTTGACGACCATCGCTTATTTCTTGGAATTGGCGGCACGACATTACGAGGGCGGAGCCCTCGGGAGCGCCCGTCAGCGAGATGTTGAAACTCAACTTCGCGCTCTCTGGCCCGATGGCTCAGAAGGAGAATCGAAGTGATCGGTCGAAAAGCACTAGGCAAATCGGAGAGTATCCCGAAGCCAGTTACCGACGCGTACGTCTGGCTGAATCGCAACATCGCACGACTCGACCCACGACCCCGGGTCCTGCCGAACTTCTATGTGGTGGGAACCCAGCGCGGTGGTTCCACATCGATGTTCATTTATTTACTGGCCCACGAGTTGGTGCATGGCCCACGCCGCGCGAAGGGCGTCCACTATTTCGATACCAACTTCCACGAGACCATCGACTGGTATCGCGGAAACTTCCCATTGAAATCGACAATCGACGCCCAGCGAGCCGAGCATGGCGCTGACCCAGCTATCGGTGAGGGTGCACCGTACTATCTGTTCCACCCGACGATTCCGCAGCGAATTCACGACGTCACGCCAAAGGCACGTATCATCGCGTTGCTTCGCGAACCGCTCAGCCGGGCAATCTCTCATCACAACCACGAGGTTGTCCGAGGGAACGAATCCTTGTCGTTAGTGGATGCGCTCGACGCCGAAGAGGGCCGCCTCGACGGCGAGGAGCAACGGATCATCCACGATTCGGCCTACGTCTCAAAGCCGCACATTTTCCATGCCTACATCGGTCGCGGGCAGTACGCCGATCAGGTCCAGCGCTATTTCGACATCTTCGGTCGAGACCAAGTACTTGTACTCGACTCGGCCAAGCTGCAATCAGAACCCGAGGCCACGGTTCGTCAAGCCACCGACTTCCTCGGATTGGCGCCAATCGTCGGGGGGACGTACCCGCAGTACAACAAGCGAAGCCACGACGGCGTCGACGAGGCCATCCGCACCAAGTACGGCCCCCGCTTCGACGAATCGAACGAGCGTCTACGTAAATTGCTCGAACCCGGCACGCTGACCTGGCTCTGATCCCTTAGGCGCCAGCGTCTGCGAACCCTGCGGGTTCGTGCCGCGATTTTGGCGCCACGGGCTGCAGAGCATTATTCGCCGCAATCGCAGCTTCGTCGCTGCGCTCCTCTGGCTCTGGTCTCTCCGGGGCAGCGGCTCCGCCGCGATTTTGCCCCTCCGAGCTGCAGAGGATTATTCGCCGCAATCGCACATTCGGCTTCGCCTCGGTGTGCTCTGCGGATTGTTGATCTCTCCGCGGATTGTTGATCTCTACGCCTCGAAAAATGAGCGATGGTGGGCCAAGTTGACCCACCATGCCCGGAATCTTATTCGGTAGCCCAAGCTGCGTGCGGAAATCCGCAGCGCGAATCGAGGAGCGCAGCGACGGATTGAGTCCTGCGGCGGAATAATGGTGATCTGCGAGCGCCGAGAATCAGCGGCGGAGCCGCTTCGGCGCTTGCAGCTCAGCGCTACCCGGCTTCTGAGTGGGTTACTGGGGTTTCGCCCATCCACTCTCGGAGGGTGTTCTTCAGCTTGGTCTGCTGGATGAAGATGTCGTGCTCGGGGTCGTTCGGGCCTGCTGACTGGGGAGCTTTGAAGTAGAAGCTCAGCCATTCCTGTACGCCGGACTCACCCGCACGAGCTGCGAGGTCCATGAACAAGGCGAGGTCGAGGACGATCGGTGCAGCGAGGATCGAGTCGCGGGCGAGCAGGTTGATCTTGATCTGCATCGGGTAGCCGAGCCAACCGAAGATGTCGATGTTGTCCCAGCCTTCTTTCTCGTCGCCGCGAGGTGGGTAGTAGTCGATCCGTACCTTGTGGTCGATGTTGCCGTAAAGCGACGGGTAGACGTCGGGCTGAAGGATCGTGTCGAGCACACCAAGCTTCGAGGTCTCTTTGGTCTGGAAGTTCTCCGGAGCGTCGAGAACCTCGCCGTCACGGTTGCCCAAGATGTTGGTCGAGTACCAGCCTCGGATACCGAGCATGCGGCTCTTGAGCCCGGGGGAGATCAGGGTCTTGATGAGGGTCTGGCCGGTCTTGAAGTCCTTGCCTGCGATCGGCACACCCTCACGCTTGGAGAGTTCCTCGATGCATGGTACGTCGGTGGTGAGGTTTGGTGCGCCGTTGGCGAATGGTACGCCCGACTGTAGCGCGGCGTATGCGTAGATCTGGCTGGGGGAGATGTTGTCGTCGTTGTCACGAAGACCCTGCTCGAACGACTCGATGCTGTCGTGCACAGCCGACGGCTCCTGGTAAGCCTCGGTCGATCCGCACCAGACGATCACCAGTCGGTCGCAGTTGTTCTCGATACGGAACTGTTCGATGTCGGCGATGAGCGCTTCGGCCTGCTCGAACTTATTGGTCTGGGTCTTGACTCGGACGCCGTCGATGCGAGACACCCAGCGTTGGTCGAATACCGCGTCCATCGCGACGACTCCCTCGAGGTCGCCGGAGATGGCGGCGAGGTCTTCAGGCTTCATCACGCCAGCGGTTTGTGCTGCTTCAAGAGCGTTCGGGGAGAGGGGATCCCAACCGCCGAAGACAAGATCGTCCAGCTCCGCGAGTGGTACGAATTCTTTGATGCGTGGGTTTCGGTTCTCTTCGCGCTTTCCGAGGCGGATGTGGGCCATCTGGGCAACCGAGCCCAGTGGGTCTTCGCCGGTGCGGCGCGAGTGAAGAACACCGGCGATCACGGTGGAGGCCACGGCGCCAAGGCCAGGCATCAGAACACCGAGCTTGCCGGTTGGGGGAGCGATATCGCGTGCAGTCGTCATGGAGCAGAAACTACTGAACTATTACTCCTTCGCATGCTATAGTAAAGAGATGCTTCACTATAGGGTCGAGCTGCTGCAGAGACTCTTCCGATGAGCGACGTGCCGACATCAGCCCAACTCGCCTATTTGGTGGCTGCGGTCGAGACCGGAAGCTGGACCGAAGGAGCTCAGCAGGTCGGGGTGACGACGTCCGCGTTCGGACAAGGCCTCCGAGAGTTAGAGAATCGACTTGGCTTGGTGTTGTTCGACAAAGTCGGGCGCACCCGGGTGCCGACAGCGGAAGCCAACGGCCTGGTTGAGCACGCTCGCCGAATCCTCGGTGCATATGACGGTCTGGAACGGTGGGTCGAGCAAACCCGAGAAGGCTCTACTGGCGCTATTCGTGCCGGGATGATCGACACCGCGGCAATTCACCACTTCGGTGACGCGCTGGTTCGCTTTCGACGCACCCACCCCGAGTTCGAGCTGCGGCTAAGCGTGCGTCCGTCGGCGCAGCTGATCGATGAGCTGCGCCGAGATGAGCACGAGGTAATCGTTTCGGTCGAACCCCCCGAGAGCGACGATCTGGAGTGTGTCGAGCTCGTCGCCGAGCCCATCTATGTCTACGGACCCGAGGCGACGACGAAGCTTCCGGTTGGAGAGTGGGGCCCGTGGATCACCTTCCCTGCGGATTCCCTCACCCGAAATCTGGCTGCGGAGAGACTTCGTGCTCAAGGGGTGGTGTTCAACGTTGTCGCGGAGAGCTCGCAGCCCGCGGTGATCCGTGAGATGGTGCGGTTGGGGATGGGTTGGACGGTCTTGCCCGCTGTCGACGCCGAGCGGGAACCACATGCCTTACGTCGAGCAGCCGCAACCCCGATCGCCACGCGTACGCTGAGCTTGATTCGCCTTCGGGACCGGAGCCCGTCTCCGGCATTGCAACGGTTCCTCGCAATGATGATGAGCGAGTCGCTTGGAGAGCGCTCGTGAGTACAAACGAACTCATCATCATCATTGGCGTAGCGGTTATCGCCGCCCTCTTGAAGTCGATCACCGGGCTTGGCTACCCGTTGCTGCTCGTTCCTGCGCTGGCCCTGTTCCTTGATATCGCCGATGCGATCGTGATCGTCGCACCGTCCAATCTTGTGCTCAACGGTCAGATCTCTTGGGTGAACCGCTCACATATGAGTGGCGCCCGGACCTTGAAACCATTTGCTCTTGTGGGGATTGCCGGCACGATCGTTGGCACGATTCTTCTCCCGATATTGCCCGACCGCGGATTGCGCATTGTCTTGATCGGCATTGTGGTCGCCTTCATCATCAGTCGGCGATCGAAGGCCGGCGACGCCGTCGAGCGCGACCCTACGAGTACGGATCGCTACGCCGGGGGAGTGGGCTTCGTAGCGGGGATCTTCCAGGGCGCTGCAGGTGTGTCAGGCCCAGTGGTTTCTGCCTGGTTCCTATCCAGACAGATAGCGGTCGACGCGTTTGTGTTCGCGGTAACCGCAAGCTTTGCCCTGCACGGCAGCGTGCAGCTTCTGGTGCTCCTGTTCCAGCCACAGTTCTCCGACGAGCTACTGCTCGGGCTCATTCTGGTGCCGTTCGCTCTGGTCATGGTCCCCGTCGGTGCCTTCCTCCGGAAACGCCTCAACACCGAGCGATTTGAGCAACTAGTGATCGCGGTTCTCATCGTCGCTGCGATCTCGTTGTTCGTCCGTGTGATCTAGGGCTAATCGTCGCTTGCGCGGCGACGTGGTTCTCGGGGCTTGGTCTTCTCGAGTTCGATGGCATCGATGATTGCCTGCTTGGCCTCGTCGGTATCTCCGAAGTGGTCGATCTTGACCCACTTGCCAGGTTCGAGATCTTTGTAGTGGTCGAAGAAGTGCTCGATCTGCTGCAAGGTGATCGGCGGGAGGTCGGTATAGCTCTGCACGCGCTCGTAGCGCCGTGAGATAGAGGAGCTCGGCACGGCGAGAATTTTCTCATCGGGGCCACCGTCGTCTTCCATGGCCAGCACGCCGATCGGGCGGCAGTTGATGACGCTGCCAGGGGCGAGCTCACGGGTGTTGCACACCAACACGTCGATCGGGTCGCCGTCTTCGCTCAACGTGTGTGGGACGAAGCCATAGTTACCGGGATAGCGCATCGGGGTATAGAGGAACCGGTCGACCCAAAGGGTTCCCGAGGTCTTGTCGAGCTCGTACTTGATCGGTTCACCGCCCACCGAGACCTCAATGATCACGTTGATGTCGTCGGGTGGGTTGTCGCCAATCGGAATGGCATCGATACGCATGATGATCCTTCGGCCGCCTTGGGGGGATATGAAGCGGCGGCTCAGTGCGTCCCAGATTTTACGCCAAAAATGATGAATGCCCGGCCGCAATAGCCGGGCATTCACATTCGATTGATTCGCCGCTAGGGCTGATGAACATCGGTGTTTGTTCTTGCCGATGTTTGGAGCGCAGCGAGAAACTCGTCGCAACCCGCAGGGTTGCCGATTACTCGCGGCTCATAAGGAGGCGCAGGACGTACCAGAACATGGTCATCAGCGAGCTGAACAGCGCTACCGATGCAGCGACGTGGCTACCGATGGGGTAGCGGCGGAGCACGCTTTGGGTTTGGTACAGGATCGATGCGCCCGAGAGGCCGATCATTGCGACCGAGAACCAGGTTCCGAGGCCGAATCCGAAGATTACGCCGCCGACGATGGCGAGCAGGGCGAGACCGAATCCCCACATGATGATGGGTCGCAGGAAGGAGAGATCCTTGCGGGTGAAGAGGCCGATGGCGGTCAGGATTGCGAATCCGATGCCGGTGATGATCGCTGCTTGGGCCACGGTGGCGCCACCGCCGCCTTGGCGGAACACGATCGAGAGGAACGGTGCGAAGATGACCGCCTGAGCAAGGACCGTCGCAAAGAACCCAAGATATTGACGTGATGGGTTTGTCAGATCGGCCGAAGCATTTGCGGCAAACCAGTTTGCGACCATGAAGCCGCCGAGCATCAGCAGCCAGCGGCCGCTGCCGCCACCGAGGAAGAAGTCGCCGAGTGCGTCTGCGATACCGGTGATGAACAACACCGCTTCGACAGCTACAAAGGCCGCGACGGCCGCGGCGATGTGCTGGTAAACCAGGCCAACGAATGTGGCGCGGTCGGTTTCGGGGGCTTGCGCCGCCGGAATCCGTTGTAGTTGTGGGGTCTCAAATGAACTCACGTTGTGGGTCCTTCCTAGGTGTACGGCTAGCCGCCAACCGTACGAAACGTTGATATCGCAAGGCTATCGCACCCGAAATCGGGTTGCTTGTACGTAAGTAACGTCTCATCGACCGTTTTTCATCCAGACTGGAGAGATGTCTGGGGAAATCACTCCCGCTGTCGTACGAGTGACTCGAGGGATCGAAGAGAGTCAACATCTTGTAGATCTGCTTGTCGTCGACGATTCTGGGCCCCTCATTACTGCAGGGGACGTCGAGCGCACGGTCCTTCCGCGCTCGGCGATCAAGCCGATTCAGGTACTTCCACTCGTGGAGACTGGCGCTGCCGACCGCTTTGACGTGACCGATGACGAGATTGCGTTAGGTGCGTCGAGCCATAGCGCCCAACCCGAGCACCTCGCCGCGGTCGACGGCTGGCTTCAACGCATTGACCTCGATCGCCACGCCCTCGAGTGCGGCCCGGGTCGGCCATTGTCGCAATCGGTCGCCGACGACCTTCTTCGGGACAATGTGGAGTTCGAACCGCTCCACAATTGCTGTTCAGGGAAGCATGCGGGGTTTCTGACCATTGCCCAGCATCTTGGTCACGACCCAGGGGGCTACATCAACCGTGACCATCCGGTTCAGCAGCTCGTCGCGGATGCCATCGCTCGCTACGCCCGGGTCGATACCGCTGACCTTGCCTACGGCATAGACGGATGCGGGATCCCCACGTTCGGGCTCCCTCTCCGTGCGCTCGCAGAATCTATGCACAAGCTCGTGACCAGTCGCGACGACGCCCCTCGACGGGTTTCCCAGGCCCTATCCGGGCGCGCGTTTTGGCTATCGGGGGTTGACCGCCACTGTCTTCTTATGGAGAAGCACGCTCGGGAACCTTTGGTGTTGAAAGACGGTGCCGAAGGAGTGTTTATGGGAGCGCTGCCCGAACGTGGAATCGGCTTTGCCTTGAAAGCGCGTGATGGCGCAGAGCGGGCCGCGAAAGCTGCGGTTACGCGTTTACTCGTAGAACTCGGATCGGTCGATCCAACGGGGCTCGACACCACTGTGCTCAACAAGGCGGGTACGGTCGTGGGGACCACGGAGGCGTTTCTCCCATGACCGCGACCGAGCGCGAGTTCGACAATTTGGAGTTCCCGGACGACGGCAACTCTGGCGCCGAGACCGTCTGGTCTGCGTCGTCGGCGAGTACGACCGTCCTTGGATCGATGCGCGAGACATGGGAGTACCGCGGTTTCGTTAGCTATATGACCAAGCGTCATTTGCGGGTCACTTACCTGCGCAGCTACTTCGGGTGGTTCTGGTCGTTAATCAATCCCATCGCTGAAGTGGCGATTTACACCTTCGTGTTCGGTGTGCTTCTCGGTATCAATCGAGCTGTTCCTGACGCCCCGAACGGGTTCAACTCGTTCCCGCATTTCTTGCTGTCCGGACTCGCCGTTTGGGGGTTCTATCGAACGGTTTCAGCCAAGGTGCTGAACAGCTTTGCTGAAACGGTCAAGCTCCGGCGCAAGCTGTACTTCCCGCCAGCGTCGGCGGCCCTCTCCCAAGCACTCGGAACGCTGGTTGAGGCGGGCATGCTCGTGGTGATCGTGGTCGTATTCTACGGCTTGTGGGGTCACCTGACGATCCACGCGATCGTCATGATTCCCGCAGCGTTGTTCGCCGCCATTAGTGGCCTGGGCGTCGGCCTTGCGCTATCTGTGGCCAACTCCCGCTACAAAGACGTCAGCTATATCTACGCGATCGTGTTGCGTTTGGGCTTCTATCTCCTGCCGCTGATCTGGCCGATCGAAGCGGCGACGGAGCGCTTCTCCGAGAACTTCGGCTGGGTAGCGAACATCGTGGAGTTCAACCCGTTCGCACAGATGATTCAGTTCGGACGAACGGGCATCTTGTTTCAGCAGTGGCCATCGCTGTTCGACTGGCTCTATCTGACCGGCTTCTCCTTCTTCTTCCTCTTTGCTGGTTGGGCGATCTTCGCCCGCAGCTCCGCTGACGTGGCCGAAGGGTTGTAAGCGTGAGCGCACTCGCCATCGAAGCTGTCGACGTCTCGAAGAAGTTTCTTCTCGGGCGTCGCAGCACCAGTTTGAAGGACCGCCTAACCGGCTTTTCGTCGGCGAAACGGGAAGAGTTCTGGGCGTTCCGCAACGTGTCTATGGACATCCCGAAGGGATCGTTGGTGGGCATCATCGGGCGCAACGGTTCGGGAAAGTCCACGCTGTTGCGCACCTTGTGCGGTGTGTACCGACCGACGAGCGGGCAGGTGCGGGTTCGAGGGCGTGTCACCGCGTTGCTTGAACTGGGCGCTGGCTTCCATGGGGAACTCACCGGCCGCGAGAACATCTACATGAACGCTTCGGTAGTGGGCCTTGAACGCAGCTACATGGATTCGGTGATGGACGAGATCGTCGATATGGCCGACATCGGCTCCTTTATCGACGCCCCGATCGATACGTACTCGTCGGGCATGCGAGCACGGCTCGGATTTGCAGTCTCGATCCAGATGCAGCCTGAAGTCCTCCTCGCCGATGAGATCACCGCGGTCGGCGACATTGCCTTTAAACAGCACGGTGTCCGTCGTATGGCGGAGTTGCGTGACCGTGGTGCCACGATCGTTCAGGTAACGCACAACCTGACGATGCTGGAGGCCGCCGCGGACAAGGTGCTGTGGCTACATCATGGCCAAGTCCGACGGTTTGGTGATCCCAAAGAGATCGTCGAGGAGTACCGGGCTGCAGCAAAGACCGACCGGTCCGGCAGAATGATCGACGGCGCGAAACCTATGCCCGCCTTGGTGAAAGCGGAGGCACGCAAGGAGAAGCAGGCTGCGATCACCAAGAGCCTTGAGGCCGAAGATGCAAACGCGTCCTGGTTTGAGGATGTCGAGATGTCGGGCCCCGATGGAGCGCCCCTCACCGTCGGTGCGCCAGCAACAATCACGATCGGGATCCGCCCAGAATCGATCCGGTCGGGCCTGCGAATGCAACTGCGGATCCTTGCAGCCGGCGGCGCCCCGACCGGCTATGGCTACGACAGCGGCTCGTTGGACGAAATACTGGGTGGCGCCGGCGCTGGTGCCCTTTCTGCACACGTCGATCCGTTGACCCTGGCTTCTGGCCGTTACAACCTCCGCGTGGAGTTGGTCGCCGGAAGCGAAGTCGTCGCCTCGAAGACCCGCGCCTTTGAAGTGGAGCCAGCGAAGGGTTCGCTGACGATGCTCCCCGCCAAGTGGCGGGTCACTGCTGCGCACTAGGCGAATTTCCCCCGTTGTTGCAGCGAAGGCGACGTGACGCCGCACCTACACTGACCGAGTGCGTTTCTTGTTGCTAAACGGTCCGAATCTCAATTTGTTGGGTACCCGCGAACCCGAGATCTACGGCTCGGCCACGCTCGCCGATATCGAAGCCGGTTTAGTGGCCCTCGCCGGGGAGTTCGGCGATGAGGTCCGAGCAACGCAAAGTAACGGCGAGGGCGAACTTGTTGATGCGCTCCAAGAGGCAGCGTCGTGGGCTGATGGCGCACTGTTCAATCCCGGTGGCTATACCCACACCTCGGTCGCGTTGCGAGACGCCATCTCGGCCGTTGAATACCCGGTCGTCGAAGTACATCTGTCGAACCCCGCGGCCCGCGAGGACTTTCGACATAGGTCCCTGGTCAGTCCGGTGTGCCTGGGAACGGTGGCTGGTTTCGGTGCGGTCGGGTACGAGAGCGCCTACCGGGCCCTACGCGCCTCGATCGAATCGGGGAGCCGAGCATGAGTCAGGTTGCGGTCGTCGGAGCAGGCCTCGCCGGGTTAGCTGCCGCGAAACTCGTCGTCGAGCGTGGTCACGATGTCACGATTTACGAAGCCTCTGATGGCGTCGGTGGTCGGGTTCGCACCGACGAGGTCGACGGCTACCTCCTCGACCGAGGATTCCAGATCCTGCTGACGGCCTATCCGGTTGCCCAACGGGTCTTCGACTACGACGCGCTGGACTTGCGTCGATTCCACGCTGGTTCGTGGGTGCAACTCGACGCCGGCCGAGTCCGTGTGGGTGATCCGCTGCGGCGAACAGCTGACCTCGCAGACACCATGCGAGCACCGATCGGGTCGATGACCGACAAGATGCGATTACTCGATTGGCGTCGAAAGGTAGCTGCCGGTCCGATCGACGCCGTCTGGTCGAAACCCGAATGCACCGCCCGCAGTCGACTGGGTGATCTCAAATTCTCCGACGAGTTCGTTTCACAGTTCCTCCAGCCGCTGTTCGCGGGGATCACCCTCGATCCAAAGCTGGACATCACCAGTCGGTTCGTCGAGTTTGTCTTTCGAATGCTCGGCGAGGGTTACGGTGCGGTCCCGGCCAAAGGCATGGGGCAGTTGGGGGCGCAGATCGCGGATGTATTGCCACCGGGGACCATCCGACTATCGACGCCGGTAGAGGCCGTCACGGCGGACTCGGTGACCGTGGGAGGCATAACGGAATCTGCCGACGCGGTCATTGTCGCCACGGACATGACCGCCGCAGCGGGACTCGCGGACACTCCTGATCTTGGCTGGAACTCGGTGACGACCTACTGGTTCAGTGCCGACGACCCTCCCTATCACGAACCACTGCTGTTCTTGAACGGAACGGGGGAGGGGATCGTCAACAATGTCGCGGTCATGTCAAATGTGTCTCGGGCCTACGCACCCACGGGTAAACATCTGATCGCGGTCTCACATCCCGGACTAGACGCTGACGACGCGATGGTGCGACAGCAGCTGCGAGGCTGGTTCGGTGGCGCGGTGAGCGATTGGGAGCTGCTACGGCGAGATGACATTGCTCACGCCCAGCCCCGTCACTTACCAGGCGAAGATGTGCCCGTTGTCGGCCGTCGAGGTGATGGGTTGTTCGTTGCCGGCGATCATCGCCAGAACCCCTCGATCAATGGCGCGCTCCAGTCCGGTAGAAGCGCTGCTCGCGGCGCACTGAAGACCCTCGCGTAGTTCAACAATTTCGCGGCTCCGCACCACCACGTTCGTGCAACCGGTAGTGGCCGGGTCATTTTGCGTGGTACCAGTGTTGTTCGTGTTGCACGAGTTAGCCGCTTTGCGTCGTGTTCATAGTGTGCATAGTCACATTTCTGCTGTCATGAAATCGTAATGTTCACTAAGGGTGGCGGGCAGGTCTTGGTTGGATGGGATTTCCCTTGACTCGCCGGTGGACGAGGAAATCCCGGCACAAACGCGTTCCGCGGTCAGTTTACGAATACTTCAGATTGGCCTTGACGTAGATGTAATTACAAGGCTGTAATTGTCAAGCCCCCCAGCGGACTTCGCTGTTGGGCGCTGGATGGAAACCGGACACATCTGTTGTCCGAGGTGGCTTTACTTATGACGATGACTGACGACCGAGGGGCAGCCCTGGTAGCTGCTGGTGACCCAACCGACGGTGCTGCAAATACGCACATCGAGATGCGTGTCAAGAAACGAAACGGCGCCTTGGAACCGGTCGATCTCAACAAAATCGTCAACGCCGTCGCCCGATGCGCTGAAGGTCTTCTCAACGTTGACGCCATGCGGGTAGCGACCCGTACGATCTCGGCCCTCGCAGACGGCGCAACGACCCGCGAACTCGACGAATTGTCGATTCGAACTGCGGCCGCGTTCACCGTGGAAGAGCCAAACTATTCCAAGCTCGCTGCCCGCCTTCTTGCGACCTATATCGATAAAGAGGTGCGCAACCAGAACATCCCATGGTTCTCTGAGTCGATTAGCGCCGGTCATGCCGCTGGCCTTATCGGTGACGAGGTCGCAGCATTTGTTGAAGAGAACGCCCCGGCGCTCAACGCCGCCATCAATACCGACCGAGATCGCAAGTTCCAGTTCTTCGGACTACGTACGGTCTATGACCGCTACTTGCTCCGCCACCCCGAATCCCGCCAAGTCGTCGAGACCCCCCAGTACTTCTTCCTGCGAGTGGCTTGCGGGCTTTCACAGAGCGCAGACGAGGCAATTCGCTTCTACGACCTCATGTCGAGCCTGGCGTATTTGCCATCGAGCCCGACGCTGTTCAACTCCGGAACCCGTCATGCCCAGATGAGCTCGTGCTACTTGCTCGATTCCCCCGAGGACAGCCTCGAGGGCATCTACAAGCGCTACACCGACATCGCTCGCCTTTCGAAGTTCGCCGGCGGCATCGGCGTCGCCTGGCACCGCATCCGCTCGAAAGGGTCGCTCATCGCGGGCACCAACGGCCTCTCCAACGGCATCGTGCCATGGCTCAAGACGCTCGACAGCTCGGTGGCCGCCGTCAACCAGGGCGGCCGACGTAAGGGTGCCGCGTGCATCTACCTCGAGACCTGGCACGCCGACATCGAAGAGTTTCTCGACCTGCGCGAAAACACGGGCGACCACATGCGCCGAGCGCACCAGCTCAACCTGGCGAACTGGGTGCCCGACCTGTTTATGGAGCGCGTCGACAAGGACTGGCAATGGTCGCTGTTCGACCCCAAGAAGGTCCCACACCTCACCGACCTGTACGGCGAAGAGTTCCGGGCCGCCTACGAACAAGCCGAAGCTGACGGCCTGTACGAGCGTCAGATCAAGGCTCGGGACCTCTACAGCCGCATGATGCGCTCCCTCGCTCAGACCGGCAACGGTTGGATGACCTTCAAGGACGCCTCAAACGAGAAGTGCAACCAGACCGGCTCCGCCGCAGACGACGGCACCGCCAACGTTGTGCACCTGTCGAACCTCTGCACCGAGATCATCGAGGTCACCAACCAAGAAGAAACTGCGGTCTGCAACCTGGGCTCAGTCAACCTCGGCGAGTTCGTCACAGACGAAGGCGAATTCGACTTTGACGGCCTCGGCGAGACCGTGCTTCACGTCATGCCCTTCCTCGACCGAGTGATCGACATCAACTTCTACCCAACCGACGAAGCCGGTCACTCGAACAACAAGTGGCGCCCGGTCGGCCTCGGGCTTATGGGCCTACAAGACGTCTTCTTCAAGCTGGGCCTCGCCTTCGACTCCACCGAAGCACGAGCACTGTCGGCTCGGATCTCCGAGGAGATCTACCTCAACGCTCTGACAGCTTCGGCTCGCCTTGCCGAGGAGTTCGGACCGCACGAAACCTACGATCGCACTCGGGCCGCGCAAGGCGACCTGCAGTTCGATCTCTGGGATGTCGAACCGACTCAAACCGAGCGCTGGACCGAGGTGCGCGAACTGGTTGCGAAGCACGGTCTTCGCAACTCGCTCATGATCGCCATCGCTCCAACCGCAACCATCGCATCCATCTCCGGCTGCTACGAATGCATCGAGCCCCAGGTATCGAACCTGTTCAAGCGCGAGACACTGTCGGGTGAGTTCCTCCAGATCAACCGTTACCTGGTGGCCGAACTCCAAGAGCGCGGCTTGTGGGACGAAGAGATGATCAACGATCTCAAGAAGTCCGAAGGCTCGGTTCAACACATCGACCGAATCCCTGAAGACCTACGTGAGATCTACCGCACTGCATGGGAGCTCCCGATGCGCTCGCTGATCGATATGGCCGCCGACCGCGGGGCTTACATCGACCAGAGCCAGTCGCTCAACCTCTTCATGGAGTCGCCCAACATCGGCAAGCTCTCCTCGATGTACATGTACGCATGGAAGGCCGGTCTCAAGACCACCTACTACCTGCGCTCGCGTCCAGCGACTCGAATCAACAAGACCACCACTGCGCCCACCACGAGTGGGCCTGCTCCAACCAATGGCGGGGAACCCAAGAAGACCTTCACCGACGAAGAAGCTCTGGCTTGCTCATTGGAAAACCCGGAGTACTGCGAAGCCTGCGACTGAGCTTCGTCAACCAACACACGTATTTACAGCCCGTAAGACTCACGAAAGCGACCCCTCCCGACATGGCCCTGATTGACGACGCTCTCCAACCGGAATTCGAAGACTTCAATACCCCGGATAGCACGCAGCTGCCAGCACAGCGGCCGAAGAACATCCTCGACCCAGGGTTCGACCTGACCCTGCGTCCAATGCGGTACCCGCAGTTCTTCAGCATGTACCAGGACGCGATTAAGAACACCTGGACTGTTGACGAGATCGACTTCTCCGACGACCTGGTCGACCTCGATCGCAAGCTCATGCCAGCAGAGCGTCACCTCATCGAGCGGCTCGTGGCGTTCTTCGCAACCGGTGATTCGATCGTGGCGAACAACTTGGTGCTCAACCTCTACCAGCACATCAATGCCCCCGAAGCTCGTATGTACCTGTCGCGCCAGCTCTACGAAGAGGCGCTGCACGTGCAGTTCTACCTCACGCTGCTCGACAACTACATCCCCGATCACGAGCAGCGTGCCGAGGCCTTCGCTGCAGTCGAGAACATCCCCTCGATCCGCAAGAAGGCCGAGTTCTGCTACAAGTACATCGACTCACTCGGTGACATCGACCGCATCGAAACCCCGGAGCAACGCAAGCAGTTCTTGCTGAACCTCATCTGCTTCGCTGCATGTATCGAAGGGCTCTTCTTCTTCGCAGCGTTTGCCTACGTCTACTTCCTGCGTGACAAGGGCCTGCTCAACGGCCTGGCATCAGGAACCAACTGGGTGTTCCGCGACGAGAGCGCACACATGAACTTCGCCTTCGAGGTCGTCAACACGGTTCGCTCCGAGCAGCCGGAGCTCTTCGACGATGATCTCGAGCAACGCGTCCGTGAGATGATGGACGAAGCGGTCGAGGCCGAGTACCAGTTCGCCGCCGACGTGCTCGCCGAAGGTGTCCAAGGCATGAGCCTGGCCGATACCAAGGTCTACCTCCAGTTCGTCGCCGATCAGCGCCTCGCACAGCTCGGCTACTCGCCCGCATACGGCGTCAAGAACCCGTTCAGCTTCATGGAACTCCAGGACGTCCAAGAGCTCACCAACTTCTTCGAGCGCACCGTCTCGGCCTACCAAGTAGGCGTCGAAGGCGAAGTCGGCTTCGACGAGGAGTTTTAAGCTCACGTTTGGGCGAGCTTAAAATTCCTTGTTTGCTGCTTTCCCGCTCGTTCCTCGCTGCAGCTGTCGCAATCCGAGCCTCAGCGGGCTCTCGATGCTCGGCTGCTGCGTAAACGGCGTCCGCCCGCACCGGCTTCGCAGCTGTGGGAGAAGTGCTTGGCGCGAGCCCCTAGGGAATTTTGGGGGGTTTCCCCCATGCCGTCCTGGTGCTTAGTTCTCGATACTTGAGCTATGAAGAAACAAGGCGCAATCAAGGTTCGATACGACGACGTTCTTGCGGCCATCGGCCCTCACGGCGACGGTGATGCCGTGTGGGAGGCGCTGAAGGCACAATCGCACAACCCGTTCGATGGGCGCCGCATGATTGTCTGGTTCGGAGGGGTGCTTGCCCTGCTGGCATCGACGGTCTTTCTCGGAACCGCAGGAGTGTCCTTTGGGGTGATCGGCTTTGGCCTCACGCTGGCGGCGATCATGGCGGCGCTACTTGGAACCGGTTGGTGGCTAAAGGGTAAGGGCCACGACTTGGCCGGCGGACTTCTGGCGACGCTGTTCTCCGGGCTCGTGCCGCTGCTCGTCTTCTCCATTACCGACCAGCTCGGGATCCAGCGGGACTTCTTCAACTACAGCTCGTTCTACGACTACATCAGTTCACAGTGGATCTGGATGGAGCTGGCAACCATCGTCGTCGGTGCGGTGGTCGTATCGAAGTTCGACTTCGGGTTCGCCACACTTCCACCGACGGTCGCTACCTACTTCTTCGTGATGGACTTCGGTGAGGCACTGTTCGATGCCGGGTTCGACACGCTGTCGCTCGTCGTCGGGTTCGTGCTTGGCACGGCAATGCTGGGGCTCGCCGTATGGTTCGAGCGAGCTGGCATGTCTGGCCATGCCACATGGCTCTTGATCTACGGGCTGCTGTCGTACCTCTTCGGCGCCCAGCAGATCGCCGGTGGAGGTACAGCTGGAGCACTGGTGTATCTCGGACTCGGCTTCGCATTCCTCGTCTTTGGTTGGGCGATCAAGCGGGGGATCCCGGTCACCATCGGCGGACTCGCTATGACCTGTTCGCTTGCGTATCTCAGCTTTGACTATTTCGACGATTCGATCCTGTTCTCGCTCGTAGTGTTCATCGTCGGCATCGGGATCGTTCTTGGGGCAACGTTTCTTGGGCGAACGCGCGATAGTGCAGAGATGGAAACGATTCCTGCCCCGGAACTGCGATGACGTCGCAGATGCTGCCGCCTCCAAAGCCGGTGGCCGCTGCGAGCTCGTCTCGACGCAAGCTTCGAGATATCGGATTGCTAGTCGCTCTGTCGGCGCCCGTATCGGGGTTCTTCGTGTGGATCATCGTCGCTGCGCTCATCGGCGAGGAGCGCCTCGAGGGTCAGAACGGACAAACGGCGCTTGGGCTCTCGCTATTTGCCGTTCCGGTAGTCATTGGTCTGGCGATCGTCGGATGGGCACAGTTCTCAAAATCCGAGCCCGCACTTCCAAAGCTCCGAACGTTGGCCAAGGTGATGGTCGGAGTCGGCTGGCTCGCAGTGGCCGGAGGGATCATCGCAGTCGTAACAGCATCGGACGCCTCGATCGGAGGGGCGCTGCTACTCATGGCCGGAGTTGTCGTCTGCGGTGCTGGCGTGGCCGTCTACGCCTCGAGCCGAGATCAGTGATTCGCCTTCCCCCAAATTTGCGCGCTGGACGGCACTATTTGCCTTGGAGCGCGCAAATTTGGGAGAAACGCGTGGTGTTGTTAGCCGAGTAGGCCCTTGGCGATTCCGCCGAGGCCGCCGCCACCGTCTTCGTCATCGTCGCCGCCACCGAGCAGGCCCTTCGCCGCGTCTGCGATACCGCCGAGACCCGCAGCGTCAGCCGCGGACTCTGCCATGCCGCCGGCGTCTACACCGAGGGCGCCTTTCACCTGGTCAGCGATTGGGCCGGGAAGCACGCCGTCGATCTTTTCGAGTACGGCCAGAACGGCCAGCTTCGCCTTCATCTCGTCGATGCCGGCCTTCTCTGCGACGGTTCCTATGAGGTCATCCATGGGGGTCTCCTTGGGTTAACCCGCCGGTTACCGTTCCGAGGATAGCGCCGCCACCTGTGCCGATAGGGTGAGTGGGCGATGGAACTGCGAACCCAAGACGACACTCGAGCGGTCATGAAGCGGGTTCGATCGCAACTAAAAGATGCCGAGGACCTTCACCTCCCTACCGTCGAGCGTCTGCGCCAGTCGGGTCCGTTCGAAAGCCGCGAACAGTTCGTCAAGTCGTCGCTGCGGAACTTCCGTCATTTGCTTCGTCTGACGTCAATCGATTCGTCACATCGAGTGCTCGACTATGGCTGCGGTCTCGGTCGTCTGACCATCCCGATGCACGCCTTTATCGGCCCTGAGGGAAGTTATGTCGGGGTCGATGTCGACGCAGCCGCCATCGACTACCTCACGGAACTTCATCCGCTGCCCAACTTCGACTTCCGCCACGTCAACATTCACTCGACGATGTACAACGACGGGGGAGCACGTCTCTCGCCCACGCTGGATCAGCTCGATCTTGGCGAAGCCTTCGACGTCAGCTTCCTCTTCTCCGTGTTTACTCACATCCTCCCGGCCGACATGGCGCCGTTGCTCCACTTCCTCCGCAAGACGCTCACGCCCCGCGGGGAGATCTTGGCCTCGTTCTTTCTCCTGAACGACACGTCGGTTCGAGGGATCGATCTGGGTACGTCGCATCGGCCATTCCCGTTCCAGATCGATGGTGCGCGTATCGACAACGATGAAGTGCCCGAGGGCGCCGTAGCGTATGCCGACGTAGACCTTGAGCGTCATGTCAGCGACGCCGGGTTAGCAATATCGCATGTCTCGCCAGGCAAGTGGAGTGGTCAGGTCCCCGACGCTTGGCATTGGCAGGACATGGTTGTCCTCAAAAGGAACTGAATAGTCTATACGTAGGTGCCGCACGTCACCGGGGTGGTTCGTTCGCCTCAGTCGAAGCAATCAGCCGACACTTACTCTTTCCACATGACGGTAGTTCCAGGGAAGAGCGACATCGACCGCGGCGCGCAACCCTCCACCGCGCAGTCGAAGTTCGGCTCCTATATCCATTCGCTCGATGGGATCCGAGCGATTGCGGTCCTGATAGTTGTGCTCTCGCACACCGGGTACGGTGCCGTCGTCAAGGGGCGGCCTGCGGTGACCGTCTTCTTCTTCCTGAGTGGCTATCTCATCACGACGTTGATGGTGAAAGAGTACGAAAAGAAGGGGACCATCGAGATTCCAAAGTTCTACGGCCGTCGATTCGTTCGATTGCTTCCGGCCGTCCTTATTTCGCTGCCGGCGATCTACCTCGCGACCGCTGCAGGTCTCATACCTGGCACTGCGCGCCTCTCCACGTTCTTTGGGCAGCTGTTCTATCTGGCCAACTACCAGGAGGTCTTCGTCGA
Source organism: uncultured Acidimicrobiales bacterium (assembly GCA_964562985.1). Taxonomy (GTDB): domain Bacteria; phylum Actinomycetota; class Acidimicrobiia; order Acidimicrobiales; family SHLQ01; genus SHLQ01. The sequence continues at coordinate 30,883 of CAZLWE010000026.1, forward strand.
GAACATCCAGCGGCCAGCGGGTACCGAGGTGTTGTGGTCGCTGGCCATTGAAGAGCACTTCTACATTCTGTATCCGTTGCTGTTGCTGCCGCTGCTGAAGCGCTTCTCCCTCAAGCAGGTGTTCGGCATTCTCGCAGTCCTTTGCGCAGCGACGCTCGCCTGGCGGTTCTACCTGGCGGTCCAACCCGACTTCAATCCAGAACGAAATGCACTGAGCAGCGACACCCGCGCAGACTCAATTCTGTTCGGTTGCATGCTCGCCCTGACCAAGATCACCCACATCAACCGAGAGAAGGTTGACAACGCTAAGTTGCCGCTACACGGGCTCGTCCTGTTCGGTCTCGGTGCTTTAGCGTTCCTGTTCACGTTCGTCATGACGAACGAACTGCAGCGAGAAACCATTCGCTACACCATTCAGGGGCTGGCGCTATTCCCGCTCCTGTACTACCCGGTCGTGTATCACCGGCACCGCTTGTTCTCGTTCCTGGAGAACTCCGTCCTCAAGAAGATCGGCGTCTTTTCGTACGTCATCTACCTCGTGCACTTCCCGCTCTACCACGGACTGGTCGCCAACATTGAGGTTCTCGCGAACTCGAGAGAGCTCGCCACCATCGCGACGATCGGGGTGTCGTGCGTAATCGCCTGGGCGCTCGATGTCTTCGTCGATGGGCCGCTTCGTAAGGTGCGCACCAGTCTCCGATAGACGAACGCCGAGGGCTACGCCGGTGGGTACGAACCGTTTCCGGACTCGTCGAGCTTGGTGATCGTGTCACCGACCTTGACCTCGCCCTCGCTGACGACCATGACGTTGATGCCGCGGTAACGCTGGACCTTGTCAGAGTTTGCGAACCGGGCAGCGTCCATGCCGAAGCGGTCGGCGAACTTGGCGCAACCATTGTGCGGCTTATTCGCTACTTCGAAGACCGCCGTGCCAGCTGCGAAGCGAGTGCCAGCGGGGGCGTTGTCAGTCGACAAATCGAAGTTCACCAGGAGCTGGTCTCCCGCAAGTGGCCAAACGCTCTTGTCGCCATCGGCGATGACGTCGAGGACGTCTGCTCGCATCACACAGATCTGTGCTTCGGGATGCGCCTTGCCGTCGGGAGTCTTGCTATTGCCACGAGCCACGTAGTTGTCACCGACGATGCCTTGGCCCGGCACGACATGGACGGTCTCAACGACTTCTCGAGCGTCTGTCTCGGGGCGAATGACCAGGGCCGCGACCGAACCAGTGTTGGTTGGGGCGGCTGGGAGTCCGCGGACTCGAGAAGTGAGCTGTTCAGAGCTGAGATGCGCCATACTCGCACTTTAGCGCTGTCTCTACTAGGAGGAACTCGCGACAGGCTCAAAGACAACGGTGGCGACCAGGGACCGGTGGTCGGAACCGCCGCCGTCACCGAGGGTGTAGTCGGCCACTGTCAGGTCCGGTGAGCCAAACACGTGGTCGATCGCGATTCCGACGGGGTTGCTCACCCCAACCGGGAACGTCGGCTCGATCCCGAGCGTGCGTCTCGTGTCCGGCCAGTTAAGACCTTCGATGAAGTCTCGATACTCCGGCGAGGTTGGCGTGATGTTGAGATCGGTGATCACGAGTGCTGGTCCATCGTGGGCGCTCACGAGTGATTGGGTCACCGCGAGTAGTTCGTGGCGGGTATCGATCTTTTCACGGTCGGTTCGAGATGGACTCGGGTGTAGGCCGATGGCGAGCACATCATGGCCATGGATCTCCGTCACCGCCGCCACTGGCGCCACTGGGTAGGCAGGGTCGGCCGCTGATCGAATGGGGGTCTTGGACAGCAATACGGTCCCGAAGAATCGAATCTCGGAGAGCGGCTCGTCCAAGCCATTTACGAAGTGCGGATAGGACGTAGATATCAACGGTTGCAGCGCGACCCAGCGGTCCGGAGTCATTTCATGCAAGGCGACGACATCGGCATCAGCATTGAGAATTTCCTGAGCAATTGCGGAGACGTCGTTATTCGTGAAGAGCGTGTTGTACTGCAGAACACCGATCTCGTGAGCGGTCTGCGACGACGTGACATTGTTCGTCACGAGATACGGCAGGGTCGAGGGGGCAAGGACCAACATTGCGGCCACAGCTAGGAGAGCAGCGGGTCGGTGCGCGATGGCCCCGACGGCAAGGATGCCCGCCGCGACCACCAGAAGGTGCGGGCGAAAGTTGGTGGTCACCTCGATGAGAGAGATCGATCCCCCAACGACCATTGTCAAGGATCCAACTAGCAATCCGGCGGCCCCGATCAGGGTCAGAATCTCGAATAGGCGACTCACAATCACCAAAGGTACCGAACAGGGGCGAAAACGTAGATAAGTCGTCCGCGCTAGCGTCGAGGTATGAGCGACCCAGTGCTTCAGCAGCTAGCAGCCCTCGATGCGGAGTTCGAGGTGGTCGATTGCGACCCAGATCTCGCAGACACTGCGGCGTTTTGTGAGGCATATGGATATGCGCCGGAGGACTCCGCGAACGCCATCGTTGTTGCGGGAAAGTCCGATCCGCCGGTCTTCGCTATGTGCCTTGTCTTGGCGGACTCTCGCCTCGACGTCAACAAGGTAGTTCGCAAACGGCTCGGTGTACGCAAGTGCAGCTTTGCAAGCGCAGAACAGACCATCGAGTTGACCGGGATGCAGATCGGCGGCGTGACGCCCTTCGGCACCACCTCGGAGTTGCCCTTGTGGATCGACGCACGTGTCATGGAGCGCGAACGGCTGATCATCGGCGGTGGCGGGCGAGACCGAAAGCTGCTCGTCCCACCTGCCACCCTCGCCGCACACCCGACAGCAGAAGTGATCGAAGGACTGGCTAGAGCCGTTGAGTAGCTACTCGATTCAGGACGCAGTGGCGATGGATGTACCTGCTATCGAATCGTGCATCAAGGCTGCCTACAGCATCTATGTAGATCGAATCGGAAAGCCGCCTGCGCCGATGCTCGATGATTTCGAGGAACTCGTTGACGCCGGCTATGTCCGGGTGGCGAGTTCAACGGACGGCCAGCTGCTGGGGGTTGTCGTCTACTGGCCGGTCGATGATCACCTCTATATCGACAACGTCGCCACAACGTCTGTTGCTCGGGGCAGGGGAGTAGGTTCCGCGTTGCTGAGCGATGCTGAAGATGCTGCGAGAAATCTCGGTCTTTCAGAGCTGCGGCTCTATACCAACGTGGCGATGACCGAGAACCTGTCCTACTACCCGAAGATCGGGTTCACCGAGACACACCGTGGAGTCCAAGACGGCTATGAGCGGGTGTTCTTCTCGCGTCCTGTGGGCGATGCGCCGGTACAGAAGCAAGTAAAGCATTCTTGACAAACTGACAAGATGCATACAAACAGCACATATCGCCTCCGTAACTCCATCAGTTGCGGAGGTGCTTGCTTTTTGTCTTGCAGCACGAGCGGAGATGGCGCATACCGACCTGCGGGCACCAAGAAATGACTAGGTCATTAACACTATGTCGTGAGTGAATTTGGGATACGGGTGAGCGGGTCTCCTTGTACATGATGGTCAGTTCAGCAGCCGCTCGAATCTCCTCCAGCGCCCGAAACCTTGTTGAGAATGTCGCCGAAGTCACGAAGTACGTGTCGGCGACAATCCTCGGTTCGGGTCATGAGCGTCTCCCTTCAAACGTTGAACGTCACGGGCAGCATTTGCTAGTTCGTGTGCCGTCTACTCGCCGACCAGGCTCCCATCCCTCTGGGTCTGGTTGGTAACACAACAAAATAAAACAAACAGCACACATCGCCTCCGCAGCCCATCGTTGCGGAGGTGTGTGTTTTTTGGGCCCTGTGCCGATTGAGGGTGCATCTCCAAGCCCCGCAGTCATTTGGTATATGCCAGTCGGCTAGTCCGCTGGTAAGTCTTCGCCCCTGACGAGTGCTTCCGCGGCTGAGGCTGGTAGGAGGCGCCCCACCCGCAGGGTGCGGTTCGGGTCATGGGAGAAGACCTCGTCCATATGCTCGGTGATGTTCGCTCGGACTTCTTCTAGGTCGACGCTGTCGGCGTCGTCGAATTCGTCGATCGGAACGGCGATGACGTCATGATCATCGTCATCGTTTTGCCACTGCTCCAGCAGTGCAATCGCCGCACACGTCAGTCGAGTCCCACTCGGAATGTGGTCCTTGCTAATCACGAACACATCGAGACAGTCACCATCGCCTGATTGCACGCCGAGCACAAAGCCGTAGCCGTAGGGGTACGGAAAGGAGACCGGCTCCTCGAAGAGCGGCACCAGCTTCTCCTCGTCGTGATGGATCTTCGTCGTAGCACCTTGCGGGTTCTCCACGAATACTTCAAACTCCAGCACCGTCATTGGTTCCTCACGCTCTGAGTTGCTCTTGAACGAAATCGTAAACGATGCAGACGGCTACTCTTCGTGGATGGTCGAGATTGTTGTGCGAGCCGAAGTGGGAGCCTTCCCGCTGTGGATTCCCGAGGGTGAAAACGTGATCCCCAATTCACTACCGCTTTCACCGAGGGTCCTGATCGCATTGCAGGACTGGGCCGATTTCTACGACGACGTTGGTGGTGCGATGAGCGATCGAGACGTAGTCGGGGAGTTCGTCGGACAAGGCTTCAAGATTGCACACGCCATCCGTCGAGAACTCAAGGGTTCTACCGTATGGTTCGACCACCCCGACACCGGCGAGCGAACGCTGATCGAGCGTCGAGTCCCGAGCTAGCTGCGTGCAAGCAGAAGTGTTGGGCGTCGACGCCGCGGCGGTCGCAATGCTGATTTACTCTTTGCTAACGACTACGAAAGCACAGTCGTTGGCGAGTCCACGCCTATACCTCGCTATGAGTGGCCAGGGCGACTGGGACTTTCGACCCATCAAAGTAGGTAGTTCGGCTTACTATCGACGGTCTCGCTCCGACCAACTAAATATGGCCATCTCAATGCCCCGCCTTCGTCCCCTGTTGCGGTCTCGCTCCAGACGGTCTGTTGTCGCTCATCGACAGTCGAAGCTCGCCGCCATCGATATTGATCTCACTCTGCCGGAATGGGAGACCGCTCGGGATCTGGCGGAAGACTTTGACAACAAGATGGAGAGCTTTATGGCCTTTGATGATGGCGATACTGGCTCTGAGCGCGAATGGCTTACGAGCTAGCGGCTCGTCGCCGCGTCACTTCGTAACAGACGAGCGCACCCGCCACAGCGGCGTTCAACGACTCGACGTCATTCTCGAGCGGGATCGACAGCATGGTCGAACAACTTTGGCTCGCCACGTCACTAATGCCAGCTGACTCGTTACCGATCACGTAGGCGGCACGCTCGGGCAGGTCCAACTCGAATAGCGGCTCTCCGCTGGCATCGAGACCGAGGAGTTCGAATCGGTGCGCTACCAACGTGGCCACCGCGTCCTCGGTGGTCTCGCAGCGCAGGATGGGTGCTCGAAAGGCCACGCCTGCCGATGCCTTGATGGCAACTGGGCCCACATCGGCTGTGCCTTTGTGCGGCACGACGATTCCGTCGATGCCAGCAGCGGTGGCCGACCGAAGGATCATCCCGACATTCGCTGGGTTGTGGACGTGGTCCAAGATGATGACCGAGCATGCCCAGTCCCTCCCTCGGCGACGCTGATCGCAGAACTCGTGCAGCGTCTGCATGGCGGGCGCCACTACGTCTGCGACGACCCCTTGGTGATGGCGAGCGTTGCGCGCGACGGCGGTGACCTTGGCTTCGTCGACGAGATCCACCGGTACTTTGCGGCTTGCCGCCATGCCGGTGATGGTGTCGATCTCGGCTCCCTGGGCGCGTTCACTCAGAAGGATCTTGTCAAAGGACAGTGTGGCGTCGTGCAAAGCTTCGATGACGGGCTTGCGGCCCATCACCGTCAAGAAGGTGTCTCGGGGTGACTTCACCCGGCGACCGAAATGGCCAACTGCCCAACACCGGCCGCGTCATGGCCATTTTCCACACTTCCGTAGAGGATCGAAGTGGACAGCGTTTGCTCGGCCACGTATGACTCGTTGGCCTGAACAGCCGCAGCAGCGGCGTCCGATAGGTCGAGCGTGAGTTCGATCCGATCGGTGACGACAAGGTCCTCGGTCTTGCGTGCCTCTTGCACGGCACGAACGATGTCGCGAGCGAGTCCCTCGGCTTCGAGTTCGGGCGTGAGTTCGGTATCGAGGACCACGACCGCGTCGTTGCTCGGCAACGCGGCTGCCGTGACGCCGTCTGCGGGGATGACGTTCAGGTTGAACTCTTCAGCTGTGAGCGTGTGTCCAGCGATGGCGATCGAACCGTCGTCGTTTTGCGACCACTCACCCTTCTTCGCGGCACCGAATACCTTCTGTACGTCGCCTCCCAAGCGTGGGCCGAGTACCGACCCGTTCGGCTGCAGTGTGAATTGCGCGAAAGCGTCGAGGTCGTCGGAGAACTCGACCGCTTTCACATTCACTTCGTCGCCGATCAAGTGGGTAAGTGACGACACAGCGGTGGCGCTCTCGCCGGCAAGGGTGAGCGAGGAGAGCGGTAGACGAACGCGCAGCCCCTTGTCTTCGCGCAATCGAAGTGCGGCCGAAACGACCGTACGCACCTGATCCATGCTGGCAACAAGGTCCGGGTCGGAGGGGAAGTCGTCGGGGTTCGGCCAGTCCGCGAGATGCACGCTTTCTTTGCCGGTCAACGAGGTGTAGATCTCCTCGGTGATCATGGGCAAGAAGGGGGCCGCAACCTTCATAAATGTTGCGAGCACCGTGTAAAGGGTGTCGTAGGCAGCCTTTTTGTCCTCGGTCATATCCGGACCCCAGAACCGATCCCGGGATCGGCGGATGTACCAGTTGTTTAACGCATCGAGGAACGAGCTGATCTGCTCGGTCGCTCCACCGAGGTCGTAGGCGTCCATACGCTCGGTTGTCGCCTCGATCACGGAACGAAGCTTGGCCAAGATGTAGCGGTCGAGTTCGTCGGTCGAATCGGTCCGGAACTCCGCACGGTAGCCGTCGATGTTGGCGTACAGCGTGAAGAACGAATACGCGTTCCAGACGGGCAACATGACTTGCCGTGTCACGTCGTCGATGCCCTTGTCGGCCACGCGCATATCGCCGCCGCGTACCACGTTCGAGTTCATCAAATACCAACGCAGCGCATCCGCGCCCTGCTTCTCAAAGATCTCCGTCGGCTCGGTGTAGTTGCGAAGCTTCTTCGACAGCTTCTGGCCGTCCTCGGCCAACAAGATGCCGTGACAGATCACGTTCTGGAACGACGGCTTATCGAACAACGCCCCGGCGAGAACATGAAGGGTATAGAACCAACCGCGGGTCTGATTGATGTATTCGACAATGAAGTCCGCGGGGTAGTGCTCCTCGAACCATTCCTTGTTCTCAAAGGGATAGTGCACCTGCGCAAACGGCATCGAGCCAGACTCGAACCAGCAGTCGAACACCTCGGGCACGCGACGCATCATCGATTGACCGGTCGGGTCATCAGGGTTCGGGCGTACCAATTCATCGATGAATGGGCGGTGCAGGTTGGTCGGGCGTACTCCGAAATCGGCTTCGAGTTCATCGAGGCTGCCATACACGTCTGTTCGTGGATACTCCGGATTGTCGCTACGCCACACCGGGATAGGTGATCCCCAGAATCGGTTGCGGCTGATGGACCAGTCCCGTGCACCCTCTAGCCATTTGCCGAAACGGCCGTCACGCACGTTGTTGGGGATCCAGTTGATGTCTTGGTTGAGCTCGACGAGACGATCACGGAAGTCGGTGACCTTCACGTACCAACTCGGCAGCGCCCGGTAGATAACCGGGGTGTCGGTGCGCCAGCAGTGGGGGTAGTTGTGTTCGTAGGACTCGTGCTTGATGAGACGCCCGAGGCCTTTGATGTGGCGGATGATGTCGCTGTTGGCTTCAAGCACGTTGCGGCCGACGAAGTCGGTGACCTCGTCGGTGAACTCGCCCCGGTCATCGACGGGAACGACCATCCCCATGCCGTTCTCCTCGGCGATTCGCTGATCGTCCTCACCGAAACCAGGCGCGGTGTGTACCACACCGGTGCCTTCTTCGGTCTCGACGAAGTCGCCAGCCAACACCCGAAACGCGTTCAGGTCGTCGCGGTCGGCGAAATAGGGGAGGAGGGGTTCATAGCTGCGGCCGACGAGGTCAGAGCCCTTCACGATGCTGTGCTCGGTCGCGCCCTCGAGTTCCTTTTCGTACGTGCCGACCGTGGCAGCACCGAGAACCAGATACTCGCCGTCGAGTTCCATCACGGCGTAGTCGAGGTCGGGGCCGACGATAAGACCGAGGTTCGACGGCAGCGTCCACGGAGTGGTCGTCCAGGCGAGCATCTTCATCGGACCAGGGTCACCATCGACTGAGTCGAGGGAGAAGGCGATGGTCACGGCTGGGTCTTGGCGAGGTCGCGTGGCGTCGTCTAGGCGGATCTCGAAGTTCGACAGCGGTGTCTCGGCGCCCCAGCTGTAGGGCATTACGCGGTTGGCTTCGTAGATCAGCCCCTTGTCCCAAAGTTGTTTGAACGCCCAGATCACCGACTCCATGTAGTCGAGGTCCATCGTTTTGTAGTCGTTTTCGAAGTCGACCCAGCGGGCCTGGCGGGTGACGGTCTTTTCCCACTCGGTCGCGTACGTCATCACCGAGGTGCGACAGGCATCATTGAACTTCTCGATGCCGAAATCGGTGATCGCGGCGCGGCCAGAGACTTCGAGTTGCTTCTCCGTCTCCATTTCGGCCGGTAGGCCGTGGCAATCCCACCCGAAGCGACGGTCAACCTTGTTGCCGCGCATAGTTTGGTAGCGGGGGACGACGTCCTTGACATAGCCGGTGAGCAAGTGGCCGTGATGCGGTAGTCCATTTGCGAACGGCGGACCGTCATAGAACACGAACTCGTCGCCCGTTCGTTGATCGATCGATCGTTCGAAGGTGTTCGCCTCTTCCCAGCGGTCGAGAATCTTGCTCTCAATCGCGGGAAAGTTCGGTTTTTCGACTGCAGGGTAGGGCTGGTCCGAAGCACTCGTCATAGCCGCCAAGGCTATTTGATTGTTGGGGCCTTTCGTTCCAAATCCGATGTAAATGGCGACCACTTGGCGATTCGAGCGTTTCCCTTCACGGCGTTCCATGCCCTACTTCTGATTCGTTGAACCCAACGCGGCCAAGGTCGTTCGGCTCAATCTTCGGATGTTGTTGTATCCAAAGAACAAATTGCCCTTTAGGCGCCAGTTGCTCGTTTCGATAGTTCTAAGGCGGACCGAACCCAGGGGGACAGGCTCATGAGCCTTACTACACGACAGCGAACAACAATTTTGCCGATGCTGGCGCTGCTGCTCGCCCTTGGCGGCATGACGGCAATCGTCTCCAGCTTTGCCAACGATGCACGCGCTGCAGTGACTCACGGTCAACTCGTCCCCGACACCGTGCGACGCGATCTTCCAGCGACTGTCGGCGGACACGTCAACGCACATGCGGTTGTTGGCGACCGTGTGTTTGTCGGCGGCGACTTCACCCAGGTTCGCCTTCCGGACGGCACGATCGTCGACCAGGCACACATCTATGCCTTTGACATCAATTCGGGCGCGTTCGATACGAACTTCCGTCCTGTACTCAACAACGAAGTCGAATCCCTGGTGGCCCGCGCGGACGGAACCGGTCTGTACGCGGGTGGCCGATTCACCCGTTGGGAAGAGGGCGCGGTGGAGAACTTCCCACTTCGAGTTGCGAGTTTGGACGCGGCAGGAAACCTGAACCGCGACTTCGCCACAAGTGCTTCTGCAATCGTGCGAACTCTAGAGCAGGTTGGCGACCATCTCTACATCGGTGGCGACTTCCGCGAAGTATCGGGCCAGCCCATCGTCGGAATCGCGCGTGTCGATGCAGACACGGGTGTGGTTGACAATGGGTTCGACCTTGGCCTCACTGATTCCGTCAACGCTGGCCAGTTTGTGCGGGTCATCGAAGCGAATCCCACCGCCGACGAGCTCTTTGTATTGCACTACGCTGACCAAGTTCTTGGGGAATCCCGCGAGGCGGTATTCAAGCTCGACATCAGTACCGCGAACCCAGTGCTGAGCGGTTGGAACCTTCCTTGGGCAGCCCAGGCAGATGCGCCAAATCGGGTGTGCTGGCGTCAACTTCGAGATCTCGCCATCTCCCCTGACGGTTCGTTCATCGTGATCGGTGGGCAGGGCGCAGACCGTCCGCCGAATTGTGACAGTGTCTTGCGCTACGAAACTGCTGGTGAGGGTCTTGTGAACTTCACGTGGTCGGCCCGCATGTACTCGAGCGTGTTCTCTCTGGCTGTATCCGACGTAGCGGTCTACGTCGGTGGACACTTCTGCGGAGCACCTCGTCTCGGTGCGGTCTACGAGGGTGGCCTTACTTCCAACTCTGAGTTGACCGCGAATGTCTGCTTTGTGAACGACATTGATCATCTCAGCAATCCGCACAACATCGATACAGAGAACGCGGTCTTTCGAAATCAGGTGGCCGCTCTTGACCCGACCACAGCGCGAGCGTTGGAATGGGACCCGGGTAGCAACAACGACCTGGGCGTCTTCGATCTCACGGTCATCGATCGCGGTCTCCTCGCAGGCCATGACGGAGACCGATTCAGTACCTTCCAGGTAGGGGCCTCCGGATTCTTCGACTTCGGTGTACCCGC
>CAZLWE010000027.1:0-41281 GCA_964562985.1 uncultured Acidimicrobiales bacterium
GGGGCTCACAACATCGCCGCCCCCACCAACAGCAGCTCGCCGAACTCGCATCCTCAGACCTCATTCTCGTCGAGAAACCCGAGTTGCCGCTGCCTGTAGTACATTCCGTGCTCGATCCAGTAGCTTCGGTGCGTGCGCCGGCGCAGAACTCTGGTGAGTTTCCTGACACTATTTGCTTTGCTCGCTGCGGCGTGCTCGACAGCTACGTCCACGACGGCCGACGACGCTGCGACGTCCACGTCAACAACCACCACCGCGCCAGAATCACCGGAGCCCGCCTCGCCCGACGGCATCTTGGCAGTCAGCGCTGATGACGCCGAAACCTTTCGCCGAGTGCTGGATCTCATCGCCTCCCAGGGTGTTCGTTGGCCCGTCAATCAGGCCGAGGCATTCGACGCGGCGACGGCGATTTGCACGACCCTGTCAGAGGCCACGTCGGTGGACGGACTCACCGACGTAGTCCGCGGCCAGTGGTCTCAAGGACAGGATCCGAGCTCGGTGGGCTGGGAGAATCTCCGCACCATCTACGGCGCGGTTTCGATTGGATATTGCCCGCAATGGGATCTTCTCGGCGCCACGGTAGGAGACACCCCTACGGTGGCCGAAAGCATGTGGCGAAGCGAGATAGCTGAGTCTGGGCTCGACGAAACCGCCTTCGCCGGACTACTCCTTGACGAACACCCGCGTTCTGCTGCCTTGGTGTTGGGCCATTTGGGGGAATCAGACTTTGCCTTCATCCAGGCCGAGTTCCTGCAAGCCGAGCACCCGGAAGCCGCCGCGGAGATCGCCGGGGCATTCGACGAGCTTCAGGCTGTCCAATGATCGTTAGACCATTACCGTTCGCCGACTGCTTCGGAGAACTGTGCCTTTTGTTCGTCGGTGTAGGTGTCTGTGCCGAGAAACGCATCGACGACAAGCGTGCCGCCACGCTCGGGCAAGGTGCCCTCGGCTACAGCAAGCCGAATCTCCTCGCCAAACGCCTCTGCCGTCGCATTGGCCAGTAGGAGTTCGGGACTGAAGGCAGCGGTGACAGGCAGATTCCATTGTGGACAATACGAGTCGACCACGACCACGGTCAGGGTCCGAAGCACATCGCCATTGATTCCCTCGGCAATCCGCCGGGCGTTGAACTGATTCCAGCCTTCCGCGAAGTTCGCGGCACTCGAGACGCTCGCTATCCGCCCACAATCGACCTCGGCCACCAACTCCGCGTCGGCTCGGGGCAAGGTCGCTCCGCCAAAGGATCCAAGCAGAGACGAGAATTCGACGTAGGCCGCGTCGCGGTCCTCCACAATCCCGGGATCGACCGCCGCCGCTGACTCTGGGCCGGGCTCCAGGGTTTCGACGGTCGAGCTCGGCCCCGATTGCGTGTCCGCTGTCGACGAAGAACAAGCCGAAGCCACTATCGCCAGCACGAGACCTAGGGCCACCACCGAGGACTTGAGGCTCGCAGCCAACAGCTCAAACACGCTGCCTACTCCTCTTCGTCTGCGGAGGTTTCTTCTGCCCAGGCGATCCTTGGGCGATCCCGGTAGAGACGTTCGAGTTCGTAGTAGACACGATGGTCCTCATCGAAGATGTGGCAGATGAACGAGCCAAAGTCGATCAGGACCCACTCGTAGGTGTCATCCCCCTCACGTCGGAGCGGCTTTGGACCATCGGCGCGCATCACCTGCTCTTCGATGTTCCGTGCGATCGCCCGAACCTGACGAGGGTTGGCTCCGGCGGTCACCACGAAGTAGTCGGTGATCGCCAACACCTCGGCCACGTCGATAACAAGCGTATTCGCCGCCAACTTGTCGTCAGCAGCGCGCGCCGCGATCGCTGCGAGGTTCGCAGCGTCTTGTTCAGCACTTTCGAGCGGGCTTGGAGAACTCATGGGCCCCTTGAGACTAGGCGCGCAACGACGCGTCAGGAACCCGGGAGAGGCGCAGCGATGATGACCGTCACCGACGTGGTGGCCCCGTCGAGCGGAACGTCCTCAACGTCGGAGACGCCGAGTGCACCCGCAATCTCAACCGCGAGAGGTCCACCGGCCGTGTCATGGAACTGCACTCGATTGCGCGCCTCCTGCTCGCCGACGGTATTGCCGAGGATGGTCACCCGTCCTCCACTGCGGGCGATCTGCTCGACGAACACGTTCGATTCGACCACCCCTCCGGTCGAGTCCAACAGCAAAACGGCTGGACGGTCACCGGGTACGACTTCCGTCGGGAATGGCACGATCTGGGCGAAGACGTTTCGGATCTCGCTTTCATCCGCGATGTAGGCCGTATCTTCGGTAGGCCCAACGGCGCGAGTCGAGGTGGGGATCGTCCGGAACGAAACCTCGCCGCTCTCAAGCGCTGCGAGCACTCGAGCGAATTCCTCTCCGCCCGTGTCGGCGAGAACCGAGCGTTCCGACGTGCCTTGCGTCTGCGAAATCCATGCTCGCCACACCTCTTGATGACGAAGTGCCGCTCCGAGGCTGGGTTCGGACGGGTTCTGATGGATAACGATGGTGAGGAGCTCCTCGGGGGTGAACCCGCGTGTATCGGCGTCGACAACCACACTCCCAAAGCTCTCTTGGGTCTCGATCAGGTCGGTTCGCAGGGTCAAGGTCAGCGGGGCGTCATCACCGATGAGCGAGACCCACTGTTCGCCGTCGAGTTCGACGGTGCTGGTAAACCCGGTAGCGGCTACCTCCCCTAGCGTCGAAGCGACCGAGTCCAACCCGCCCGAGCGGTAGATGTCTCGAAGTGCCGGCGAAGACGAATCGGCAGCAAACGTCGACTGCACGGTGATGACCGTTCCTCCTACGGCAGCATCAGCCGGCGTCAGGATGGACACCCCGAGGAGTTCCTGGCCTGGGCCGGCGATCGAGGTATGGGCCACCAAGACGGTGGGCGTCGCCTCGGTGAAGGCTCGAAAACCCGGCGCGGCAGGATCGAGGATGACCTCGCTAACCGAGCCTGAACGCGACTCGAGCACCGCATCTTGGGCCGCCATCGCCACGAACGTTCCCCCACCGACCACTCCCATCAGGAACAGCGCGAACACGATTGTAGCGGAACGCCTCCGACTCTCGATCACTACCGCTAGTCCCCCGAGGTTGGCGAGTCCATGTACAGACCTTCACGTTCGATGATTGCCAGCACGGCGCCCGAGGTTAGTCCGACGATCGGCGTCCCAGCTCGCGTCCGGTTGCGTATATCGGTGCTGGAGATCTCCAAGCCGGGAAGTTCCAGTGCAGTCCATTCGAACCCATCGGGTGGACGGAGGTCCTCGGATCCGCGGCGTGGGAAGACTGCGATCGTGGCAACATCGGCGAGGTCTTCATGGCGTTCCCAGGTGTCGAGGCCCGCAGCTGCATCGCTACCGAGCAGCAAGAACAAATCGGTGTCGGGTCCCGCCAGTGATTCGAGCGTGTCGATGGTGTAGCTATTGCCCTCCCGACGCAGCTCCATGTCGGACACCACAGCACCAGCAACCGGGGCGAAGGCCACCTCCGTCATCTCGAAACGAATCTGCCCAGGGCTCACCGAGCGTTCGTCGACCTTTTGCCAGGGAACACCGGCGACGGTAACCAACAACTCGTCGAGGTCGAGTTGATCGATCGCCGCAGCGGCGAGAACAACGTGAGCGATGTGTGGAGGATCGAACGTTCCTCCAAATATCCCGATACGTCGTCGACCGCTCACCCCGACACGATACGACTCGACGCGATGGAAACCGGGCATCAATACCCCACTTCTAGGGAAGCAAAGATTCGGGGCTACCCACCTTGGTAGGTCTCGGCACCGGGCCTCAAGAATTTTGAGGAATAGGTCGATTGACCCATACGAAATCAGCAGTACTTTTTGATGCGTGACCGAATTCATATGGCGCGCTCTATGTATTGATGGCTTCCATGTACTTGAATATCTCTTCGGTTCCAACGTTGGAATCGAAATTTCCCCCGATAAAGGGAATCGTCGCCCGACGAAACCCGTTAAGTGAAGCATCATGAGTGATTCAGTAGGTCAATACCTCAACGAAATTGGACTTGTTCCGCTCCTCACCGCACAAGAGGAACGCGAGCTTTCCAAGATCATCGAACGCGGCGCCGAAGCGCGCGCAAAGAAAGAAGAGGGCGAGACCGGACGCGACCTTGATCGCGCCATCCGGGAAGCCGCCGTTGCCAAGGACCGGTTCATCCGTGCGAACCTCCGCCTTGTCGTGAGCGTCGCCCGCCGCTACCCGCTGCCTCCGGGCATGGAGCTGCTCGACCTCATTCAAGAAGGCAACCTGGGCCTTGAGCACGCGGTCGACAAGTTCGACTGGCGCAAGGGTTTCAAGTTCTCGACGTACGCAACGTTCTGGATTCGCCAGGCCATTGGCCGTGCGCTCGACCAAAAGGCAAGCCTCGTGCGCCTTCCTGGCGATCGTTCCGCAAGCTTGCGCGCCGCACTTCGTCAGGTTTCTGGCGATGGCGACGAGCTTGACGAAGAGCACGCACGCCTGCACCGTCTGACCACGCCAACTTCGCTCGATCGCACCATTGGCGACGACGACTCGAACGAGCTCGTCGATCTGCTTCCAGATGCGAAGCCGGGCCCAGAGGCTGAGGTCATGGCACGCGCCGAGGAAGAGATGGTCACCGGCCTTCTCGACATCTTGGATCCACGGGCTCGCTACGCCGTCGAGCAGCGCTTCGGTCTGCACGACGGTCGCAAGCGCAGCTACCGCGAAGTTGGCGAAGAGCTGGGTGTGACCGCAGAAGCTGCTCGTCGACTCGTGAAGCGAGCAGTCAGCTCCGTTCGCGATCACGCTGCAGAAAAGGCAGCGCACTCCGCCGCATAACGCACGTCAAAGCTCACATAAGTCAAATGCCGTCGGTCACCCCGGCGGCATTTGTCGTTTTCGGACACGCCCCGCCTGCGGTAGTCAAATGGCCCATGGTTTTAGACCATTTAGCACTAAAGGTGCCAAATAGGGTTCCGATCACTACTACGTCAGCAGAACTGCACAAATAGCGCAGCTCTCATCAGAAAGAAATTGGAACATGCCAAACGTAGAAGAATCACTCAAAGAAGCAATGACCATCACCGGCGCCGTCGGTTGTGCGCTGGTTGACTTTGGATCGGGAATGACCCTCGGTACCGCAGGTGGCGAGTCCATCAACCTTGACGTCGCCGCAGCCGGAAACACCGAAGTAATCCGGGCCAAGCTCAAGACCATGCAGTCGCTCGGTCTTCAGGATGAGATCGAAGACATCCTCATCACCCTCGGCAACCAGATCCACCTCATCCGCTTGCTCGGTAAGCACAAGGGTCTCTTCATGTACCTCGCCGTCACGCGCGAAGGCTCGAACCTCGCCATGGCTCGTCACAAGCTTGCAACCATCGAAGAAACACTCGAGATCTAACCGAGCCCTTCGTTTCACGCTGATGCAAGCTGCACACAAAGCTGCCTTCGATTTCAAGGTCGTCATTGCCGGACCGTTCGCGGCCGGCAAGACGACCTTGATCGAAGCAAGCTCCGATATCCCCCTCGTCGGGACCGAAGCTCCTACGAGCGGCCCCGAATCCTCGGTGAAAGCAATGACCACCGTCGGAATGGAGTACGGAACCCTGACCTTCTCGGGTTCCCAGTTCGATGCCGAACTGCGCCTCTACGGCGTACCCGGCCAAGAGCGATTCAGCTTCATGTGGGACATCATGGCCGTCGGGATGGACGGATTGTTCATCCTCGTCGATGCCGGCCGCCCCGAAACGTGGGCGACCAGCGCCGGCGTCGCACGGCACTTTGCACGCATTGCACACACCCCAACGGTCGTGGGCGTCAACCATCGAGCGGGCGATTCGGTTGACCACCTACTTCCCGACATTCAGTCGGAACTCAACCTCGGCAACACACGCCTCGTGCCATTCAACGTGATGGACCGCAGCGAAGCCCGAGATGCGTTAGTCGAACTCCTCATCGAAATCCTCCACCACGAAACCATGCAAGGACAAGCAGCATGACCACCACCGAACCCGCAACCGCACAGGTCGACGCTAGCTCCGCACTTGCCAACCTGTATGCCACGGTTCCCCTGATGCGGGGGTCGCTGCTGGCATCGGTCGATGGACGTGTCCTAGCCGCCGAGTTCGACGAGACTCGCCAAGATGCCATCGCTGCCGTGGTGGCCTCCGGCTTTGCCCTCGGTGGCAAGCTCGCCGAAGTCATCGGAAAGAACGCCGTCGAGGAAATGACCGTGCGTACCAACGATGGTTTCGTAAGCCTCTACTCGGTCGGCGACCGAGCAGTGCTCGCAGCGATGGCAATGCCCGACGCGAACATTGGCCTCCTCAACCTCTACGCCCGAAAGACCGCTGCGACCCTTTCGAGCCTCGTCCCAGCGCTATTAGAAGGCAGCTCGACATGACCGCATCCAAGCCGCTGGCGCTCGCAGGCACGCTCGGATCGAGCACCCTGTTGGACACGCTACGCATCGCCGCCAGCCAACACACCTACTGCACCGTGCAGATCGCAGGTGGGTCAACGACCGGTGAGATTCATCTTGCCAACGGTCAGATACTCATCAGTAACGCTGCCGACCCGGCCCAACGACAGCAACAGATCGACTCCGTGTTCGCCATGATTCGCGATTCGCTGTCCGGAACCGGTGCCTTCCGCCTCGTCCCTCTCTCGAACATCCCAAACGCGGACGCAACGCCTCGGATCCAAGTTGAGGCTGCCATCATGAGCGCAACAAAGACCGCCGCTCCTGCGCCTACCGCCGCTTCGATCCCCGCTGGCACCGCGGCGCCAGCGGCAGCCACTCATGTCATCGACGTGGCAGACCCAAGCTCGACTCCTGTCGCTGCGATGGCACCTCAAGAGTCCCCTCGCCGAATCCGGGCATCCCAGCTCCGGCGCATCCTTCGAGAAGGTGGCTCACTCGAGGAACACTTGCCGGAGGAACCCAAGGAACTGGCGGGAACGCCGAGCCGCGGCTCTGCGTTGCGCGAACTCATCGGCCAACTCGCCGTCGACTAACAGGGGTCCACCGATGGGTGTTCCGCGGCCTGGCCTCCTACACTCTGCGGTGTGAACACACCGACGTGGAACCCACAAACTTGGCGAAACTTCACGGCGTTGCAGCAGCCCGCATGGCCAGCCGACAGCGACCTTGAACAGACCCTCAAAATTCTGGGCGATCAGCCACCGCTGGTATTTGCAGGCGAGGCCCGAAACCTCATCGAAGAACTCGGCGCAGCAAGCCGGGGCGAAGCGTTCCTTCTCCAGGCTGGCGACTGTGCCGAGAGCTTCGATAGCTCCGCCGACAGTATTCGAGATCGCCTCAAGGTAATCCTGCAAATGGCCGTGGTTCTGACCTACGCCGGCGGCATGCCCGTCGTGAAAGTCGGCCGTATCGCCGGCCAGTTCGCCAAGCCACGATCATCCGATACCGAGAAGCAAGGCGACGTCGAGCTTCCCTCGTTCCGCGGCCACATCATCAACGACATCGGCTTCTCCGAGAGCGAACGCCGAGCCCAGCCCAACCGCCTGCTGATGGCCTACAACCGAGCCGCGGCAACTCTGAACTTGGTGCGGGCCTTCACCCGGGGCGGCTTCGCCGACCTCAGCCGGGTCCACCAGTGGAACCAAGAGTTCGTCGCCGATAGCCCAATCGGCGAGAAGTACGAGGCCCTCGCCCGAGAAATCGACCGCTCGCTGTCGTTCATGAAGGCCTGCGGCATCGACCTTGACCGAGACAGCTCCCTGAACGAAGTCGACTTCTACACCTCGCACGAGGCGCTGTTGCTTGACTACGAAGAAGCGCTGACCCGCAAGGACTCTCTTACCGGTGAGTGGTACGACTGCTCCGGACACATGCTCTGGATCGGCGAACGGACGCGCCAACTCGATGGCGCGCACATGGAGTTCTTGCGCGGCGTGAAGAATCCGCTCGGTTGCAAGGTCGGCCCAACCGCCACCGTTGACGATGTTGTAGGCATCTGTGAGACGTTGAACCCCGACAAGATCGAAGGCCGCGTCACGCTCATCACCCGCATGGGAGCCGACAAGATTCGTGAGAACCTTCCTCCTCTTCTCGCAGCCGTGAAAGAAACCGGGCACCCGGTCCTCTGGGTTTCGGACCCGATGCACGGCAATACCTACACCGCCTCCGACGGCCACAAGACCCGACACTTCGATGCCATCGTCGATGAGATCGCGGGCTTCTTCGAGTCTCATGAGAAGGCCGGAACCATCGCTGGCGGCATCCACCTCGAGCTCACCGGTGACAACGTCACCGAGTGCGTAGGTGGCGGCGACAACATCGGCGACGACGACCTCGCACAGGCCTACGAAACGATGTGCGACCCCCGCCTCAACGGCCGCCAAGCACTAGACGTCGCCTTCCGTGTCGCCGAGCTGCTGAAGCCTTAGCCGCCAGCGACTCCGCCGCGATTTTGGCGGCACGGGTTCAGCACGCCTACTCACCTTCGGTGAGCGTTCAAGCGGCACGCAGCCTCCCTGCACCGCAAGGATCGCCTGAGTCTTGGGATCCCGTGCAATCACCGCTGCATTCGAAGCCGAAATCCCCTCAACAACAAACAGCTCCCGAGTCCCCTCTCCGACCGGAGTCACGCACTCGGTAAACGCATCAGCTGCCACGGTTCTCAGACGAGGTTGTCTGCGAAGCGCTCTAATTGGCGTAGGTTGCGCACCTCGAAGATGCCGTCGCAGTACTGGCTGTATTCGCCGATGATCGAGTCGCCGGTGTCCCAATAGCTCTTCGGCTCGGGGTTTAGCCAGAATACGTTTCGGGCGCGTTCGGAGATGTCTTTGATGATCCAGCTGTTGGGTGCGTGGTAGTTGTTCCTCGCGTCGCCGAGGATCAGCACGGATGTCTTGGGGCCCACGTCTTTGCCGTAGTTGTTCCAGAAGACTTCGAGTGCGTGGCCGTAGTCGGAGTGTCCGTCGACCCACACCACGTCGGCTTCGCTGTTGACGCGGTGGATCGCTTCGGTGATGTCGTCGGTTTGCTCGAAGAACTCGGTCACCTCGTCGAGTCCGTCGATGAACACGAACGATCGCACCTGGGTGAACTGGCTCGACAGGGCGTAGACGAGATGCAGGGTGAACCGCGCGAAGGCGGCTACCGAACCAGAGATATCGGCGATCACCATGATCTCGGGCTTCTTTGGACGCGGATTCCGGAACTTGGGCTCCGCGGGGACGCCGCCGTAGGAAAGCGAGGTGCGGATCGTGTGGCGGAAATCGAGCGGCCCCTTGCGGCCGCGGCGACGCTTGCGTGCCAAGCGCACTGCGAGCTTCCGAGTAAGCGGGTAGATGGCCTTGCGAAGGTTCGCCATCTCCTCGCGGCTGGCGTGCATGAAATCGACGTCTTCGGGAAGCGGCTTGCGCAAGGTCTTCGCCATCGCCTCCACCCCACGATCGGCAACGAGACGGCGCCTGATCTCGGCTTCGATCTCTTTCTTCAGCGCTTCGATCCGGTCCTTGTATTCGTCGCGCCTAAGGCGCTGCTCGAACTGACTCGTGCCCTCGTCAGAATCCTGGTCATCCTGCATCAACTTCTCGAGCACCCCGTCGAGATCGAGGTTTCGCAGCGTCCGGTACAGGTAGTAGGTGCCACCGACCGGGCGGCCCGGTTCCATCCCCGCATAGCGACGCACCGACTCACGGGCCATCGAGCGCATCATGGCTTGGTCGCCTTGTTGCAACGCGTTGTAGAGCATCTCGGCCAACTCTTCGGGGGTCATCCCTCGCCCCGAACCTCCCTGGCCCTTCTCTCCATCACCCCGGCCATTGGGAGCATCGGGGTCTTCCTCGTCGTCTTCGTCGAGCGGCGCGTCGAGCACGTCCCCGGTAATTTCGTACTCTTCGCCCCGGAGCGAGAAGTACACATCGAAGACGATCTCGAAGGCCTTCCAGTGGGAATGGTTTTTCACCAGCGTGGCCGCAAGTGCGTACTTGAGCGCCGTGCGGTCCTCGAGCGAGATGTGTTGGACCGCCTCCATCGCATCGAGATTCTCGGTGAGGCTCACCGGGAGTCCCGCGTTTCGAAGCTCGACGATGAACCCGCTCAGCAGATCGAGCAGCGGGGATGGCTCACCGCTCGCCTCGTCGAGCTCTGGCGCTGGTGGAGTCGTGGTCACGTCACTCGGCGCTGGAGTAGGTGTCCGCGTTCGCGTTCATGTCCTTGACGGCCTTGTCGATGTCGGTCCGGTATTTCAACAAGATGTTGACCGTCTCGGTTGCGGTCTCGGCGTCGATCTGATCGATGCCCAACATGACGAGCGTCCGAGCCCAGTCGATCGTTTCACTAACCGATGGGTGCTTCTTCAGCTCAAGCTGGCGAATCGAACGCACGACCCGAGCGACCTGTTGCGCGAGGTGGTCGCTGATGTCGGGAACGCGAGTCGTGACGATCTCTTTCTCGCGATCCATGTCTGGGTAATCGAGATGCAGGTAAAGACAACGCCGCTTCAACGCTTCGGAAAGCTCTCGTGTGTTGTTCGACGTCAAGAAGACCAACGGGATCTGTTTGGCCGTCACCGTTCCAAGTTCGGGAATCGAGACTTGGTACTCGGAGAGAATCTCCAGGAGCAGCGCTTCGGTTTCGATCTCGACGCGGTCGACCTCGTCGATCAACAGCACGACGGGCTCGTCGGCACGAATTGCTTCGAGTAGCGGACGTTCGAGCAAGAACTCCTCGGAGAAGATGTCGTCCTCGAGTTCGCTCCATTCGGAGTCGCCGCTGCGGTCGGCTTGGATGCGAAGGAGCTGCTTCTTGTAGTTCCACTCGTAGAGCGCCTTGGCCTCGTCGAGCCCTTCGTAGCACTGGAGACGGATCAACTTGGCGCCCGTCATCTCGGCTACCGACTTGGCCAACTGGGTCTTTCCCGTTCCGGCCGGGCCCTCGATCAGAATTGGCTTCTCGAGCCGATCGGCGAGGTGCACGATGCCTGCGATTGCGTCGTCGGCGAGATAGTCGACCGAAGCGAGCTTGTCTCGCACCTCGGCCACGTCGTCAAAGCGATGAGTCATTCGCTGAGCCTAACGGCGTACTGCGGGATCGCTTTGCTTGACTCGGGCCCGAATCGTGTAGACGCTGTCGCCGCTCAACACCCCGCCCCGACCGAAGAGGCGACCGAACTCCCAGTTCGACAAGCCGAGCTCGGGCCGGTCGTAGGCGTACTGGCCGTCGACCCATCGGGTAAACCCGTTGCAGACGAACGGAGCATCTACTGCATTGAAGAAGCGTTCGAACTCGTCTGCGTCTTCGGAGATCAAGCTGGCAACAAATCCTGGGGCTTGGTCGTTGAACGCCTTTACGGCTTCGTCGACGCTGTCGACTAGTACAAGTGTGACCTCCGGGCTTTCTTCCCACTCCCATTCCTCCCCGAGCGAGTCCTCGCTAATCGGCGACGCCTTGGGTTCGGTCACGTTGCCTTCAGCCCGCGCAATCTCGACCTCACCGAACCAATCTTCGGGAAGATGCTCCGCTGCGTCACCAACGACATGCAGCTTGGGCGATGTACCTCGGTTCTCACCGGCTCGATCGAGCCCAACGAGTAGTGCGGGGATCAGACGTTGGGCATCGGAGCGCACGATGCAACAGGTGTTGAGCGTGTTGCAGACCTTGCGATCCAGGCTGTTCTCGACCACTGCACTGAAGCGATCTACGTCGGCAGCTGCCGAGGCCACCATCCACGCTCCCCCGGTTCCGTGGAGGCTCACGGCGATGCCCGCCTGGCGGGCGACGGAGCCAAGCTGTGCTACGGCTGCACCGCTGCCGCGGGCGACGGCCAGCGACAGTCGAGTGTCGGAGAACATCGCGTGGCCCGCGGCCCGCGACGCGCTCGCTACCAGCGAGGCGGCACCTTCGGGAAGTCCGGCGGTTGCCAAGGCGGGGTTCAGGGCGTGTTCAACGATCGCCTCGGCGGTTCCCAACGCATCGCTGCCGATCCGGAACACGACGGTGTTCCCGGAACGCAGCACGCCGCAGGCGTCTGCGAAGACGTTTGGTCGACCTTCGAACACGAAGCCCACCACGCCGAGTCCCGCCCGAACCTGTTCGACCTCCCAGCCGTCATGACCGATCGACTCGACGACCTGACCCCGACCAGCGGGTTGAGCGGCCCAGCCCCGCAAGCCGGCGACCATGCCTTCGCGCATGGTGTCGGTGAGTTCGAGCCTGGTCGTGCTTCGGCCGCGTTCCTTGGCCGATGCGATGTCGGCTTGGTTGGCGGCCGCTATTGCGGCGAAAGCATCGTCGTCGGCCAGGCGGTCTGCGAACGCGTTGTAGAAGTCGGTGATGGCCTCATCGGAGACCGAGTTCAGCGCCGTAAAGGCCACAGCGGCACGACCGACCGCATCTCGAGCAATAGTGGCCACGTCGGCCGGTATGTGGATGAGGTCGCCGGTGGTCTGCACCACCACCAACTCGTCTCCCGGGGCGAAAGCATCGGCGAGTTCCGCGGAGACAGTGGTGATCTTGTTGCCCCCGTAGACCACGGGCATACCAGCAGCGAGCGACGTAAGTTCGGCCATGTCATCCACGCTAACGGCTCCTTTATCCAAGTACCGTTTGGATGATCCTTCGTGGCTACTTCACCCCCCTCCGTCGATTCCACTGAAACAGGCGCGTCCGGCGATTCGCCGAAGCGCTCGGCGTCCGTTCTTGTCGCTGCGGGCATTCTGCTCTCGCGGCTCTCCGGGGTGATCCGTACCTCGGTCTTTGCAGCGTTTCTCGGCGTTGGCGGCGCAAACGACGCCTTCATCACCGCCACACGCATTCCAAACGTGCTGCAGATGCTTCTCGGCGAGGGCACGCTCTCCGCCTCGTTCATCCCCGTCTACTCCACCGAGATCGAACGCGATGAGGAAGAAGCCGGACGAATCGCGGGGGCGATCGCTTCGTTACTCGCGCTCGTCGCCGCGGTCATCGTCATCCTCAGCACGATCTTTGCCGAGCAGATCGCGTGGGTAGTACTGCTCGGAGATTCTGACGACGCGCGCTTCGACCTGACGGTGACGTTGTTGCGCATCATCTTTCCGTCGGCAGGTCTGCTCGTGCTCTCGGGTTGGTGCCTCGGCATTCTCAACAGCCACCGACAGTTCTTCTTGTCTTACGTCGCTCCGGTGCTCTGGAACATCGCGCAGATCGCCGCAGTTGTTGGTGGCGTCGTGTTCTTCAGCATCGGTGACACGTCCGCACTTGGCGACACTACGGCTGCAATCAACCGACAACTCGAAGACAATCAGACCAACGTCGACGTCTTAGGCGAAGTGGCCCGGGTCGCATCGTGGGGCTTCTTGGTTGGCTCCGCGTTGCAGTTCGGCGTGCAGGTGCCCTTTGTTGCAAAGGTTGCCAAAGGTGTTCGTTTCAAGCTCGATCTCACTCGCGACGGCGTAAAGCAAGTTCTCAAACGTTTCGGCGACACCGTATTTGGACGAGGCGTGATTCAGATTTCCGCTTTTGCCGACACCATTCTCGCCAACGCCATCACCGTCGGCGCCGTGACGGCCGTTGGCACATCGCAGATCCTGTACATCCTCCCGATCAGCGTGTTCGCGGTGAGCGTGGCCGCAGCCGAACTCCCAGAACTCAGCCGACTCAAGGATCCCGAAGAGATTCGGACTCGCGGCGAAGGCGGGTTCGCCCAGATCGCCTTCTTCGTGTCATTCACGGCGGTGGCCTACATCCTGCTCGGCGACAAGATCGTCGCCACACTGTTCGAACGCGGAAACTTCACCAGCGACGACACGTTGTTGATTTGGTTCACGCTCGGGGCATACGCACTCGGGCTCGTCCCCTCGGCCATCTCTCGCCTCACCCAAAACACCTTGTGGTCCCAGGGAGACACACGCAGCCCGGCGCGCGTGGCGGTCGTTCGCGTCACGATCGCTATCGCCATCGCCGCGTTCGCCATGCAACTCTTCGACCGGATCGGCGTAGATGAAGTTCGCTCGGCGCTGCCGACCCTATTCGACGGTGGCACCCAGAACTCCTCCATCCGCTTCGGGGCCATGGGCATCACCCTCGGCTCCGCAATTGCGGCATGGGTCGAAGGGGTTCTGCTATGGCGTGCCGCCGACCGAGCCGTTCCCGGAGTATCCCCGCTGCGCCCCATCAAAGCGCTCATCCCCGCGATAACGGCCGCTGCGGTCGTCGCCCTAATCATGCGTGTAGTAACCGACGATGTGTGGCCGCCGCTCGCCATGGTCCTATCGGTTGGATTGTCCGGGGTGACCTACCTGGTGGTCTGTCGGATCACCAAAGTGAAGGCCCTCAACGTCCTGCTCCTCGGACCCCTCAAACGGTTCCGAATCCGCTGATTGCAGACATGGCGCTGCTGTCGTATTACCATGCAGCCCATGATCGAAACGCTCAAGAAGTGGTGGAAGTATCTGACGGCAAAGGCCGACTCAGAGTTCGAGAAGAACGCGGATCCCAAGATCCAGCTCGAACAAGCAATCCGAGAGTCCAAAGAGCAGCATCAGCGGCTCAAGGAACAGGCCGCGAACGTTATCGCCCACCAGAAGCAGACCGAGATGCGCCTGGAGAAGGCCATCAAGGAAAAGGAAAAGCTCACCGGTAACGCTCGCCAAGCCATCATGATGGCTGAGGAGGCCATGACCCGCGGCGACGACACCAAGGGTGCCGAGTACACCAGCGCCGCCGAAGCGTTCGCACAGCGTCTTATCGCCGTCGAACAAGAGGTCGAAGACCTCAAGGCGCTTCATCTCCAAGCCACCGGTTCGGCCGACGAAGCCAAGCGGGCCGTCAACCAGAACTCGGCCAAGCTCCAAGAGAAGCTGTCCGAGCGCCAGAAGCTGCTGAGCCAACTCGATCAGGCCAAGATGAAAGAACAGATGAACGACGCCATGACCTCGCTCAACGAGCAGGTCGGCGGCGATACCCCATCGCTCGAGCAGGTACGCGACAAGATCGAAGCGCGGCTCGCCAAGGCCGAGGCCGCATCGGATCTCACGGCGAGTTCGACAGAAGGCCGTATGGCCGAAATCGAGGCCGCAGCTCACGAAGGTCAGGCCAAGGCCCGTCTCGAGGAGCTCAAGAGCCAGCTCGGCGTCGGTTCGGCCGAGACCGCAGCCCCAGAGGCCACCACCGCCCCAGAAGAGGGCGGCACGACCGCAACCGCGTAACTAGCGCTAGCGGCTCAAACCTGAAAGGCATCTCGCTATGACACCGGATCAGATCAAGGCGTTGCGCGAGTCTGCAACAAACATCATCGCTCACGAGAAACAGCTCGAAGGACAGCGCACCAAGCTGTACAGCGAACTGGAGACGGTGAATACGAACACCCGCCAGGCCGTCATGATGGCCCAGGAAGCTCGTGCAGAGGGTGACGATGCGAAAGCCGCCAACTTCGACGAATCTGCTGAGGTTCTCGCCCAACGTGCCGTAGAGATCGACGCGCAGATTGCGACGATCGATATTGAATTGATCGAAGCACGCCAGGCCTCCGAAGAAGCGAAGTCGATCGCGTCTGATTCGGCGATCCAAATGACGCAGATGAAGGCGAAGGGCGCAGAACTTCGCGCGGACTTCGAGCGGGCCAAGATGGCCGAAGCCACCGCCGACGCATCGAGTGGCGTACCGGCCTATGACGACGTCAAGGCCAAGATCGGTGATCGTCTGGCGAAGGCCGAAGCCACGGCCGAACTCGCCGATGTTTCGGGCCAGAACGAGCTCGAAGGAGCCTCGGCGATGGTCGAGAAAGCCGCCATGGAATCGAAAGCCGCCGCCCGCCTAGCGGAGATCAAATCGCAGATGGGCATCATGAGCGACGCCCCACAGGATGCACCTGTTCAGGACGAACCCGATCCAGAACCCCCGGCCGATCAGCCGGAGTAGTTGCTCGGCCTATCCCAACAGGACGAAATCGTCGGCGTGGATCACGACTTGCCCGTCTAGTTCGGCATCGATGTCCGCTCTGGAGACACGCGCCAACCCTTTGGCGAACACGTCGCCGTTGGCATTGGCGACCTCGATCGGATCACGACGATCGAAGGATCCATCGACCCCGACGATGCCCACGGACAACAGCGATCGCCCGCCCTGGGAGAGCGCGTTCTGCGCGCCTTCGTCAACGATCACACGGGCGGCCGCTGAAAGGGCGAACTCTATCCACAGCTTTCGAGCTGACGTCACCGCACCCTGAGGTGGCACGCTCGTTCCAACGCCCGCGAGCCCAGCGACGGCATCGGAAATCACCGATTCGCGTTTCGCGTTGGCGATGACGGTACGTATCCCCGAGCGGGAGGCGATCTTGGCGGCGGTCAGTTTCGATGCCATGCCCCCAGACCCCCGGGCGCTTCCCGCACCACCAATGGTGTCGGCGTCGAGATCGTCGAAGTCGGCAATCTCCTCAATCAGTGAAGCCGTCGGGTCGACGTTGGGGTCCGCCGTAAGCACCCCGTCGGTGTCGGTCAACAGGACGAGCGTGTCCGCCTCGACCATGTTCGCTACCAAGGCCGCGATGCGGTCGTTGTCGCCGTAACGAATCTCCGAATCGGTGACGGCATCGTTCTCGTTAACGATAGGGATCACACCAAGCTCGTGCAGTTTGTTCAGCGTCGACCTGGCGTGCAGGTACTGGGAGCGGTCACCGAAGTTGTGCGGCGCAAGAAGGATCTGACCCACGACGAGTTCGCTCGAGGCAAACGCTCGACGCCACGTCTCCACCAGGGTCGGTTGTCCGATCGACGAGATGGCCTGAAGGGCAACCGCATCGCCTGGTCGCGCTCCAGCGTCGAGCCCGAGCGCGGGAAGCCCCGCTGCAATCGCACCCGACGAAACGACCGTGACTCGGGAGCCATCCGCATGGAGTAGCGCTAACTCCGAAGCGACTCGGTCGATAAAGGCGATATCGATTACCCCATCAGCATCGGTAAGCGATGACGTACCGAGCTTGACGACGACGTTCTGTGCGAGGTCGGAACTCATAGGTCTTCTTCGTACTCAAAGGAGAGGTCGCCGATGTGGATGATGTCGCCGTCTCTGGCCCCGGCATTTCGCAGCGCCTTGTTGACCCCGAGCGACTCGAGGCGCTGCTGTGCGTGTTGCAACGCCTCCGGCTCGGTCAGATCGCTGAGGCGAACCGCACGGAGCGCTTGTCGGCTATGCACCGCATAGGAGGTATCGCTGAGGCGCTCGATCTCGATGGACTCGGCGATGGGCCGGTGGATCGTGATCGCCATGTCGCTATCGGCTTCACTTGCTGAGCGAGCCTCTCGCACGAGATCGGCGAGGCGACCGGTCAGCTGAGGAATCCCCGCACCGGTGATTGACGAGATGGTGAGCCCGTCGTAGTCGTTTTCGGGGGCCATATCGGCCTTTGAGGCCACCATGAGGCGTGGACGGTCGAGCAGATCGGGCTGATAAGCCTCCAGTTCCCGCAGGAGCGCCGATTCCTGGTCTTCGGGGGTCACCGCATCCCAAGGGGCCAGATCGAGCAGAACGCACAAAACACGGGCTCTCTCGACGTGGCGAAGGAACTGATGCCCAAGCCCTTTGCCCTCTGCGGCCCCTTCGATGAGACCCGGGATGTCGGCGACGACCATCTCGAAGTCGTCTTCCTCGATACGGACCACACCGAGATTGGGTTCGAGCGTGGTGAAGGGATAGTTGGCGATCTTGGGCTTGGCTGCCGAGATACGCGAGATCAGCGTGGACTTTCCGACGTTCGGAAAGCCCACGAGCGCGACATCAGCAACGAGTTTGAGCTCGAGTCGAAGCCAGCGCTCCTCGCCCTCTTCGCCCTGCTCAGCAAAGGCTGGTGCACGTCGCTTGTTCGACAGGAACCGCGCATTTCCCTTGCCGCCCTCACCGCCCGCAGCGGCAAGGAACCGGTCGCCGTGATGGGCGAGGTCGGCAAGTTGGTTGCCATCGAAGTCGTAGACGATGGTGCCTTCGGGTACGGGAACCTCAAGGTCGGGCTGGGACGGGCCGTGCTTCTTGGCGCCGCTTCCGTGCTTTCCAGACTTTCCTTTGCGGTGCGGGTGATCTCGGAACGACAGCAGCGATGCCGAGTTGTGATCGGCGACAAGCCAGATGCTCCCGCCGTTGCCCCCATCGCCACCGTCGGGACCACCCTTGGAAACGTGCGCTTCACGACGAAACGACACGCACCCCGCGCCACCATTGCCACCTTGGACGTTGATGTTGCACTCGTCAACGAAATTGGACACGGGACTACCCTGCCAGACAAGTGTGTAAGTGAGGGTTAATTAACCCTCGGTGATGATGTCGACGAGCTTGCGTCCGTTGCGCTTACCGAACTTTACGGTGCCGGCAGAAAGTGCGAAGAGCGTGTCGTCGCCGCCCTTTCCAACATTGTTCCCAGGATGGAACTTGGTGCCGCGCTGGCGAACGAGGATCGACCCGGCGGTGACTGCGCCACCGTCGTATACCTTCACGCCGAGGCGCTGTGCGTTTGAGTCACGACCGTTCCGTGTAGAACCGCCACCCTTGGTCTTCGACATATCGTTTCCTCTTTCGTTCTCGTAGTTCGCTTAGCCGGCCTTGATCGAGGTGACCTCGATCGTGCTCAATGCTTGGCGATGTCCCCAACGCGTGCGCTGGTTGGACTTGTTCTTGTAGGTGAAGCCTTCGATCTTCTTCCCACGCTTGTCCTCGATGATCTTCACGCCGACCGATGCACCGGAGAGCTGATCGGGAGTGGCAAGCACCGTGCTGCCGTCAACGAGCAGGACGGGGGTCAACGAAGCGGTGTCGTCGACGTCGCCCATGCGATTGACGTCAAGAACCTGGCCTTCTTCAACGCGGTACTGACGACCGCCGGTCTTAATTACGGCATACATAACTCGTTGATCCTAACTGGAACCACCCACGTTTCCGCCATCTCAAACCTGTTCTGTGGTCCCTGAGCGTAGCTATCGCCCGCTCACGGTCGCCAGATCTAGTGGTCGAGTTCGTTGAATGGCACACCACGGTCGACCGAAGGCGGTCGCGGCAGCCCGAGCACCCGTTCACCGATGATGTTTCGCTGGATCTCGTCCGTGCCGCCCGCAATCCCGATCTGGAAGCTCGACACGGTGTCGTGACCGACCTCTTCGCCAGCTGAGGCTTCCTCTGCGGCTTCCCACGCGATCGACCCCATGCCGTGGATCGACGCGGCGATCTCACGGAACCTCCAGGCGACTGCCGATCCCGCGAGTTTGCCGAGAGATCCGCCGGGGCCGGGGGCCTTGCCCGACTCCATGTCGGCCCGTGCCCGCATGGCGACCATCGCTTTGGTCGTCTCCATCGAGTACAGCTGCATCAGCTCGTCGCGAACCACGGGGTTATCGATCGCGCCGTTTGCCTTGGCCGAAGCGACGAGCTTGTCGAAAGAGGGCTGGGTGATATCGCCACCACCGATGCTCCCAATCGCGACCCGCTCGTACATCAACATGGCCGTCGCTTGGTTCCACCCATTGTTCTGCTCGCCGAGAAGCCAGGCCTTGGGGATGGCGAGGTCGGTGAAGAACACCTCGTTGAAGTGCGTTCCACCATCGATCTGGTGGATCGGGCGGATCTCCACCCCCGGCGCTTTCATATCGACGATGAACATCGAGATACCGGCGTGCTTGGGGGCGTGGGGGTCGGTACGGGCGATGATCACGCCATAGTCGGACTCATGCGCGAGTGTCGTCCAGACCTTCTGGCCGTTGATGATCCACGTGTCGCCGTCGAGTTCAGCCTTTGCGCGAAGCGACGCCACATCGGAACCGGCGCTCGGCTCAGAGAACATCTGGCACCACATCGTTTCGCCCCGAATGAGGGCGGGCATGAACTCCGTCTTCTGGTCCTCGGTGCCGAAGTCGTTCAGCACCGGCAGGCACATGCCATGCGAGATCACGAAGTCTCGATCTATCGCCGGGAACTGGGCCTTTTCGGCCCGCCAAATCTTGTCGTGTTCTTCGGTCAGGCCAGCGCCACCGTAGGCAGGGTCATAGACCAGGCCGCCAAATCCCGCATCGGCGGCTGCACCGAGAAACGCCTTAGCCTCAGCGACCGACTCCGCTGCCCCGGTCGCGTGCGCGGTGAGGAACTCTCTGCATCGGAGCCCAAAGGCCTTAGCCTCATCGAGTGTTAACGCGGTCGCCATGCCGTGATCGTAGCTGCGACTCAGTAAGGTTTGCCCAATATGGATCCAAGCGAAACGACCTCCACCCAGTACTCACTGAATTTCACGGTGAATGTGCACAACGTGCCTGGTGTGCTGGGCCGGCTGACGAGTGCTATCGGTGCCGCAGGAGGGAACATCTTCGCGATCAACAACTTCGTTGCCAAAGGGCCCGTGCTCCAACGCTCCATCGTGGTGAACTGTTCAAGCGTTGAACACCAGCAGGTACTCATTGACACAGTCGGCGACGTCGAGGGCATCGAACTGCTCGATGTCTACGACCGGACCTTCCGCATGCACGAGGGCGGCAAGATCGAGACCGACCCGCTGTGCCCTGTTGGGGACGTCGACGATCTCTCGATGGCCTACACCCCCGGTGTAGCTCGCGTTTGTAAGGCAATCGCCGCAGACGAACGACTCGCCGACGATTACACCATCCGACGCAACACCGTCGCAATCGTGAGCGACGGCACCGCCGTGCTCGGTCTCGGCGACATCGGCCCAAAGGCGGCCATGCCCGTGATGGAGGGCAAGGCGCTGTTGTTCAAGGAGTTCGCGGGTGTCGACGCGTTCCCGATCTGCCTCGACACCAAGGACCCCGACGAGATCATCGAAACCGTCGTGCGGCTCTCCCCGAGCTTCGGGGGTATCAACCTCGAAGACATCGCCGCTCCCGGTGCCTTCTACATCGAAGAGGAACTGAAGAAGCGTCTCGACATTCCCGTCTTCCACGACGACCAGCACGGCACTGCGGTGGTCGTGTTGGCCGGGCTTCGCAATGCGCTCAAAGTCGCGGGCAAGAACCTCGAGGACGTCTCCGTCGTATTGAGCGGCGTCGGCGCAGCGGGAATCGCTATTGGCAAAATCCTCCTCGGCGCGGGCATCGGCCACCTGGTTGGCGTAGACGCGCACGGTGCGGTGTGGGACGGCGACGAGCAGCTGAATCCCGCCCAGCAAGCCTTTGCCGAACGCACCAATCAGCGAGGGCTGAAAGGTTCGCTGAGCGAGGTCATCGTTGGCGCCGACGTATTCATCGGTGTGAGCGCACCAGACATCTTGACCCCAACCGACGTCGAGTCGATGGCCAAGGACCCAATCGTGTTCGCGATGGCCAACCCTGACCCCGAGATCCGACCCGAACTCGTTGAGGGTCTCGTGTCGGTAATGGCGACCGGGCGCAGCGATTTTCCGAATCAGATCAACAACGTGTTGGCGTTCCCCGGGATCTTCCGTGGCGCGCTCAACGCGAAGGCCACCGACATCACCGAGAACATGAAGCTGGCCGCGGCAAAGGCGATCGCCGACGAGGTCAGCTCCGACGAGCTCTCGCCCACGCACATCATCCCCAGCGTGTTCGACCCTGCGGTAAGCGCCCGAGTGGCCGATGCGGTCGAAAAGGCCGCCTGCGACGACGGCATCTGCCGATAACCAACGCTGGTCTACCATCTGCAGGTGAGCGTGCGTAGATTTCTGGCCTTCCTGCCCGCGCTTGTGCTGCTGGCGATCCTTGCAGCGGTGACTGGATCGGGCGTCGAGCGCGATAGCAATACCGATATCGCGGCCAACGACTGGCCTGGAATCACCGATGTGCCGGACCCGCTCACCGTGTTTGACCCCACACTCGGCGGCGCCGGCCCAACCGGGTTTCGCCCCTTGCTCGCCCGCGACCAGATCGAGCCGGTCTACCAACCGCGCTTCACCAGGGCGTCTGGCGTGACCTGGAACCCTGAGGATCTCGTGATCGGGGTCAACCTCGAGGGTGAGGCTCGGGCCTACCCCATTGGTTTCCTCACCCAGCGGGAGATGGTGGTCGACAACCACCGGGGCATACCGACGCTGGTCACCTGGTGACCGCTTTGCGCAACGGCGATAGTTCATCGCCGAGAAGTAAACGGCGAGGAAGTGGTCTTCGGCAATCAAGGCGGGCTCTTCGCTAACGCGATGACGTGGTGGGACCACGGCACCGGGTCGTTGTGGAGCCAACCAAACGGTCTGGCTATCGACGGACCACGCGCGGGGGATCAGCTCCAACTGCTCCCCTCGTCGCTCACGACGTGGGCCGACTGGCAAGCCGAGCATCCTGACACGCTCGCTCTCGCGGTGCTGAACCCACGATCAGGGTTTTCGCTCGACCAACTAGCGATCGTCGTCAGCCTCGGCGACGAATCCAAGGCCTACCCCTTCCCTCGCGTACAACGCGAACAGGTCGTCAACAGTGAAGTGGCAGGAGTGCCTCTCGCAGTCGTCTCGTTCATGGGCGACGACGGCTGGGCGGTTCTCTCCCGACAGCTCGACGAGGAGGTCATCGAACTCAAGGCGGTTGACGGCGTCGTCTCCGAGGTCGACGGAACACGCACATGGGATGCGGCTACCGGCATCGGCTTAGCCGACACCGAACAAAGCCTCGACAGCCTTCCCTCGCTAACGTCATTTCCACGTGACTATCTGCGGTTCTTTCAAAACGGGGTCTTCTGGCTTCCCACCGGACTCGTTCCAGTCGCTGGTTGCACGTGGGACCAAGGAACCGACGCCTGGAACCTGCGCGGTCTCGTCGAGTGCGGCGAGTAACCGATGAGCACCATCGACATCATCATTCTCATCGTCGGCGGCATCTTCGCCGGTGTGGTCAATGCGATGGCCGGTGGCGGATCGACCCTCACGGTTCCCCTGCTCGTGTTGGCTGGCGTCCCCGGCGGTGCAGCGAATGGCTCAAACCGCGTCGGCATCCTCACCTCGAACATCACCGCCTTCTTGAGCTTCCGCCGCGAGGGCAAGCACGTCGCTATTGGCCAGCTCATCCCGATCATCCCTCCAGCGCTCGCCGGTGCAGCGGTTGGCGCGTTCGGAATCAGCCAACTGACCGACGACACCTTCGAGACGGTGTTTGGGTTGTTGATGATCCCGATCATCATCCTCACGGTCAACAAACCAAAGCCGAACCTCGACGCGCAAACATGGCCGCTCGCGGTTACCATCGGCGTGTTCTTCCTCATCGGGATCTACGCCGGTGCAATACAGGCCGGGGTCGGACTCGTGCTTCTCGCCGCGCTCAATCGTTCCGGGTTGGACTTGGTCACCGCGAACGTCGTGAAAGTGATTTTCACGACGTTTGCCACGCTCATCGCGCTGCCCATCTTCATCATCGAGGGCAACGTGCGCTGGGCTCCCGCCATCATCTTGGCGATCGGTTTGTCGATCGGTGGATGGGTGGGCGCAAAGCTCGCCGTGCGCGGCGGGGAACGTTGGATTCGACCCGTCATGACCGTGGCAGCGGTTGCGCTCGCGCTGCGTCTGCTCGGGTTCTACTCCTGGATAGGCAGCCTGCTGTAAGCCCGGAAGCCCGGTCTACAGCACCTGGCCGTCCTCGAAGGTCGCAGCAATGACATCCGCGTACTTTTCGTTGACGACGTTTCGCTTCACCTTGAACGTCGGGGTGAGTTCGCCCGTTTCCGACGAGAAGTCTCGGGGCAGCACGGCAAAGTTCCGTACGTGCTCGACACGCGCCATGGCTGGGTTGATGTCCTTCTCGATCGCCTCGCTGATGTGCTGTCGTATCCGCGGGTCCTCGTGAAGATCCTCGGGATCGAGCAAATGCTCGTCGGCAAATCGAGCCGCCGCTTCAGGCTCGAGGGTGAGCAACGCGACGAGGAATCGCTGTCCATCGCCACACACGACCGCGCTGCTGACGATGTCGATTCCCATCAGGGCTTCTTCGATGTTCTGCGGGGCAATGTTCTTTCCGCCAGAGGTGATGATGATGTCTTTCTTGCGGCCGATGATCGATAGGTAGCCCTCGGAGTCGAGGACACCCAGATCGCCCGAGTGCAGCCATCCGTCGACGACGGTCTCGGCGGTCGCCTCCGGGTTCTTGGAATATCCGGCGAACACATTCTTGCCCCGCAGCAGAACTTCGCCGTCGTCGGCAATCTGTACTTCGACACCTGGAATGGCTGGTCCGACCGTGCCGTGTTTATTGGCTCCTGGCAGGTTGGTCGACGTCGGGCCGCTGCCTTCGGACTGACCGTAGAGTTCGTTGATTGGCATGCCGATCGACGTGAGGAATTCGATCGTTGATGTCTGAATCGGCGCAGCGCCCGACACGTATACCCGGCAACGGTCGAATCCGACCGCTGCAAGGATCTTGGACAAGATCACCTTGTGGGACGCTTGGTACTTGGCGTTCAGAAACCCCGAGGGCGTCCTGCCTGCGTTGAGTTCTGCGTGGTATTCAAGCGACGTCGCCATCGCTCCGGCGGCGAGCTTGGCCTTGGCCCCTTCTGCTTCGGCGAGCTTACCCTTGATGCCGGCCTCGAAGCGCTCCCACACCCGCGGCACACCGAAGAACGTCGTTGGACGGACCTCTTTGAGGAACTCCGCTACCTGTAGACCGTCGTGACAAAAGAAGACCTGGGTGCCGAAGATGAGCGGCATCAGAATCGACGCCATTTGCTCAGCGATGTGTGAGAGCGGTAGATAGCTCAACGACACGTCGGTGCTGTTGAGGTCGACCGTGCCACCCATGACCGCACCGGTCCATTCGAGGTTCTCGTGTGTCAACATCACGGCCTTGGGCGGACCGGTTGTGCCGGACGTGTAGATGAAGTCGGCCACCTGGTCCGCGGTCAACGCTGCGAGGGCAGCGTCGATACGTTCGGGATCGATCTCTTCGCCAAGAGCGAGGAAGTCGTCCCACGAAACAACGCGCCCGTCGGAGGCTGCGTCGAATTCGGGCGTCGATTCACCGAGGTACACAACTGTGCGCAGCGTCGGAGTGGTGGGCCACGCCTCGATCACACGGTCGAGCTGTTCGGGCTTTTCCACCAGCACCACCGGCGCCTCGGAGTGGTTGAGCACATAGCCGATCTCTTCGGAGGAACAGGTGGAGTAAATACCTGCGCTAATGCCGCCGACCCGCATCGCTCCCAGCGCGGAGAGGACCCACTCGGGACGGTTCGCACTCAGGTTGGCTACGACATCACCTTTGCCGATTCCAGATGCGAGCAGCGCCTTCGCGAAGTCCCGCGTTTGCTGGTTGTAGTTACGCCATGAAGTCGAGCGCCAAACGCCAGCCAACTTGTCGTGAATCGCTGGCTCATGCGGGCGTTGCGCCGCATGTCGCTCGAGGTGATGGAGGATGGTGGTTTCGCCCATTGGTGGAGACTCCCGATGTTCGCGTGGGAACCAACACCATAACGCACGTCACCGACCCGATTGGCCGCCGCTAGAAGAGTTGATCAGAGCTTTTGTTGGTAGCTGGCCAGGAACTTCTCCAGCCGACCAATCGCTCGCGTCAGGTCTCGCACAGTGGGCAGGAAGACGATTCGGAAGTGGTCGGGCTTTGGCATGTGGAACCCGCTTCCCTGCACCATCAACACGTGTTCGCTTCGCAGAAAGTCGAGAATGAACTGCTCGTCGTCGACAATGCCGAAGCGTTCGGTATCGATCTTTGGGAACAGGTAGAGCGCACCGTCGGGCTTCACGCAGCTCAGGCCGTCGATGTTGTTGATCATCTCGTAGGCGACTTGGCGCTGCTCGTAGAGGCGACCGCCGGGGGTCGTGAACTCGGCGATCGATTGGTAGCCGCCGAGCGATGACTGAATGGCATGTTGGGCTGGCACGTTGGCGCACAGGCGCATCGATGCGAGAAGCCGGAGCGCCTCCATGTAGGGCTGCGCGCGTTCTTTGGCTCCGCTCACGGTCATCCAACCACTTCGGAAACCAGCGACTCGATAGGTCTTCGAAAGCCCGTTCATCGTGAGGAACAGCACATCGTCTGCGAGCGACGCGATCGATATGTGTTCGGCGTCGTCGTAGATGATCTTGTCGTAGATCTCGTCTGCCATCACCACAAGATCGTGTCGTCGGGCGACTTTGACGATCTCACCCAGGCACTCGCGTGAGTACACGGCTCCGGTCGGGTTGTTCGGGTTGATAACGACGATCGCTTTGGTGTTCTCCGTGACCTTGGCCTCGATATCGGCGATATCGGGGAACCAGTCATCCTCATCACAGCGGTAGTGCACAGGAGTCCCACCAGCCAGGTTCGTACCAGCGGTCCACAACGGATAGTCGGGTGCGGGGATAAGCACCTCGTCGCCGGGATCCAACAACCCCTGCAAGGACATGACGAGCAGCTCGGAGACTCCGTTGCCGATCCAAATATCGTCGATCTCGACGCCTTTGACGCCCTTGCGCTGGTTGTATTGCATGACCGCCTTGCGAGCGGAGTACAACCCCTGCGACTCGCAGTAACCCTGCGCCGTCGGAAGGTTCCGGATCATGTCGACGAGCACCTCTTCGGGTGCTTCGAACCCGAAAGGCGCCGGGTTACCGATGTTGAGCTTCATCAAGCGGTGGCCTTCGTGTTCGAGGCGGGTCGCCTCATCGAGCACCGGTCCACGGATCGCGTAACGCAGGTCGTCGAGCTTCGATGCTCGGCTAATTATCTCGGCCATGGCATTAACGCTAGAGGCTTCGATGCCCGGTTGTGGGCCGTCATCTGCCTACCCTGGCCGTCATGGATGAGACAGTACGCACGCCGGACCGCCCAGAGACCGAAGCGATCCACTTCGTGGGTGGTAACGGCGCAGAACTCGTAGGAATCCTCCACCGCCCCGTCAAACGGGCTCGGGGATCTGTGCTGATGGCACATTGCTTCACCTGTTCCAAAGACATCCATACGATGACCCGACTCGCCAAAGCGCTCACCGACGCTGGCTTCGCCGCATTCCGGTTTGACTTCACCGGCTTGGGAGAGAGCGAAGGCGACTTCGCGAAGAAGACGCTCTCGGGCAACGTTTCCGATGTGGCACGTGCCGCCACCACATTGGTGGAGATGGGATTTGGCCCTTGCGGACTCATCGGGCACTCCCTCGGCGGTGCTGCTGCGCTGCTCGCCGCCGGCAAGCTCAAGACCGTCCGCTCGGTGGTGACGATCTCCGCGCCCAGCGATGCGACCCATGTAAAGCACCTTCTCGACGGGACCGAGGACGACTTCGCCGACGTCGGTCGGGCCAATGTGTCGATCGGTGGCCGCACGTTCGAGCTAGAGGTCGGTTTTCTCCACGACCTCGAGACCCACGATGTTCTCGAGGCGGTACGAGATCTCGACCGGCCCTACATGGTGGTCCATGCCGACGACGACACCGTCGTGTCTGTCGCCGAGGGCGAGCGCCTCCATGAAGCGGCACCCAAACTGAAAGAGTTCGCTCGCTACCCCACCGGCGGACACCTCTTCGGCGGCCGTGAGGCCGCCGATCGCCTCGCGGAGGACGTCACCGCCTGGTTCGACAAGACGCTGTGATCTCACGAGAGCGGATACGGCGACTGCAGCCACGCTGGCCGCTCGCTCAACTCGATCTCGCGAACCCACTTCACCCAGTTGAATCCGCGGCGATTCGGGGCGACAAGACGAACCGGCGCACCATGACCAAGCCGTAGTGGCTCGCCGCCGTATCCGGTGGCGAGAAACAGGTCGTCCAGATACTCGATCGGGAACAGACGTGAATAGCCCGTTACCGAGCGCACCCGAACACTGCGGGCTGTGTCGTTTCGTTCGATCAGTTCGCTCAGCGGCACGGCGTCCCAGTCCTGCACCGAGAACCACCCGCCGGTGCAGTCGATTCGTGCCTGGATGGTACGAGCGTTTGGGATCAGGTCGTCGAGAACACTGACGGTGACTCCGCCGATGCGAAGTGGCCACAGAGGCACAGAAACCCCGGTTGGTATCTGATCGTTGAACCAGCTGACCTCGGGCATGTTGGCCGGTTCGAACGAGGCGGTTTCGATGGATCCAGTGCCCTCGCGGTCGGCTCCTTTGACCCCGGTTGCGTCAAGGACGACCTCTTGGGTAACGAGCGCAACCGACGCCAACACCCCACCGACACCGGTGGTGATGAGACCGCGTCGGTTGAGGTCGATGGGTTTGGGTCGTACCGGTCTGGTCCAGATGTGCCACGCCAACACCGGGATCGCGAGAATGCCGAGGAAGAGGTGGTACCACAGGGGCGTTCCGAATCCGGTGCCGAAGAACACGCCCGTGCTGTGGAGGATGCCGGCGGCGATGGCACCAACCACGATGGCCCCGAATGCCGCCGAAGCGAACCGAGTGCGTGACTTGCGTTTAAAGCCTGTCCGGGCCGAACCGCGAACTTTAAACGGGGCAACCGCCACGACGAAGAGCCCGAGGATCGCGTGGATCACTGTCACCACTCTCGCCGAGGACAACGGCACGAGCCAGGAGATCAGGCCGGTGGCAATTACCGACACCATAGCTACTTCGAGAACCAAGTTCGTCTGACGGGCGGTCAGGAAGATGCGGCGGGCCATAGAAGGAAAACCGTAGGCGCTCAAACACTATTTCGTCTGGAAGCTTTGCTTCATCGCCCGGTCGGCCGCGTAGAGCGCTTCTGCGGCGTCCTTGTCGAGCCAGCTTTCCGGTTTCGGTTCGCGGTCATAGTGGCCGAACCGATCCTCACCGCGTAACAACGTGGCGGAGTGCGCAGCACCGTGCTGCAGGTTGTGTGGTGCGACGTACTGCACGTTTAGCCCGATACGGCGATCCGCGCTGACGTTGGGGGTCGATCGATGCACGGTCCATCCGTGATGAAACGACGCTTCACCAGGAGCGAGCGCGCAGTGCACGCCGTTGGAATCGTCGACGTCGGTGATGTGCTGGCCCAACAGCAAGATGTTGTCGTCATCGGACTGCTCATCGTGTTCGACCAGCCCACCCTTGTGCGAGCCCGGGATCATCGTCATGCACCCCGACTCCGGCGTCGCTGGCGACAGCGCAAGCCACATCGAAATCTGCGCATCGTCGTCGTCAAGACCCCAGTACGTCAGGTCTTGATGCCAGGTGATGTGTGCCGTCGTCCCCGGCTCCTTGATGATGTAGTTGGTGTTGTAGAGCAAGATGTCGGGACCGATCGCGCGCTCGACGAAGTCGAGCACGGTCGGGTGGGTGGCTAGGGCGTAGGCCGATGCCATCACCGTGTGGATCTTGTTTATGTAGTGCAACGGACCGAGTTCGGCCTCGGCCTTCTCGAGAGTGGAGCGGTGAACAGCGGCGTCTGCGGTGTCGAGCACCGTGAACTGGGATACAAATCCCTGCTCCTGGTACGTCGAGTGCACCTGGTCGATATCGGCCATTACCAATACTGAGCGTCCGTCCAGCTACGCGTCAACATGTGCAGGCCCTACGCTCACGGGATGAACCTTGACCAAGCCGATGTCGATGCCATTGTCGAAAGCGTCGACCTCGAACTCCTCGACCGAAACCTTTATCGAGGTCACCCGGTCTACTGGGAGCGAGGCAGGCTTTTCGGCGGCCTGGTCGCAGCACAAGCGCTTTCTGCCGCGTACCAAACGATCGACGGCATCAGCGTCCACTCACTGCACAGCTACTTTCTTCGCCCCGGCGACCCGGAGATACCGGTTATCTACGACGTCGACCCCATTCGTGACGGGCGAAGTTTCGCAACCCGGCGGGTGGTCGCCCGCCAACGAGGCGAGGCGATCTACAACCTGTCAGCCTCGTTTCACAAAGTCGAGGACGGCTTCGAGCATCAGGCGGAGATGCCATCTGTGGCCCCGCCAGAGGATTCACCAGGCCCCGAAGACTTCGGTCTCTCGCCTCGCGACTACATCCCACGCTTTTGGCAGCCCAAGGGCGTGCCGGTGGAGTTTCGCCATTTCCATGCGCCGAGCGACTGGCAGCCTGGCATCAGTGAACGTCGGATCTGGATCCGAATGAACGGAACGCTGCCCGACGACCCGGTCGTCCATCGCCTTGCGCTGACCTACCTGAGCGACCTTTCGCTCTTGAGCACGGCCGTACGGATGCACGTCCCCTCGTTCGAGAACATCATGGCGGCGAGCTTGGACCATTCGATCTGGTTCCATCGCGAGTTCCGCGCCGACGAGTGGCTGCTCTATTCGACCTCGTCGCCGTCGGCGAACGGCGCCCGAGGATTCAACCTTGGACAGTTCTTTCGAGCCGACGGCACGCTCGTGGCGTCAACGGCACAAGAAGGCCTCATGCGTGATCTGACCCGACCGAAACCGACGGCGTAAGCCCAACGGAAACCTCGGCGGTTCATCGATCAAATGCGGACTGCCTCTTGTCATAGATGGACAGTTTGTGCCCGTTTGCACGGTGATCGTCCAATGAGGCTCCTAGATGCCCGGGGTCGTCGGCTATAACCCATTGGGACATGAAGATTGCGATCATCGGTTCAGGCATCTCGGGACTCGCATGTGCACACGTGCTCGGCCCGCATCATGAGGTAAGCCTGTTCGAGGCGCGGGACCGCCTCGGAGGCCATTCGAACACCGTCATGGTCGACGACCCTGTCGCTGGCGAGGTCGGTATCGACACCGGCTTCATCGTGCACAACGATCGCAACTACCCGAACATTCAACGGCTGTTCGATGAACTCGGCGTAGAACCCGTAGACACCGAAATGAGCTTCGGAGTAGCCGACGAAGCGTCAGGTTTCTTCTACCGAGCCACCAACCTCGACACGATCTTTGCCGACCGCAGCAATCTGAAGAACCCCACGACCTACAAGATGCTCGCTGACATCTTTCGGTTCTACCGTCATGCACGCACCTACCTGGACAGAGGCGACCCCACTCGAACCCTCGGCGACTTCTTGTCCGAGCATCGCTACGGCTCCACCTTTGTGGATCTTCATCTGATCCCGATGGGAGCATCGATCTGGTCTGCCGACCCAGCCACCTTCGCCGACTTCCCGGCCGTCGCGCTCTTTCGGTTCCTCGACAACCACGGATTGCTCGGCCTTGGCGCCCGCCCACAGTGGAAAGCGCTGGTCGGCGGAAGCCGAACCTACGTCGATCGAATCGCCGCCCGCTTCGATGGGGAGATTTGCCTTTCGACACCGGTGCGATCCATTGAACGGTCCGATGATTCGGTGACGATTCGCACCGAGCGCGACGTTGGGCGCTTCGATTCGGTCATCCTGGCCTGCCACAGCGACCAAGCGCTCGCCATGTTGGCCGACCCGACCCCTGCCGAGAAAGACATCCTCGGAGCGATCCGCTATCAATCGAATACCGCGACGCTGCACACCGATACCTCCGTGCTTCCTCCCACCGAAGCCGCCTGGGCGGCGTGGAACTACTACCGCCGTAGCGACGGTAAAGACGCAGGCTCCGCGGTGCTGACCTACGACATGAACCAGCTGATGCGAATCGACACGCAGATGCGGTATCTGGTGAGCCTGAACGAACCACGGATCGATCCAGCTCACGTGCTGTATGAGGCCAGCTACTCCCACCCGGTCTTTGACCGAGCAGCGATGTTCGCGCAACTGCGTGCTGGCGAGATCAGCGGCGTCAATCGCACCCACTTTGCTGGCGCGTACTGGAGCTATGGGTTCCACGAAGACGGCATGGCGTCTGGTTTGCGGGTGTGCCGCGAGCTCGGAACGCCATGGGCGTTGGAAGCGACGGATCTCTCCGCCGAGGCGGTGTTGACCTAATGCGGGCGGGCGAGGCGGCGCTTTGTAACGGCCAGGTGTGGCATCGACGGAACCGTCCGGCGGTCAATGAGTTCACCTATGGCGCCAGCCATATTTGGATCGACCCCAACCATCCTGAAGCCCTCACGTCGCTCAGTCCGCTTTGGTCGACCAATCGCCTCGGTCCGGTACAGATCCGCCGGGCCGACTACGGAGCCGAGCCCACCGGGAACATCAACGAGCAACTCCGAGATCTCGTGGAACCTGTCCTGGGCTATCGCCCAGCGGGTGCGGTTCGCATGTTGTCGCAGGCACGGCGCTGGGGCTGGCTCTTCAATCCCATCACGGTGTTCGTGTTGTGGGACGAGAATCCTGATGTGCCCGTGGCGGCAATCGCCGAAGTAACGAACACTCCTTGGAAAGAACGTCGACAGTATCCGTTGCCACTCGTCCCGACTCCGTCCGTCGGCCCCGGCGCCAGCGCCTTTCACGTCGACTTCGACAAGGACTTACACGTCTCGCCGTTTCTCGAGATGGACTTTCGCTATCGGCTCACGTTGGAATCTCGCGACGATGAACTGAGCCTGCGAATCGACGTGAATGATGTCGACAGCGGGCAACCCATTGTTGAAACAGCCCTCGTCGTGGAGCGCACGACACCAACCTCGGCGACGCTGAACCGGTCCGCGTTCGTTGATGCGTTGCGGACCCGCCAAGTCTCCGCTGGCATTCACGCCCAGGCACTCAAAATCGCCCGTAAGGGCATCCCGTTCGTCACCCACCCTAAGAAGAAGACCCGCACTCTGGAGGACTCACCGACATGACCGATACCTCACCTCGTACCCGACCAGAAGCGCTCTTCGAGAAAGCGAAGCTCGACGATTCCCCCACCGTCGCGCTCGCACCCGAACCAGGGTCTCGACGCAACGAACTTGCCAAGCGGGTTGCCCTGAAGGTGCTCGAGCGCCTCAAGCGAGACGCCCTGTTGTTGCACGAAGGCTCAGACGTCATGGTCCTGGGGCCAGGCGGCGGCCTTGAAGCGGCGATCACCGTGCACGACGACCGGGCCTGGTGGCACCTTGCGACCGAGGGCTCAATCGGTCTGGGGCGCGGCTACATCGAGAAATGGTGGGACAGTCCCAACCCGGAGCTCGTCGTGCAGATCGCTGCACGCAATATGGATTCCTTCGATGAGATCCGCAACAAGTTGGCTGCTATCACCACGCCTGTTTCGGACCGGGTTCGCCGGGTCCTGCCCAAGCCCAACCGAGACCGCAACCGCGAAGACATCGGCGCCCACTACGACTTGGGCAACGACTTCTTCGAGCTGTTCCTCGACGAAACCATGACCTACAGCGCAGCCTTCTTCGAATCCGCTGACATGACGCTCGCAGAGGCCAGCATCGCCAAATACGACCGGCTACTCCGAAAGCTCGGCGTCGCGGAGGGCATGACTGTGACCGAGATTGGGACGGGATGGGGCGCTATGGCGTTGCGGGCCGCTGAGGCATATGGCGCGGACGTCGTCTCAACCACGATCAGCAGCGAACAATACGACGAAGCGGTCGTGCGCCGAGACCAGGCCGTCGCCGAGGGCCGAATTAGCCGCGACCAGGTGAAGCTCCACAAAGAGGATTGGCGAGACATAGCCCGAGTCAGCGGTCGCCGCAGCGAGCGGCTCGTGAGCGTGGAGATGATCGAGGCCATCGACTGGCGAGATTACCCCGCGTTCTTCCAGGCCCTAGAGGCCAACATCACCCCCGACGGCATGATCGGCATGCAGGCCATCTGCGTGCCAGACCGCCGCTATGAACGCACCAAGAACACCGACGACTTCATCGCCCGCTTCGTCTTCCCTGGCGGCTTTCTGCCCTCGGTCGGCACCATCGCAAAGATCATCTCCAAGCACACGCGGCTGCAATTGCTGGATGTGGATGATTTTGGCTGGCACTACGCAGAGACGCTGCGCCGCTGGCGACACAACATGGACACCCAACTCGACGAGGTCCGCGCCATGGGCCTCGACGAGCGCTTCATCCGCCTGTGGCGCTTCTATCTGGCCTACTGCGAAGCTGCATTCACCGAACGCCACGTCACCGTCAACCAACTCGTTCTCGTGGGCCCAGATTGGCGCCCAGGATTCCCAAATGTCGTCGGCTAGCTGGCGCTAGTCGAGTGTGCTGCCGTCGGGGCGTTGGATGTGGATTGTGCCGTCTTCTCGGCGGGTGACGGTATAGCCGTGTTCTTTGTGGCGGTTGTGTTTGCCACAACACGGTCCCCCGTTGTGGGGGTTTGTTAACCCTCCCCCAGGGTCGGGCCCTCCGGGGCCGTCTCGGTTGCTGTGAGGCGTTAGGTGGTCGATCTGGCATTGGGACACGTTGACGTGGCACCCAGGCCAGTAAC
Source organism: uncultured Acidimicrobiales bacterium (assembly GCA_964562985.1). GTDB lineage: Bacteria > Actinomycetota > Acidimicrobiia > Acidimicrobiales > SHLQ01 > SHLQ01. Next base: position 34,019 of record CAZLWE010000027.1, read on the forward strand.
ACTCGCTCGCACTCAGTTGCGCAGCGAGACGGGCATAGCCGGTGAACAACCGGCGACGCCCCAGGTCGGTCGTAACGCCATTAGCGCCCACGACGTTGCGACGCAGGTAGCCCAGCAGGGCTCTGGCCACTGCGGTGCGGGCATGGAGACGATGCCCAGTGAGCGTGGCGCACGTGTAGTCGGCGCGGCACGGGTCGTCTTGCCCCACGTCGTCACCAGCGAGTTCGGCGGCGTGACGTTCGAAGGTTTCGTCGTCGATCACAATGTCGGTGGTGATCGTGTGCCCGGTTTCGTCTTGGAGTGCACGAGCGGCGTACACATGCACTTTGGCGTAGGCATCGGCGCGTCGTTGGGCGGCCGTGCGGGGCATGTGCAACTTGTTGGCGTCGGGGCCGTGGTTGTCGAGCGCCCATTGCCAGTCGATGTCGAATTCGATCTTTTCGAACGCGTCGAAGATGTCTTTCGTGATCGCCCCGTCGTAGGCCGACGAGGAACCCTTCCAGTGCCATTGGCCGTCTTCGTCTTGGACCATGGTGTGGTTGCGGGCGCGGTCGTGGCGCTTGTCGTTCTGCTCGGCGCCGTCCTGGTCGGCGAGCTCCACCCACTGTGAGACCACGATGTCGAAGAACTCGTAGGTGTCTTTCAAGGCGTGACCAGCGAACCATTCGTCGGCATCTTCCATCAGGTCACGGATGCGCGGGTTCGCATAGGCACGACCCAACCGGCGAACCATGCACGTGGAGATCTCGCCGTCGAAGTAGTGACGGGCCACCGTGGGCAGCACATCGAGAACTCGGGCCATGTTCGCTCGTGCCTTCACCTCGGCACCCGACAGCTTGGCGGTGTTGGCGACCATGGGCTTTGCGTTGCGATGACCATCGATCGCGTAGACGCCCGTGCGATCAATAGATGCCACGACCTTCGCCTTGGCCGCATCAACCTGGCGACCCACATCCTCGACCGAAGCGATCAGCGCCAACGCATCTGCATTCACATACGTGTCGACGTTGGCATGGTTGAGCTTGGCCACTCCAGCCTGAATCAGCGCCAACGCATCAACGGCATCACGAGGCAACGACGGACCCTCCGCCACCCCCACAACAAACCCATCGACAACTGCCATGAACCCAACTTACTCAGGGGGTGTGACAGCCAACTTTGGCTGACTCGACTTTCGGTTATGAGTTAGCTGCTGTCGTTTCTGCCGGTCTCGTTCCGGCCGTTCTCATGGAAGTTTTTCGGGTTCCTTTCCTGCACATCAAAGTCACTCTCTACTGCGCACCTCATTCGCCTATGCCGTGGCTAAGTCGACGGATTCATAGAATAGCCGAGTGACCCTCGTGCCCAATGAGAACTGGAAAGGCTGCAACCACTGCAACGAGGTGCTGCCTCTTACGGCCGAGCACATTCCAGCACGTTCCGCGGGGAATGACGTCTCGGTCAAAGCAACAAATGCGTACAGCTACCTTGGCGATGAACCAACCGAGTTTGTGGAGCACCCGGCCGGCTACACGAAGCGAACCCTTTGCGCCGACTGCAACACCCGGGGCAGTGCGGAGAAGACCGTAGACGAATACCGCAAGCTACGAGAGATCGTCATCGAACAAGCGGAACTGGCCCACCAGGATGGAGTTGACATGCTCCGCTCAATGACTGGGGCGAATATCGTTTTGCCCTACGACTTTATGCCCAATCGGTTTGCTCGGCAGGTGGTTGGGATGGCACTAGCCTCACAGCTCGACCCCTCCTTACTTAACAACCTCGACACTTTGCAAGAAGTCGCCCGTTCCGAGAAACCGGACCCCGGAGACCTGACCCTAGGCAATTGGAGGCTGACTCTAAGTCTTTTCAACGACGTGCTCGGCCTCACGTCAGTCCCCATTCAGGAAGTCAGGATCTCGAACGTCGATCTATGGCTCCCACCCGGGGTAAAGATGCAGGAAAAGCACGTACTCGTCCTGGTAATGACCCCGTTCGTGTTCGTCCTCACCGACGGCTCAACATCATATGGGACAGACATCACCCAGTGGGTCAGCATGGGACACCACCAACGGCTGCCGCAGCACAGTCTTTCCCTTGAGCTCACGAGTGCTTGGAACGAAATCCCACATTTCTTGCGTCGCTTCGGCTACGTCGAACCTCAGACCGGTTAGCACAGCCACAGGGAGATCGTGTCCGTGATTCTTGATGTTTGACACACGTTTGATACGAGCTCGCCAAAACGGCACAAGCCCGGAACCTAGGTTCCGGGCTTGTGGTACTAATTAGTGGCGGGGGCAGGATTTGAACCTGCGACCTTCGGGTTATGAGATCGATGCCAGAAGCCCCGAGGACCCAGCGTTCTCAACGATTCGTTGAGTTTGCGGGGATCCGGGCTTTCCAGCGAGCACCGTGATTCCCCGTGGTTTACCGCCACTCAGGTACATCGCTGGTACATGCTCAGGCAACCTGGACTGCATCCTCCAGGTTGGCTGGAACCTCGCTCGGAAACGACAGCACGAGGTGCCGATCGAGCGCAGTAGCGACCCGAGCGAGTGTGTCGATGCGGTTCCGGGCACCACCGCCCTCTTCGAGTCGGGAGATGACCGATTGCGTCGTTCCCATCCGCTCAGCGAGCGCTCGCTGACTGAGACCCGCCTCGGTACGCATGTCGTAGATCAGCTGCCCGAGCGCAAGGTCTTGCTCGACGCCAGCCATGGTCTCGGCGTCAGGGGTGCCCTTGCGCTTCTTGATGTCTTCCCATCGGGAGTAGTTGGCCATGGTCGTTCCCTTTCTCACGGATTGCGCTCGGCGCAGTCCTTGGCAGTCTTTCGTGCTCGTTCGATCTCTTTGCGTTCGTTGTTGCGTTGCTTGCGGAAGGTCGTGAGCAAGATGATCCGGCCGTCCTTCGTGAACCGGTAGGTGATTCGCCGCGCCGTCGAGCCGAGCGTGAACCGCAACTCGAACAGCCCATCGCCGAGACTCTTCGACATCGGCATCCGAGCAGAGGAACCCAGGTCGGCGAGGCGCTCGATGATTGTGACGACGCGGTCCCATTCGTTCTGGTCAAGTTCATCGAACCACTCGGTCACCTCGTCATGCGACTCAATGTCAGCCACGAGTTCATGATCGCACATTTGCGATCATCGCACAAGGGCTATGTATCGCCGGAGTCGGCGCGAAGTGCACGCGGTTCGACGTCGAAGGGCAGCGAGATGCCGCTCAGCATTCGTTCGTTGAGGTTGAGCTCGGGTGGCTTGTACCAGTTGACGAAGCCGAGAAGGATGGCGAGGAACAGCCGGAGTCCATCCCCGCCAGACACCATGTTGGTGGCAAGTTCGAGTGGTCGACCTTCCCACTTCTTGAGGTCTGGAAGATCTCTCGCCTGCGGGTCGATGGTCAGCGCAGGATGTTTCTTGTCGGTGCGGTCGACCCACATGGTGCCGGAGTGACCCAGGACGTGGACACCGTTGATTCGGTCGCCGATCGTGCCCGACGCTTGGTGCTGTTGACATTCATGCAAGATGCGTCCGGCGCTCAAACCTGTCCCCTCGAACGCGAAGACGGCGGTGAACGGTCCACAAACAGGGATGTTCTGTCGCAACAGGTTGCCGGGCTCTGAGGAGACCGAGGATCTTCCGGGGATCGCGGGCGCGAGCCGACGAAAGTGGCGAAGACTGTCGAGGGCACCTTGCAGCTCGGAAACCGTGAGGTTGGCCTTCACCTCGATGGAGGCGATCACGTTCTCGATTGGGAACACCCCGAATCCGCCATAGGTTGCGAGCGGTCCGATCCTGTCGTTGATCACGACGAGCACGTCCTGTTGTGGCGACAGCTCTCCCGTCGGCCCGACGGCGAATCCGCTGGTGACGAGCACGTGGTCCGGAAGGAATCGTTCGACAAGGCCAGCGACGGAGTCTTCGAGCGCTGTGCCCTTCGATCCGGAGTGCGAGATAATCTCTCGGACTTCAGCCAGGTCGGATGCGAGCCGTTGCGCAGCGCGGTCCAGCACAGCGCTAAATGAGGGTGTTGCGGTCATGCGGAGCGTTTCTCCTTGGCCCAGTTCACCACGGGGAGTCCTTTGGGCCAGCAGCGACGTGTCGGAGGTAGCTGAGCGCCGCCGCCCGACCGACGTCGGACAGCGCGATGTGTCGGTTGCGCCAGTCACCGGATTTGTTCGTGAGCCCGCAGGCATCCCAGATATGACGAGCATCGACGAAGGTCCACGACACATCTCGCAGTGACTGTGCGTCGGTCACGCCGTCGGTCGTGGTTTGCCAGCCCGTCTCGATGGCGCAGTTGCGAATGAACACCGGTGGTGAGCTGTCCGAGATCGGATCGTCCTTGTCGAGCAGGAACAGCAGCCCGGTTTCGGCGACGAAGGCCTCCCAGTCATCACCACCAGCGAGATTGCGGGTCAGCGCCTGCCACGCGCCAGCAGGGTCGCCGGCGATCTCGCGCCCGAGCGGGGTTCGGCGCAGTGCAGCCTTGTGCTTGCGTAGCGCGCCGACTCTTTGGAGCCATTCGCGCAGGTCGAGCAGTACCCGGTCGTCGAGTTCGGTCCTGACCGGACGGTCGAGCGGCAATGCATCAGTCCATGGCCGGTCGGCCTGGAGCGACTGAACGAACGCCGGTTTGAGATACCCAGCCTGGGTCAACGGCTGTTCGTCACCCCACTGCTCGAGCAACCAGACCAAAGGGCGCATCGTAGTGGCGGCGTCGGACGGCATGTCGATTGGGTGGAGGAGCTGGTTTGCGATCTGTGCCCGGGCTTCGCCGAGCTTCGGGCTTCGACGCGCGGCTGTCGACACCCACTGTTCGATGCGTTCGGTGACCATCGCCGTGCGCCACGACTGGCCTGGGATCTCTGGGTGATCGGTGTCGAGGATGTTGTGGCAGACCCGAGCCTGAATCTGTCGCCAACCCTTCGCCCCGACCGTCATCTCAGCCGCGTAGATCGCCTCCTCCAACGCCGCTTCGACTGCGGAACGAGCTTGAGCTTCTTCGGTCCGCATCACGGACGACCACTCGAAGTCGTCCAGGTCGGGCGGGTCGATGCCTGACCGTTCGATCGCCTTGCCCAGCGCAGTCCGGCCGGCCTTGTCGGACTGGTCGAACGCTGCGTGCACCTTTGCGGTCTCCTCGGATCGACAGATCGCCGCATACCCGTGGAGCCCGAGCTCATCGAACAACACCGCTGCGGTCTCGGCGAGCCCGTCCATGTATCTGGGCTCGTCTGTCATGTACTTGGTCGGCACCACGTACCAAAGCCACTCCTGCAAACCCGACTGACGGATCACCGCAGGACCTTCACCCCACGTCAAAGCGTCGACGACGTGCTCCGCCTCCTTCGCCCGCTCCGCCTCACGGGTGCGGATCCGATCGAGTGCCGCTTCGACGTCAGCGTCGGTCAGCTCCGATGGGTGGCAACGGTTACGAACGGGTTCCGACACCCGCCCATTCTGCCAGCAAGCCTCCGGCTCGGGCTCTTCGGGTTGACGACCCGAAGAGCCGATGGAGCCCGATGGCATACATCACCGAACGCAACAACACCTTCTACGTCGTCGACTACCGCGGGCGCGACCCAATCAGCGGCAGCGAACGCCGCAAGTGGCATCACTGCGGGCCACACCGAGCCGACGCCGAGCGGCTTATCGACGAACTCAACTCTCGGCCCTCTACGGCGCGGGCACGAGGCACGCTCGAAACTTTCCTCACCGGCCCCTGGCTCGCGACCAAGCACACCCTCACGACCGCCACCCGAACCCGATACCGCTGGATGATCGACCACAACATCTGCCCGCGCCTCGGACACGTTCGACTCGACGCGCTGCGGCCCGATGACCTCGACACCTTCTACACCGACCTCATCGCCACCGGCGGACGACGACGACAAGGCCTCTCCCCCAAGACCGTCCTCGAGATCCACCGAGTCATCTCCAACGCTCTCGACCTCGCTGTCGACCGGCATCTCATCGCCACCAACCCGGCGCGACACGCCCGACCACCCAAGCCGGGAAGGCGTTCAACGACCGCGCGTGTGTGGTCGGCCGACCAACTCGCGTCGTTCCTGCACTCCACGCGCAGCAAGCGGCTCTACCCGGCACTCCACCTCGCCGCGCACACTGGCATCCGCCGAGGAGAACTCGCGGGGTTGAACTGGGGAGACCTCGACCGCACCCACGTCCGACTCTCTATCACCCGAAGCCGTCAATCGGCCGGCGGGACCACGGTCGAAGCAGCCGTCAAGACCCGCACGAGCCGACGATGCATCGATCTCGACCCGGCAACACTGACGATCATCGATGACTGGCGGCGACGCCTCGTCGACGAAGGCGCCGAGATCAGAGCGTCGACGCCGATGTTCCTCAACTCCATCCATCAGCCACCGGCGCCGGACTCGTTCTCCCAGCTCTTTACCCGCTCGATCGCCCAGACCGACCTGCCGCCGATCCGATTCCACGACCTGCGACACACCCACGCCTCGCTCCTCGTCGCCGCCGGTGTCCCGATCAAGGTCGTCTCCGAACGACTCGGACACGCGCACCCCGGCTTCACAATGCACACCTACCAACATGTCCTGCCGGGCATGGGCGCCAGTGCAGCACGACAGTTCGCCCAGCTCGTCGACGCGGCTGGCCGGTAGACGTCTACCGAACAGAAGCCCGGAAACTCAACGAACGCGCGAGGACGACGGAAGACGGCCCGGTAGAGGACGATTCGTCCCACAACGACAAAGGCCCGGAACCGTTGAGATTCCGGGCCTTCGTGTTAGTGGCGGGGGCAGGATTTGAACCTGCGACCTTCGGGTTATGAGAGGGATCGCATGGCCGGGGAACTGGCCGATTCCGCTGTGTCTGCAGGGATTCGACTCTCCGCTCGACCCCGTGGTTCCCCGTCGTTTACCGGGGTTCAGGTACATCGGTGGTACATGCGGCGGGCGTTTCGGTCAGCCACGTTTGCGGGCTGATTCGAGTGCCCGTCGGAGTTGGTCGATCGTGGGTGACCCAGCTGGCCCGTCGGGCGTTTGGTAGATCCGGCACGAAAGTCCGACCGGTGCGTCGGGGTCGGCGAACAGATCGGATCCATCGACGTGGATGCTGGGCGAACCTCGGAACCGGGTCCGCTCTGCCGCTTCGGGGGTATCGACGGTAACTCGTTCGATGTCGAGGCCGGAGATCTCGGTGGCGAGCAGATCGAGATGGTCAGCCGCTGTTTGCCAACTGGGACAGTCATCGAAGTAGAGCAGCGACACCTTCATGTGTTCAGCCTACGGCACGGGCG
>CAZLWE010000028.1:0-37796 GCA_964562985.1 uncultured Acidimicrobiales bacterium
CTTGCACTCCGTCAGATTTCTGTGAACCGTCAGCCTGCGTCATGTCCGCTATCTGACCACAGATTGCTGCGTTGGGTCAGCCTTTACCGCGCCATGGGATGAGCCGAGCCTCAACGAAGCGAAGGAAGATGTCCAGAAGTACACCGAGCGACGCAATGACGATGATGCCAACGACTACAACGTCGAGGCGGAAGAATGGTCGCGCCGCGAAGATCATCGCGCCGAGCCCTTCTTGGGCGCCTACGAGCTCAGCTGCGACCAGGGTTCCCCACGACACACCCATCGCTACCCGGAAGCCGGTGAAGAGTTCGGGCAAGGCGTTGGGCAAGAGCACCTTGGTCAGCACCTGAAGCTTCGATGCACCGAGTGAGTACGCGGCGCGAACCTTGGAAAGGTTCGCTGCCTGCACACCGGAGCGTGCGGCGATAATCATGATCCAGATGCTGGCAAAGATGAGCAATCGCACTGCGGTTCCGTCGCCGATACCGAACACGAGGATAAAGAGCGGAAGCAGAGCCAGTGGTGGGATCGGCCGGAAGAGCTCGACTGGAGTGTCGAAGAAGCCTCGCATTCGGCTCGACAGACCCATCGAGAATCCGATTGGGACGCCAAACAGCGAGCCCCAGAACATGCCGCGGATAACACGCCACAGACTCGTGCGGGTGTGCTCCCAAAGCGTGGTGTTTTGGAAGCCCTCATCGATGAGGATGAAGAAGGTGTCCCACGTATCACGGATCGACGGGAACTGCAGTGGACTGAGGAGTTGGCTGAAGGAGTCATTGCAGTCACAAGCAGCGACTCGAAGTTTGTCCGACAGTTCGGGGTCGTTGAACTCTTCTGGGAATCCCCAGGCGAATGTTGCGACGAACCAAAACCCGACCAGCGATACGAGCGCGAAAAGGCTCCAAAACGGAAGGCTTCGAACGGCAGAGGAGTCGCCGAAGGTAACGGTCTTTCTGTCGCTACGTTTCGGCTTCCGGCTGCCTTCGTCAGCTGGCGTCGAGCCACTTTGGTAACGCTCGCTGCCTCCGTCGAGTACCGCGCTCATCAGCTGGCCTCCGGTCGGCCCATGATTTCCTCTTCCATTTCCCAAATGATCGAGAGGATCTCTTCACGTTTGGATGCGAACTCCGGCGACGCCTTGAGCTCGCGTGAGTCGGTCGTCAGGCCGGCCTCAGCGAACGGCAACTCATAGTCACTGTGGATGCGTCCGGGTCGGGGAGCCATCACGAACAGCCGGTCCCCGAGATACAGCGCCTCTTCGACGCTGTGAGTTACCAAGATGACCGTCTTGCCGGTGGTCTTCCACAGGTCGAGGATCAGGCTTTGCATCTTCTCTCGGGTGAGCGCGTCAAGCGCTCCCAGAGGCTCATCCATCAAGATCACATCGGGGTCGTTTGCGAGGCATCGGGCCAACGCCACGCGCTGTTGCATACCGCCCGAAAGCTCGTAGACCATTTGCTTGCCGAAACCGCCGAGACCGACGATCTCGAGCAGCTCATCGACGCGACGCTGGGTCTCGGCCTTGTTGGCCCGATTCATCTTCGGGCCGAATGCAATGTTCTTCTCGACCGTTAGCCATTCGAACAATGCGCCTTGTTGAAAGACCATGCCGCGCTCTTGCCCAGGCCCCCTGATGAGGTCACCACCGAGGTGGACCGAGCCACCGGTTGGCGCAAGAAAGCCAGCGAGAATATTGAGCAACGTCGTCTTGCCGCAGCCCGATGGGCCCAGCAAGGTCAGCAGACGTCCGGCCTTGAGGTCGAAGCTCACATTACTCAAGGCGTAGACGTCGTCACCCCCCGGCACCTCATATGTCATCGTGACGTTATCGACCGAAAGGTCTTTCATCCATCCCCCTGCGAATTACTGGATTGCTTCGCCCGACCCAAATTCGGACCGGACATGAAAGCGGCGCCGTGGGGCTTCCCCGGCGCCGCTTATCTTGTCAGTTCTCTATTGACTGAGCCTTATCAGCCCGCAGCCTCGAGGAAGCTGGTGTCGACCGAACCGGCGAAGTCGCCAACGGCCGGATCGCCGCCGCCGAGCTCAGCCAAGGTCTCAACCTGGGCCTGCATGGCGTCGGCAACGTTGCCGCCGAGCCAATCAGCACCGAGCTGCTCGTCGATGGTTGGGAAGCTGAACCACAGGTCGCCGCCGAGGAAGTTGGCTACGTCGGTCATACCAGCAGCCGATGCGATGGTCGGGTTGCGACCTTCCATGTCGGCTGCCCATGCGGCGTTGAACTCGTCGGTTGCTGCCAAGAAATCGGACACGATCTCCGGGTGGTTCTCACCAAACTCGGTTGGGATCGAGATGATGTCGTAGGTGAAGATACCAACGTCGCTCTCGGCCTCAGCGCCGGTGAGGATGACGTTTCCACCGTTGTCGAGCATGTTGACGACAGAGCCGCCGAAGGCGCAGCCAACGTCGATGTCGCCGGTCTCGAATGCTGCAGCGGTGGTTGCACCACTTTCTGCCTGCACGATGTTCAAGCTGTCGAGATCGACACCAAGGAACTGCATGATCGAGAGCAACTTGAAGTGCGTGACGTTACCGAACGGCGTTACAACCGTTGCACCTGCGAGCGTCTCTGCAGCGTTGTCGCGGGTTACGCCAAGGTCGCCCTGAGCAACGCAGTTGTCGGCCTCGGAATAGCTAACGGCAATACCGACAAGGCTGAGATCAGCGCCACCGTTGATCGCTCCAGCGAATGGGGTCAGACCCTGTGAGTAGGAGATGTCGATGTCGCCAGCGATCATCGCTTCGGACATTTCGCCACCGCTTGCGAATGGCACCCAGTTGATGTCGACGCCGACAGCGTCAGCGAACGATCCGTCGGCCTGGCCGAATTGGTTCGGGGTTGGCCACTCAGCGAAGTATGCAACGTTGATGGACTCAGGCCCATCGGCCATGGCCTCGCCGTCTTCGCCTTCCGCTGCCTCGTCCCCACCGTCGCCGCCATCAGCTGCTTCGGTCGTTGAGTCACTGCCGCAGGCGGCCGCAACCAGTGCCAATGCAAGAAACATCAGCAATAGCTTGTGTAGTGATTTCTTCAATTTTCCCCCTCCAGGGTTTTTGGGACTGTCGCCCCGTGTCGTGTACCAGGCACACCACGTGTGCAGAGAGCCTAGGTGTTCCTCGCCCTTTTTGTCATGCGGGGTCCGTTAGGACCGCTCTTGCATCCACTCGGCGGTAGCCGCCAAGATCTGGCCGAGTCGTTCAAACATGTCGTCGAGAACTTCCCTGTTCGCGATGAGCGGCGGTGAAAGAACCAGCATCGTGGCACCCCGGTCATCGGGGCGAATGAGCAAACCCGACTCGTGGACGAACTCGGCCAGTTTTCCGCCTTGGAGCGTGGCACGATCGTCCTCGCTGAGTTCGGTTCCGGCTTCCCGGCTCTCCATCAACTCGACGGCGTAGAAGTAACCCATGCCCCGCCATTCTTTGACCATGTCGAACTTCTCGGTCATCGCGTCGAGGTGTTCTTGAAAATAGCCCTCGTTGGCGAGCACGTTGTCGATGACGCCTTCGTCTTCGATCGCTCGGATGGTCGCAGCAGCGACCGCGCAAGCCACCGGGTGACCACCGAAGGTCGATCCGTGGTTGAACATGCCGAGTTCGGAGTCCCAGGTTTCCTCGACGAGCGACGTGCGAATCACCACACCACCGAGCGGCTGGTAGGCCGAGGTGACACCCTTTGCGAACGTGATCATGTCGGGGTCGATGCCGAGCCGGTTCGAAGCGAACCAATCTCCCATGCGCCCAAAGGCGTTGATGACCTCATCGGCGCACAGCAAGATGCCGTGCTCGTCGCAGATTCGACGCAGTTCACCCCAGTAGCCGTCCGGTGGCACCACAGCACCGCGACCGTTCTGCACAGGTTCCGCTATGACCATCGCGACGGTTTCCGGCCCCTCTTCGAGGATTCGTCGTTCGAGTTCGGTGACGCAGGGCCACTCGGCAACCGGTGTGCCGGGTTCGCCCGCGCCGTCGAGGGTGTTGGGCACGTGATGCACTCCTTCCCACAACATCGGCAAGAACTGCTTACGGAACTTTGGGATGCCCGTGACGCTGAGAGCTCCGAGGGTGGTCCCGTGGTAGGCCCAGTCTCGGGCAAAAACCTTGTAGCGGGATTCTTCACCACGCGCTACGTGATAGTTGCGAGCGAACTTCACCGCAGATTCGACCGCCTCGGACCCGGTGCTAACGAAGAACACCTCGTCGAGCCCCTCGGGCGCCCGCTCAGCGATCAGCGATGCCGCCTCGATTGTGGGAGGGCTGGCGAATCCCCAGTTCGGGAAGAATCCGAGCCGCTCCATCTGCTTCATCGCAGCTGCGGCCAAATCGGATCGACCATGCCCGAGGTTGGTGCAGAACAGGCCTGCTAGTCCGTCCAGATAGGTGTTGCCTTCGGTGTCGTGGACATAGCAGCCCTCGCCGGATTCCATGATCGGAAAGTCACTGCGCCACCGACCACCTTTGGTGTAGTGCGGGACGAGGTTGGACTGGGCCATTTTGCGCTCGTGCATGGGTTTCCTCCCCTCGAAAGAATTCAAGGTGTTAGAGCCTATTACTTATCTGTAAGTGAGGCTAACTCAGAGGTGACGCTGGACACAAGGGCGAAGTGGCCCATTCATGTCATAGAGCGGTTTTGTTGCGGAGAAGTCTCCGCCCAGGTGGCTACGCAGTCTTGGCTACAAGGACGGCGCAGTGTGCCTTCTGGGCAACGTCTTCTGCAACGCTCCCAAGTACCCGGCTGACGCCTTGCACATGCTTGTTGCCAACCAGAATGAGATCGGCATCCACGCGCTCGGCTTCGTCGACGAGCACCTTGGCTGGTGCTCCGACCGCGGCGCTCGCACGGAAGTCCAGGTGGTTGAAAGTCGATGCCACTCGTTCGAGATTCTCTGTGGCGATCTCGGTGACCGACATGTATCGCTCATCGGTCGACTCGCCGACCTTGTGGATCTCGTCCTTCTTGATAGCGGTGACAAGATGAAGCCGTGAGCCCAGCGCAGTCGCAAGGTCCGCAGCTTGTTCCACCGCACTCATTGCTCGTTCGGTTCCGTCGTAACCAACAACGATGTTCTTGTACATAGGGGTTCCTTTCGCTCGAAGGCGATGTGTGAAGGAGAGGGCTTCGAGGCCGAATAGGCCGCCGCCCACCACCTACGGTACGGCCGAATATGTACGTACTTGACCACCTGAGGACGTGCACGCGTCACACTGTGACCGGTGACAATTCAAAGGTTTCGCCCAGGTAAATACGACGTTGCCGGACGGTCTACTCCATATCTCCTGCAGATGACCGGGGGGCGGTTTCACGAACCACCTCTTCGGGTGCTTTGTCGGTGCGTTCCCCGAGATACACCGGATGACGAAGGTGGCCATCGGTAGACCAGTCGTGAAACGCCACTTCGACTACCGCGGTTGGTTCGCACCATTGGAAGCGACGGCCTGCGGTCCGTGGCACATCGTTGAGAAACGGCGACGAATCGAGGCTGGACGCTACGAGCCGGGCCTTCCACTCTTGACGCTGACTTGCCGTCAATCCGGAACCGACACTGCCGCAGTGGCGAAGCTCACCTGCTTCCATCACCCCCAGGAGCAGCGAGCCAAGCGACCCCGTGTTCCCATCGCGACCTTCGCTCCACCCGCCGACCACAAACTCTTGACGCATGCGAGGTTTGACCTTGATCCACGATCGAGATCGCTTGCCTTCCTCGTAGAGCGAGTCGAGCCGCTTCGCGATGAGACCTTCGAGGCCGGCTGTAAGCACGACGTCGAGGAGGGCTCTGGGGTCGTCTGTATGCGACTCGGCCAACAACCAATGCGAGCCCGGCTCCACGATTTGTTCCAGGAGCGCGCGACGGTCGCGAAGCGGGAGTCGCAGGGTGTCGTTGCCGTTGACGGCGAGCACATCGAAGATGGCATAGCTGATCGGGACATCGACTGCGCGACGCAAAGCATCCTCGCGGTCGTGAACGTGCATCCGTTGTTGGAGCCGAACGAAGTCGGGAATGCCCGCATCCCCGATGGCCACGACTTCGCCGTCGAGGATCAGCGAGTCGAAGCCGACGAGCAGCTCGCTCAGCGCCGACAGTTCGGGAAACGAATTGGTCGCACTGTTTCCATTATTCGACTGCAACCGAACCCCATCGTCATCGAGAAAGGCGATGACGCGCATACCGTCCCACTTGAGCTCGTAGCTCCAACCGTCGGCGACTGGAACGTCCTCGCCGGCGATCGCTTTCATTGGGCGGATGATTCGGCCCGCGAGTTCCGACACGACCTCTACCCGCGGCGGGCGACGACTGCGTCTTGGAGGTTCTCGAAAGCTTCGCCCCAAGCGGCAACAAACTGCCGTTGCACAATTGGCCATGGCAGCCGGCCCGCGAGCGTCATGTCGAACGCGCCGGTGTACATCAGATTGACGCGATCTTCGCCTTGGCGGCTGGTGTCCACGAGCTGAATCCGTTCAGCGGCGCGAGATGCGATCGGAAGCGGCCATTGGAGAATCGTGAATGCGAGATCAGCGCCAGGCTCGACGATGATCGCTTTCTCCGAGATCTTCATCCCGTTGACCTGCACCTGGCGGGTGTCCCCTGGTGATGTCCATTGCGCGGGTTGTGCCTCCACAGCCTTCATCCCGCCGAACCACTCCGTCCATGAAGCGTGATCGTTGATAACAGCCCACGTCTCCTCCGGAGTCGCTCCGATCTCGACTTCGGTTGACGCGACGTGGGTTGCGGTGTCAAAGAAGTCGACAGTCGCCGGAGTCAGCTTGGGCACGGAAACTATTTGCCGTCAATAAAGCGTCGAAGCGCTTCGAGCCACGCAGCGATTTCTTGGTCTGGGGTCTTGTCTGCCATACCCAACCTTACGCCATGAGGGATCTAGTGGCGCAGGTACTCGATGATGGCCCGGTGGCTGCCAAGGACGTGTTTGTTCTCCAACGACAGCGGTGTTGCTTGCTCAAGAAAGACGGCCATCTGTTCGCCGAGCTCCGATCGCACCAACAACTCAACCATGGGGGCAACCTGGGTCTTGACGGTGAACACGATCAGGTCGCTGAAGGCCAGCTTTCGTAGCGTCTGCCATTCGGAACGAATCCATAACCCTTCAACCTCATCGGGGTCACCAACGACCCGTTCTGGGCTTCGGTCGGGAGCAAAGAAGGTCGGGTCATAGTTGATGAACCAGTTGCGCCGCCACACCGGGCGTGCGGGCGACAGGCGGTCGAAGAACTTCCGCACGCGTGCCGCCAGCAAGTCGTCGTAACCGTCCACGGGTGCGTGAATGTCGGTGACTGGATGACCCACTTTTTCGTCAAGTCGCCAGTGATTGGGAAAGAGCAACGCTCCGCCGACCAGCCGCCAGTCTCCGGGGCCGGAGTCCGGCGCCCGGTGCATCAGCAAGATGTCGTCGGGAACCGATAGGGCAAGTCTCTCGATCGGTGAACCATCCGCCACGAGTCGGTCGCCGATATGGATCTCCACAAGCGAGAGCAGCTCTTCGAGCCCGGACTCATGCCCAGGCTCCATGTGCACGAAATCGTGGTGGTCGACGATCAACTGTCGCCGTAGCTCCAGCTCGCGGTGGGTGAAATCGTCGACGGGCAGCCAATCGGACACGTCCAAAGGGTGCACACCCATGCGCAAGTCAGGTGGCCCAGCAGCCAAAGGCAGATCTGCCAACCAGTCGTAACGCGGGCCGGGCACTAGCCGGACGTCTCCGACAGAGCGAGCTCGATGTCGGCCCACAGGTCGTCGACGTTCTCGCAGCCCACCGACAGCCGAATCAGTGTGGGAGGCATCCCTTCTTGGCCAGCGATCAAGGCTCGCCGTTCCCAGGTGGACTCGATGCCGCCCAGGCTGGTGGCGTTCTTGATGAGCCCTTTGCGCTCAACGACCGCACTAGCACGTTCTCCCGAACCTGCGACCACGAAACTCATCATTGCTCCGAATCCGTCCATGAACTTCTTCGCGTTTTCGTGGGTTTCGAAGGACTCGAGCCCCGGGTACAGGACCTTCTCGATTTCCGGATGCGCTTCGAGTCGTTCGGCCAGGATCTCCGCGTTCGCCATGGCTCGCTCGATCCTCAGCCCGAGTGTGCGCGCGCCTCGGATCGCGAGGAATGCTTCGAGCCCCCCGATCGTGGCCCCGTGAAGCAGACGGCGATTCGCAAGGCTGTCGTAGACGTCGTCGTCGGTGACCGTGAGCACACCTGCCATGAGGTCCGAGTGCCCACCGATGAACTTGGTCGCCGAGTGCATCGAAATGTCAGCCCCGAGCGCGAGCGGCTTTTGCACGAGAGGCGTCGCAAAGGTGCTGTCGACGGCCAGTAACCCCCCGTGCTTGCGCGGCGCAGCGCAGATCGTGGGCAAATCGCAAACGATCATGAGTGGGTTCTCCGGCGTCTCAAGCCATATGAGGTCCGCCTCGGCTGCAGCGTCAACCCACGCCTGGGTATCGGCGAGGTCGAGCCGACGGACCGCCCAACGGCCCTGAGCCTCGCCTTCGGCGGCGAGACCTTTCGTGGCGTGATAGGGATCGTTGGGAAGAACGACTGTGGAGCCGACAGGGAGTCCGCCAAAGACAGCCGACACCGCCGCCATTCCGGTACCAAAGGCGAGTGAGCGCCCGTTCTCGAGGCCGCCGATGAGAGTCTCGAACGCAACGGAGGTATCGGTGCCCTCGATGCGGCTGTAGTAGCGGTCGCCCGGCAGCCGATAGTTGGAAGCCATGACCGGTGGGAAGTTGAGCGGATCGCCCGGCTCCGTTGGCCGTGCCTGTGAGATCAACCAGGTGTCGTGATGCATGACTTCCAACCTAGAGGTAGCTGGAGATCACCCCATCCGCCTGTGCGTCGAGAAGTAGATCAACCTCGTGTCGGCGGAGATCGAACGCCGAGGAGCGCTTCGATGAGCCCGAAGACATGGAAAGTTGTTCGCCCAACGTCGAGCGCGGTGGGCCTATCGAGGCTTTCGGCGAGGAACTTTGCCGGCGTGGCGATGAACGAGATGCCAACAACCGCTCCCGCCCACAACAACGAGACGGTCTTGGCGACGCCGGTCATGCCAAGATCACGAGCTGCAACAACGACGCCCCCACTATCGCGACGAGCAAAAGGACGATGAGCAGTGCGTTTCGAGGTTTCACTGCGTGGGCTCTGCCGGTTTGATTGGAGGACGTTTTGTGTCTTCGGGGTCTTGCCACACGAGCCCGGTGATCATCACGCCGAATCCCGGACCACCCCAGACCGCCGCCATTGCGCCGGCTCCAAAGCCAGTGGCGAAGTCATCGACCAATAGCCAAGCGGGCAGGGTGAACAACGCCAGGAAGAAAAGCGCCAAAGTCAGACTTATCTTCACGAACAACGCGCGGAAGGTTTGCGGCGGCCGAGTCGGCCCTGTGTCACGCACTGAACGCAATCCAGGTGAGACAGGCGAGCTTGAGGATTTCGAGTGCGATGTAGAGGGTGTGAGCACGAGATCGTGGTTGATCGCCGCCGTCGATAATGACCTGCGCTCGACGGTCGAGAACCGGACGCACCCATAGAGACTGGAACCCCACCACCCCGACCGAGATGGCCGAGAGCACGATCGCGTCGCCCCGGAAGAGACCATCGGAGAAATCGAACGCGGTGGCGAGCAACGCGAGTCCAACGACGGCTTCTACCCGAGCGAAATAGCTGAAGGTCACTCGTCCCACGTCGAGTGCTGTGGGCAGCGACAAGGTCGGCGCACGGAACTTCACTGGCGTGGCGAGAAATGAGACACCCAGCAACAGGCCGATCCACAAGATGCTTAGTGGTGCGGTCAAAGCCATGCCAGCCTCGGCGTCAAGGTCACATTATTTACAGTATTGACTAGATTTATTGTTGGCAAGTGCCATGTTTCGCTCGCGAGTTGCCCAAATCAACCCTTAGGAGTGATCGCCAGATGGATCTCACAGGAGGCGACGTGCGGATCGCGCGCAACCAACTTCGCCGGTGCATCGAGGTAGCCATCGATCAAACCGCGATGCAACTCACAGACGACCGAGGGCCCTTCGACTGCCACCTCAGCAAACGGGCAAACGTTCAACGTGATCGAATCCCCTGACCGCTCCGGCTGAAACCCTTCCACGGTCAAGTGACGCATCAACGCAGCGAGCCCATCGATGCCGCTGGGTACCGCGGCCTTCGCTTCACCCGCGGCACGCCTGCCAACGTCATAGGGGTCGTCGCCCGACTCCGCGACCTGCAACAGAAGCTTCGCTATTCGACGGTAGCTGCGGGACTCGTCACCAAGGGCGTGCAACGCGTCTTCCCGTGCGACATAGATCAGGCGCGGACGGCCGGGCCGATCTCGGGCTTCAGTCTCCTCCACGAGGAGCCCTGCCTCCACCAAAAGGCCGAGATGCTGACGAATGGCATTGTGGTTGAATCCGAGTAGCTCGGTGAGCTCAGCAACCCCAACAGGCTGCGCGCTCTCCATCACATGCCAGAAGATTCGGAATCGAGACGGATCGCTAAGCGCCCGAGCCAGCGCCTGCATTGCCTCCGGTCCAGCCGATCCCATCACCCCATCATACTGAAATATTTCTATTGCAGAATAGAGATACCTTCCAGTATTCGACCGACCAACGTTGCACCTACACAGCTGTACCCCGATGCTGGGGACATGTTGATTCCACCGATCGATCTTCAGGGTGGCCAAGCGGTCCAACTCATTGGTGGCAAGGAGCACGCGCTCTCCGCGGGTGACCCGCGTCCTTTGGCAGAGAAGTTCGGTCGGGTCGGCGAGATCGCGGTTGTCGATCTCGACGCAGCGCTCGGCACCGGGGACAACACCGAACTCATAAAAGAACTCCTTCCCCTCGCTCCATGCCGGGTCGGTGGCGGCATACGTAGCGTCGAAGCCGCGATCGAATGGCTCGACGCCGGCGCCACCAAAGTCGTGCTCGGCACCGCCGCCACACCCGAGGTGCTCTCGCAGCTTCCTCCCGAGCGCACGGTCGTGGCCCTCGACAGCTTCGACGGCGAGGTCGTCACCCACGGCTGGACCAAAGGGACCGGCCAAATGGTCGAGGACAAACTCGTTGAGCTCCGTGACCTTACGAGTGGTTTCCTCATGACCTTCGTCGAACGCGAGGGACGCAAGACCGGCACCGACCCCGAGACCCTCCGCCGTTATCTCGACGCGGCTGGCAACTGCCGCGTCACGTTTGCCGGCGGTGTTGCCAGCGCGGAGGAGATCGGCGAGATCCACGCGCTCGGCGCCGACGCCCAGGTCGGCATGGCGCTATATGAAGGCCACTTCTCGGTCGCCGAGTCGGTCGCCGCATGCCTGACGAGCGACCGTCCAGACGGGCTTTGGCCGACGGTCGTCACCAACGAGCGAGGCCAATCACTTGGACTGGCCTATTCGAACCTCGAAAGCCTCGATCGCACGATCGAAACCGGCGAGGTCCATTACTGGAGTCGCAGCCGCGGCGAGCTCTGGCAAAAGGGCCTCACCTCGGGCGATACGCAACGGCTGCTACGACTTACTCCCGATTGCGACAGCGACACCCTTGAGTTCCGCGTCGGCCAGACTGGACGCGGCTTCTGTCATTTGAAGCAGACGGGTTGCTTTGGCGATCTCGACGGCTTCGCCGAGTTGGAGCGCAAGCTCCATGAGCGTGTGGCGAACGCACCGGCGAGCAGCTACACGAAGCGACTGTTCGACGACCGCGACCTGTTGGCTTCCAAGATCACCGAAGAGGCCGGCGAGCTCAACGAGGCCGTTGAACGTGGCGACATTACACACGAGGCAGCCGACGTGTTGTTCTTCGTGATGACACGTCTCGCTGCGGAGGGCATTCCCCTGAGCGATGTTGAACGTGTGCTCGATGAGCGCGCGCTCAAAGTCACACGCCGGGACTAGCTGGGTGCCCAACGTTCGACTCGCGGGCTTCTCGGTCATGTTGCTCGTGACCATGGCGGTGTCGACGCTCCCCTTCTTCGCGCTCGCCGTGGCGGCGTCGGCGATTGAGGCGGAGTTTGACATCGGCAAGTTCGAGATCGGTTGGCTGGGCGCCGTCAACACGTTGATCGGCGGATTGTTTGCGCCGACTGCCGGGCGCCTCAGCGACCGGTTCGGCGGCCGAACGGCTATGGGCGCAACCCTTTTCGTCTCGGGTCTATCAGCGGTGCTGATCGTGCTCTCGAACAGCTACCTCACGCTGCTCGGATGCATGGCCTTTTCCGGATTAGCGCAAGGGTCGGGAAACCCGGCTTGCAACAAGGCGATCGCTCAAGGCGTCGAAGTATCTCAGCGAGGGATAATCACCGGCGTCAAGCAGTCGGGCGTGCAGTTCGCAGTGTTTGTCGCGGGGTTTGCCGTCCCCGGACTGACCGACGCGTTCGGCTGGCGATCGAGCATGTGGCTCGTCGCGGGCGTCTCCGCAGTCGGCATGCTTGGACTGGGTTTGATCGTGGTCCGCGAAGAGTCCGGCGCGCGGGTCGCGCAAGCCGGAACGTCAGAACGCCTGTCGACATTCGTCAACCAAGTCGCGATCTACGGCTTCCTACTCGGCATCGTCGGAGGCGGTCTGGGTCGATTCTTGCCACTGTTTGCCGAAGAGGAAGTCGGGTTCACGCTCGCTCAGGCAGGGCGAGTATTCGGGGTGCAAGGCCTCATCGCAATTCCGACCCGGCTCGTCTCCGGCGTACTTCTCGATCGAGGGGTTTCGGCTCGACTGATGCTCACGATTATGGGAGTCTTCGGCGCGGTCGCCGTGCTCCTGATCTTGGCATCGAGCGGCGGCGCTTCGGGTTTCCTCTGGGCGGGCACCGTGCTCGCCGGATTGACGCTCGGTTCGTGGAACACAGCTGCGAACCTGTCGATGATCCGACAACCCGATGCTGGACGGGCGACCGGTCGTTTGATTCTGGGCTTCCTACTCGGGCTCACCGTGGGCGGGCCGGTCGTGGGCTGGTCGATCGACAACTTTGGCTACTCCCCTGCCTGGATCGCCAGCGCAGTCCTTGCGGCGGCCGGCGCCGCGGTCGTCGCTCGTAGACCAGGTGATGAGAGGGCATCGGTACCCTTAGCCCCATGACCACTCGACGCTCCCAACGCGGCCGCACCAGCAAGGTGTTCGTCGAGCGCTATGGCTCAGACGGGCATCGACGCCGCCCCGACGAGGTGATCGTCGAGGAGCCGCTATGGATCCAACTCGACGGCACCCTCGTGTCGACCACGATGAGAACCCCGGGCAACGACTACGAGCTGGCGGCCGGGTTCCTTCATGCTGAAGGCCTCCTCGGCGACGCCGCCGTGACCGGTGTTCGCTATTGCGCCGACGGTCCAGCGCTTGAAAGTGAGTTCAACGTCGTGACCGTCGAGACCGGTGGTTCCGCGCCCGAACCCACACCTCGACTCGGCTCAATCTCGTCGTCGTGTGGGCTTTGCGGCGCGGATGCCATCGACGAACTCACCGACCGGTTGGTGCCCTTCGTCGAACCCCCTCAATTCGATCCCATGCTCTTGGCAGAGGTGGCCGAAAACGTTCGCGCTCAACAAGATCTATTCACCAAGACCGGCGCTGTCCATGCTGCGGCGAGTTTCGATGCTGATGGCACGATCCTCATGGTCCGCGAAGACATCGGTCGCCACAACGCGGTCGACAAGATCGTCGGGCGAATGCTCCTCGATGGTGAACTCCCAACGCCTGGGCTCGGCCTGTACGTGAGCGGGCGCGCCAGCTTCGAGATGGTGCAAAAGGCATGGGCGGGCGGATTCGCAACGCTCGTATCGGTTAGCGCACCCTCAGCCCTCGCGATCGAAACCGCCACCGCAGCCAACATGCAACTCGCCGGTTTCCTGCGCGACGGCGAGATCAACGTCTACTGAGCTCAACCTCACCGGCTGAGGGCTGCTGTGATCTGAAATCTGGAATCGCCGTAGGCTGGAACCATGACCGAAGCAGTTGCCCCATCGGAAGGACGCGGTGTCGTCCACTTGTTCTGCAAGCCAACGGCTGCCTTCGATGGAGCGGCAGCGACAGCCGCTATCGAGAAGGCTCAGGCGAACGACGTACAGGCCGTGACCGTGTCGATGCTGGGCCACAAGGCCGATGTGGCGATCATGGCCATGCACCCCGACTGGTGGGCGCTGCGCAAGCTCCAATCGGCGATCTCGGCCGCAGGACTCGACGTCGTCGACTCGTACGTTTCGCTCACCGAGATCAGCGAGTACGCGGCTGGTGTTCCTGAAGAGATGCGCAACATGCGCCTCTACCCCGACCTCAGCGACGTACATGACGACAAGCCAGCCTGGTGCTTCTACCCGATGAGCAAGAAGCGCGAAGGCCACGCCAACTGGTTCGAGCTCCCATTCGACCAACGCATGGAGCTGATGTACGGGCACGGCAAATCAGGACGAGCATTCAAAGGGCGCATCCTGCAGGTCATCACCGGGTCGACCGGCATCGACGACTGGGAATGGGGCGTCACGCTATTTGGCCAACACCCCGATGACCTCAAAGACTGTGTGTACACGATGCGCTTCGACGAAGCCTCCTCGAGCTATGCCGAGTTCGGAACCTTCTACACCGGCATCGCCGCCACTCCAGCCGAAGTCTTCGGCGCGCTCTAAGGCACGCTCCGCCAGCGCCCTCGAACGGCGGGGTCTGGCTGGTTTCACCCAGACCCCAAATGTTCTTTAGGCGATGAAGCCGGCCTTTGGTTGGGCAACCGGTAGCTCCCAATCTCCTGGCATGTTTTCGAAGTCGAAGAACGGGGCGGTGTCTCCTGGCTCGATGGCGATTTCCTCGTGCGGGCGTTCGCGAGAACAAACAGCCACCTTCACGAGGTCGTGCAACGGATTACCGCCATCCCAACGGTACGACGCACGACCACGCAACTGGCACTCGAGACGGCGATCCTACGCAGCCTCGCCGATCTGATTGCGAACACCTAGGGACAGGTTGGTTGCAAGTGGTTGCTGCGACAAAGGACTCTTGACGACTTTGGGTTGTGGAGAAGGGAAGGGGTCTGACCCCATTGTTCGCGTCTACAGTCTGAATCATGGCTACACCCGATGAGATCGTCGACGCCCAACAGAAGCTCGGGAGCGAGTACAAGTCTGCGATGGAGTCGCTCGGCGACCTCTATGTCGCGGTCGAGGCGCTCAAGTCCGCGGGTCTTCACGATGACATCGTGGGCCTGTTGGCGAACGTGGAAGATGCAGCCAAGAAGGCCCGGACCGGTGGAGTGATTGGCTCGGGGGCGAAATCGCACGACAAGGCCCTCAAGCGCCTGCGCGAACTCACCGCAGATCAGACTGAGTAGAAGTCGATACCGATGGCCGTTGACGATCGCACGCTCGACACCTTGACCGAGGAGAACGCCGAGCTCCTGCAGGCCATGATCCGCAACCAGTGCGTGAATGACGGAACGCGCGAGTCCGGTCACGAAACCAGAAACGCCGAACTACTTCGCAACGAACTCGAGAACACCGGCGCCGATATCGAGATCCTGCCCGTCCTCCCTGGGCGTGATTCGATCGTCGCCCGCCTCGCGGGCACCGATCCCGAGGCACCGACACTCATGTTGATGGGCCACACCGACGTGGTACCGGTGAACCCCGACGGCTGGAAGGTCGACCCGTTTGCTGGTGAGCGCATCGGCGACGAAATCTGGGGACGCGGTGCGGTCGACATGTTGAACGTGACCTCGTCGATGGCGGTGACCTTCCGCCACATTGCGAACTCCAATACCCGCTACGCCGGAGACATTGTCTACTTCGCAGTGGCTGATGAAGAGGCTGGCGGCGTGTACGGGGCCAAGCAGTTGGTGGCCGACCGCTGGGACGTTCTGAACTGCGATTACGTCCTCACCGAGTACGGCGGGTCGCCCATCATGAACGACCAGGGCCTAACGGTGCTGCTCACCACAGCCGAGAAGGGCATGGCGCCGCAGATCATCACCGTTAGCGGTGAGCCCGGCCATGGCTCGATGCCCTACGGAACCGACAACGCAATCGCCAAAGCAGCAGAGATCGTTCGTCGGATCGAGGCCTACAACCCCGGCGCCCGAATCGACGAGATGTTCACTAGGCGGATCAAAGCAATGGGCTTTGATCCAGAGATCGAAGCACAGATGCTCGACCCCGGCCGGATCCGTGAAGGGCTCGAGCAAATCGAACCCGGCCTGGCACGAAACCTGCACTCGTGCTGTCACATGAGCTTCTCCCCGAACATCATCCAGGGCGGTTCGAAGATAAACACGATCCCCGACAGCGTCGAACTGCAGGTCGACATCAGAGTGCTACCAGGCGACACCGAAGAAGATGTGCTTCGCCACCTCGGCGAAGCGATCGGGCCAGAGCTCATGGCCTCCTGTGAGATCAAGCCCTACCTCAACCACGACGCAACCTCGACAGAATCCCCTACCGACACGCCGTTGTGGGATGCGTTGGTCGACTCGATTCACATGACATATCCCGGGGCATCGGTCCTTCCGTCGATCGTGACCGGCGGAACCGACGCACGGTTCTTCCGTCACCGTGGCGTGCCATCGTATGGTGCAGGACTACTCAGTTCGAGCGTGAGCCTGGGCGAATTTATGAACCGCTTTCATGGCCACAACGAGCGCATCGATATCGAATCGCTCCGCCTCACAACCAAACTCTGGCTCGACGTCTGTGACCGCCTCTGGACCTGAGGGCGAGAAATCGTTCTCGATGTGACCCAACGCACGCGAAGTGTTACGTGGGCATGTCAGCAACTCCGCCCGACCTTGTAGGACATCACAAACAGCGATAGACACTTTGGTGTTATCTACCTGGAGGGGTATCAATCATGTTGTTTTCGAAGCGGGGCCTACTCGCGCTATTTACGCTCTTCGCGCTGATCGCAGCAGCGTGCGGCGGGGACGCCGAAACCGAGACCGCCGCACCGGAGGCAGAAGAGTCCTCTGAAGAATCGTCGGCAGACGGCGACGCTGGTGACGTTCGCGCGGCGTTCGTCATGGTTGCACCAGTCGGAGACGCTGGCTGGAACTTCCAGCACAACCAAGGACGCATCAATGCCGGAGACAACCTCGGTGTCGAAACCGCGTTCGTCGAGAACATCCCCGAGGGAAGCGCCGAGTTCGACAACGCCGTACAAAACTTCATCGACGACGGCTACAACGTGATCTTCACCACCTCGTTCGGCTACCAGGACGCCACCTTGGAATTCGCAGACGCAAACCCTGACGTTCGCTTTGAGCACATCTCCGGCTTCCTCGGCAACGAGACCAACTTCGGCAACACCTTCGGCCGCATGTATCAACCACGCTTCATCGCCGGTATGGCCGCAGGCGCAGAGACCGACTCAAACCGCATCGGCTACGTCGCTGCCTTCCCGATCCCTGAGGTCATCCGCGGCATCAACGCCTTCTCACTCGGTGTCGCCGAGACCAACCCTGACGCGGTCGTCGAGGTCATTTGGACCTCCACTTGGTTCGATCCAGGCGTCGAGGGCAACGCTGCTCAAGCCGTGATCGACAACGGCGCAGACGTACTTACGATGCACCAAGACTCGACCGCGGTCGGCCAGGCCATCAGCGATGCTGGCGGCGTCTTCATTGGCTACCACAGCGACATGAGCGAGCAGGTTGAGGCATACCTCACGGCTCCGATCTGGGACTGGACTCCACGCTACGAAGAGGTCATCCAAGAAGCCATCGACGGTGAGTTCGCACCTACCTCGTGGTGGGGCGGTATGGCTGACGGCGTTGTAGACATCGAGATTCCAGGCAGCTCTCCAGTAGCCGATGAGATGACCGCTGTGCGCGAGTCGATCCTCGCTGGCGACTTCGACGTGTTCGACCAGGGCGTCATCGCTGACCAGGACGGCAACGTCATCTTCGAAGATGGTGTCGTGCAGACCGAACTCGTCAACCCGTTCGACGACACGGTCGTGGTCGGCGCTGTCGGCGACGAGGTCAACGACGGCATTCTCCTCAACATGAACTTCTTTGTGGAGAACGTCGAAGGCGACGTATCCGGCGGCTAACGCTTCGGAAGATTCGTTTGGATGGGCCGCCCCACAGGGCGGCCCATCTGCCTTTTTGCAACATCGGAGGTCGTCGGTGCGCGAACTGTACCGGCGCAGAAAACATGAAACTATGGGTCATTCATGGCTGCGACTCCAATGACAACCGAACGCCTTGGCGAGATCATTCGCGAACACGCCGACGCCGTTCACCAAGACGAGGGCCACTATTGGCAGTTCGACTACTTCGGCTTTCAACTGATCGCAGTAACCGACTCCACATCGAACCGCATGCGGGTCATGAGCCCAATCGCCGCTCTCGATGGCCTCGATGACGCGCTCCTCACCGAGTGCCTTGCGGCGAACTTCGATCGGGCCCTCGATGCCCGCTACGCCACTTCTCAAGGGCTGTTGTGGAGCGCATTCATCCATACGCTCGCCGAGTTGGAAGACCATCAGGTTGTCGCAGCGATCAACCAAGTGGCCCGGCTCTCGGCTACGTTCGGAACCACCTTCACGAGCACAGACCTCTCGTTCGGATAGTGGCGTCCTCGACTTGGACTGATCATCTGTGCTCGATCAGAATACGGCGTTCGCTATGACCGAAAACCGCTCCACCCCGACTCCGCTGGCCGTCGAGCTTGACGCGATTTGGAAGCGATTCCCAGGAGTAATCGCCAACGCCGGGGCGACGTTGCGTGTCAAGGCAGGCTCCGTGCATGCCGTTCTCGGCGAGAACGGCGCGGGCAAGACCACCCTGATGAACGTACTGGCCGGTGTTTACCAGCCCGACGAAGGCCGGGTATTGCTCGATGGTGTTGAGCAACGTTTCGCTCGTCCCGCTGATGCGATCGCCGCCGGGGTCGGCATGGTCCATCAAGAGTTCCGACTGATCCCAACCTTCACCGTCTCAGAGAATGTGGTGCTGGGGTCAGCCCCCCGGCTCGTCACCAAGTCGGCCATCGAGTCGAGCGTCGGCGAACTCGCCGAGAAATTCGGCCTCGATACCGAGCCGAGCCGAGAGGTGTGGCAGCTATCCATGGGCGAGCGCCAGCGGGTGGAGATCCTCAAGGCGCTATGGCGTGACGCTCGGGTGCTCATTCTTGACGAGCCAACCGCAGTGCTCACGCCCGCCGAGGCCGAAGAGCTCGGCCGCATTACTGCGAGCATGGCCGCCGACGGCCGTTCGATCATCTTCATCAGTCACAAGCTCGACGAGGTCACCGCGTTCTGCGACGAAGCGACGGTCCTTCGAGGCGGCGCCACCGTGGCAGAGTCGCTGTCCGTCGAATCGCTCAACGCCGGTGGACTTGCCGAGCTAATGGTCGGCGAGGCGACCGAGGTGTCACAACGACGTGTCCGCACAACCCCGATATCGGATGACCGCTCCCTCGAAGTCACCAATCTTCAGGTGACCGATATTCACGGCCGCGCAGTCGTCGATGGCGTCAACCTGTCTGTCGGGCAGGGAGAGATCGTCGGCATTGCTGGCGTGGCCGGCAATGGCCAGCGCCCCCTCGCCGATGCCATTGCGGGCTTGACCAGCCCGAACGCCGGCACGATCCAGGTCGCTGGCCACGATATTGGCTCGCTCAGCCCGAGTGGCCGAAGCGACGCGGGGTTGGCCTACGTTCCCGAAGACCGCATCGGTGTCGGACTCGCCCCGCGCATGAACGTCGTCGAGAACGCCATGATGCGCAGCTATCGCTCGCTGTCATCTGGGCCCCTCATCGACCGCCAGGCTGCACAAACCCACGCCGAAAAACTCGTGGAGAGCTACAACGTCAAGGTCGGCCAGATGCACGCGCCAATGGCTGCACTCTCGGGCGGCAATCTGCAACGCCTGCTCGTCGGTCGCGAACTCGCCGCCGAACCCCAAGCTCTCGTCGCGGCGCAACCAACTCGAGGCCTCGACGTACAGGGCGTCGCAGCAATCCAACGCATCTTGCTCAATCAGTCCGAAGATGGCGTCGGAATTCTTCTCATCAGCGAGGACCTCGAGGAATTGTTCGCCCTGAGCGACCGACTACTCGTCATGCATGAAGGCAAAGTTGTCGGAGAATTCGACCCCGACGTTGCCACTCGATCCGAAGTGGGCGCTGCGATGGCTGGAGCGACTCACGAGGCGGCGCGGTAGTGCTCGGTATTCGTCTCGCCCGACGCGAGAACCGCTTGCCGGGCGGACAGATTCTCGCAATTCTACTGGGCCTTGTGATCGCGCTCATCCTGGGCGCCATCCTGTTGACCTTCACCGGCCATTCCGCCGCTGAGGTCTACGTAGAAATGTTCGACTCGGCGCTTGGGTCGCGACGGGGTTGGTCGGCAACGCTCACCCGCGCCGTCCCACTCGGGCTCGCGGGCCTCGCTGTAGCCGTGGCTGGCTCGATGGGGATGTGGAACATCGGTGCCGAAGGCCAGATCATCGCGGGTGCTATCGGTGGCGCCTGGGTGGCGCGGCTCGGCCCCGACCTGCCAGGGCCCGTATTGATTCCCCTCATGTTGATCGGAGCGATCATCGGTGGCGCTTTCCTGGCGTTGGGGCCAGCCTGGGCCCGCTCCCAGCTGGGCGTGAACGAGATCATCACCACCCTTATGTTGAACGAGGTCGCGATTCGGATCGTCCGGTTCCTCGTGAACGGTCCGTGGAAAGACCCCGAAGGCAACAACTTCCCGGTCGCCCCAGAACTCCCCGATCAAGCCACTCTTCCGGTCCTCTTTGAACGAGCGCACATCGGAATCATCATCGCGGCCGTCGTGGTCATAGGCTTCGGCGTCTGGTCGTCGAGAAGCAAATGGGGCTATGAACTTCGGATCGCGGGTTCCTCGGCTCAAGCCGCCGAATACGTGGGCATCTCCCTGCGCACCAAAGTCTTTACGGTGCTCCTACTCTCGGGAGCTATCGCCGGGCTTGCGGGAGGAATTGAGCTCACCGGCAATTCCGCTCGAATCGTAGAAGGCGTGGCGAATGGGTTCGGCTTCGCTGGGATAATCGTGGCCGCCCTTGCGCTCATGCGCCCGTCGGGTGTTGCAGCCGTCGCTGTGGCGTTCGGAGCCGTGCAGATCGGCGGCGAAGCCATACAAACCGCTGGCGTGCCACCTTCAATCTCCAACGTGTTGCAAGCACTCATCTTGTTCGGCGCTCTCGCGGCGGCCGTCTTCACCGACTATCGATTCGTACGATCCGGCCGGACGAGAGTCTCCGCGGAGGTGACACCCGCATGAGCGTCGCAACGATGATGGGGCTCCTTATCTCGGTGATCGAGTTCGGTACGCTTCTCTACCTCGCTGCCCTTGGCGAAACCATCGCTGAACGTGCCGGGGTGCTCAACCTCGGAGTCGAAGGCATGATGGCGATGGGCGGCATGACCGCCTTCTGGGTCGGCGTCGAAACCGGAAACCCGTGGGCCGCGCTGCTTGCAGCGGTAATCGTCGGTGGACTATTTGCAATGATCCATGGCGTGGTCTCGGTCGTGCTGGGTGCAGATCAAGTCGTCAGCGGGCTCGCACTCACCATTTTCGGTCTGGGGTTATCGGCCTTCCTGGGCCGAGATCTGATTGTGGAGCGTCCAAACGCTGTCTTCGAACCGGTGAACCTTGGACCACTGAGCGATATCCCGTTCGTCGGGGAGACCATCTTCTCGATGACGGCGGTTAGCTGGATAGCCCTCTTTTGTGGCATCGCGACATGGTTCATCTTCACACGAACCCGCGCCGGGTTGGCCCTACGTGCGGTCGGTGAGAGTGCAGCGACCGCGGATGCCGCGGGAACGTCCGTCGTGAAGATCCGGCTCATCGCCGTAGCGATCGGCGGGTTCTTCGCGGGAGCTTCCGGAGCGTTCCTCACCATCGTGCTCGCCCCTGGCTGGACTGAAGGCACCACCGCTGGGCGTGGATGGATCGCTGTTGCCCTCGTGATCTTTGGAGCCTGGAAACCTGGTCGAGTCCTCGTCGGCTCGCTCCTCTTTGGCGGCCTGATCGCACTTGAACCTCGCTTACAGACTTTCGGTGTGGAGATCAGCCCAATCCTGGTGAGCATGCTTCCGTTCCTGCTCACCATCGTGGTCTTGGTGCTCTTCTCCATACGATCGAGGAACCGTCCGAGCGTGGCACCAGCAGCGATCGGCCTCGCGTACCGTCGCGAAGAACGGTAACCATCCCGGAGCATCACCGCGAGGCCAATCGCCCAAAGTATTGTGGCCACGTGCAACGACGAGAGTTAGTAGCCGGGCTTGTGGCATTCGGGGTTGCCGGGGCTGGCTGCGCAGCGACTGAAACCACGACAACCGCCGTCCTTGGGACATCGACTAGCTCACAACCACCCGCGCCCACTCGGCCAACCACGACGACCAGCACTACGAGCACGAGCACTACGAGCACCACAAGCACCCCCGAGTCGATCGCGGATCCCTACCGAACGGTGATCGCGACAGCGCGAAGTTCCATCGGCGCGCTCGTGGCCTATGACGAACCGGACGGTAAGCCAGTCGCTTTGCCCTTCGTTGTCCCGAACCCGCATCAGTTCGGCGGACCGTTGACGCTCATGGTCACCGAAGGCGATATCGGTGATAGCTGGGTGAAGGTACAGCTTCCCATTCGCCCGAACGGGACCGAAGGCTGGATTCCCACAGAGCATTACGCGCTCGGTGAGACCTTTATGCGCGCGGAGGTCAACCTCGCCGAGACGTCTGTCCAAGTGTTCGACGGCGACCGCTCAATTACCAAAACGGAAGCAGCGATCGGCGCGGATGCAACCCCGACTCCGCTCGGAACCTTCTACGTCGCCTCGAAAAGGCGTAATCCCCCAGACGAGCAACACCTCGGCGAGTGGTCGGTTGTGCTTTCGAGTTTTTCGGAAGTCCTCGACACCTTTTCGGGTGGACTTCCAGTCATTGCTATCCATGGTACACACCACCCCGACGCCGAACTTGGACATGGCATCTCCAACGGGTGCGTTCGGGTGACAAACGACATCATGCAACTACTAGCGCAAAGTCTGCCGCTCGGCGCCCCGGTCATCGTGTCGGCCTGACGTACACCAGTAGTTCCGTTTGGACACCAATTGCCAAAGTGGACTGAACGACCCACTAAATGTCGATTCGAATATGCCGATCCTAAGGTGTGCGCAAAACGTGGCAGTCACGCCTTTCGAGCGGTGAAACAGGCTCGCTAGTCTCCCAAAATCGGGCGGTAGCAAGTGCCTTCGTTCTCACGCGCGCCACGATGGCTGCGGTAATTCTTGGCACATTGTTCCTCGGCGGCTTTAAGCAGCAGAGTTCCGCGTTTCTCCTCATTCAAGGCGCGGTCGCAACAGCGTCCGTGGTTGCCTTGGCGATGAGCCTGTATGCCGTTGGCCAACTATTGCGCAAAAACCATCCGCACGAGATCCATCCCGGATTCCTGATCGCGCTCGACGCTGTTCTCGCAATCGGGGTTATGTCGGTGATTGACGCCGAGACCAGTCCCCTGGCGTGGGTTGCACTGATCACCCCCGTACTTGAAACCGCCGTGTTCTTCTCCGTGTCCTCGGCAGCGTTCGTGTGGTTTGGGTTGAGCTTGGCGTTCCTGGCCCTTCGACTGACCACCTCGATTTCCGATGACGCAACGACCGACACATTGGTCCTCTCAATCCAGCAGGTCCTCGCCGTACTCTTCGTCTCTGGTCCCGCCGCCCTCATGGCGGACTCTGCTCAGGACCGTATTCAAAGTCTTGGAGAAGCACGTCGCAAAGCCGACCGTACATCTGATCAGTTGCGCAAGATCACCGAAACCGCTCGAGAAATGTCGAGCGAACCAGAGATAGATGACATTTTGCAGATCGCGTGCCAAAGCGCTGCGAACATCGGCTTCGATCAGGCTGACGTGGTGCTTGTATCCAACACCGGCGAACTGCAACTACACACCACCTATGCCAACGGACCTTCTTTGAACCTCCCGTTGAGCGTATTGACAGACGCAATTGAAGATTCGGTGGCTTCGATTCACTTCGACGACCCGGAGCACGGTGACCACCTCAAGTTGGCAGGCATCGACTCCGGCCACGCAATCATGCTGAGCGACATCACGATGCCTGGCACCCAACGCGATGCAATTCTTCGGGTGTGGACCAGGCACGGGAGCCCCTCGTCTGAGGACCTACAGGCCCTCGGCCTCCTGGGCGGTCATACCCGTGAGACATATCGAGCAGCACAGCTACTCGAGGAAGCGCAAAGCCACCGCGACCAGCTGCTCTACGAGGTCCGCCACGATTCACTAACGGGTCTCGCGAATCGTGCCTTCGTCCTGGAGTCGCTAAAGGCAAATCTCGCCGCTCGTAAGCCACTGGCGCTTCTGTTCATCGACCTCGACGGTTTCAAAGGCATCAACGACAACCTTGGCCACCTCGCCGGCGATGACGCCCTCATCACTGTTGCCGATCGCCTCCAAAAGGGTGGGCGCGATGATGCCCTTGTAGGACGCGTTGGCGGCGACGAGTTCGTCGTCATGATCCCGATGACGAAATTCGAAACGATCGAGACGCTCCAAGAGTACGGAAACTCGATCGTCGAATCCGTTAGCGAACCAATGGTTGCAGCTGGCCAGGCCGCACAGCTTGGAGCTTCCGTCGGAATTGCCGTTCACGACGGCGTTATGGATGCAGACCAGTTGGTCAGCCTGGCCGACGACGCGATGTACACGGCGAAACGTGGAGGCGGCGGTACCCACATCAGCCGAATATCGCTGGAGCGTTACTCGCAAAGGAGCGCATCATGACCAACGGGCGTGAGGGAAACAGTCGGCGACGTTCCATGGTGATCTCGATTTTGAGCGGGTTCACCCTGTTGCTGTTGGCCCTGACCGTTTTTGCGGTCGCCAGTCAGGCTCGATCACTCTCGACACAAGCTGAACGTTCGGTACAGACAGTCGAGAATCTCCGTGTGGTGTCAATCGCCCGAGCGGAAATGTCGATCGCTAGTCGCGTTGCGGCCAGCTCGCCAGAACAGCTGCCAGTCATCTCTGGCGCTATCGACAATGCCAACGCTTCACTCGACGAGGTTGAGGCCGCGTTCAACGAGCAAACGTCTCCCGATACTCAGGCTGCATTTACCGATTTCCGCGCCGCCGTAGATAGTCAAAGCGAGGTGCTCCTCGACCCTGAGGCCACGGCGGAGGCCCGCCAGGACGCAGAGGTTGCCGTCGGCGAAGCTTTCACCACGCTCGGCGCCATTATGCGCAGCGAACAGGAAGCTGCCCTTGCGGGTCTGGAGGCGGACAACGACCTCATGAACCTGATCGCTACGATATCGACGTTCATCGTTGCCTTCGTGGTTCCGTCAGCAGCCTTGTTCGTGTTCCAGGCGCTACGAGCAGCGCCACGCGAACTCCGTAAGCTTCGCTTCGACCATGACCGACTTGCTCGCCGCTCTCAAGCAATGGCGACAACCATCGCCAGTGAATCATCTCGAGTACGGTCCGCTATTTCGAACAACCCGCAGTCGATATCTCGCAACTCGATGCACCGAACGCTCGCCCGGTTCGAACACATCGCCGTCGTCAACGGCGCACCGACCTCACTGCAGTCCGAACAACTTGACATCAACGATTTGCTTGCCGACGTTGTCGATGAACTGGAAGCTGAGCAAGCCATCAACCTGGTAAAGACTGACACGCCAGTCACCTTCACCGACGGCAAAAACCTCCGGACCATCGCGGGCGAACTGATCGCAAATGCAGTGGAACACGGAACCGGCCCTCGACAGGTCGCGGCGGTCGGGACACCACAGGGCATGGAACTACGGGTTTCTGACTCCGGG
The DNA here is from genome assembly GCA_964562985.1 of uncultured Acidimicrobiales bacterium. GTDB lineage: Bacteria > Actinomycetota > Acidimicrobiia > Acidimicrobiales > SHLQ01 > SHLQ01. Next base: position 25,805 of record CAZLWE010000028.1, read on the forward strand.
CACGGCCTACCTTCAGCGGTAGTCGAAGCGGTCGTGAGCGAGGAAGACTTTACGCTTCGCGAAGAAGCCCTCGACGGTAGATTCGGCTACGGCCTTATTGCGGCCCGTCAAGCACTGGATGCTCTTGGCGGCGACCTCCGATACGAACGCAGTGAAGGTGAAACGACCCTCGTTGCCGCAATCCCGGCGTCACTCTTGAGGGGCTCGAAGCTCAATAGGAAGGTCCAACAGGCGGCATGATCCGGCGGGCCGCTGCTCTTCGGAGGCGCAAGCGCAATTCGGCCATCGCACTCACGGTGGCCTTCATACTGGCTGTCTACGCCGCTCAGACTGCGTCAGCCGCCAACGGACTCTCCACTGCGGTCGTGAACTCGACCGGTGACGACGTCGATCTCATCGCGGGCGATGGAACCTGCGATACCGGAAACGATCTCGCGAGCGGCGTTGCCGAGTGCACCCTCCGTGCCGCCATTGCGGAGTCGAACGCCTCGGCACTCGTCGACACGATCCATTTCAATATTCCAACAACGAACGACCCGGGTTACGACCCGACCACCGGTATCTGGGAGATCGCCGTTCCCACTGCCCTACCCGACATCACTGCCGACACGGACATCTTGGCAGCTACCCAACCGGGTCACAACGAGACGCCGTTGATCGCGTTTCGCGATACCGGGGACGTCATCACCGCATTGCGTTTCCAGGGAGCCCCCGGCGGAAGCGTCCAAGACTTTGCAGTGTACGAGTTTGGCGATGGCGACCTCAACGGCGCGATCGAGGTCGTCGATTCCAATGCCGTCGTCGTCTCCGACAACTTCGTGGGCGTCGCCCCCAACGCGACCGGGGACACCACGGTTGGCAACGATGCCTACGGCATACGGCTGATTCGATCGGCCCGCACCGCCGTCAACAACAACGTGATCGGCAACAACTCCCTGGCCGGACTTGATGTCACCGTCTCAAGCACCGACACCACTGTCGACGGAAACTTCATCGGCATTACCGGAGACGACGAGCCGATTCCGAACGGCCATGGGATTGTGGTGTACGGCAGCGACCGAACGATCATCGGTGGCATAGAAGGAAACACGATCGCCCTAAATGATGGCCATGCGATCCAACTGATAGCCGGGTCGCTGGACACGGAGATCTACAACAACTCGCTTGGTGTCACGAGCACCAACTCGGTTCCGCCTGGGCCCATTCAATCCTTCACAGGGATCATGGTTCGCGACATGTCAACAGCGACGATCGGCGATGCGACGCGCGGGAATATCATCGGCAGCCTGGATGCCAATGGCATTCAGATCGACGATGCCACCGCAACGATCGAAGGAAATCTGATCGGCACAAATGACGCAGGCGCCGATCTCGGCAACACCCTGGACGGAATCCGCGTCACCTCCGGGGCCACGGCCACGATTCGGGACAACGTCATCGGCAACAACACCGGAAGTGGGATTCTCCTTACAGACGCGACTGGATCCGATCTCGTCGACAACACGATCGGAACGGGCGGTTCCTACGGCGACCTCGGAAACGGTCGCCATGGAATCGAGCTACTCGGCGCGAACGTGGACACCCGCATCGAAGGGAACACCATCGGTTTCAACCTCGGCAACGGCGTCGATGTCGACGGGACCTCTACCAACACACAGATCGACGCCAATCTGATCGGCGTCTCTTCTGGCGACGACAACATCGGCAATTCGTTAAGCGCCATTTTCATAGGACAAGCTACGTCAAATACCGCCATCGCCGGCAACGTTCTGTCGTTCAATCGCGGCGGTGGCATAGCCCACGCAGGGCCAAGTGATGCCGACGTCATCAACAACATCATTGGCCTAACGCCGGATGCGGATGCCCCGGCAGGAAACCGTTTGTGGGGTGTCGCGAGTTTCGCTGGAGCGAACACCCTTGTCGAGGGCAACACCATCGCCGCCAACGGGTCGAACGACCCCACCCCGAACAGTGGTGAAGAAAGTGGCGAGGAAGGCATCCTCCTGCAGAACTCAACGACGATCGTTCGAAACAACTTCATCGGCACGAATGCGGCTGGGGACGCCTTCGGGAACTTCGGTGAGGGTATCGAAGTCACTAGCCTGAACGCAGACGCCACGATCGAAAACAACGTCATCGCTAACAACGGCACGGACGGCATTACCGTCGTCGAAGGGCTTGCACGCATCTCACAGAACTCGATCTTCAATAATGCTGAGCTCGCCATCGACCTCGGCGCCGACGAGGTGACACTGAACGACGGGGGCGATGTTGATACGGGCCCCAACAACCTGCTCAACTTCCCGGACGTGCTCGAGCCGGTGCAGGTCAACGCAACACAGTTTGAGGTTCCGGTCGAACTCGATGTGCCGACGGGCAACTACCGCGTCGAGTTCTATGAGAATGCGACCCTCGATCCGAGTGGCTTTGGTGAAGCCGAGACGTTCATTGACTCCATCCTCGTATCCAGCGTGGGATCACCAACGGTCGCGACGCTACCTGCTACAAGCCTCACGGGCGGGAACTTCCTATCTGCCTTGCTCTACGACCAGACCACGGGGGCGACGAGCGAGCTCAGCAACGCTGTTCTCATACCAAATCGTCGGCCAATCTTCGACGCCACTGTCGCGGCGCAAACGCATCCGGAGGGAGCTCCCCTAGGCATCCAGATCTTCGCCTCGGACCCCGACGGGGACGACATTCGCTTCAGCGCTGTGGGCTTGCCGAGCGGACTCTCGATCGATCCAATCAGCGGACTCATATCGGGAACGCCCAGCTTTACGACGTCCACCAACGCGGTTGAGTTCAACCAACTCATCACCGTCACCGTTGCCGAGACCGACTTTCCTGCGCTGACAAATTCGATGACCTTCCCGCTAACGATTACCAACGTGAACCGAGCTCCAGGTCTTCAGGCGATCGCCTCGCAGACCACCGACGAAGGTACTCCCGTCAGCCTCGGTGTCAGCGGCAGCGACCCAGATGGCGACTCGTTGAACTACACGGCCAGTGGACTTCCACCTGGCCTGGAGATCAACTTCACCACCGGAGAAATCACCGGCTCGCCAACAATTCCAGGAACATATGTGGTGAACATCACCGCCACCGACGGAATAGCAACCACGACAACGCAGTTCTCGTGGAACATCGTTGGGCAGCCGACTCCGAGCACCACTACGGCGCCAACTACAACCATTGCCCCGACGACCACCACGACTCCGGTAGCGCGAACCACAACGACTCCGGTAGCGCCAACCACAACGCCGACGACGACAGCTCCGACTACCCCTCCTGAGCCCGTAACGACCACCACAACCCAAGCCACCACTACGACCACCACCCAAGCCACTACCACCACGACCGAAGCGCCGTCGACCACCGCTCCAAGTGCGATTCCCTTCGTCGTCGACCCGCCGACCGCGCCGACGTCAACCGTTGCACCAACAGACCCGGGCGTAGCGCCGTTGCGGGCTGCAGATGACGCCTTCGTTAGTTCGAGAGTCGTCAAAATCGTCGACTTGCTAGAGAACGACCTATCAGGGACAAACGGACGAATCTTGTCCGTCACGCAACCTTCGCTGGGCGAAGTGAGGATAGTGAATGATCGATTGGTCGAGATCACACTTCCGGGGAGCTTCGGCGGCCGGATTAATTTCACCTACGACCTCATCGATGACAACGGAGCGACTTCTACGGCCTCCGTTTCAGTCGAGTCGACGAACGTCCTTGCGTTCGAAACCGCTGGGCAGGCGACATCGACCGCGGAGGAATCGGGCCTAACCGAAACCTTCAGCCAGGCGGTCCAGAGGACTCAACAGCTCGGAAGCAGCCTGCTAGAAGTTCGTTTGTCTTCGCTGGAGTGGAGTTCGCTGCTCATTGCCCCAGCGCTGCTATGGGGACTATTCCTCGTGTTGCGTTCAGGCCAAAGACTCGTCTCAATCACCGGGCTAGCTCGTTCCCAGGCGTTGAGCTCCAGCTATCCGGTTCGGTTCGACCAGGTTGTGTGGGCAACCAACAACACTCGCAATGGCGGGGCCGAAACCCAAGTCATGCTTCGCAGCGGCGAGACGACCTGGGTTCCGACCGAGCACATTGTCGATACCGGCTTCTAGGCGCAGCAAGAATCGACCGATTCAGACCATCGCTGGCTTTTCCCACGCGTTGGCTACGAACGGGTCATCCTTTGGAGTGTCCGCGAGGTGATTCGTGAAGTTTGAAATCGTCTTCTGCGCGATGCCGACAGCACTTCGAGCGCATGCGCCTTGGTGTACCCCGCAGCGAAGAACGCATCCGTAACGGCTACATCAGCTGCTCCGCCGCTCTGAACGAGGGCGCGGGTGAAGTTGGCGAGTGCATTCAATTTTGGATCGGCGATCGCCGTTCCGCCACGTAGCGATTCGACGACGTCGGCTGGCACGCCGGTCATTCCAGACACGGTGGTGTGCGCCGCCATGCAGTAGGTGCAGCCGTTCTCAAAACTCGTTGTCATAACGATGACCTGCTGCTCGGTCCCATGAGGCACCGTTCTATTCCCGCTCCCGCGATAAGTTGGCTGTCTATGACGATCACGATGTACGGCGCGGACTGGTGCGGTGACTGCCTACGGGCGAAGGCCTACTTCGGGGACAACGGCATCGATTTCGACTACATCAACCTCGAAGAGACTCCTGACGCGGCCGAGATCGTGCTCGAACGAAACAAGGGATTGAAACGAATCCCGGTCATCGTCTTTCCTGACGACAGTCATCTGACCGAACCCTCCAACGAGGCGCTCGCGGCAAAGTTGGCCGCGCTCGCGCCAGACGTTCAGTGCGCGATACACACGGGCCACGAATTGGAGCTAGTGGACAACAGCGAGGAGGGACAGTTCGAACTTCGACGTGGCGACACCGTGGTGAGCGTTGCGAGCTACAGCGTCCGTGACTCTACCGTGCTCATCCCATTCGTCGGGACCATGCCCGAACACCGGGGTCAGGGCTATGCGACCAGGCTGATGGATGAGATCGTCGCGGAGATTGCCAGGACCGAGCGAAAGATCATGCCATTGTGCCCCTTTGCCGCTGGCTATTTGCGCGATCGGCCTGAACTGAGCGACCTGTTGGCATAGTGCGCCGGGAATCGTCTCCGTCCAGCGCTAAGTGCCAAGCAAAGTAGGTCGAAGAGTTCCTAGACTGGAGCCATCCCGCCAAAGGAGATGTAATGCTGCAATTGGCCTCGGGCATTTTCGGACTGGTTCTATTCGCCTTCTGGGCGTGGGCCATTCTCGATGTAGTCCTGACCGACAAGGCGGCATTTCGGCGGATGAACAAACCCTTCTGGTTCATCCTCGTCCTTTTCGCGGCGCAGATTGGCGCGATCGCGTGGCTCGCATTCGGCCGACCAGCCAATGTAGGATTCGCTCCCGGGGCAAAGCTCTCGGTGAAGGACTTCCTCGCTCCTGCCGCGAGTGTGCGCGGCCCAGAGGATGACGCTGCATGGAGCACCAACACCGCGCCAAGCCTGCCGAGTGACCGTCTCGTCCGCGAAGCAGAACCCGATTTTGACGAATGGGAAGCCGAATTTTCCGAACGCGATCAACGCTCAACCGAAGACGACTAGGACCTCCTGGCACACCGCCGTCGCACAGCGCGGACATGTCGTTACCCTAAAGACCGGCCGTGTGAACGTCAGGTAAGACGCACGCCGACAGCACCCGTTCGGGTTGCTAGCTGTTTTTCTCCACCTTCTACTGGGAAGCCGACGTGTCGACTCAATCTGGCCCAACATCTCATTTTGCCGATCTTGGCGTACCGGGTGACCTCGTTTCCGTGCTGGAAGAAAATGGCATTCTCTCTCCGTTTGAAATCCAATCGGCGACGATCCCAGACGCTCTCGCCGGCCGTGACGTTCTCGGACGAGCACCCACGGGCTCCGGCAAGACACTCGCCTTCGGAATTCCGATGGTCGCACGCCTCAAGAACGCAAAGCCTCATGCACCGACAGGTCTGGTCCTCTCCCCCACCCGCGAGCTTGCCGAACAGATCCGCCGAGAACTCGACCCGCTGGCGCAAGTGCGAGACCGCAGCGTTGCAGCCGTGTACGGGGGCGTCGGCTTCGGTGCACAATTGAAGGCGCTCCGAAATGGCGTCGACATGCTCGTCGCGTGTCCGGGACGCCTTCTCGACCTGATCGATCAGAACGAGGTTCGACTGAGCGAGGTCAAGATCGCCGTCGTGGATGAGGCCGACCGTATGGCCGACATGGGATTCCTCCCCGTCGTAAAGAAGATTCTCGATCTCACAAACGACAATCGCCAGACCGTCTTTTTCTCGGCCACGCTTGGCAAAGAGGTCCAGACTCTGACCGACCGCTACCAACGCGATCCGGTACTCCACGAGGTTGGGGAACGCGAGCCTGACATGACCCGCATGACCCATCGGTTCGTGCGGATCGATCGAACCGAAAAGGTCCCGCTCGCTGCCCACGAGATCCGCTCTCATGGTCAAACCATTGTGTTCTGCCGAACACGGCACGGTTCGGATCGCGTTGCCCGTCAGCTCAAGCGCTACGGCGTCAAGACCGGAGTTATTCACGGTCGTCGAACCCAGAACCAGCGTGACAATGCACTGAAAGCCTTCGTCGAAGGCAAGACGCAAGCTCTTGTCGCGACAGATGTAGCGGCTCGGGGCATCCACGTCGACGGAGTCGATTGCGTTGTCCACTTCGATCCCCCCGAAGACGACAAGGCCTACACCCACCGGTCGGGTCGAACCGCCCGCGCCGGCGCTACTGGAGTTGTCATATCGTTCGTGACAAACGAACAGCTGAAGGACACCAAGAAGCTCCAGCGCCAGATCAAGGTCCGGTGCGAGTTTGAGGAGCCGACGCCGTCAGCTTCGCTTGATCTTGGCGAGCCCATCGTCCAGCCCAAGCAAAACCAACAGCGCGGAAAATCGGGCTCCAGGAACGGTGGCAACAAGGGCCACAACAAGTCCAAGAACCGAAATCGAAAGTCGAAGGGTTCAACCAAGTCCGGCGACGGCAACCGACCCAAACATAAGAGTGGGCAGAAGTCCTCCTCGGGTTCGTCATCCAAGAGCCACAAGCCCAAGGGCAAGCGAAACGGCCAGCCCAAGGGTTCGGGCAAGCCACGAGGCGGCGGACGCTCGAGCAACAAGAGCCGTTCTCACAACTCGGGTGGCTCTGGGAAGCGTCGCTAGGTCAACGCGGCGCCGCTCCCGGCGATACATTCCCCAATATGACTCGCATGATCGACCCCTTCTATGTGATGGAGGTCATCGCGGCAGCCCAAGCAAAAGAGGCCGCCGGTGCCGCCGTCCATCACCTTGAGGTCGGTCAGCCCTCGACGGGCGCTCCAACGAGGGCGATCGCCCGCGCCCACGAACTCCTCGACTCACACCCTCTCGGCTACACCGCGAGTCGAGGAATCCCTGAACTCGCGCCTGCGATATCGGCACACATACAGCGAACCTATGGCGTCGAGGTCGACCCTCAGCGAATAGCGATTACCCAAGGCGCGACCGGTGCCTTCATCTTGGGGATGCTGGCGAGCTTCGATGAAGGCGCCCGAGTCGCCGTCACCACTCCCGGATATCCCTGCTACCGCAACGTCCTCACTGCACTCCACATGGAACCGGTGCAACTCGACGTTGACGCGGACTCCCGCTTCCAACCCACGATCGAACAACTCGAAGCTGCGATGCCTCTCGACGGGATCATCGTGGCGAGTCCCGCAAACCCAACAGGCACCATGCTCACCCCCGGCGAGCTCGAAGACATCGCCTCGTGGTGCGACACAAACGACGTGCGCTTCTTCAGCGACGAGATTTATCACGGGCTGACCTACGACGATGCCGAAACCGCAACCGCGTCCCAGTTCTCCGACTCAGCCATCGTGGTGAACAGCTTCTCCAAGTACTTCTCCATGACCGGATGGCGCATAGGCTGGGCGGTGCTCCCCGAGGAACTCGCGACGCCGGTAGACCGCCTCGCCCAGAACCTGGTGATCTGCCCGCCGGCACTCAGCCAACACGTCGCGCTCGCCGCGCTCGATTGCCACGATGAACTCGCCGCCCACGTCGATCGTTACGCAGAGAATCGGCGAATTCTGCTCGACGGATTGCCCAAAGCCGGGTTGACCGACCTCGCCCCTGCCGACGGCGCCTTCTACATATGGGCTCGTACCGACCATCTGGCCGACGACTCACAGGTACTCGCTGCCCAATGGCTCGACGATCTGGGTATCGCAGCTACCCCCGGTATCGACTTCCATCCAACACAAGGGCACCGATTTATCCGCTTCAGCTTCTGTGGTCCCACCGAATCGATGCACGCAGCGGTCGCGGCGCTCCGTGAGGGTTAGCCAACGGCTCGGACGGTTCGTAAATGTTCTTCCCGCTCCGAGGCAATCCGATCGTAGACTCGGAGGTCTGCAAGGATTGTGGCCGAACCTCCGAAACGAACTTCCAAGAAAGCGAGACCATTCATGGAAATTGCGGATTCTGTTATCGAACTCATCGGCAATACCCCGCTGGTGCGAATGCCCAAAGTCGCTGGCGATCTGCCGTGTGACTTTGCCATCAAACTGGAGCTGACGAACCCAGGTGGCTCATCGAAGGATCGTCCCGCCCTCGCCATGATCGAAGCGGCCGAGGAAGCGGGTCTACTCAAGCCAGGTGGCACGATCGTCGAGCCGACCAGCGGCAACACCGGGGTAGGCCTTGCCATCGTCGCGAACCAACGGGGTTACAAGTGCGTCTTCGTCATGACCGACAAGGTCGCCCCCGAGAAGGTCGACCTACTCCGCGCCTACGGCGCAGAGGTAGTGGTCTGCCCAGTGGCTGTCCCGCCGGAAGATCCGCAGTCCTACTATTCGACCGCCGAGCGTCTGGTCAGCGAGATCCCGGGGGCGTTTCGCCCTGACCAGTATTCGAACCAGGTCAACCCCGAATCGCACTACCGTACGACAGGCCCCGAACTGTGGGAGCAGACCGACGGCAAGATCACCCACTTCGTCGCTGGTGCTGGCACCGGTGGAACTATCTCTGGCGTATCGAAATACCTGAAAGAGCAGAACCCGGACATCAAAGTGATCGCGGCCGACCCTGAGGGCTCGGTGTATTCGGGCGGTTCAGGCCGGCCCTACCTGGTCGAAGGCGTCGGCGAGGATTTCTGGCCTACGACGTACCATGCAGATCTTGTCGACGAGGTCATCGCCGTTTCTGACCACGACAGCTTCATCATGGCCCGCCGCATCGCCCGCGAGGAAGGGATCCTCCTCGGTGGCTCGTGCGGAACCGCAGTTGCGGCTGGGCTGCGGGTCGCAGAAACCCTGGGCCCAGATGACCTTATGGTCGTTCTCACTCCGGACTCTGGCCGCGGCTACCTGTCAAAGGTCTTCAACGACGACTATCTAGCCTGCCTCGGATTCATCGAGTGCGACTCGACCACGTGCGTGAACGCTGTCGTCAACGCAAAGGGCAACAGCGACCGCGAGCTGCTCTATGTCAACCCGGAGACTCCGGTCCGCGAGGCTGTTGAGTTGATGCGTTCAAACGGCGTCAGCCAAGTTCCGGTAGCAAAGAACGAGCCCCCATTTGCTCTCGCCGAGATCGCCGGGTCGGTATCGGAGCTGCAGTTGATGAACGCGATGTACGCTGACGAAAGCGTCCTCGACAAGCCGGTAGAGATGGTGATGGCCCCGGGCCTTCCCACCATCGGGATCGGCCAAGCGATCTCGACTGCGGTCGAGCTTTTCGAGAACTCGAGTGCGCTGCTCGTTATCGATGGTGGCCGTCCACGCACGGTCATCAGCCATACCGACGTTCTGGAGTTTCTCTCGAACTCGACCGGAGAATGATATGACCGCTCACAACGACGGATTTGAAACCCGAGCTATTCACGCCGGGCAGGACCCCGAACAGGTCACCGGATCGGTTATCACGCCGATCTTTCAGACATCGACCTATGCCCAGCCGTCACCGGGCGACCACACCGGCTATGAGTACTCCCGTACTGACAACCCAACGCGCACCGCACTGCAAGAGGCACTGGCCAGCCTTGAAGGCGCTCGTTTCGGGTATGCGTTTGCGTCCGGCCTCGCAGCCGAAGACACGGTACTGCGCTCTCTTGTGTCCGGTGACCACATCGTGCTCGGCAACGACGCGTACGGCGGCACTTTTCGACTGATCTCCCAGGTCATCACCCGCGCTGGTGTCACGTGGAACGCAGCTGACTTAACCGATCCCGCAGCGCTCGCTGCAGATTGGAACCCGGCCACGAAGATCGTGTGGATGGAAACGCCGACGAATCCGCTTCTCACCGTGTTTGACATTGCGGCAATCGCCGAGGTCACCCATGCCAATGGGGCCAAGCTCGTCGTCGACAACACCTTCGCATCGCCATACTTGCAGCAGCCCCTGGCACTTGGGGCAGATCTCGTGATCCACTCGACGACTAAATATATCGGCGGGCACTCCGATGTTGTCGGCGGGTTCGCGGCCACCAACGATGAAGAGTGGGCCGGCGACATCAAGTATTTGCAGAACGCGGTAGGCGCTGTCCCCGCTCCAATGGATTGCTTTCTTACGCTTCGCGGACTCAAGACCTTGGGAGTTCGTATGGATCGCCACGTGCACAACGCCCAAGCGATCGTCGAGATGCTCCTCGCCCACCCCGCGGTATCCCACGTGCTATATCCCGGGCTCCCCGATCATCCGGGCGGCGAGATCGCGGCGAAACAGATGTCTGCCCCTGGTGGGATGATCTCGTTTCGAGTGAAGGCTGGCATGGAAGCCGCAAAGTCCGTCACCATGAAGACTCGTTTGTTCACCCTCGCCGAGTCGCTGGGCGGCATCGAGTCACTCATTGAGCATCCCGGGATCATGACCCATGCCTCCGCCGCGGGTTCGCCTTTGGAGGTTCCCGATGACTTAGTGCGGGTCTCGGTCGGCATCGAAACTACCGACGACCTGGTGGCTGACCTAAACAACGCTCTCGATCAGATCTAGATTCTGCGCACTTGTGCGAACGCGCGCCGCAGGGAAAACGACAGCGAGGGCCCGACCAAGCGGTCCGACCCTCGCTCGCCGTAGTTCGAATTATGGGACGCTGACCGTATTGCAAGCCCGGTCGACTGGGCCACCGTTCACCCAATGGCGAATCATGTAGGTTCGTGAACCAGATTCAGGGAAGCCGTCGGTGAAGGACAGCGCTCCGGTGTTCGGGGTCGCTACCCAACCATCGTTGTCACGTACGACATAGACGTTCGTACCAGCGACCTGGGTCCACGCCAGACTGACGCTTCCGTTCCCGGTGACGGTGGCCGTACATGGCGTACCCGCAGGTGGTGGAGGCGTTGCGCCACCCACGGTGATCGGGCTCGGCGTACATACGACATCGGTGACAACGCCGCCCGGACGAGTCCGAATCGCATAGGTATGTGGGCCCGGGGTTGCATCAGCGTGAGTGAACGTTCCCGAACCTGATGGCGTTGAGGCCAAGAAGAACCCGTCAAATTGCACAAACACCAAGGCGTTACCGTCGATGAGTCCCGAGTAGGTGAGCACCGGCTGGCCTGCACCGTTAAGCGCTGCAGTACACGTCGGTCCCGCACCCGGAGGAGGAGGAGGAGGAGGCGGCGGCGTTGCGCCACCCACGGTGATCGGGCTCGGCGTACATGGAACTTCAACGAGCACTCCACCCGGACGATACCGAATCACGTAACCGTGGTCACCTGGGTTTGCGCCTGTATCGGTAAACGTCCCAGAACCAGCGGGAGTTGACCCAACGAAGAACCCATTATCTCGAATAAACACATCCTGGTTGTCGTCAATAACATCGGAATAGGTGAGCACCGGATCACCAGCACCGTTAAGCGCTGCGGTACACGTCGGGGCCTGACCAGGAGGAGGCGGAGGTGGCGCAGGAGCGTTCACCGTGATCGGGCTCGGCGTACATGGAACTTCAACGAGCACTCCACCCGGACGATACC
>CAZLWE010000028.1:37896-41019 GCA_964562985.1 uncultured Acidimicrobiales bacterium
CATCCTGGTTGTCGTCAATAACATCGGAATAGGTGAGCACCGGATCACCAGCACCATTGAGCGCAACGCTGCACTCGGGGCCGCCGGAGAGCGTAAATCGGTGGGTGTCAAAGGCAGACCCGTTTCCTGCCGGGTCAAGCGAGAAACCGCGGGTCTCATACTCGCCGGGCACCAGGTTTGTGACGGGAAATGACCACGCCACTTCACCTGGTCCGGTCGGCGTGAGGGTGACCGGGAAGTCGAATCGTGGACCACCGATGGAACCATCGAGCTGTACCCACTGCCCTTCGGTTCGACTCCAAAGGCGCATGACGACGTTGGACACTGTCCGATCGTCGGCGGCGACGCCAGAGATAGTGGCCAGGTCGGTGATGATCGACCCAGCGACCGGGTTGGTCACCGCGACTGTTGGTCCCGCGGTGTCTGGACCGATGCCAAAGTCAAAGAGGCCCGAGCCGCCGACCTGGAAGGTGCTGAACCGATCCCCGTCATGGCCAGCGAGCAGACCTCGATCAACCAGGGTCAGGTCGAGGACACCAACAAAGGCGTTGCTACCCGGATCCCAGTCAAGTGCCTGAGCAGTAGCTGGGTTGAGCGCAGCCATCTGGTTGCGGAAGACCGCATTTTGGGGGTCACGTACGCTTGGATTGATGCTGTTGTTTGGGTCATTGACTTCGCAACCGTTGGCGCCGCCCTCAAAGTTCGAGGTCACGTTGCCCGCATACACCGCACCCAAGCGAGGGGCTGCGCAGAAATGCCCTCCGACGTACACGGCAACATCAGAGACCGCGAGCGAAAAGACGCTCGAGTACATCCGTGCCGACCAGGTAAATGGCGTGACCGCGTTTCCAGCTGTCTCGTAACGAAGCACGCTGTCACAGTTCGGCGGGTTATCGGCACCCTGCCCACCAATCACGATAAAGGAACCATCCGGCGACATCGCCATGTCACGCAACGCGCTCCAGCAGACCTGGCGGGTGGTTTGCTGGGCCCACGGGATCTCCCAGTCACTTAGTACCGGGGTGGGATTACTAATGTCGAGCTTAAAGACAGCCTGACGGAGTTCGCCGAGCACCTGTTGGTTGTAGTGCAAGACAAAGAGATCGTTTCCGTTTGGATGGGCTTCGATTCGGCGAACGAAGGCCGAACCGTTGACCGAGTCGTCCAAACCAAGATTGAATTGGGTATCGACCGCACCGGTCTGAGCGTTTACTCGAGCGAGACCGCGGATGTCCTGATTGCTAAAGGTCGTGAAGTCACCACCGAGATAGAGGTCGTTGCCGACTTGCTCGATATCGCGCACCACGGCAGATGCATCGACTTGAAAACCGGTGTCAAAGTTTCCGACAGCGTCGAGTTTCGCAGCGCGTCCGGGGAATCTCCTGACACCATCTTCCTCCCAAATGAAGAAGCGCCCACCCACGTAGAGGCCATTACCCGCAGCGTTCGTCTCCAACGCCTCCACGCCTCGATTAAGTACGGGTTGGAAGTTGAAGTCGAACGCACCGGAGTTGATGTCGTAGGCATAGATGTAGGCCTGGTCCAGTACCGTCCCGTCAGGCAGTCGCACCTGGGTAAAGTCGCCACCAACGAACACACGGTTACCCACCTGGGCGTGCGCGAGCACACTGCCCCCGAGCGTGACAGGCAAGCCACGACGAGCTTCGTCGGGGACTAACTGCCCGTGATTGACTTCCGCGCGGGCCGCAGGTGCCACGTTGGCGAAGTACACGCCCGCTCCGCCAAGAACGAGCAGCACGACCAACACGTACACGCCCGTCATTCGCCCAAATAACATCCTCAAGCTCATTGCCAAGTCCTTTTTGCCGCCGAGTGTTCCCTCTGAACACTCACCAGCTTATGCCTTACCAGACATCCAAACCAGGCATTTTGTCGCGCGAAGTCTCCAATTGATGCAAATTGCCTACTCTACGTAGTTTGTATTCGCGCAGTGTGAAAGATTCGCGCAGCGTGCGCGAGCTACGGCACTACGACCGGGTTGCAGGCAACATCGGTTACCACCCCAGCTTCGCGTGAGCGGATCACGTAGTTCTGCTGACCGGACGTCGCGTCGTTATCGATGAACTCGAGTGCATTCGCCACAGTGGCAACGAAGCCACCGTTGTCTCGCACGGTGTAGGTGTCCTCACCATCAACTGGGCTCCATGCCAAGCTGACCACTCCGTTCGCGTTCACCGAAGCCGTGCAGGTATTTACAACGGGTGCTGGCCCGAGGTCAGGAACCGTAACGGTCGCAGGGCTACATGGTTCGTCGGTGGTTACGCCGTTGGCTCGCAGACGGATCGAATAACTGTAGTCACCGGGAGAACGGCCCGTGTCAGTAAAGACGTTGATTCCCTCGACCGTGGCAACGAAACCAACTCCAGCTTCGCGCACAACGTAGCTTCGAAGCCCAATGTCGGTCCAGGACAGAATTGGGTTACCGTTTGGATCGATCGACGCCTGACACGCGAATCCCGGTTCAGGAACGTTGATTGGCGACGGTGAGCAAGCTACCTCGGTGCGAACGCCATCTGGGCGCCAGCGGATCACGTAGCTGTGGTCGCCTGGAGCAGCGCCATCGTCGGTGAAGTTCGCACCGTCTGCTGGCGCGTTCGCCAAGAATCGACCGTCTCTACGAACGACCACGGTGTCGACCCTGTCGTTGTCGAAGCCTGAGTAGCTGATAACCGGCAGGTTCGAATCGTCGAGTGAAACCGTGCAAACTGCGTTGCCAGGCACCAAGAACTGATGCTCCAAGCCCGGCGTGGCGTTGGACGCTGAGTCAACAGCGAAGCCGCGCACCTCATATTCACCGGGGGCCAGGTCGACAACGGGCACGGTCCACGAAATCTCTCCGAGACCGGTGTCCGTTTGCTCTACTGGCAGGTCTACACGGGCGGTGCCGAGGGTTCCATCGGCCTGCACCCAGAGTTGTTCGGTGCGGTTGAAGAGTCGAACGATAAGGCTCTCGATCGCACGGTTGTCCGAAGCGACGCCGTTGATAGCGGTCAGCGATGAGGCCACCGAGCCTGCGGCTGGATCGGTGACCGAAAGCGTGGGAGCTTCCGTATCGGCGGGTACACCGAAGTCGAAGAATCCGGAGGCGCCTACCTGGAAGGT
>CAZLWE010000029.1:0-40987 GCA_964562985.1 uncultured Acidimicrobiales bacterium
TCGGCAAGTTCGGCCCAGACGGCAAGGCTCGCACGATCAACGGCCACAGCATCCCTCTTGCTGTGCTCGGTGTCTTCATCCTCTTCATCGGCTGGTTCGGCTTCAACCCCGGCTCGCAGCTTCAGGCTGACCTCGCTGTTCCATACATCGCAGTGCAGACCGCTCTCGCGGCCGCATCCGGTGCAGCTGCGGCAATGGTCGTCTCGTGGATCGTCATGAAGAAGCCTGACGTCGGCATGGCCGGTAACGGCCTCCTCGCTGGCCTTGTCGCCATCTGCTCAGGTATCGGCAACTTCACCTCAATCGGCACGCTCCTCACCGGCGCTATCGCTGGCACCATAGTTGTGCTCTCGATCAAGGCCGTTGAAGGCGCAAAGATCGACGATCCAGTCGGCGCATTCTCTGTACACGGTGTTTGCGGCTTCTGGGGACTCATCGCAACCGGCCTCTTCGCCACCGCTGCATCGCCAGTGGGCGGCGGCGAGGGCGCTGTCGAGGGACTCCTCATGGGTGGCGGCGCAGGACTGCTCATCGATCAACTCATCGGCGGCATCGCCATCGCAGTATTCGTGAGCATCGCTTCGGGCATCATGTTCGGTGGCATCAAGGCCGCTGGCCTGCTCCGTGTAAGCGAAGAGGAAGAGCTTCAAGGCCTCGACCTCTCCGAGCACGGCGCTCCAGGCTATGACCTCGGTGCCTTCGACCTCGAGGCAAACACCACTGTCGTGAGCTAATCAGAAGTTCAGCTCGAGACCACGAACCAGGCGGGGCGTTCTTGAGGTAGGCGGGAACTGGCCCGGTGATGTCCAAGCACTCCCACGCTTGTGACCTCACCGGGCCTTACTCGTTTTGTTTCGGGCGTGTAAACGCCAGCGCACGGCGATGTAAACAGATGGGCCAAAATTTGGAGAGGTTCGCTGAGCGGCGGCAGTTTGGATATCTGCCGGAGACCGAGTCGGTCTCCGTGACAACTCACAAATCACAAACAAGGAGTGGGAGCCTTTATGGATGCTGGCGATATCGCCTGGGTTTTAGCAAGCACGGCCATGGTCGTGTTCATGGTGCCGGGCCTGGCACTGTTCTACGGCGGCATGGTCCGCGCGAAGAACGTCGGAAATATGTTGTTGATGAACATGGCATCTGTTGCCATAGTTCCGATTCTGTGGGTGTTGTTCACCTACTCGCTCGGCAACAACCCGAACGAGGGAAAGACCGGCTTCTTCGGTGGAGAGCTGATCGGCAACTTTGACTTGGCTGGTCTGTCGGGCGTGACCGGAGAAGACCTACTGTTCGTAGCCTTCCTGATGACCTTTGCAGCGATCACACCTGCACTGATCTCGGGAGCTGTCGCTGACCGAATGAAGTTCAGCAGTTGGGTGGTCTTTACGATCCTCTGGTCGATCATCGTGTACACCCCCGTGACCTACTGGGTGTACACCGGCTGGCACACCGAGCTCAATCCACACGCGCTCGACTTTGCTGGTGGAACCGCGATTCACATCAACGCCGGCGTCGCCGCGTTGGTTCTCGCACTCGTGCTCGGCAAGCGCAAGGGGCTTGGCACCGAGGACATGTCCCCGCACAATCTGTCGCTGCTGCTCATTGGTACCGGTGTTCTGTGG
This sequence comes from uncultured Acidimicrobiales bacterium, assembly GCA_964562985.1. Taxonomy (GTDB): domain Bacteria; phylum Actinomycetota; class Acidimicrobiia; order Acidimicrobiales; family SHLQ01; genus SHLQ01. Next base: position 1,623 of record CAZLWE010000029.1, read on the forward strand.
TTCGGCTGGTTCGGGTTCAACGCGGGTTCAGCTGGAGCCGCCGACGGTATTGCTATCCAGGCGCTCATCAACACCTTCGTGGCAGGGTCGGCTGGCATCGTCGGCTGGGTCGGGATCGAATGGCTAAAGGACGGTAAGGCCACGGTGCTCGGTACCGCATCGGGCCTTGTAGCGGGCCTGGTCGCGATCACCCCCGCTGCTGGATACGTCACGTCGGGCAGCTCGATCATCTTCGGCCTCGTCGCTGGCGTCATCTGCTACTTCGCGGTGAAGCTCAAGGACGCTCTCGGCTACGACGACTCGCTCGACGTTGTGGGCATCCACGGTGTCGGCGGCATCGTCGGTGGCATCTTGCTCGGCCTGCTGTCGAGCCTTGAGGTCAACGACGGCGGTGCTGCGGGAGGAATCGACCTTCTCATCAGCCAGATCATCGCTATGGGATCGGTCATCCTGTACTCAGGGGTCGCAACCCTCATCATCGCCCTAGCGCTCAAGGCCACTATGGGACTGCGCGTCAGCGAAGAGGAAGAGTTCACCGGTCTCGACATCTCGATTCACGGTGAGGCTGTCTACGCCTCTGACCACGGCTCGGTCATCGACCTTTCTGATTCAGCAGCCGACGCTGAGGCCGAAGCCGTCTCGTAGACGACCCTTTCGACTCGTTCGAACGGTGGCGTGTGAATCAAGCTGCTTTGGAAGACTGGTTCACGCGTCGCCGGATCGCTTTGCCTTGAGCATAGAAGCCCTCGATGCCTGCGCTCTCACAGAGCGCCAGAAGGCGGCGAAGGTCATCATCGCTATCGACTCCGGCGTGGATGACATCGAATCCGGAGCATTCCGCTATCGCATATAGCCCGGTGACGATCGAACGAGCACGCTTGTTGGTACCGGAGTAGAGCAGTGAGCTGTGCAGCTTCACACCGTCGAATGGAAGGGAATGTAGCGCCCGGAGCGACGCCGGACCGACGCCGAAGTTGTCCAACACAATCGAGGCTCCAACGTCTCGGAGAGCAGCGAGATGGCGACCGACGGTTGTCGGTGATGCAAGGATCGCCTCTTCGTCGACTTCGAGGATGAGGTGATGATCTTCGCCCGACAAACGATCGATGATCCATTGGATCGACGTTGGGTCGGTGAGAGTAGACGCCGAGACGTTGAATCCCGTGCGTACCTTTTGTTCACGTCCGCTGTTCTGCGCGATGGCGAACTCGACGATTGCCCGTTCGACGTCATCGACTCGGCCGATGAGCTCCGCCAACCCCATAAAGTCGGCGCGGTCGATTTGACCTCGGGTCGGATGATTCCAAAGGACATGAGCTTCGACGCCCATGACCTCGCCCTGAGGAAGCTTCACAATCGGATCGAATGCGGTCGCGAGTTGATTCTGGGCAAGTGCATCGACCAATTGCGCAGCGAGTTCTCGTCGATCTTCCGAGCGAGCTCGGATGACCCCGTCGTAGATAGCAATTTCGCTCGCACCATTCTCTTTGGCGGCGATTAGCGCCAACTCGGAATGTTCGAGAAGTGCAGCGGTTCGTTCTCCCCGACTGCGGGTAGCGATTCCCGCCGATGCCGTGGTTCGGATCGCGGACCCGCGCCAATCGATCGGCGCACCGATCGCATCCTGCAACCGTATGGCTAGTGGCCCAGCAACCTCGACTAAGAGGCCGGGGCAAAACACCGCGAAGGACTCCATGCCAACTCGGCTAACAATGTCACAGGAACGCAGGGTGTCTTGGAGACGTGCGGCGGTCTGGCGAAGCACTTCGTCTCCAGCCTCATGACCGATAGTTTCCTTGATCGTGTCCAGTCCGTCGAGCCCCACCATCATGACGGTCGCTACCTCGGTAGCTGTGGCCAGCTCCATGTCAAGAAAGTCAACAAAGCTATCTCGATCGATCGTGCCGGTGACTCGATCTTTGCTGCCCGATGGAGCCATCAGCGGTGTATGTGCCGAGCCCGACCGTCGATCCCCGGAGGAGAGCGCGAGGTCGAGCAGCGAACCGAAGAGCAAAATGGATTCTTGCTCCGAGAAGTCTGGAGCGAAGTACGCGTCGAGCGTCGTTCCAGAGTGATCCAACGAGACGGTAAGCCCGGGTTCACCTACAAACGAGCCGCTCTTGGCCAGGCGGCTCTTCCCGTTGCGCACGCTGAGGCCCTTGAGATTGAGCTGCGCGACAGTAGCTGCCAACAGCGCATCAAGGTCTGTGCCACCGAACGGCTTCAATGACCGCAACAGGGCCAGCCAGCCTTGTGAGATTGTCTCGCTCATATTCCTGTTTCCTTCGCCGCCATCCCAAATCGGACAGCACTCGTGTCCCTTGTCGGACACAGCGGTAAAGAATCAAGGTCGGCTGTGCAATCGACACATGACTTCCGAGACTCGCCTGCTCAACTTCATTTGCGCCCTGCCGATACATAACTGTGTCTACGGGCACATGGCTGCCCAACAGGACTGCAATGGACGCAAACCTTAAATCTGCTGGTGAGAACGGACCGCGCTCAATTCTGCTCGCCGACGACGACCCAGACGATCGTCTGATGGCCGCAGACGCCCTCGCCGAGGCACGTATTGCGAACCCGCTCGTTTGCGTTGAAGACGGTGTCGAGCTGTTCGACTACTTGCGGCGCACAGGACCATACGCGGATATCCAACCTGCACTGCCGGGACTGATCTTGTTGGATCTCAATATGCCCAGAATCGACGGGCGCCAGGCATTGGCCGAACTGAAAGCTGACCCCGTGCTGCGGCGACTCCCGGTGATCGTGTTGACCACCTCAGACGCGGACGAGGACATCTCCGAGACCTACGACCTCGGCGTGAATTCGTTCATCACCAAACCGGTCAGCTTTAGTCAGCTGGTCGAGGTCATGCGGGGGCTCGGACATTACTGGCTGGAGATCGTGGCGTTGCCCGCGGCGTAGCGACAATGGACGAAACGGGCGAGATCGCACTATTACTCATCGAGGACGATGAGGATGACTACTTCTTGACGGTCGACACGCTCGAAGCCATCACCACGCGAAACTACCAGGTGACGTGGGCAGATAACGCCGAAGCCGGAATGGCCGAGCTTCGAAGCGGAAAGCACGACGTTTGCCTCGTCGATTATCGCCTCGGGGCCATCACGGGCGTCGAATTGCTCGAGTCTTGCCGTGAGGCCCTCCGCGCGACACCGGCGATTGTGCTCACCGGCGCACATAGCTCTGAGGTCGACGATGCCAGCTCTCGCGCTGGCGCAAGCGACTATCTCGTCAAGGGCGAGCTCACGCCAGATACCTTGGAACGAGCAGTGCGTTACGTCATGCAGCGCAAGGCCTCCGATGCCCGCATCGAGTACCTCGCATTCCACGATCCACTCACCGATCTACCGAACCGAGTCTTGTTCGGCGACCGAGTTTCTCAGGCGCTGGCCCGTACCGCCCGTACCGATGACGAGGTCTTCGTCATCTTCTTCGATCTCGACAACTTCAAAGACATCAACGACACCCGCGGACACGCCGCAGGAGACCTCCTTCTCACCCAGGTCACCAACCGAATTCGCGGCATCCTGCGACCGAACGACACCATCGCCCGGCTCGGCGGCGATGAGTTCGGCATCTGCATTGAGGGACCGCCTGCTGACGACCGCGCCTGCGAGCTCATCGAACGAATTCGTTCCGTTCTGACGCCTGCTTTCGATGTTGACAGCGGTGCGTCGATCGTGATCACCGCCAGTTTCGGCGTAGCTTCCACGACCGAAACATCCACCGATCCCGAAGAGCTACTGCGCAATGCCGACATCGCGATGTACCAAGCCAAGCACACCGGCAAGAACACCTTCGCGCAGTATGAGCGGTCGATGCACGACACGCTCCAACGACGAATCGCACTCGAAAACGACCTGCGCGATGCGATTCGCAACGGCGAGATCGATGCCTTTTTCCAGCCGTTCGTGGATCTGACCCACGGTGTAGTTCTGGGATTTGAAGCGCTCGCCCGATGGGATCACCCCGAACTCTGCCCACAATCTCCAGCGGAGTTCATCGAGATCGCGGAACGTTCAGGACTGATCATCGAACTGGGCCAGTCCATCTTGCACAAGGCAGCCGAGAGCGCGACGAAATGGCGTGATGACCACGGCTTCACAGGGTTCGTGAGCGTTAATGTCTCACCCCACGAGATTGCAGACGCTGGCTTCGTCGACAGACTCAACCAGGTCATCGATTCGAGCGCAATCTCGCCTGGGAGCCTGATGATCGAATTCACCGAATCGATCATGACCGAAGACGTTGACTACATCATCGGGGTTCTCGACAAGATCTCTGAATTGGGATGTGGAATCGCGCTGGACGACTTTGGGACGGGCTACTCCTCGCTCAGCAATGTCCACCTTCTCCCGATCTCGACCTTGAAGGTGGATCGCTCGTTTGTGGTTCGCCACGCCGACGTCAAGGGGTTGTCGATGTTGCGCACGATTGCGATTATGAGCTCCAGTCTCGGACTCGCTTCTATTGCTGAAGGCATCGAGACCGAGTCCCAACTCACCTGCTTGCGATCTCTCGGATTCTCGATGGGACAGGGCTTCCTCTTCTCTCCTGCCGTTCCCGCAGATGTTGTACCCGAACTCCTCGACCGACGCTTCACCTTTGATTCCTGAGGTTTCGACATGCCGACCGCCAAAGACCCCGCACCGCAAGCAACCCTCGACGACCTAGCGAACTTCGGCCTCCAGTCGCAGGAGGGGCGAAATGCGATCGTCTCGGCTTGGACTGAACAAACCGAGATCCCCCTCGTCTGCCACGATCTCGACGGACGGGTGGTCTATCTGAACAAGGCGGCAGCCCGCCTACTCAATCGACCTCGACACGAGGTGCTCGACCAGCACATCAGCGAGCACTTCGGTGCCGAATGGTTTTCCCAGCACCTGGAGCTCGCGGCAGCGGGAACGCTCGAGGAACGCAGCTACTCCACGAAGTTACGCTTCGTCGTCGACGGCGAGGATCACCTCTATCGGATCGATACCGAACTGCTCTCGACGACCGACCAAACCATCACGATCGCATGTCTCACCCTGGTTGATATCACCGAAGATATTCAGGCTCGAAACGATCTGCAGCGAGCAAACCAAGCGCTCAGCGAATCCAACCGAGACCTCGAAGAGTTCGCCTACGTCGCCTCCCACGATCTGCAGGAGCCGTTGCGAAAGATTCAAGTGTTCGGTGGACGTTTGAAGGCACGTCTTGATGACACCGAAGATGATCGGGCGCTCGACTATCTCGATCGTATGCAAAGTGCATCCGAGCGCATGCAGGTTCTCATCTCCGACCTTTTGAGCTTCTCCCGTATCACGACGACGGGTCGCGAGCTCGCCCCAGTCCCACTCGAGGAGGTCGTGGATTCGGTCCTCCAGCTTCTGGAGGTGGCTGTCAGCGACGCCGGCGCAACGATTCACGTCGGCTCCCTACCGACCATCGATGGAGATCGGCCGCAGCTGCAACAACTCCTACAGAACCTGCTCGGCAACGCACTGAAGTTCCGAGCCGACGGCCGAGACCTGGAAATCTGGGTAGAAGCAGTCCTCATTGGCTCCCGCTGGCTCGTCTCGGTTCGTGACACAGGTATCGGTTTCGAGCAGGAGTACGCTGAGAAGATCTTTACCGTGTTCCAGCGTCTCCATGGGCGTTCGAGCTACGAAGGTACCGGGGTCGGCCTCGCGATCTGTCGAAGAATCGTGGAACGCCACGGTGGAACGATCCGCGCCCAAGGCGAAGAAGGCGAGGGGGCATCGTTCCTCATCGACCTGCCCCGGTCGCTCCATGAGCTACAAGCAGTGGCCGCCTAGCCTCCGCAGTGAGCCGATCGACCGACAAAGAACGGTAAATATGTGGTCCGAATGACGCAAATCACGTCGGTTCGTTGGATAAGTGCCTGTGAGAAGCAGATTTAGTCCCTATCGTGGAATCAGTACGTCCGTTTTGTTGTTCCCATGCGTTAGCTGCGCTGAACCAAGCGGGCGGGCCGCACACCGACACCCCCCGTCACGCGCGCGGCAACCACTCGAAGGAGCTCACTATGGCCAAGCAACGCACCACTTTCGCAAAACTCCAGCGTGAGCGAGCAAAGGCTGCCAAGAAGGCAGAGAAGCAGGCCGCACGAATCGGAGCCTCTCGCGGGGCGAAGGTCGAAGAACCCGTGGAAGAAGTCCCGGAACTTGACCTCGACCTGGAGAACATGACTACGGTCGAACGCCTCTTTGCTGGCAAGGGCCGCCTGTCCGCTCCTGAGCTCATGGCGATGACCGAGAAGATTCAGCGCATGCACCAACGAGGCGAACTGGACGACGAGGAGCTTGAGGACGCCAAGCTCGAACTTCTCGAGCGCATCGAATAACCGGGGTCAGCAGCGGTCCCGCTGCGACGCGCTATTCGAGACTCAACGAAACAACGTCGTACCCATCAGCGCGCATTCCCGCGAGGAATCCCTCTTCATCCTTCGGCATTACGCCCGTGACTGCCCCACCGCTTCCAGCAAAGTTTGCAACCGCTCCATGAGCGTTGGCTCGCTCCACCGCAAGTTGGTGCTGCGGTAATACGTCCATCACTCGGCAGCGCAAGGCGAAACTCTGCCCGATCGCCTCTTTGAGCAAGTGAACGTCTCGCGCTTCAATCGCATCAGCTGCCGCGCGCCCGCACTGCGCGAGCTCCTCCATAACCCCTCTCACCAGTGAAGTCTCGCGACGAGCCTGCAGTCCAGCGTGAGACAACCCGCTTGACTCGGAGTCCTGCGCGCGCCACGAAATGAAGACTGCTATCGCCGGTTCGTGCGGTACCTCGAGGCGCCGATGGGAGATCGGACCAGCGAACTCCATCAGACCGGTCGCTCCATGGGATTGAACGATCTGATCTTGCCAGCCGCCCGCAATGGCGAGATCCTCTCGCTCTACGCCGTGGGCAATGGCGGCTACTTCCATAGGCGATAGCTCCAACCCAAACCGTTCACCAATCACCTGAATAACCGCGATCACGATCGCGCTCGAACCAGCAAGCCCTACGGATCTCGGGATGTTTGACTCGACAGCAACTCGTACATGGGGATTGATCCCAAAGTCTCGAACGCAACGTTCGATCGTGGCGTCGACGAGCGGATTGTTCGATCGACGCGCCGTCGCGCCATCGCCCACGATGCGCGCAGTTGCAGCAAAGTGGGGCACGATCATCGCCACCACCGCGCCGCCATAGCCATCCGAAGGATTACCGGCGAGCGCCGCCCGCGCCCAAACCGTTGCGCTAGTCGACGGCAAGGTTGACTTGTACCGCCGAGCGACTCTGCACGAACGGCCGAATCTTGTCCGCGATCACCTGGAGGTGCACAGGATGCTCAGCATAGGCGCGATACGCCGCCTCATCAGCGAAATCCCCGACGATCGCGATCGTGGCGTTGCCATCGGAGATACCCAGATCTCGCTCGATGCTGTACGCCCGCAACTCGGGGATGATCGCCGGAAGACCGTTGAGCCCATCCTCGATCGCGGTCAGCTCCTCGTCACCTGCTGCGTCGGTGAGGGTCAAGAGCACAATATGTCGAAGCATCTCGCCACGTTAGCGGGAAACATCACTGCCCGATGTCAAAAATGATGGCTATGGATATGAACACAAAACGTGGAATTGTGCGTTCTTCATTAGAGGTTTCTGGACCATTCCTGCTACTCTGAAAATGCTCGTGCGGCACTCTCCGTGAGATTGCCGCCCAGTCGTTGAGACTTGTGGGGTTCCGCCGCCCCGTCTCAACGAGGCCTGCTCCAAGTTCCGCCGCTTTGGAGCAGGCCACTTTCGCGTGAAGGCTTAGCCGCCAGCGGCTCCCGAACGCGCTTGGTGGGATCTGATTCGGGTACTGGGGCGAACCGTTTTTGGATCGATTCTCGGGCGGCGTCGGTGCCACCTGCCTCCAGGCGGTACACGGCCCATCCGTACCAGAGCAGGAAACCAAGGCTTGCGACGGTGAACACCCACATCGGCGACCATGCTTGGGCTAGCACGGCACCGAGCACGCAACATAGCGCAAGGGTTCCGAGGACTTCACGGCGGCGCTGACGAGCTCCACTCCAACTATTTGGGGCAGCTAAACGAGATGCCGGTGGAGAAATAAAAGGGTTCGGGGGCAGACCGAGGGCTCCGGCAACATAGCGATCGCGCCCCCACGCCCAAAGCCAACCTGCCCAGCCAAGAGCGATCAAGATAACTACCAAAAAGAGCATGAGATTGCCGACTCACCAACTTGATTCCAGATCAACGCGATCGCTACGTTATCTGGCTCACCTGCTAGGAGTTGGACTCCTCACGGTGATACTTGCCACTCTTTCCGCCGGTCTTCTCCCACAAGGCAACTTCACCGATCACCATTGACTTGTCGAGCGACTTACACATGTCGTAGACCGTCAGCGCTGCGACCGAACAACCCGTCAACGCCTCCATCTCCACGCCGGTGCGTCCAACCGTCTCCACGCTCGTTTCGATGTCTACATGGTCGTCACCAATGTCGAAGTTGACCGATACGGAACCGATCAACAACGGGTGGCACAGCGGGATGAGATCCGAGGTTCGTTTGGCAGCCTGTATGCCAGCGACACGAGCCACGCTCAACACATCGCCTTTGCCGATAGCACCGCGTGCCACCGCCGAAGCCGTGTCGGGGGTCATCGTCACCCGCGCCCGAGCGATCGCACGGCGATGCGTCGGTTCTTTGGGAGTGACATCCACCATTCGTGCCCGACCTTGCGCGTCGAGGTGGGTGAACCCACTGTGTTCGGACATCTCAGCCTCCGATTTGGCTCATGTTGCGCTTGGGTCGGATGAAGTGCACGGTATCGATACCGTGACCCGCCCATTTGTCGTGGACCGCCCCTTCGATCACGGCAGCGATGTCGTCGTCGGAGGCACCCGAGCGCAACGCGTCGCGCAGGTTGTAGTCGCTTACGGCGAAGAGGCAGTTTCGGAATTGCCCATCGGCCGTGAGCCGAATCCGGTCACAGGTGTCGCAGAACTTCTCGGTGACGGTGGCGATAACGCCGACTTCGCCCTTGCCGTCCTTGTAGCGATACTTCGTTGCGGGTGCCGAGGTTCGAGCAACCGGCTCTATGGGGTATACGTCATCGATGGTCTTGATGACATCGGCGAGTGGAACGACCCGGTCTTGGCCCCACACCTCGTCGGCGTCGAGAGGCATGAATTCGATGAAGCGCACTACGACGCCCTTTTCGCGGCCGAACTCTGCGAAGTCCACGATCTCGTCTTGGTTGATGCCGTTCATGAGCACGCAATTGATCTTCACCGGGTCAAACCCCGCCTCTATCGCTGCGTCGATACCCTCCAAGACACGATCGAGGTCGTCTCTACGGGTGAGTTCGATGAACCGGTCCTGATCGAGTGAATCAAGACTGATGTTGAGACGGTGGAGGCCAGCTGCTTTGAGTTTGTCGGCCAGCAGCGGCAGTGTGACGCCGTTGGTGGTCATCGCAAGATCGACACCGAGCCCCGAAAGCCGTTGCACCAGGTCGGGCAGCTTGGCACGCAGGGTCGGTTCACCGCCGGTGAGCCGGATGCTGTCAACGCCATAGCGCGTCACCAACAGGCCAGCGATTCGTTCGATCTCTTCGAACGTCAGGATCTGTTCTCGGGGCATCCAGGTCATGTCTTCTGGCATGCAGTACTGACAACGGAAGTTGCAGCGATCGGTCACGGCGATTCGAAGATCGCGGTGCACCCGTCCGAAGGTATCGATCAGCTCCATCCATCAAGACTACGAGGTTGCCCGTCATTACCGAAAGCCCGAACCCTGGTCGGTGGGAGAGTTTCTCGAATCGTTAGGGGCGTGGCGGGTACGATGACCAGCGATGATTCCTCTAGATGAAGCCCGCGCCTACGTCCTCTCGAAGTGTGCTCCGCTCACAACAGCGACCGTCCCAATCGACGACGCCCGGGGGCTGTTGATCGCCCAGGACATTGCAGCCGTCGGCCCGATACCTCCGTTCGACAACACGGCGATGGACGGATTCGCGATTCGCTCGGCAGACCTCGCCGACGCCCCCGTCACCCTGGAGATGATCGGAACCGTGGCAGCAGGAGCCGCCCCGGACATGACCGTCGAGTCCGGCCAGGCGGTGCGCATCATGACGGGTGCTCCAATTCCGCCAGGAGCCGACGCCGTGATCATGGTCGAATTGACCAATATGGCCGACGACCTGTCAACGGTCGAGGTGCAAGAGGCGGTCCCTGTGGGCAACCACATCCGCCCCACAGGCGACGACGTAGCGGCTGGCGATGTTGTCTTCACCGCTGGCACGGAACTCCGCCCTGCGCATCTCGGCGTGTGCGCGTCGATCGGCGTCTACGAAGTCATGGCGTACCGGCGTCCTCGAATCGGCGTGATCTCCACCGGTGACGAACTCGTGGATGAACCTCGGCCACTAGAGATGGGCCAAATCCATGATTCGAACCGACACACGCTCCTCGCCCTCGTCAATGCGATGGGCGCCGACGGCGTAGACCTCGGGCTTATCGTGGACGACGAAGACCAGATTCGGTCAGCCATGTCGGCAGCCGCCGAGCAGTGCGACGCGGTGATCACCAGCGGCGGGGTATCCATGGGCGACTTCGACTACGTCAAGAAGGTGTTGACCGAGATCGGCGACATGCGCTGGATGCAGGTCGCCATCAAGCCAGCCAAGCCATTGGCGTTCGGCACGGTGGGTGACACACCGATCTTCGGTCTACCGGGTAACCCCGTGTCATCGATGGTCTCCTTTGAGTTGTTCGCCCGCCCGGGTATCCGCGCAATGATGGGCCACCAAGATCCAGTGATTCCACCGGTGCGCGGTGTCGCAGGCGGAGATCTTCATCGCCGGCCCGATGGGAAGACGCATTTCGCCCGCGTCCACGCGGACATGCAGCCCGATGGGCGCTACTCAGCCTCGTTCTCCGGTGGACAGGGGTCGCATCAGTTGTCCGCAATGGCGGCTGCCAATGCCCTCGCCGTAGTTCCCGACGGCGACGGAGTCTCCGCTGGTGGCGAGGTAGACCTGATTCTGCTGTAACGGCCGATAGGCCTTCGATCAACTACGTGTTGACGATGTCGTTGAGCAGCGCTCGGAAGGGCTCGCCAAGCTCTGGGTGTTGCAAGCCAAGCTCGACCTGAGCACGCAAGAAGTCCAGCTTCTGGCCAGCATCCCAGCTACCACGGTTGTCGATGACGCCGTGCAAGCCGGATCCGTCGGCGATCGTCGCCATCGCATCGGTGAGCTGAATCTCGCCGCCCACACCAGGTTCGGTCTTGTGCAGATGCTCGAAAATCTCCGCCGTGAACAGGTAGCGGCCCATCACTGCGAGATTCGACGGCGCATCCTTAGCCGCCGGCTTCTCAACGATGTGCGGGATCTTGACGAGTCCATCGCGGACCGGTTCGGAGGCCGCACACCCATAGGAGCTGATCTCTGACTCTGGCACCTCTCGCAACGACACAACCGACGTGCCGGTTTCTTCATGGGCCGCAATCATCGACGCCACAGTTTCTCCCCGAGAGATCATGATTTCGTCGGGCAGGAGAACCACAAACGGTTCGTCGCCGAGGTGTTGTTCAGCCTGGAGAACAGCGTGGCCGAGGCCGAGCGGTTCACCCTGACGAGTGAAGTGGAACTTGGCCATGTTCGCGATCGAAATGATCTCCTCGAGAGGGCCGGTCTTACCCTTGCGCTCTAACAGCGTCTCGAGTTCGAAGTTGCGGTCGAAGTGATCTTCGAGGGCCTTCTTTGCCGTGCCGGTGATGATGAGTACGTCTTCGATGCCTGCAGAAACCGCCTCTTCCACCACGTACTGGATGGCTGGCTTGTCGACGATCGTCAACATTTCCTTGGGCTGCGCTTTGGTAGCCGGAAGGAATCGCGTACCGAGTCCAGCCGCCGGAATCACTGCTTTACGTACCGTCGTCATTAGTTCGTCTCCACTTCCCCCCACATACCGAATCGGTACGTATGAAGAAATCTAAAGCGGCTAGTAACGAATTGGGTGGAACCTCAGCTCAAGGTGAGTTCTTGGCCCGAGATCAGACGGCCAATATTCGACCTATGCCGAACGAATATCACCGCCGCAACGAGTACAGCCGCAGCGACTTCGACCAGAAACTCATGGGCAAATGCCGATCCGACAGCGATGAGCGCGGCCATCGCCAACGACCCAACAGACACTCGTTTCGTGACCTTGACCACCACGACGAACATCGCGATCAGCGCGACCGAAATGATCGGGTAGAGCACCAACGCTCCCCCACCAGCGGTAGCGACGCCCTTCCCGCCACTGCGGAATCGACCGAAGGGGAAGACGTGACCGATGGTGGCTGCCGCCCACGCGCCGGCCGCCCACGGACGCCCGGCAATAAGCAGCGCGGCGGCGACAGGCAGGGCCCCCTTCAGGAGGTCGACGATCATGGTTAGGGCTCCGAATGCCTTCCCCGACGTTCGCCATACGTTGGTCGCTCCCGGATTTCCAGATCCTTCTTTGTTGTGATCGTGTCCAGACAGGCGCCCGACGATGCTCGCGGTCGGAAACGACCCCGAGAAATACGCTGCAACCACGATCGCCAATCCGGCCAAACTTACGGACACATGGTCATGGTAGAGCACAGATAGCCGGGAACACTTCGCGCGAGGTTGTTGTTGACCTGCTCTGGGCTCAATACTCACATAGCTCAGATCGCGATCGAAAGGCACCCGCGGCAATGCCGACCTACCAATACCGTTGCAAGCAGTGCGATGAAGAGTTCGAGAAGGTCCAGTCCTTCAGCGACGACTCGATCCCAAAGTGCCCGGGCTGTGGAACTCGTTCGAAGAAGAACGTGACAAAAGTGTTCGGCAAGGTCGGTATCGCGTTCAAGGGCAGCGGCTTCTACAAGAACGACAGCGCTCCGAGCTCCAAGAGCTCATCGTCGAAAGACTCATCCAGCTCATCGTCCAAGAGCGATTCCTCAAAGAAGAGCGACTCATCCTCAAAGAAGGATTCATCGAGTTCCACTACGTCGTCGTCCTCGGACTCGTAAATTCTCATACCGCGGCAAGGAGAACTCGCCCGTTGACGATTCCCGCCGCGACGGTTGCGGCGTGTTGTTGATCGACGGAAACTACGACCGCGTCTTCGCGTACCTGCACGACGGTGCCCGACACTGATTCGGCGGCTGCGCTCGCGACCGGGCCGAAGGCATCGTCGAACACGAACACATCGACTCGACGCCCGACTGAAAGGGCAGGAACATCAGCTCCGACGGGGATAGCGATTACGCGCTGACCGTCTCCGACGGCATCTTGTTGGCCCTGCAGAAGATCCCTGCGGCGAAGCACATCACCAACATGAAGCTGTCCCGCTGCGTGCGAATCGTCGAAGGCCTCCGCACGAATCGAGTCATCGGGAACGGCGACCATCGGCAACGATTCGAATCGAATGTGTTCCCCAGTAATGACCTCGCCAACTGCGCGACCCTCAGCAACCACGGCCACCTCGACCAGAGTCCCCCAACGCGTTCGCTCCTCGCTGAACGCGGCTCTATCCGAGACACCAACTCCGACAACGGTGGCGAGTAATCCGACCATCACCGCACGACGGAGCAGTCTCTTACGACCGACTAGCGCACGCAGCCGTGCAATGCGAAGCCGCAATCCAAACGGAAGCCAACGCCACGGCTGTACGGCACGCCGCGCTCCAGGAACGACAAAGCGATCCAACATGAGAATTTCCCTATGACCACGACGTGGTCTCACAGTGACGGCCCAGACCGGGCGAGAGGGGAAGGATCCTGATGTTAGCGACTTCGTCGATCGCGCGACGAGGCGATCAGCCGATCACGCCGGCGGCCAGAAGTATGAACGCCAGAATGCCGATGGCGACTCGGTACCAGCCAAAGACTTCAAAGCCCTTGTCGTTGAGCCATGAGACCATCCACTTCACTGCGCCCATCGCAGAGACGAACGCGACCACGAGACCGATGAGCGGTGTGGTTATCCCGAAGGTGTCGACGAGTTCAGCGCCGCCTTGCAAGCCCTCGAGCGCAGTCGCGGCCGTAAGCGTGATCAGCCCAAGAAGGAAACTGAACTCAACCGCTGCGCGAAGCGACAGCCCGATGAGAACAGCGCCGATGATCGTAATCATTGAACGGCTTACTCCGGGCCAGATGGCAATCGCTTGAATCAAACCGATAACCACCGCGTTCTGCCAGGTCAGGGTGCCGAGCTCTTTGGTGGTGCGATCAAACCAGCCCGTGCGACTCAGCACCAGAATCCCGATGCCACCGAGGAGCCATGCGCCAGCGATTGGACCCACGCCGAAGAACCGGTCCCGAACAACGTCCTGCAGACTGAGGCCGATGATTGCGGTGAAGGTAAAGGCGATGATCACGGCGATAAGGATGCGACGGCCCTCTTCGCTGCGGCCGAGCAAGCCGTCGATCATCTGGCGAATACGTTCCTGATACAAGAACAGCACCGCGATGATCGCACCGACCTGAATACAGATCGCATAGGTCTCGATGGCCGCTTCGCTGGCCTCGGTTTCGTTGAGGCCGAGTAGTTCATTGGTGACCAGCAGGTGACCGGTCGAAGAAACCGGAAGGTACTCGGTCAGGCCTTCCACGAGCCCCAAGATGATCGCCTGTAATACCGACAGTTCGATCATGGCGCCATCCGCGCCTTGGAACGCAGCAGCTGGAGTTGCGGCGAGCAACCAAATGACCAGGGCACCACCGAGAACAATCGGTGCGCGCCGGATGAGCGAAGACATAGTTTCCTTTTCGGTCCTAAGGACGCAAGAGTAAGGCCGCCACACGTGAAACGGTTGAACCCCGAAGGTAAGTCTTGCCTCCGAAAAGTCGGAGAAAGGCGATGCTTATGAACCGCTGAGCGAAACGTCGCCGATAGCGAGCGAAACGGCGCCGGCACCGCCGGGTTGCCACTCGGTGTCCGCGCCGACGGCAACGATGTCGGTGAGCATCTTTTGCACCGTTGAGGCGATCGTCGCTTCCCGGAAAGGTTCAGCGAGTTCTCCATCGCGGATCATGAGCCCTTCGGCTCCGGCGGAGAAATCGCCACTGATCGCGTTCACACCCGAGTGCAGACCGCTCATCCCAGTGACGAGGACACCACGGTCGACCGACGAGATGATGCTGTCGAGGTCACCTTCTCCGGGCGCCACGACGATCGCGTGTGGCCCAACACCGGGTGTCGAGGCGAATCCACGCTGTGCATTTGCGGTCGTTCCCTCGCCGCTGCGACGGCCTGTGTAGGTGTTGTGCAAGAACGCCTGCAGAACGCCTCCCTCAATCAGCGAATGTGGGCGACAGGTCTGGCCTTCCGCATCGACAGACGTCGCACCAAAGGACTCCGGATTCGTCGGATCGTCGGTCACGGTAAGCAACTCGGAACCAATGACCTCCCCGACTCGATCGAGAAAAGGTGTCCGCCCCTTGATCATCCGGCTTCCGTTGAGCATTCCGACCGCGATGCCAATGATCGTGATAGCCATGCGGGGCTCGAGGACGAGCGTGAGCTTCTCCGACGCCGGCTGCTTGGCTCCCAGGAGTCGAGTGACGCGATGAACAGCGTCGCCGACCGCCTTATCGACGGACAGGTCACCTGGACCGAAATTCACATCGAACCCGCCAGCAATTTGTGTTTCGTCCCCGTCCTTGGCCAGCGCAGAAACGGCGATGTACGCGCCGGTGCCCCGATCGGTGGCACGAATTCCCGTCGTCGTCGAAAGCGCCATCTCCGCGCTCGAATCCGAGTAGGTCGCCGTACGGATGCCGGTGATACGTGGATCAGCGACGAGCGTCCTCGCCTCCATTTCGAGCGCGAGTTGCACCTTGTCGTCGGTGTCCATGGTCGCCACGCCGTCGTCCCAGTGGTCATGGACGATAGGTGTTCCGTCGTCTGGCTCGCTTAGAGCAACCCATTCGTCGGGTTCGGAGAAGGCAAGGTTGTCGCGGGCTTCGGCCAGGGTTTCACGAATCACGTCGTCGTCGAGCGTGCCCGCATACGCAAACCCGACCCGACCGTCACGGATCACGCGGATTCCTATGCCTGCCGACGTCGCGGAGGTGAATGCCTCGACTTCGCCACCGTACGCTTTGACCTCAGTCGAGGTCCCCCGAGAAGCATACGCCTCGACCTGCTCGCCGGATTCGGCCATATTCACGACATCTTCTGTGATCTTTTGGAGTTCACTCACGTTTTTGAGCCTACGATCTCTCTATGTCTTGGTGGTTGTGGGTGCTTATTGGGTTGGTTGTGTTCTTCGCCATCGTTGCGATTCACGACGTTACCCAGCGCAGACATGCCATTTTGCGCAACTTCCCCATAATCGGACACCTTCGCTACCTCATTGAGAAGGTGGGCCCGGAACTACGCCAATACATCGTGGCCAACAACGATGAGGAACTCCCGTTCAGCCGTGATCAGCGACGTTTCGTCTATGCCTCGGCGAAACGTCAGAACGCCTACTTCGGGTTTGGTACCGACAACGACCTCACCAAACCGGGCTACATCGTGTTCCGCCACGCGGCCTTTCCCCACGACCCGCCCGCCGAGGACACAGCCGATGTGCTGCCTATGCGCAAAGTGCTCGGAGAACGCCACAACCGAAGCAAGGCCTTCCAGCCACAGTCCGCGATCTACGTCTCCGCGATGTCGTTCGGTTCGCTGTCGGGACAAGCGGTCGAGTCACTCAATCGAGGGTCTGAGCTTTCGGGTTGTCTTCACAACACCGGTGAGGGCGGGATCAGCGCCCACCATCGCCACGGCGCCGGTCTCATCTTGCAGTTAGGTACCGGGTACTTCGGTGCTCGCAACCCCGATGGCTCCTTCTCGATGGACCGTCTGGTCGCCTCGATCGATACAGCGAACGTGAAAGCTATCGAATTAAAGCTGAGCCAAGGGGCTAAGCCCGGTCTCGGTGGCGTGCTGCCTGGCAAGAAAGTGACCGAAGAGATCGCCGAGGCCAGAGGGGTCGAGGTCGGTGTCACGGTTCTGAGCCCCACCCGCCACCGCGCGTTTACTTCCGTCAATGGCCTCGTCGACTTTTGCGAAGAGATCGCCGCAGCCACCGGGCTGCCGGTCGGCATCAAATCAGCCGTGGGCATCAAGTCGTTCTGGACCGAGCTGGCCGAGCGCATGACCGAAACGGGCAAAGGGCCAGATTTCATCAACGTCGACGGCGGCGAAGGTGGCACCGGGGCCGCTCCGCTCCCCTTTAGCGACCACATGGCCCTGCCGTTCCGACAAGGCTTCGCCGAGGTGTATTCGGCGTTCGCGAACCAAGGCATCCACGAACAGGTGGTGTTCTTCGGCGCAGGAAAGCTCGGGTTGCCCACCGAGGCGATGGTCGCCATGTCGATGGGTGTCGATGGCATCGGCGTTGCGCGTGAGGCGATGCTCGCCATTGGTTGCGTGCAAGCTCAGAAGTGCCATGACGGCCACTGCCCCACCGGCGTCGCCACCCAGAATCGTTGGCTCACCAGGGGTCTCGACCCGACCGATAAGTCCGTTCGCTTTGCGAACTATGCAGCCGAGCTACGCCATGAACTCATCCGGCTCTCAAATGCCATGGGCGTCGACCACCCGAGCCTCGTGCACCCGTCGCAGGTCGAACTACAGATCGACAGAGACCACACCCGACCGGTGCGAGACATCTTTGGCTATGACCCCGACTGGTTCGCACCGCGGCCGAACTAGCGGCTGCGCTGTCTCCGACCGAGCGGCGCATCACGACCCAGCACGAGAGACGACGCGAGGGCCGTCCAGCCCGTCTGGTGGCTCGCTCCTAACCCGCGGCCGGTATCGCCGTGGAAGTACTCGTGAAACAGGATCCGGTCGTGCCACGGGCCGCCAGCGGCGTAGTTCGGGTGCTTGGGCATCGACGGGCGAGTTCCATCTTCGCCAGCCTCGAACAACGAGAGCAGCCGGTTGCTGAGTTCGTCGGCGATCTGGCCGACGCTGAGCTTGACCCCTGATCCCTTGGGGAACTCGACCATCATCGAGCCTCCGGACCAGAAATCGAACCGTCGAAGCGACTCGATCAACAGATAATTCAGCGGGAACCATACTGGGCCTCGCCAGTTCGAATTTCCACCGAACAGCGAGGTCTCCGATTCGCCGGGCTCGTAACCGACACTGAATTGTTGGCCGTCGACTTCCATCGAGAAGGGCTTCTCCTCATGGACCTTGGAGAGTCCGCGAAGGCCGTGGTCCGACAAGAAATCGTCTTCGGAAAGGATGGACTCGAGCAGGCTGACAAGACGCTCCGGGCTTACCAACGACAGCAGCATGTCGCCGTTGTCGTTCATATGCATGTGCGACGCGAAATGCGATCGGTTCTTCTGGAACCAGTTCAGGTGGCTATGAAAGACACCGCATCGATCGAGCCCACCGGCGGACACGATTCGGGTAGCAAAGATCGGGATCAGCCCGACCATCGACCGAACCGAGATGGGGATGGAGCGGTCGGGCAGGAGGAGCCGGTCGTAGTAAAAGTTGTCCGCCTTGTTCCACATCTGACAGTCGTCGGCTGCGGTGGCGATATAGGCGAAGTGGCGAGCGAACTTCGACGCCAAGTCCTCATAGGACGGGCTCTCCGCGGTGAGCCGGAGGGCCATGTCGAGCAGGTCGAGTGAATACATCGCCATCCACCCGGTTGCGTCGGCTTGCTCGAGGCGACCGACGCCGAGACCCTCGGAACGATTGAACGGTCCGATGTTGTCGAGGCCGAGGAAACCGCCATCGAAGAGGTTGTTGCCATCGACGTCTCGCCGGTTGACCCACCACGTGAAATTGAGCAACAGCTTGTGCAACATTCGCTCGAGAAAGTGCGTGTCCCAGCCGCCGTCGAGTTCGAACACACGAAGCGCCGCCCAGGCATGGACGGGTGGATTGACGTCGCCGAAGCTCCACTCATACGCGGGCAGCTGCCCATTGGGATGCTGATACCACTCTCGACCGAGCAGAATCAGTTGCTCCTTGGCGAACGTTGGATCGACCGCGGTGAAGGGCAGACAGTGAAACGCAGTGTCCCACGCTGCGTACCAGGGGTATTCCCACGGGTCGGGCATCGGAATGACGTCAGCGTTGTTCAGGTGATCCCAGTCGTGGTTTCGCCCCGACTTTCGCTCCTCTGGTGGCGGCGAGGACGAGGGGTCGCCCTCGAGCCATTTGGAAATATCGAAATGGTAGAACTGCTTGGAAAAGAGCAGACCCGCAAGTGCTTGACGTGCGATCTGTGCTCGTTCCTGTGGAGTATCTGGCGGTAGCCGTTCGAAATAGTAGGTATCGGCTTCAGCGCGGCGCGCCTCAAAGAGACTCGCCACCTCATCGGCATCAACAGGACGTGCGTCGGGTGCTAGACGTACGGCTATGCGGCGGCTCTCGCCCGCCGGTACGGCGAGCTGGAACCAAAGCGCCCCCTTGGTTCCGACACCTTCAGGGTTCACCGTGTCGCTGCCGTTCACGACATGGTCGTTGATCCCGTCCTTGGGATAGGGGGTGTGCGCCTCGCCGCTCTTTACACGAGGCCGGTTGGTCTCGTTCTCACAGACCAGCGGGGTTGCGCCCTCCGAGGCGGTGAGTTCGAGCCGCCCGAACTCTTCAGACTCCAAGACGAAGCCACCGTGTTCGGCTACATGCAGTTGGGGCTTCGCCTTGTCGGTGCCCCACGTCCACTGGTTACGGAACCAGGCCGTCGGCAGAACGTGCAAGACGTCGTCTTCGTTCGAATGGTTCGTGACCTCAACTTCGACGACGAGATCGTCGGGGGTGTGCTTGGCGTGACGGACATGAATATCCCACCAACCCTGTTCGAAGATGTCGGTGTCGATCAGTTCGTACTCGCGATCGGAATAGGACAGCTCCATGTTCTGCGCCCGGAGCTGATGGTAGGGAAATTCCATTCGCGGGTAGGCATATGCGGAGTGGCCCCAAGCGTGACTTGGCAGCGCATCGAGGTACCACCACTCTTCCTTGGCATCTTCCGCGTGGTTGCCTTCGTGTCCGTTGAGCCCGAAGAGTCGTTCCTTGAAGTGGTTGTCGCGGCCATTCCAGAACGACATGGCGAGGCACCAAACCTGTTCCCGGTCCGAGAAGCCGAACATGCCGTCTTCATTCCACCGGTAGGCCCGCGACCGAGCGTGGTCATAGGGGAAATAGCTCCAGGCATCGCCCGATGCACTGTAATCCTCTCGCACGGTGCCCCACGCCCGTTCGGACACGTACGGGCCCCAATTGGCCCAGGCGTCATAGTCGTCGAGAAGGCGCTGCTCTTCGGCAGTTGTCATAAGGGATTGACTCCGGGTGTCGAGCGTGAATCGCGGTTCAACCGTAGCATCGCGTCGTTGCCGATCGGGCAGCTATTCCGGCTTGGTTTCGCAATGTGAGTAGCTACGTAGTTACCCGAACGCGATGCTCGCCGGAGCAACCGTGTTCTCCGACATCGAGTTGGGATCTGCTCCCGCTGATTCGGGCTCGCCGCAGGTCTGCAACATGTCGTCGAGTGCCGCGGCTTCAGCGTCGGTAACGCTGAGCTCCCAACGGGCCTTGACCGCTACCCAATCGACGGCATAGGCACACCAGGTGTTGCGGTTGCTCGGACGCCAAGCATCTGGGCCTTGCGCTCGTGGATTGTGTCCGCCCTCGGCGGCCACGATGTGCAGCGTCGGTGGATGTTCGATGTCTGCGAGATACGCCTGGCGAGTATCGAGGGTCCAATCGGCTCCACCCGACAGGTGCACATTCTCAACCGGCACGAGCGGCTCCACTTCAACCTCGATGATGCTGTCGAGGTTGGACCCGAGATACCGGTCGATCCACAGCCCCCCGTCGACCACGCACTCAAGTTGATCCGCCCAGGTGATGGGTACCGCGCTACGAGCGACGAGAACCTGCTCGGATACATCCCGGCAGTCGGCGCTCGCCGCAACCCAATCACCCGGATCAACCGGGGTTGCAGTTTCATCGTCGGAGCGGTCACGGCGGTCGAGATCGGCGAGTAACTCCTCGGCAATAGCCGGTGCACCTTCTGCCAATGCACGGCGTCGGGCAAGTACGGCTTGATCACTTTCTGCTTCGAAGATGACCTCCGCCTCCGCAGACTCAACTTCGCCCGTACCTGACGCCCCTGCTTGGGTAATCAAGATGAGGGCCACGATCAATAGCATCGCCGCTCCACCAAGGGCGCCAACGACGGTGAGCATTGCGCGACGGTCAGCACGGGCTTGGCGAGAAAGTCGCTTCTTCTTTTCTGCAGCGACTTGCCGCTTCGCCTCTTTGGCCTCGGCTGCCTTGGGGTCGGGCTCACTGGAAATCGCCGGCGGGAACCATTGGCCATTTCGGTCTCGGCGCCAGCCTTCCATTGGAGGGGTGTCCTCTGGCCACTCTTCGGGCGGACGCCACGCGCCAGAGCCGTCCATCCACCAACCAGCGCCAGCGCGGCCGACACGCTTTCGCGGTAGTTCTTCTTGTACAGCCATTACGCTCCGCTGAACATCCGCACTAGGGGTCCACCAATATTCCGCCTCAGAACATTCTTGCCCCGATTGGCTGACAGTATTTCACCATTCCGTAACGAATTTCAAAATCAAGTCCCAGGCACCCCACGTTTAGTGTCCATAAACGTTCCGAGGTCAACTGTCTGTCAACCTTTGCCGCCGTCTGCGACCAACGTCACGCCAAGCGCGATGATTTCGATCAAGTCTTGACAGACTGCAATGGTGAGTCATGCAGTCGAACCCAGCCAGTTAGCAGAGGTAGCAGCGCCCTACGGCACTGCGCCGTACTTGCTCTATTCGAGCGAACGCGGCGAGGCGCGAGTCAACCATGTTCGAGTACAGCTGATCACCGAGAGTCCAGTGCTGGTGATCACCGGATTTGGACGTGGTGTTGCGCGGGCTCTGGATCGCGAGGCTCCACTGAGCCTGCTTTGGCCAAATCCCGGCACGGAGCAGTTCAGTCTGATCGCCGATGGGACCGGCGTCCTCGTGGATGAGGCCAAGTTGGAGTTCCGCGTGACCTCGGCGGTCATGCACCGACCAGCCCCTGAAGGCAAGGGAAGCGCAACGTGCTGAGCCGCCGCGTGATCGCGGCGGGACTGATCCTCACCCAACTTGCGCTCAGCTGCTCCAGCGATGATCGGACGGCAACACCACCGACGACCGTCGCTGGCGCCGACGTCATTGAGCCCGTACTCAATCCCGACTTGCGCGTCGGGATGGTGCTCAACATCTCCGCCCCCACCGCAGAGCGAGACCGAGAGGTGAGTGAGGTCCTTCTCAACGCCGTGCGGGCGAGCCCGGCGGCGGGTCTTGCCCAGATCGAGATCGTCCAAATCGATGAACCTGAAGACGTCGAAAGCGCAGTCGTCGCACTACGCGGCCTTGGCGCGACCGTGCTCATCACCACCTGTGACGATGGCACCGTACCCGACGTCATCGCCTCGGGCCTGGCCAACGAAATGTTGGTGCTCACCGGCTGCAGCGGCCTGCCGTTGCCTGTGATCGACAGTCACTCAGATCTGGTGATCGATCTTGCTGGCCTTGCTACCTCCCCGGCCGCGATTGCAGCAGCACTGGATGAAGTAGTCGAACTCCAAGACCCTGAGGGTGAACGACAAATCGCGACGCTTACGTCGGACCTGATTCCTAGCGTTTCCAACGAATGCGAACGGACTTCATTGCAGGCCGGCCTGGAGGTAACCGTGGAAGAACGTTTCACCGAGCTGGTCGATGACCCTGAGGAGTTCATCACCAGCGTCTCGCCACAGCTGGAAGACATTGACGCGATAATCTTGTGCGCACTCGCGCCATCGGCGGGAGAGGTTGTGTCAGCTCTACGCCAAAACGGTTTTGATCAACCCGTTGTGGTGCCATGGTTTGCCGACGACCAGACCTGGGCGGGTGACCACAGCGACGTGTGGATCGTCGCGCCGTCCAGCCGCTACGGCGACGACCCCGTCGAGGAAGTAAACGCGCTGTACTCCCAGTCGGGGGCTGCGACAGCAACCGACCTAGTCGTCGCGGATACGTTGACAACGCTCGTCGACGCCGTGCAACGAGCCGGTTCGATTCGCCCTGCACAGATGGCCGAGGTTCTCCGAGCCGAGCCGTTCGAGGGCCTCAGTGGCGAGCTGACGTTAAACCAGCAGGGTGACGTCGAACGCGCGTATCGCCTCGTGGAGGTTGTCGACGGTGAGCCGCAGTTCTCCAGGACCCTCGAGCCCTAGCCAAACGTCGCCACGGCAAACTAGGCCGTAGTGACCTCGGCCAAGATGTCGTCAACGAAGGCGGCGCACTGCTCGTCAAGTTTGTCTCGGTGTAGTGCAGCGGTCCCTAAGTTCACCGCTCCCATACCATCGAGAACATCTCCCATCTTCTTTGCAGCGGGCCCAGCGTTGATGGCATAGGTGACATACGCGAACGTCGCCTTGTCCCAAAGGTCTGGCAATTCGGTAGCGATCTTGCCTGCCCCACCCGGGTGTTGACCGAAGAAGAACAGCCCGCCGGTCCACGTGCCGATTACGGCCAAATCAGCGCGGGCGAGCGCACCGAGATCTACTTCGTCGATCGAATACACCGTGACATCGGCGCCTGCGCTTTGGAGCCCGGCCCCGATAAGGCTCGCGGCCCGTTCGGTATTTCCCGTTTTTGAATCAAAGACGACAACGACATCCATATGGACTTTCTAGCAGGGGTCCTCAGGCCAGTCGTGCTTTGGGTATCGCCCGGCCATATCTTTACGAACCGACAACCAACTGCCTGTCCAAAATCCGGCCAAATCTGAGGTGATCTGAATCGGTCGGTCCGCTGGCGAAAGCAGCTCCACGGCGATGGGCACCGCACCGTCGATGACCGTCGGTGTTACCGCCGTGCCATATGCGTCCTGTGCCCGCACGGTTACCTTCAGGGTCTCGGCGGTGTAGTCGATACGACGTTCTCGACCCCGGACGAACGTGTAGGCCTTCGGCGCGAGCCGCTCGACAGCCTGTTGTTCATCCCACGACAGCTGGCTCCGCAAGACTTCGAGAACATCGATCCGTTCGATATCTTTGCGCCCGTTGGCACCGTGAAGGAACGCTCCGAATACGTCGCTTGCATTGGCCAAAAGCGTTTTGTCGTCGACTCTGGCCGAAATCTCGTCGGGGCGGTGCTCGGCGATCAGCGCTAGTCGGGCTTGAAACTGTCTGGCCACCTCGGTCCACTTCAGTGCTTCGAGCTTGGTGTCGATGATTCGCTCGATGAGGGCCTCGGTCGTCTCGGGCGATGGCTCGGCCTTTTCGACGTGGGTGCCGAAGTCGAGAGAACCCAACCGCCGTTCCACTCGCATCACGAGATCGTCACGCTCGTCATCCCAGCCAAAGAATGTTCGCTCGTCCAAATTTGCGGCGAAGCCAAGCTCAACGTCGAGGGCGTCAATCCCCGCAGCGAGCCGGATCTGTGGACGTCGCTTATCGCCGGACACTTCGGCGATGACCAACATGTCCTCGTGCGCGAGAAAGTCGGTCCTGGCGCATTCGGCTCCCATGCCATTGGCCATGCGAAATCGGCCTCCCTGGCCGGCACGCTTTTGCGCGATTCGATCTGGGTAAGCCAACGACAAGGCCCTACCGATGTCATCGATCGACACCACGCTCTCGGAGGCATTGGTGCGCCGAATCAATTCGCGGGAGCGGCGGCGAACGGACCGCAGCGCGGCGACGTCGGTGTTGGCAGTGCGGAAAGATTCGTCAGCGACCAGACGCACCCGAGTCCAAAGATCGATTGGACGCTCGGACGGCCTGCCGGTGAGAACGTCACGTTCCTCCAGCAGACTCGCCAGGATGGCAGCTGGCCAGCCGAGCGGGCCATC
The DNA here is from genome assembly GCA_964562985.1 of uncultured Acidimicrobiales bacterium. Classification (GTDB taxonomy): domain Bacteria; phylum Actinomycetota; class Acidimicrobiia; order Acidimicrobiales; family SHLQ01; genus SHLQ01. Next base: position 26,519 of record CAZLWE010000029.1, read on the forward strand.
ACCGACCGCAGCAACCATGGCTGCGAGCCTCGGGTGCAATGGAAGTTTCAGAATCGCGCGTCCGTCGGCGGTCAACTTTCGATGCTCGTCCACCGCACCTAGGAGGTCTAGAACGGAGAAGGCTTCTTCCACCGCGCCGACCGATGGCTGATCGAGTAGCCGAAGTTCCGTTGGGCTCGACACACCCCACGCCAACGCCTCGAGCAAGACCGCCGCGAGGTCTATTCGGGTGATCTCGGCGGATTCGTGTGCCGAGCGAGCGGCATGTTCCATCTTGGACCACAGCCGGAACGCAACCCCCGGACCCAGTCGGCCAGCTCGGCCTGCTCGCTGGTCGGCTGATGCCTTTGAATGGCTCGTCGTAACGAGTTTGGACAACCCCGATGACGGGTCGTATTGCGGCCGGCGTTGCAGACCCGCGTCAACGACCGATCCAATGCCGTCGACGGTCAACGACGTTTCGGCAACGTCGGTCGACACGACCACGCGTCGTTGGGCGGGCAGGGTCCGAAGGGCCGAATCCTGCTCATCGGGAGGGAGCGCTCCATACAGCGGCAAGACAGCAGCGTCGGTTCGCCGGGCGATTTCGGCCACGGTACGACGAATCTCTCCGACGCCCGGCAAGAACACGAGTACATCCCCAGGTTCGTCGAGCGCCTCCTCGACCACCTTTGTCACGGAAAGCTCGAGCTTGTCGCGACCCTTTCGTGGACGCCAGCGCACGTCGATCGGGAACGTCCGACCCGGACAGGACACGACCGGCGCAGGGTTGCCCTCCCCGCCGATCAGCGCGGCAACAGCCTCGGCATCAATCGTTGCCGACATGACGAGCAAGCGAAGCTCAGGGCAGATGGTGTCGCGGGCATCGAGCGTCAGAGCCAGACCCAGGTCAGCATGCACCGATCGTTCGTGGAACTCGTCGAACAAGACGGCGCTCACCCCGGGCAGTGAAGCGTCGCTCTGAAGGCGTCGGGTCAATATGCCCTCGGTAATGACCTCAACACGGGTCCGGGGGCCCACCCGCTTGTCGTCTCGGGTGCGCCAACCAACGGTGTCACCCACAGATTCACCGAGCATCTGCGCCATTCGACGAGCAACCGCGCGCGCTGCCACTCGGCGCGGTTCGAGCACGAGTATCTTCCCGGTCGCCCACGGCTCGTCCAAGAGACGAAGTGGTACGACGGTCGTCTTTCCGGCTCCGGGTTCAGCGGTTAGTACCGCGGTGTGAACATCGCGCAACGCCGCTCGTACATCTGCAATAACGCCTTCGATCGGCAATCCGGTATCGCGCACACCCAAGTATGGGCCTCTATATCCTCAAGGCGTGAGTTCAATTTCACCCGAGCAACTGCAGGAATCAATCCTCGATCACATCGAGAAGATTTGGGGGGATCGAGACCAGGAAATCGCCGATCTCTTTATCGAGGCGATCGGCATAGACGCGGCGGCACTTCCTGCGCCTGCGTCTCGATGGGATGAGGGTGACGTTGCGCTCATTACCTATGGAGACTCGATCGTCAACGACGACCAACCCCCATTGCGGGCGCTTGCCAACCTCGTAGGGAGCGACCTCGCAGATGCCGTCAGCATCGTCCACGTGCTCCCATTTAGCCCGTACAGCTCCGACCGCGGCTTCTCCGTAATCGATTACACCGAGGTGGACCCGAACCTTGGCACGTGGGACGACATGGCGGCGCTGTCCGCGCAAGTTCCGCTGATGTTTGACGTGGTGTTGAACCATTGCTCGGCGAGTTCGGACTGGTTTCAGCAGTTCCTGCGAGACGAGGAACCGGGGCGGGACTACATCATGACCGGCGAACCTGATTGGGATGTCTCGACGGTGACGCGCCCTCGATCCACGCCCCTTCTGAGCGAGTTCGAAACGTCGGTGGGCCCACAACTGGTCTGGACCACCTTCAGTCGCGACCAAGTTGACCTCGACTGGGGCAACCCGAAGCTCGTGGCCGAAATGTTGCGAATCATCGACCTCTACATCTCGCGTGGGGCACGACTACTACGCCTCGATGCGGTCGCCTACATCTGGAAGGTTCCGGGTACGACCTCGATCCACCTTCCCGAGACGCACGAGATGGTAAAGATGCTGCATACGTTGCTCGCTGCACGAGCCCCGGAAGTGTCGATCATCACTGAAACGAACGTGCCCGATCGCGAGAACCGCACCTACTTCGGTGACAGCGACGAGGCCCACCTGATCTACAACTTCACCCTGCCTCCGCTTGCGATCGATGCCGTGCTGAACGGTCGGGCAGATCGTTTGGTCGAATGGATGGCTGAAGCTGCTCCCCCACCGCCCGGCACGACCCTCTTCAACTTCCTTGCAAGCCACGACGGCATCGGCGTGCGACCTGCGGAGGGATTCTTGAGCTCCGAAGAGATCCAGGGCCTCGTCGAGCTCACCCACTCGCGGGGCGGCATGCACGGCACCTACAGTCGCAATGGGGAAGATCGGCCCTACGAATTAAACATCGCGTTCCCGGACCTCTTTGGCGGACCGAGCGACCCCCATATGCCGGATCGGATTGTTCTGCTGCATACGGTCGTGCTCGCCCTGGCAGGCGTTCCGGCGTTCTATATCAACTCGCTCATGGCCACGACGAGCGATCACGCTGCATTCGAAGCCGACGGGATCCGCCGTTCGATCAACCGCGGCCGTGTCCACGTGAACGACGTCCCGTCGCTCGCTGATGACACGTGGCAGAGCCGCTTGTACGCGGGGTTACTCGACCGGGCCGCCCTGCGACGGAGCAATCCTGCGTTCCACCCCGAAGGACCCCAAGAGTTGCGAGACCTTGGTGGCGTGTTGGCGATCGACCGGGCCTCGGTCGACGGCACTGAGCAGGTCAGCGTCTATTGCAACATGACCGACGAGACGAAGCGCGTGACCGTCGACGGTAGCTTTCATTGCCTACTGACCGGCCACGACCTCATCGACTTTGTCGAGCTACCGCCATACGGCTCGGTCTGGTTGCAAGCCACCTAGAAATCTGTCTGCACTTCTCCACCATCACGGTGGCAAAGTGTACAAAATTTCAAGCGCTCGCCCGGCAGTCACGCTTTCGGTGGGCGATCTCCGAGGAGCCAGCGCGGACCAGGCCCGAAGGATGCAGCTACATCACCCACGTTCCACATCGCGCATCGTTCCATCGATAGACACCCACAGCCGATGCAACCGTCGAGGCGGTCGCGCAGCGCAACCAACCCGGCGATCCGTTCTTCGATGTCTACACGGAAGCTTTCCGCCAGACGGGTCCAGTCTGCTTCGGTTGGCGTACGCCCGTTGGACAGTTGATCCAGCTGCGCCCGGACCTCCTCGAGAGAGTAGCCAAGCAGTTGGCAAGCCTGAATGAAGGAGAGACGCCGAATGGTGGAGCGTCGGAAGCGACGGTGACCTGACGAAGCACGTTCTGCGTCGATCAGACCCTGCTCCTCATAAAACCGAATGGCCGAAACAGCGAGCCCCGTCCGATCCGCCACTTCGCCGATCGCGAGCGTTTCTGAATTTCCGCTTGACCTCAACATTACTTGAGATATTACAACTGGAGATATGACCACAAAACTTGAACACCTCAACATCACCGTCTCCGACCCCGACCACACCGCCCGACGGCTCCACGACATCTTCGGATGGGTCGTCCGCTGGGATGGATCCTCAAAGCTCGGCGGTCGCTCGATCCATGTCGGTGAGCCAGATACGGGCGGGACATACCTTGCCATCTACCGCCAGGGCGATCCGGAGCACGCAAAGGGGTCGACCTATGAAACCGTGGGTGGCTTGAACCATCTCGGCGTTCTCGTCGACGACCTCGATGCGGTCGAGCAACGAGTGATCGACGCTGGCTTCGAGCCGTACTCTCACGACGACTACGACCCGGGGCGACGCTTCTACTTCGATGACCACGACGGCATCGAGTTTGAGGTCGTGAGCTACATCTAGGCGTTGTCGGCTTCGACGGCGTCTTTGATCCGGTCGAACACGTCGGGCATGGCACTCATCACGCGTGACCAAGAGGCGATGAACGGTGTCTCCATCGGGTTGTTCAAGAAGCTGTTTCCGGCATCCATGATCGCCTGCGCGAACAGCTCGACCATCGTTTCTTCTGCATGGCGGTAGCTGGTGAAGCCGTTGATGACCGAGTCGTTGTGGTAGCGGTCGACGTGATCTAGGGCGGTCCGGTAGTAGCTGGCCTTGATCGTGCGGAATGTCTCGGGCGTCAGAATCTCGCCATCGACGGCGAGCTTGCGGAACAGCGCCTTGGCGATGTCGATCGACATCTTGTGCAGACCAGTGTTCTTGTCTTCCTCGGACACTTTCTGGTGCTTGTGGTCGTACGCCCCAGCGATATCGACCTGGCAGATTCGCTGCGGGGTATAGCGGCGATACAGCTCGGAGAGCACGCCGATCTCTAGACCCCAGTCGCTCGGGAATCGCATGTTGCGAACCACGTTGGTATGCATCGCGAACTCGCCAGCAAGCGGATAACGAAAGCTCTGGAGGAACTCCAAGTACTCGTCGCTGTGATCGAGGGTAATCCGCAAGGCATGGAGCAAGGGCGCCACCATTAGGCGGGACACACGTCCGTTGAGCTTCTCGCCATCGGTCCGGAAGTAATAGCCCTTGGCGAACGCGTAACCGAAGGTGGGATGTGCAACCGGGTACAGCAGTCGCGCCAACATCTCACGCTTGTAGGTGAGCACGTCGGCATCGTGGAGCGCTACCGCCTGCGCCCGCCCTGAAGCCAAGTAGTAGCCCATGCAGTACCAAACGTTGCGACCCTTTCCGGGCTGGTTGGGGGCGATGCCGAGTGCGTCGAACTGGGCGTCGAGTTCCTGCATGCGCGGTCCGTCGTTCCACAACAGACGGGTGCGCTGGGGCAACCGGGAGAAGAACTCCTTGGCGTGTTCGAACTCGGCTTCGTCAGCCCGGTCTATGCCAATGATGATCTCCTCGAGATAGGGCACGTCCATCAGTTCGTCGACGATGTTCGTGAGCGCCGGCCGGCCGAGCTCGGAGAACAACGCCGGAATGACGAGCGACATCGGCCGGGTCTTCGACCAGTCGACCAGCTCTTCTTCGAGGCTTTCAACCGGTCTTGCCGACAGCTTGTGCATTGTCGAGATCGGCCCGAACTGGTGGTAATCGCCCATCGGGACAAACTAGTGGGACCACCTCGCAAACCCCTGCCCCATTCACCGTGAATTCACATACCCCAGGGATCTTTTTTAGGGGGAGAATCCCCGAGTTCGTGGTCGGTCAGATTAGCTAGTAGCCAGCGTCGATATCGACCAGACCGATCAGGTCGTCCCCGGCGATCCAGCGCTCGACGTTCTGGCGCACCCGGTTCGCGATGAGCGGTAAGCCCATCTCCGGGGTGTTCGCCACGTGCGGCGTAACGATGCACCGGGGCTCGTACCAGAGCGGATGACCGTCAGGCAGAGGTTCAGGTGTGGTGACGTCGAGCGCAGCCCCGCCGATCGCTCCGGACCTGAGCGCGTCGAGCAACGCGTCGTGGTCAACATGACCCCCGCGAGCCACGTTGATTAACCAGGCATGTTGCTCCATGGCGTTGAGGAATGTGGCGTCGACCATGCCCGTGGTCTCGGGCGTCAATGCTGCTGCCAGCACGACGACATCGGCCTCCGACAAGAGCTCGTGCACCGCGTTGGAATCAGACAGAGCAACCGTGCGATCGACCCCCGCCATCGGTTTCGACGAACGACGGATAACGCTGACCCGAGTCTCCCACGGTTCGAGGAGTCGAACCAACGACTCGGTGATGCCGCCTGCTCCCACCACAACCACGTTCGCACCGAGCAGGTTGCGCCCCTCCTGAGCTGGCCAACTCGTCGAAGGAATGGCCGTGTGCAGATGCCGGAAGCCAGCGAGTGTCAACCCGATCACATGCTCGGCGACCGGGTCGGCATATACCCCTTTGCCACACGTCCAGGTCAGAGCCGGGTCGAGCTGCTCGGCAAAGTTCTCGATCCCGGCGTAAGGCAGCTGCACCCAGGCCAAATCAGGCGCTGTGGCCACGACGCCGGAGAATTCATCAGCGGCAGCGGGGTCGGCCCACATCAATGCCGAGGCCTCGTCCATCGGCACGATTTCCGCTCCCGCGGCCACGACTGCGGTTGCCATTGCCTCATACATCGCTGGACGTGACTGCGGGGCAACGGCGATCTTGGTGCGGTCCATGTCCGTCATCCTCGCACCGCGAACTCACCGGTGTCACGCCCGGACTCGGCGGGCTAGTGTTCGAAGAACCTGCCGAGCGCCTCAGCACTCTCCGGACTGAGCTCATCGCCGGACCGTTCGGCCGAGCGGAGCTTGTGTTCGATCGTCAGCGGTGTGCCGGTGTGATCCACGAGTCGTTCCTCGAGCTGATCCATCTCATCAAGGGTGAACACGTCGTCGTAGAACGCAGGATCCGCATGGAGATACGCCCGGCTGGGCAAGCTGTGATGACGAACGTCGAGGAAGACGTATCGATAATGCTCGAGATGTATTGCCAGTTCATCGACGCCCGGAGTCGTGGACAATCCGAGGTAGCGTTCGAGGCCATGGCCTGCCCGGCGCAAAGATTCTGATTGCATCACGTTGCGCCGGTGATAGGAGATGAGCCGGTCGATGTCATCGCGCACGACGGCAAACCGGTAGAAGTTCGCCAGGTCCAGCTCCGCGAGGCGGAGGCGGTCGCTACGCAGCCGGCTACCCCCGAACCGCCGATGCGCTCGCTCACCACCCGTGTTGGGCTCCAGTTGCTCAAAGAGCTGTTTGAGGCTGGTGCTGGCGCTCTTTGGAATCGGCGAACACACCACCCGTGCCTCGTCGAGGACCAAGAAGTCACCTCGCCACTCATCCTCAGCGAGGAAATACACCCACTGCGCTTGGAGGGGTTCGATCTCGATCGCCGTTTGAGCCGACGCCCGTGGGTCTCCCACGTTGCTGAATTTCTCTAAGTTCGCTCGTTGTACGAATACGTCGGACCGTTCGCCCTTTGCATGCTGTTCGGCGTGATCGAGTTGAGCGAACGCGTCGTCGAAGCGCTGTAGTGCGCCGTACACAAATCCCAGTCGAAGCCGAAGCTCCACGTCGTCGGGGGCCTTCGCCACGAGGCGTTCGCCGGTCTCAATGGCAAGAGCATCCTGACCTGTGGCACAGAGCTGTGCGACTTCGGCTGCGAGAACGCTTGGCATCGGTCGGAGATTACCGGATTTCCTGTGACCGGTTGTGAAGCTGCATCGTCATGCAAGATAGGAACTCCATGCAACGGCCACGAATCGGCGAACCCGCTCCCTCTCTCAGCTTGTCCACGCCTGACGGCGACGAGTGGAACCGGGCGGACCACCTGGGCCGATACCTGATGGTGATCTTCCATCGACATATCCATTGACTCCCCTGTGCCGTGCACGTGGCCGCAGTTCGCGACCAGCTAGATGCCTTTGGCTCCGACACCGATGTTGCCCTCATTACCTTCAGCGACCCCGACCACCTGGAGCCCTACCTGCAACGTCAGGGCCTTGCGTTCCCGGTCTTGTCCGACCCTGATCGGACGACATACCAAGCCTTCGGGATCGGCCGAGGCACCGTGCTTCGGGTCTGGGGGTGGCGCATGGCGCGTCGCTACGTCGAGATCTATCGGGAGCACGGGTTTCAGCGGCCGGAGCGAGCAACCGAGGACACGCTGCAACTGGGCGGCAACTTCATCATCAACCCTGAAGGCACCTTGATCCATGGCTATTGGGGTGAAGGGCCAGACGACAGACCGGCGATCGAATCGTTAATCGCCGCGATCGAGACCGACCGGCGGACCAACCGCTAGGGCACCTCTATGGTGACCTCGGCGAACTCCGAAGCGTTGTCGTGGAAGTCAAAGGCTTGCACGAGGTAAGTCACCGACCCGCTCGGCGCTTCGTTGTCGATGAACGAGGTCTGGTTCTCCTCGGTCCCACCGCCGATGTATTCGAAGTTGCCGGTGTCATTCAGGACGTTGACCGAATAGGCGGCGAACTCGACGTCGTCGAACGATGGCTCCCATTCGAGCAGAACACCTTCGTCGGTAACTGAGGCGTTGAGCCCCGAGATCGGAGTGGGTGGAGTGATATCGGTAATGGTCAGCGCCTCAGTCCATCGAGGTTCTGTCGTAGCCTCACCGACCTCGGCCACGAGCACATACGTCAGGAAGCTGTTCGCCGGCACATTGGCGTCGACGAAGCCGAACTCCAGACCGTCGTAGATGAGTTCGGTGCCATCGACGTCGCCCACGGCCAGAGCCTCGTAGTTGGCTTGCGCGGTCGGGACGACGTAGAGCCGATAGGTGTCGGCGTCGTCCACCGGAGACCACACGATGTCGACTCGGGTTTCATCCATGAACGTGCGTGCCACCCAGTTGGCCGCCTCGAGCGGCGCATCGTTGGATGCTGCGCGCACCACGGGATCTGCCGGTTCGAGCGGCTCGACAGGCACGGTGATCACCACCGGTTCGTCGGGGGCGTCCGGAAGCCCCTCAATTGCCACGATCTCTTCGGCCGGGCTCGCCGATTCATCTCCGCCGCCAGAGCAACCCGCTGCGATCACCATCAAAATTGCCACGAGTGCTCGCAGACGTGTCGCCATGGCCAAATCGTAGGCGGTCAATCGAGCGATGTCGGTCCGCCCGCCACTACCCATTCACGACCGGGCTTTACGGGCAGCCCACCTGGAGCGCCGCACATGATCGTCGGAATCTCGCGCCCCGACTCGATTACTACTTCGTATGACTTATCCTCGACGGCGACGTGCACTCGAGCTGGATTCTCTCCGCCAACAATCGCGGTAGAGCGTGCCATCGAGTCGAGCTCAAAGCCGATCGACGCGAAGACGGCCCGCTCCGCGACCTGCGCAGGGCCCGTTGCTGCACCCCACCATCCCCGGCATTGGCTCGCGACCGATGCGGCGTTGGTGCGGTTGATTACGATCTCCCGTGCGCTCGTCTCGTCTAAGTAGGCCCACATGCGCCCATCGGGCAGTGTCATCGCGGTGGGCGCAAACCTGTGTCCACCGGTGTGACTTACACGGAACACCTCAACATCAAACTCGCCCTCGGCCCAGTCTGCAAAACTGGCACCGTCGGTACCGCAGCACACATCGTGGGTTCCCTGGGTGCATACGAGCAGGGAGGTCACCCCGTCATCGATCGCGATCGACGTTGGCGCTGGATCGTCGAGAACACTGTGCAGTGCTCCAAGGGGATCAGCACACATAAGGCGTTCCGACCGCGTTGCACCACCAGTAGCAGGGCGGAAAGCAATGACGCGGCGAGGCTCGTCAACCTTCGGGACGGCCGCGAGCAAGCGGATGTTCTCCGGCCGTTCTTGGCATGCGCGAACCAGCTCGACCATTGCCTCATGTTTGCCTGCCGGTTTCGGCCATGGTTCGTCGACTTCGGCGAGTACGACCATGTCGGGTGCGAGAGCGGTACCGCCCGGGTCTACCTCGTTGGCGGTGGCGAAATCCACGCAGCGAACCGATTCTGTAGCTAGCGGCAAAGAGATACTCACCTCCGCAGTCTAGGAAATCGCCTGTACTTCGTTCCACCAGTTCTTCGTGAAACGCGATCACAAAGAAACGTAGGCCAAAAGACTCATGTCTGGGATCTCCTCGCCGAAGGGAGGTCATCTACCCGGCGGAAACATGGAGAGAACCCAATGAAATCAAAATTGTTACTTCTAGTGGCGGGCGTCATGTTGCTCGCCGGTGTTGCAATCGCAACGACGCAATCCAGCCCGGCGGAGGTCGAGACTCAGGTCCTCGACGCGGCGCAAGGCACTGAAAACACGCAACAACCTCAAACGGACGACGATGCCGCCGCACCGGTTGCAGATGCGGCGGACGAGGCCTCACCAAGTCCGCTCCAGGTAACCGCAGCATCCGGCGTCGTCGTCGTGACCGACGCTCGTGACGGAGCCATCCCACCGCAAGCCCCAGAGGGCTTCGAGACCGGCTGGGACATCCAAGACCTGCAGTTCACCTACGACGCTGAAGCAGACGAGCTTCTCGTCGTGTTCCGCAGCTTCGGCGTCATCGGCGACCCCGAAGGTAACGGCGATCCTTCGGCATGGGCGCCAGAATGGGACGCCGCTGGCCTCCCAGGTGTCGACGAACCGAACCTCGGTGGTCTCGAGCACGCGGTAGTTACCTTCGACCTCGACCAGGACGGACAGGGCGATCTCATCGCTGGTGTCCCGCAGGGTGCAGATATCAGTGCGTTCTCGATCAACTCCCTAACCCCAGGATTCGACCCGGTTCCATTCATTGGATTCGCCTTCGGAGCCCCGCTTCCGAACAACACCGGCACCATTCCAACCGCCGCACCTGACGCCGACAACCCAGACATTTCGTTCACAATCACCAACTTCTCGACCGTCGTCGCTGGCGACGTCAGTCTTAACTTCGGCGTGAACGCGTTCCTCGGCTCCGGCTCAGACGGCAACATTGGTGAGGACACCCTCACCGCTGCAGGTACTTCACTACCCGTGGTACTTGAGGCCCAGCTCGGCGATCAGGTCTTCCTCGATGAGAACAACAACGGGATCAACGATCCGGGTGAACCCGGCATCGAAGGCGTGACCGTCAACCTCCTAGACGAAGCCTTGAACATCGTGGAAACCACCACCACCGATGCCAACGGAAACTTCTTGTTCACCACCCCTCCAGGCACTTTCACCGTTGAATTCGTTCCACCGCCAAACCTCAGCCCGACCCAGTCTTTCCAGGGCAATGATCCCGCGATCGATAGCAACGCCGATCCTGCGAACAACCGCAGCGAGCCAGTCACGCTCGGCCCAGGCGACTCGGATCTGACGATCGACGCTGGCCTGGTCGAGTTCGTTCCGGCACCAGGAATCGACATTGAGAAGGCAACCAACGGCGTTGACGCTGACGAGGCACCAGGTGTCGAACTCATCGTCGGCGAAACCGCTACCTTCACCTTCGTCGTCACCAACACCGGCAACGTGCCACTCGCGGACATCACTGTGACCGATGACGTCCTCGGCCCAATCTGCACCGTCGCAGGCCTTGACGTTGGCGGATCAGAAACCTGTGAAACCACCGCGACGGTGACCGAAGGACAGCAACAAAATGTTGCCACCGCAACCGGTCAACCAATCGACCCAGCAACCGGCGAACCAATCGGTGACCCAGTCCTTGCCGACGACCCGTCGAACCACATCGGCATCGTGCCATTCGTTCCGGCACCTGGCATCGACATTGAGAAGGCAACCAACGGCGTTGACGCTGACGAGGCACCAGGTGTCGAACTCATCGTCGGCGAAACCGCTACCTTCACCTTCGTCGTCACCAACACCGGCAACGTGCCACTCGCGGACATCACTGTGACCGATGACGTCCTCGGCCCAATCTGCACCGTCGCAGGCCTTGACGTTGGCGGATCAGAAACCTGTGAAACCACCGCGACGGTGACCGAAGGACAGCAACAAAATGTTGCCACCGCAACCGGTCAACCAATCGACCCAGCAACCGGCGAACCAATCGGTGACCCAGTCCTTGCCGACGACCCGTCGAACCACATCGGCATCGTGCCCGGACCTCCGTGCACTGTCGACACTCGTGGCCCTCGACTCTTCGCTGGCGATCGAGTTGTCTGGGACACCGGATACGTGGCCCAGGCTGGATCGACTCTCGTGGTGTTCACCGAGGAGCCAGGCGGCTCGCCCGGTCAGCCGAACGAGCAGGCCTACGTCTTTGTTGGTGACGTCAACTACGGACCGACACCGATCGACCTCGGAACGATCGAGATCGACGTCAACAACACCGGCCGCGTGTCGTTCGTTCACTACTCGGTCATCACCGGTGACACTTCGCAGCCAAACTCGGTCGAGATCGAGTTCTGTGGAACCGACATCGCTGTCGACCAGGCACCAGCCTGCCAGACCAACATCGCCGGACCACGCCTCCATGCTGGCGGCCAGGTCGAATGGAGCTCGGGAGTTATCGCTGAAGCTGGTTCGACCATCCGAATCACCACCACCGAGCCTGGCGAGTCTCCAGACCAGCCAAACGAGCAGGTGTGGGTGCGAGTAGGCGTTCAGCTGTTCGGCCCAACTCCAATCGGACTGGGCTCACTCGAGTTCACCGCCGAACGCGGTGGCGAGGTTGAAGTGCTGCACTTCAGTCGAGTCACTGGCTTCGACGGGCTTCCGAACTCCGTCGAGTTCGAGTTCTGCGGAACCCACCTCCGCTAGCCCCTAAAGGCCCCTCCAATCGAGGCCCTGCCCTTCGTGGGCAGGGCTTCGGTCGTTCTCAGAACGCTAATCGGCAGTCGCCATGCCGCCACCGACGGGGATGGTGGCGCCGGTGATGTAGGCGCCGGCGCGAGATGCGAGGAAGATGGCGGTGCCTGCCATGTCGTCGGGTTCTCCGATGCGACCCGTTGGGATTTGGGTTTGAACAATCTCGCGGGCGCCCTGGTCTTCTAACAAGAACGCGGTCATCTTCGACTCGAATGGTCCCGGTGCAATCGCATTGACGAGAACGTGCTCGCCACTCAATCGCCGGGCTAGCTGGCGGGTGAGATGATGCACGGCAGCCTTCGAGGTTGAGTAGGCGTAATGCTCGGCTTCGCATGCCCGTAGGCCGTCGACCGAGCCAATGTTGATCACACGTGCCGGATCCGTGTCGGTCCCCGCCGCCCGCAGGAGATCGACCAGACCCTCGGTCACGTAGTACACGCCGCGGACGTTGACGTTCATGACCTTGTCCCAGCCATCGACTGGATACTCACCGAGTGGCGCTCCCCACGCAGCACCAGCGTTGTTGACCAAGATGTCGAGCGAGTCGATCTGTTCCTTGACAGCCGAGGTAAAAGCGTCGATACCCTCGGGGCTCGACAGGTCACCGGCGATTGCGGTTACGTCGCCGCCCTTGGCAGCCAACCGGTCCGCGGTTGCCTGAAGCGCTTCGGCCTTGCGAGCGGTCATGATCACCCGAGCGCCTGCATCGACGAACCCCTCTGCGATCATCTCGCCGATCCCTCGGGACCCACCGGTAACTACGGCTGTCTTTCCTTCGAGGCTGAACAGGTTGGTCAACCGATTCGTCATGTCTTGTCCTTCGTGTGGTTTCGTTAGGCGAGCTGCAGCCCGGCAGCCTCCACGGCAGCGAGTGCGTTGTCGAGTGCGTCCATCGCTTCTTGGCCAGGGACCGATGGCAGGTCGAACGCCAGCCGGTGCACGCCAGCCTCGGCGAATTCGGTGATCTTTGCGGGATCGGTGGGGGCAAAGTAGATCGAGACTTCAATCTCGTCAGGATCGCGCCCGGCTGCTTCAGCCATCTCACGCATGCCCACTATCTGATCGGCGATTGTTCCTTCACCTCGGCCAGGAATCGGGATCCAGCCATTTCCCCACTCGATGGCTCGACGGGCGCCCCCCGGGTAGGAGCCGCCGACGTGAATCGGCGGGTGTGGCCGCTGGAGTGGCCTCGGGTTGATGGTCATTGGGGGCAGATTCACCAGATCTCCTGTGAAAGACGGAGTCTCCTCAGTCCACATCGCCTTGATCGCCCCGACCCGTTCACGCATCAGCTTAAACCGACCCTTCAGCTGCGTGCCGTGATCGTTCATCTCGTCTTCGTTCCAACCAGCACCGACACCAAATTGAAATCGCCCGCCGCTGAGTTGGTCGACACTGGCTGCCGCCTTGGCCGTATGAATCGGATCTCTTTGGATGACGAGACAGATCCCTGTCCCGAGCAACAGGCGCTCGGTGCTTCCGGCGAGCGCCGTGAGATACACGAACGGATCCAACGTGTCGTAGTAGCGCTGTGCCAGCTCCGCACCGCTTGGCGTCGGCGTCTTGCGACTCACCGGAATGTGGCTGTGCTCGGCAACCCAGATGCTCTCAAAGCCACGTTCTTCAAGCGCTGGCCCAAGCTCCTGAGGCGGGATCGAGTACGTCGTCGGAAAGTGGGCGACACCGACCTTGATGGAATTGGTCATACCGGGATCCTCGCGCCTCTCGACCCATTAGCGCACATCCAACCATGTCCGGAAACCGCTACGGGGTCTGACCCCATCGGTCCCGATACGGGACGTTTGGGGTCAGACCCAACTGTCCCAGCTACTCTCACAAGATGTCGATACTGATCTTCGCTGACGAGCGCGTGGCCGATCATCGTCCTCCTCAGGGTCACCCGGAACGACCCGAGCGGTATGCCGCCGCCGTCGAGGGGGTCGAGGCTGCAGGGTTTGGGGACGCTATCGAATGGCGGGAGCCAACACCCGCGCCGCACAGCGCTCTGGTAGCCGTGCACGACCGGGCGCATGTCGATGGAATCTTCAGCCGGGGCGACGAGGATTACGTGCGGCTCGATCCCGATACCCACATGAGCGCCGGCTCACTCGAGGCGGCACGTCTCGCCGCAGGAGCTGGCATCGACGCGATCGAAGC
>CAZLWE010000030.1:0-11485 GCA_964562985.1 uncultured Acidimicrobiales bacterium
GACGAAGGATGGCGCCATGAGCGAGCTACTTCTCACCGCAAACACCGGTCGTTTGACCGGAACCCGATCGAGCCGACGTTTACGTCGCGAAGGACAGGTCCCCGCCGTGTTGTACGGCCTGGGAGAAGATCCTGTTTCTATCTCTGTTGACTGGCCGGAGCTGCGCAAGGCGCTCACCACCGAGGCTGGCGTCAACGCCCTCATCACCATCGATGTCGCGGGATCCAAGCAACTCTCGATCGTCAAGGACATCCAGCGTCACCCAACTCGACGCGACGTCCTCCACGTCGACTTCATTCGCCTCGACCCGAACGCTGAGGTCGAGGTCGAGGTTCCACTCATCCTTACCGGCGAGGCTCGCAAGGTCGCACAGGTATCGGGCATGGTCGATCAGACCGCCTTCACCATCGCCGTGCTCTCCAAGCCACAAGACATCCCGACCGAGGTCACCGCAGACGTCAGCGAACTTGAAGTTGGCGAGACCATCACCATCGGTGATGTGGTCCTGCCCGACGGCGTGAGCGCAGCTGCCGATCCTGAAGACACTGTCGCATCTGCCGTGGTGACCCGTTCGACCATCGAAGCAATGCGCGCCGAAGAAGCGGCCGAAGCTGCTGCCGAAGCTGGCGTAGAAGGTGGCGAAGCTGCCGCAGGCGAAGGCGGCGAAGGCGGCAACGACGAGGGCGGCGAGGACTAGTCGTCCGCGTCGACCTGGACCGCCGTGTTCGGACGAAAGAAAAAGCGTACTGAACGCACGGGAACCCCGGCCGACCTACTCGTGGTCGGTCTGGGGAACCCGGGCGATAAATACGAAGGGACGCGCCACAACGTTGGGGCTGAGGCCGTGGAGGTCATGGTCGAGAACGCGAGCGGCTCGCTTTCGCCGAGCAGGCAAGCTGCGCTCGTCGCAGAAGTCCGGGTAGGCGAGTTGCGCGTCGTCGCAGCCTTTCCTCAGACCTTTATGAACCACTCCGGGCGAAGCGTCCGCGAGTTGATGCATCGCCACGGGATCGAGGACCCTGCGTCGGTCTTGGTGATCCACGACGAACTCGACATAGAGGCGGGACGATCGAAGCTCAAGCGCGGCGGCGGATTGGCAGGCCACAACGGGCTGAAGTCGATCAACCGGCATATCCACTCCCAGGACTTTCTCCGCCTACGTATCGGCATTGGCCGTCCTCCCGGCCAACAGTCGGTAGCGGACTACGTGCTTCGCCGGCCTGGCAAGGCCGATCGTGAGACCCTCGACGTCGAGATCGCCCGCGCCGCCGATATTGCGATGCGCGTTGCAACCGACGACTTCGACGCTTTGATGAACGACTTCAACCGCTCGTGACCGATACTTCAGAGCGAATCTCCGAACTTGCACCAGAGTCGACAGCGCCGCTTCGGTCGCTGACCCGAGCCCTCGTCGACGACCCCGCGATCGTCTCAGTCATCGGTAAACGAAGCGCGATGCTGGCCGTTCCCGAGGCCGCACGCCCGCTCACGATCGCGTCGATTGCGGTCGAGTCCGACCGCTCGCCGGTTGTCGTAGCCGTTCCTACCTCATCGGAAGCCGAACGACTTCGCTCGGACCTCGCCCGATATTTGGGCGAGGAGGATGTGGCGTTGTTTCCTGCATGGGAAACCCTGCCCTTCGAACGGGTGAGCCCGAACGTCGAAACGATGGGTCGGCGACTCGAGGTGCTGTGGCGCTTGCGGGATCCAGCGCGTCGACCCCGGGTGGTTGTCGCCTCATCTCGCGCCCTGGTTCAACGCCTCGGTCCCGAGGTCGAACACATCGACCCGATCATCGTGGGCGTCGGCGACCAGATCGACATCGCTGACATCGCACAAGACCTCGTCGATTTCGGCTACCGACGCGAACCCCAAGTCGAGGCACGCGGGCAGTTCGCCATTCGAGGCTCGATCGTCGACGTGTACCCCAGCACCGCCAACGCTCCGGTCCGTATCGACCTTTGGGGCGACGAGGTCGACCGCTTGACCGAGTTCGCGATCAACGATCAACGATCGACGATCGCTCGCTCCGAAGCGACCATCCATCCAGCTCGCGAAGTGGTTGCCTCAGAATCGATCCAGGAACGGGCCGCGGGCCTCGTCGCGTCGGAACCGTGGGGTCGTGAACATTGGGAACGCCTCGCCGACGGCGAGTTCTTCGACGGCATGGAATCGTGGTTGCCGTGGCTAGCCGAATCGGAGTCGGTCCTCGGCGATCATCTCGATGATGACGCGCTCGTCATGCTCGTAGAACCGCGCCGACTGCGCGACCGGGCCAAAGACATCCGAGACGAAGAGGCTGACCTCGCGAGCACGCTCGCCAAAACGTGGGGAGCGATCGAGGACGGCCAAGAGGAGGAGGAATTCCCTCGCCTGCACTTGCCGTTCGATCGGATGCTCACCAATACCGACGCACCAATCTGGACGATGACGGTCGTCCCCGACAATCCCGATGTCTCGGTCATGTCGGCGAGCGGTTGGGACTCCCCGCTTGGCGACCCGCCTCCGCTCGTCAGGCAACTGCAGTACCTGATGCGCGACGGCTTTCGCATCGTGGTCGGCGCTGACGGTGCGGGTACCGCACCGCGGCTGGCAGTGCTGCTTTCCGCTCACGGCATCGACCTTCCCGTGCTCGACAAGCTCGGAGAAGACTCCGGCATCGTCGTGGCGCCTCTCGAACGCGGGGCGGTGTTCACCAACTCGAAGCTGGCCGTGCTCACCGAGTCCGATGTCACCGGCCGTCGCCGCACGCACCGCCGCGCCCGCGCCCGTGCGAACACATCCCAAGACACGTTCGACGATCTCGCCCCTGGCGACTACGTCGTGCACCACCAACACGGCGTGGCCCGCTTCGGTGGCATGGTCACGCGTGCGCTCGGTGGTGTCGAGCGTGACTATCTCCTCCTCGAATACCGCGGCGAGGACAAGCTCTACGTACCGACCGACCAGATCGGTGTGGTGCGTCACTACACCGGTGGCGATAGCCCGAAACTGTCGAAGATGGGCGGCTCGGACTGGGCCAAAACCAAGGCCAAGGTTCGCTCGGAAGTCAGCGAGATCGCACAAGAACTCGTGGTGCTCTACCAGCGACGAGTCACGGCAACCGGCCACGCGTTTGCCCAGGACACCCCATTCCAGAGCGAACTCGAGGACTCCTTCCCCTACGAAGAAACGCCAGATCAACTCACAGCGATCTCCGAGGTCAAGTCCGATATGGAGCAGCCCTACCCGATGGACCGCCTCGTGGTTGGCGATGTCGGGTTCGGCAAGACCGAGATCGCCGTGCGGGCCGCCTTTAAGGCCGTGCAAGACGGCAAGCAGGCCGCCGTGCTCGTACCCACGACCTTGCTTGCCCAGCAGCACCATCAGACCTTCTCCGAACGCTTCGCGAGCTTCCCTGTTCGGGTCGAGGTGCTCAGTCGTTTCCTCACCAACGCCCAAGCGAAAGCGGTCATCAAAGACGCGAACGATGGCAAGGTCGACGTGCTCATCGGGACCCATCGGATGCTCAACACCGAATTGGCGTTCAAAGACCTTGGCCTGCTCATCGTGGATGAGGAGCAGCGCTTCGGCGTGAAGCACAAGGAGACGATCAAGACCCTCAAGACCAACGTCGACGTGTTGACGCTCACCGCCACGCCGGTGCCGCGCACGTTGGAGATGAGTCTCACCGGCATCCGCGATATGACCTTGCTCCAGACCGCGCCGTCGGAACGTCAACCGATCCTGACCTACGTCGGCGAACAGAGCGATCGTGCCATCACCGAGGCGATCCGTCGCGAGCTGCTCCGCGAAGGCCAAGTCTTCTTCGTGCACAACCGCGTCATGGATATCGAACACACCGCCGCCAAGGTGCGCGAGATGGTCCCCGAGGCCCGTGTCGCCGTCGCCCATGGGCAGATGGACGAGGCAAGCCTCGAACAAGTGGTGTTCGACTTCTGGGACGGCGAGTACGACGTGCTCGTCTGTACCACGATCATCGAGTCCGGCATCGACATGCCATCGGTCAATACGCTCGTCGTCGACCGTGCCGACTTGCTCGGTCTTGGCCAGATGCACCAGCTCCGCGGTCGAGTGGGGCGCTCCGGTCAGCGAGCCTATGCCTACCTCATGGTTCCGCCCGACAAGTCGCTCACCGAGCAGGCCTACGAACGGCTCAAGACGATCGGCCAGGCCACCGAACTCGGATCGGGCTTCAAGATTGCGATGCGCGACCTGGAGATCCGTGGCGCCGGAAACCTGCTGGGCACGGGTCAGTCTGGGCACATCGCGGCGGTGGGTTACGACCTGTACTGCCAGATGGTTACCGAAGCCGTGAACGAACTGAAGGGCGAGGAGGTCGAAGAGGTCGACGAGATCACGGTCGAGTTGCCCGTCAAGGCGTTTATCCCTGATACCTACATGCAGACCGAGGACGCCCGCCTTGAGGCCTACCGTCGGCTCGCAGCGATCAGCACGGTCGACGAGGTCGAAAACGTTCGCTCCGAATGGATCGATCGCTATGGTCCCGTGCCCGACCCTGCGGCCAGCCTCCTCGACGTCGCGACGGTGCGGGCGCATTGCAAGCGAATTGGTATCACCGAATTGACAGTAGGGAAGGGGCCCGGATTCGGAGGGCCAGACTTCAACGTACGCATGTCGCCAATCGAGCTGCCGACCTCAAAGCAGATCCGCCTCGATCGCATCTACAAGCACTCGGTCTATAAGCAAGCCGAGGGCGGCTTCCTGCAATTGGGCATGAAGAAGGGCAACCTCGCCGACAACATCGTGATCGCCCTCAACGACTTGATGCCCGCAGAGGACGAGCCCGCTCCGGCGTAAGCTTCCCCAATGAAACCCGCAATCGTTGTCGTTGGGTTGGGGCCCGCAGGCCCCGAGTTGATCACCGCGCAGACCCGCTTGTTGCTCGACGGCGACGACCCGCTGTGGTTACGCACCCGCGTCCACCCCGCAGCCGATGGCATCGATGCGGCTGGCAGCTTCGATCACGTCTACGAAAGTGCCGACACCTTCGAAGAGGTCTATTCGACCATCGTTGAGCAGTTGGTGGCTGAAGCGAGCGCGCACGGTCGCATCGTGTACGCGGTGCCGGGGTCTCCTGTCGTGGCCGAGCACACGGTCGAACTGTTGCGCTCAGACGAACGCATCGAACTCGACGTATTGCCAGCGATGAGCTTTCTCGAGTTGTCGTGGACGGTGCTTGGGGTCGACCCGATGACTGCGGCGGTGACGATCGTTGATGCGCTCGAACTCGTGGCCCATGCGGCTTCGCGTCGGGGCCCGCTGCTCATCACGCAGGTGCATTCACCGGCGGTTCTCGATGAGGTGATCTTGGCCCTCGACGACTTAGGCCCGGACTCGGTCACCGTGTTGCAAGGCTTGGGGACTGTCGCGGAGCAGGTCACCGAGACCCCATGGGCAGAACTTCGCGGCACCTGCGTTCCCGACCACCTGACGACGTTGTGGGTGCCGTCGCTGGCAGAACCAATCGGCGCTGCCTTCGCACGATTTGAGTCGCTGGTCCATCGCCTTCGACAGGACTGCCCATGGGACGCTGCGCAGACCCACGGTTCGCTTCGCCCGTATCTGCTTGAGGAAACCTACGAAGTGCTCGAAGCGCTCGATGCGGTTGAGGCCGCCACCGATGACCAGGTGCTATCGGCCTACGTTGACCTCGAGGAGGAACTCGGCGACCTATTGTTCCAAGTGTTCATCCACACGGAGCTGGCAGGCGAGCACGGCGCGTTCACCCTCGCCGACGTGGCCACCGGTGTCCACGACAAGCTCCACGACCGGCACCCACACGTGTTCGGTGAGGCCGACGCGTCGCAGACGGTCGCCAACTGGGAACATGCCAAGCGAGCCGAGAAGGGGCGAGACAGCGTTCTGGACGGTATCCCGGTAGCCCTCCCAGCGTTAGTCGAAGCGCTCAAGACGCAGAAGCGGGCTGCCTCGGTTGGCTTTAGCGGCCCCGATCTTGCGTGGGCATTTGGTGACGTCGAAGACGAGCTCGCAGAGGTGCGCCAGGACCCATCCGAGCACGAGGTGGGAGACCTGCTCTTCGCCGCTGTACAGGTGGCACGAATGCTCAACGTCGACGCCGAACAGGCCCTGCGAGGGGCTACCGATCGCTTCGCGAGCCGGTTCCGTCACGTGGAACAGGCTGCCAAAGCCGCTGATCTCGACCTTGCCCAGCAATCCCAAAAATCACTTCAACAACTCTGGCAACAGGCGAAAAGTCGTGAACGTGGTCTCTCTTCGGGTGATAGCTAGCTCGATCTCGATCGCCAACAGTTGTTCAGACATCGGTACGTGGGTGCACTCGGCCGTGTAGTTTTGATCAACGTGACAAGCATCGAATCAGTAGTTGGCATGGAAGTAATCGACTCCCGCGGGAACCCAACCGTGGAGGTCACCGTCACCACCACCTCCGGTGCGTCGGGCCGAGCGCTCGTCCCGAGTGGCGCATCGACCGGTCAATTTGAAGCCGTCGAGCTTCGCGATGGCGGCGATCGATACAAGGGCAAGGGCGTGCTGACCGCCGTCGGCTTCGTCAACACCGACCTCGCCGAAGCCGTCATCGGCATGGATGTCACCGCCCAACGCGCCCTCGATGCGGCCATGATCGCCGCCGATGGCACCTCCAACAAGGGCCGCTGCGGCGCAAACGCCATCCTCGGCATCTCGCTGGCAACAGCGCACGCCGCGGCTGACGAACTCAACATTCCGCTCTACCGCTACATCGGCGGTCCGAACGCCCACGTGCTTCCCGTTCCGATGATGAACGTGTTGAACGGTGGAGAGCACGCCGACAACAACATCGACATGCAGGAGTTCATGCTCATGCCCATCGGCGCGTCGAGCTTCTCCGAGGGGCTGCGTTGGGGTGTCGAGACCTACCACACCCTCAAAGGCGTCTTGCACGAGCGTGGCCTCGCTACCGCCATTGGCGACGAGGGCGGCTTCGCGCCGAACCTCGGCAGCAACGAAGAGGCGCTACAACTTCTCGTCGAAGCGATCGAGAAGGCCGGCTTCACCCCAGGCGAGGACATCTCGCTCACTATGGACTCCGCCGCAACCGAGTTCTACAAGGACGGCCAATACGTGCTCGCAGGCGAAGGACGTACGCTCAGCTCAGAAGAAATGGCCGGCTACTTCGCAGATATGTGTGACAAGTACCCGATCGTGTCAATCGAAGACGGCATGGACGAAGAAGACTGGGACGGTTGGAAGGCGCTCTACGACGCAATCGGCGACCGTTGCCAGCTCGTCGGCGACGACCTCTTCGTCACCAATACCGAACGCCTCCAGCGTGGCATCGACTCTGGCGTCGCTAACTCGATTCTCGTCAAGGTCAACCAGATCGGTTCGCTAACCGAGACGCTCGACGCCGTCGGCCTGGCCACCGCGAACAGTTTCACCTCGGTCATGTCACATCGCTCTGGCGAGACCGAAGACGCAACGATCGCCGACCTCGCCGTTGCGGTGAACTGCGGTCAGATCAAGACCGGCGCGCCCGCCCGCTCGGACCGTGTTGCCAAGTACAACCAGCTGCTGCGCATCGAGGCCGACCTCGGCGAAGCCGCCGCATACCCAGGTAAGTCGGCCTTCGCCTTTTAATGGCAACTCGTTCCACTCAGTCGCAGCGGGCCAGAGGTTCGCGAAGCGCTCCCTCGCCTCGTCGAGGCCGTCCCGGTCCTCGCCATCGTCCGGGGGCCGAACCAGTTCGCAAGGTGCGCGCAAAGCGTCCGGAGCGCGTCGAGCGCCCCGCGCGCGAGCCACGCCCGGTCCTTCGGGTGCTCGCCGGGTTTGCGGGCAAGGCTCTTCTCGGGCTGGTGATCCTGGCCGTGTTCGTATTCGGGGTCTTCCCGACCGGAAGCTATGTCGACCAACGCCAACAGCTCGACGACGCCGAGGCCGAATTGGCGGAGCTTCAGGCGGAGAACCAAGAGCTCGAGTCGCTGATCGTGCGCCTCGAAAGCGACAGTGAGATCGAACGGGTCGCACGCGAAGAGTTCAACCTGACGCTGCCCAACGAAGAGAGCTACCTCGTGCTCCCACCCGGCGAATAGGCGCCGTTCCTCGGTCCTGTCGGACCTCGTCTCTAATCGAGCTTTCTCCGCTTCGCCTTCGGAAACATCGCGCTGTTCTTCGGTGCTGGACGGGTTCTTTGAAGCGCAAGGTCGTGTCGTAGACTAGGCGTATGGCCCGACCCGAACTTTCTAGCGTCGATGCGGTTCTTGAGCAGCTAGCTGAGCACAAGTACTTCGCTGACCGGGGCCTAGCGACCTCGATCTTCCTCGCAGCCGAACTCGAGCGTCCACTGTTGCTCGAAGGAGATGCGGGCGTCGGAAAGACCGAGATTGCAAAGGTCGTGGCCGCCATTACGGGAGCGGAGCTGATCCGACTGCAGTGCTACGAGGGTATCGATGTCTCCCAGGCGCTCTACGAGTGGAACTACACCCGCCAGCTGCTGCACCTACGTACGGCAGAAGCGACCGGTGAGGCCACCTCGGCGTCGTCAGATGCCCTCGAAGACGAGCTCTTCACCGATCGCTTCCTGATCCGCCGTCCGTTGCTTCGAGCGATCGACCACCGTGCCGCCATCGCTCCTGTGCTGTTGATCGACGAGGTCGACCGCGCCGATGACGAGTTTGAGGCATTCCTACTCGAAGCGCTGAGCGAATACGCGGTGACCATTCCCGAGCTCGGAACGTTCCAAGCCGAGAGCCCGCCATTCGTCGTCATCACGTCGAACCGAACCCGTGACGTGCACGACGCGTTGAAGCGTCGGGCGTTGTATCACTGGGTCGAACATCCCGACTTCGAACGCGAGGTGGCAATCATCGAGGCGAAGGCACCCGAAGTTCCATCGGCGCTCGCCCGCCAGGTGGCTGCGGCCACGGCGCATTTCCGAGACATGGGCATGTACAAGCCGCCGGGTATCGCCGAGACGCTCGACTGGGCCAAGGCCCTGCACTTGCTGGCATCTGAGGAACTCACCGAATCCGCCGTCGACGAAACCCTCGGCACCTTGCTCAAGTACCGCGAGGATCAAGAACGGGCGCGCCGAGCCGGAATCGAAAGCGTGATCGAGATCGCCCTGGGTGCATGACCGCTGAAGTGACCGCACAGCTGGATCTCGATGACCTGGAGATCGAGCGCTTGGCCGCCGGGTTCATTCACACCTTGCGCACTGGCGGGCTCGTGGTGCCGATCTCGTCGTCGTTGCGTTACGTGCAGTCGCTGCGGGCGGTCGGGCTCGGCAACGGTGACGACGTCTACTGGGCAGGGCGGGCCACCCTCGTTGTTCGTCCCGAAGACATCGCCATGTACAACGCGATGTTCCTCGCGTTCTTTCACCGCAACGGCACCGGCTTCAAAGTCCGCTTCGAAGACGAACCGGAGTCGGCTTCGATCGGTGTCGATGAGGGTGCTGGCGATGGCGAAGGCGAGGGGAGTGGTGACGAAGACCTCTCCCTTCGCTACAGCGCGTCGGAGGTGTTGGGGGAGAAGGACTTCGCCGAATTCACCAAAGCCGAGTTGCTCGAAGCCCAGCGGGTCATGGCTCGGATGCGGCTGACGCCGGCCAAGCGTTCGTCGCGTCGACGAGTGCCAGACGACCGAGGTTCACGTAACGATCTCCGTCGTACGGTTCGCGCTGCGATGCGAACCGAAGGCGAACCCATCGGCCTGGCGCGCACGGCAACCGGCACTCGTACTCGCCGCCTGGTGTTGTTGTTGGATGTGAGCGGTTCGATGGAGCCGTACGCCCGGGTGTTGATCCGCTTCGCACACGCTGCGGTTGTCGGGCGTGGACGGGTCGAGGTATTTGCGCTCGGGACGAGACTGACCCGGATGACTCGCCAGCTCGGTTCGCACGACGTGGACGAGGCCGTGCATGCGGCGGCTGAAGAAGTGGTCGACTGGTCCGGGGGCACTCGACTGGGGGAGGCCATTGGCAGCTACAACGACGAGTGGGGCCAGCGGGGCATGTCTCGCGGGTCGATCGTGGTGGTGCTCTCCGATGGTTGGGACCGCGGCGACCCTGACGAGATGGACCTGCAAATGCAGCGCCTCGCCCGCACGGCGCACAAGGTGGTATGGGTGAACCCGTTGAAGGCAAGCCCTGGCTACAAACCGATCGCCCGGGGCATGGCAGCCGCGCTGCCGCACGTCGATACGTTCCTAGAGGGGCACTGCCTCGACTCGCTGGGTACGTTGGCCGAGGCCATTGGCGCGTAATCTATTGGAATAGCGGGGCTGGGGGAAGGCAAGGCGCTACATGAAAGATCTGCTCAACGACATCGATCGCTGGAAGAAGCAAGGCAAGGACATTGCCGTGGCACGAGTTGTCGACCTCGACGGGTCAGGCCCGCGGCTGCCTGGTGCGGCCATGGTTGTGAGCGGCGAGGGTGAGGTCGCTGGCTCAGTATCGGGCGGTTGCGTCGAGGGTGCAGTCGTCACTGAGGCACTTGGCGTCATCGAATCGGGCGAACGCAAGATGGTCAGCTTTGGGTACTCCGACGATGAAGCGTTCGCCGTTGGGCTCACCTGCGGTGGAACGATCCATCTCTTCATCGAGCCGCTGGACTGGTAACGATGTCCGAGCAAACGATCTTCGAGGAGATGGCCGAGCACATCCGTGTCGAATCTCCGGTAGCGCTGGCAACCGTGGTCGAGGGCCCCAACGTCGGCGGCAAGCTTCTCGTCACTCTGGAAACGAGCAAGGGCACCCTCGGCGACGAAGACCTCGACCGAGTTGTTGCCCGCGACGTTCTGGGCGAGCTGGCGGCCGGGCGCAACGGCATCCGCCGGTACGGCCCTCAAGGTCAGGCCCGTGAAGAAGACGTCGCGGTGTTCATCGAGAGCTTTGCGCCCCCACCCCAGATGGTGATCTTCGGGGCGGTCGACTTCACTGCCGCACTCGTGAAGGTGTCGAAGTTCCTCGGTTACCGGGTCACGGTCTGCGATGCTCGCCCGATCTTTGCCACCACGCAGCGGTTCCCGCTCGCCAACGAGGTCGTGGTCGACTGGCCGGACCGGTTGCTTGAGCGCATCGGCCCCGACCTCCAGGTGCGAGATGCCGTGGCCGTACTGACCCACGACAACAAGTTCGACGTCCCCGCGATCACCTCGGCGCTCAAGACCAACGTCGGCTACATCGGTGTGATGGGTTCTCGCAAGACGCACGACAACCGCACCAAGCGGCTGGTCGAAGCTGGGGTAACCGACGAGGAACTCGACCGCTTGCGTTCACCGCTGGGCCTGAACCTCGGCGGCCGCACCCCCGAAGAGACTGCCATCTCGATCGTCGCCGAAATCATCGCCCTAGGCACCGGCCGAGAAGCCCCAGCGCTACGCGACGCCGAAGGGTCCATCCACTGAGCTCAATGGGGTCTGACCCCGAACGTCCCTGGCTGAGCTCTTTGGGGTCTGACCCCGAACGTCCCTGGCTGAGCTCTTTGGGGTCTGACCCCGAACG
>CAZLWE010000030.1:11585-24680 GCA_964562985.1 uncultured Acidimicrobiales bacterium
TCCCTGGCTGCTCCCAGCCAGCTAACACGGGGGCCTTGATGGAATTCGAGCAGCCAACGCGATCCGTCATGTCGCCAGAGAGAGCTTCTGTTTGACCCCAGATTCTCGAGCTACGGGCGGACGGAGAAGGTGGCGTTCCAGTTCTCGGAGGTCTCGCCGTTGATGTGGAGTCGCCAGGTGTAGCGGCGGCCGCGAGGCAGGGCTAGCGCTCCGAAGTTGATGCCGAGCGGCACCCACAGTTCACTTCCGGGGGCGACCCCCTCAGGGCGGCCTGCTTCGAACGCTCCCTTGATGGAGATGGGCTTGTCGCGAACGACGACCTTGCGGCCATCCTCATCGGTCAGCGATAGCTGCCACTCATGACGCTCCTGGGACTTGTCCCACGGAACACCGATTCGAACCGCGACCGAGATCTGCTGGGGGCGTGGCCCGATGACTCCGAGGCCGCCACCGAGAATAAAGAGCTTGCCGGCCGTAACCTGTACGGCATCGCACATCAAAATGATGGCGTGGAACGCCGGAGGAGAGAAGTTCAGGTCAGGTTGCTCCACGGAGATGACCCTACCGCCGCTATGAGGTGCCCACGATGACAGTTGCCGGAGTTCTACTCGCCGCAGGTGCGGGGGAGCGCTTTGACGGTGAGGGGCACAAGCTCCGAGCGGTCATCGACGCCAAGACGGTGCTCGAACACGCTCTGCAGGCAGCGCTCGATTCGGCAGTGGACGAAGTAGTGCTCGTCGTCGGTGACGACGACTACGGCGACCTTGTGGAGGCGGCTCGGGGCGAGCACGGCCACCGACTCGTGACGATGCACTCGCCCGACTGGGCTGAGGGCCAAGCTCATTCGCTGACGGTAGCGATCGAACATGCCCACGACGCTGGTCATGAGGCCGTGGTGATCGGGCTCGGCGATCAACCGTTGGTCGGGTCGCAAACGTGGACTGATCTGGCCGATGCGAACGCGACTATCGCCGTGGCGAATTACGCAGGCCGCCGACGTCCTCCGACTCGACTGTCCGCAGAGGTGTGGGATCAGCTGCCCACATCGGGCGACGAGGGTGCGCGCCAGCTCCTACGTGCCGAAACCGATCGCGTCGTAGATGTTCTGAGTGCCGGGTCGCCCAACGACGTCGACACTGCGGAAGCGCTCGAAATCACTCGACAGCTGTACGTCGACCGGCGTCGGACTGCGGAGCTTCTCGGTCGAGAGCCGATGGGCGCCTTCGAGATTGCCGTTCGAAACGACGAGGGCGATCCGGTCGTTCTGAAGAATTTCCCTGTGCTCGCCGACGGTCGCCCCATGCCAACGCTCTATTGGCTTTGCGGGGAGCGTGAATCGATGTTGATCGGGCGACTCGAAGCGATCGGTGGTGTCCGTCGATCAGAGGAAGCTGTCGGGCTAGACGTCGTCAATGCAATCCACGACCGCTACCGAGAAGAGCGCGATGCCGTGCTCGACGAATCTGGCATCTCGGTAGAGCATCGCCCGACCGGGGGCGTGGGCGGAACCCGCAACGGCCTCAAATGCCTCCATGCCCACTACGGCTACTGGCTGGCTGGTGGCGACGACCCTGTTGGAGCATGGGTCGACCAACACTTAGACGAGGTCACCTCACCGAACTGGCCGTCGACGCCGTAAGGACGGGCCGCCAGGTTGGGGTGCCTCTAGACTTAGCCGTTCTATGACGTCTTCCATATACGCAGGGATCGACTGTGGAACGAACTCCACCCGACTCATCATTGGAGACGGCACCGAGACCTTCGAACGGGAGATGACCATCACCGGTCTTGGGCGAGGGGTCGACGCCACCGGCAAGCTCTCCGACGAGGGAATCGAACGGGTACGCTTGGCCCTCGAAAAATACCGGGCCATCATGGATGACTACGACCTCGCTGGCGTACGAATGACCGCAACTTCAGCGGCGCGAGACGCGTCGAATCGAGAGACGTTCTTCGAGGTATCGGAGCAAACCGTTGGCGTTCGCCCGGAGCTGATCTCCGGTGAGGAGGAAGCCGAGCTGTCCTTCATGGGGGCAACTGCCGAACTCGATCCTGCCGACGGCCCGTTTCTCGTGTTCGACATCGGCGGTGGATCCACCGAGTTCGCTTTCGGCACCACGCGAATGGAGGGCGGCTTCTCGACTGACATGGGTTCGGTCCGCTTCACCGAGAAGTACATCGAAAGCGACCCGCCGCTTCCCGAAGAGCTCGTCGCATGCCTGTCGGTCGCCGAGGCTCACCTCGACGACGTTGCCCGAGAGGTCCCCATGGTGCACGCCGCTCGCCGGCTGGTCGGTCTGGCCGGAACCGTGTCGACCGCTGCCGCAGTCGAGATCGGCCTACTCGAGTACAGCCGCAGCGAGGTCCACCATTTCGTGCTCACGCGCGAAGCGATCGAGGACGTGTACCGCACATTGGTGACCGAAGCCCGTGAGAACCGTCGCCACAATCCTGGGCTCGAAGAGGGCCGCATCGATACCATCGTGGGCGGTATGTGCATCCTGGCCAGAATCGTTCGCTACTTCGGCGCAGACGAAGTTCTCGTTTCCGAATCCGACATTCTCGACGGGCTCGTACTCTCACAGATTGCAAAGAGCACCTGACATGCGGATGCTGCGAGGAGGAAGCGAGCAGAACGACGGAGCGACACTCGTCGGCCGACGGATCTCTCTGCGGCCACTCGTGGTTGAGGACTACGCACAATGGCGCGAGGTTCGCACAGTCAACGAAGGGTGGCTGACCCGATGGGAGCCGCAACGATTCGCAGGGCAACCCGACGTCGTGAAGAGCCGGCAAGCCTTCTCGTCTCGCTGCGCAGCTCGGCAACGTGAACGCCAGCTCGGCACAGGGTACGGATTCGGCGTGTTCGTCGGTCAGCAACTCATCGGCGAAATGAACGTGTCCTCCATTCAACGGGGACCCTTTCAAAACGCGTACGTCGGCTACTGGATCGATCAACGACAAGCGGGTCAGGGGTACACGCCCGAGGCGCTTGTCGTCGCGATGCGATTCGCCTTCGACGACCTGCGGCTCCACAGGCTGCAGATCGCGATTATCCCGCGGAACAAGCCGAGCCGCCGCGTGGTCGAAAAGCTCGGTCTTCGCCTCGAGGGCTTGGCCGAGCGTTACCTCGAGATCAACGGTGTCTGGGAAGACCATATGCGCTACGCCATCACCGTCGAAGAGTGGGTAGCCCGCCGCACCGAATTCGAAGAGTGGGTATAGTCCTAATCCTTAGTCGCCCTCGACTCCGTCGAGATTTTGGTGGCACGGATTAGGACACCACCCGCCGCAATCACGCCTTCGAATCGCTCGGGGTGCTCCGCGGATTGACTCCCTTCGATAGTCTTTCTCGATGGACGACGACGTAAACCTTTGGGATCTGCCGACGAATAACGAGCGACTGGCTGCAGTCGTTGATGTGGAGAGCAAGCTTGTCGTCGACGTCGGATGCGGAACCGGTGGGCTCGTGCGTTTCCTTCGTACCAGCGGTGCTGACCCGATCGGTGTCGAGTGTGGTGAGGCCATGATCAGCCAAGCGAAGGAGGCCGATCCGTGGCATCACGACTCCTACCTCGACGGGGTCGGCCAAGACATCCCACTGGCAGACGCGTCGGCAGACGTGGTGGTGTTCTCCTACTCCTTGCATCACGTGCCGGTCGAAGAGATGGCCAACGCGTTGCTCGAGGCTGAGCGGGTCCTCAAACCTGGCGGCGAACTCGCCGTCCTCGAGCCGGTCGCCGAAGGGCCCAGCTTTGAATTGGTCCGATTGGTAGACGACGAGACGGAGGTCCGCGCCCACGCCCAACATGCGCTCGACAATCGACCGGCGCCGTTCACCGAAACCCACAATGAGCGCTACGAGGCGTCCTACTCATTCGCCGACTTCACAGACGTGAAGAAGCGGGTCGTCGATATCGACCCCACCAGAACCGAAGCGTTCGAGTCAGTGGCCGAAGAAGTCGAAAGACGTTTCCACGAGTACGGCGTCGAGGGTCCCGGCGGCCACTGGTTTGGCGGCCCAGTACTACTGCGCGTATTCACCAAAGCGAACTAAGACCGTTCCCGCCGGGTGGATCGTCCAGAGGGCGCGATGTTGTGAGCGCTAGCGAGCAACTCGGTTAGTGAGGCGAAGCCGAACGGCGCGGAGCCGTTCCCGCCGGAGGGATCAGGGCCAAATACCGCGCTGGTCCAAGACGGTGCTGATGCGATTGAGTGCCACGGCGTATGCCGCCTCTCGGCGCGAGCAGCCGAGCTCTTCCTTCTGGTATTCGATCGCGTCTGCGGCTTCCCAGAGGTAGCGTCGCAACTCGTCGTCGACCTGGTGAAGGCGCCAGCGAGAACTCATCTTGTTCTGCAACCACTCGAAGTAGGAGACGGTTACGCCGCCAGCGTTGGCTAGAACGTCGGGGAGGATCTCGACCCCACGGTCGATGAGGATCTTCTCGGCTTCGACGGTCGTCGGGCCGTTTGCCCCTTCGAGGATGGTCTTCGCCCTGATGTGCGGTGCACGTTCCTCGGTGACCTGGTTCTCGATCGCCGCAGGAACCAGCACGTCAACGTCGTAGGCAAAGAACTCTTCGACGTCGATCTCGTCGGCGCCTGGGAAGCCGGCTACGCCACCAGCTTCGTCGGTGTGGCACCACAACTTCTCTGGATCGATCCCGTCGTCATTTGCGATGGCACCCGTGTGGTCGGCCACCGCCTTGAGGGTCATACCCATACGACCGAGCGCTCGAGCGCTGTGCTCGCCCACGTTGCCGAATCCCTGTATCGCAGCGGTCTTTGTGCGTGGGTCTTGACCCGTCTGTTCGAAGTGATGAGCGAGGACGAACGCCGCGCCCTGGCCGGTGGCCTTATCGCGCCCGACGGAACCGCCGGTCTCGATCGTCTTGCCAGTGACGACGCGCCGAGCATTCTGCCGTTCGACTCCGCCGCGGCCAGCGTTGACGAAGGTGTCCATCATCCACACCATGTCTCGTGCAGTCGACCCCACGTCAGGGGCCGGGATGTCGTGCTCAGGTCCGATGTTGGTGCCGAGGGCATGGGTGAAACGCCGCACGATACGTTGGATCTCCCCAGCACTATGCTCGCGAGGGTTGAAGGCGATGCCGCCCTTCGCTCCGCCGAAAGGCACATTGGCCAGCGACGTTTTCCACGTCATCCACATCGCCAGCGCCTTGACCTCGCCGAGTTCGACGTCTGGGGCGAAACGTAGGCCTCCTTTGAACGGTCCGAGCGCGTCGTTGTGCTGAACGCGGTATCCGCGGAACATCTGCATTTCGCCGTCATCCAATTCCACGGGGAAGCTGACGATGATCTCGTTCTTCGGGCAGCGCAGCAGTTGGCGCATTCGATCGGAAAGGCCGATCAAATCCGCTGCTGCGTCCAACTGTTCGACCGCTGTTTCGAACAGCGCATCGCCATGGCTAGCGTCGGTCGCCCTTCGCGTTGGCATTGTCTTTTCACCTCAAGCGATCGCCGTTGACCGCGTATCCGATGCGCCTATTCTGCCCTCGCGCAACGGGGTATTGTTATTGCTACTTCTCGTGTTCCACCGAGGCCAAAGCGGCAAGCGCCGCCTCGGCATGCTCAGGACGGCAGATGAGCAGGTCGGGGAGGTACGGGTCCTCGTGGTTATAGGTCAACTCGCTGCCATCGATGCGGCTGCAATGCAGGCCGGCGGCAAGAGCCACAGCGACGGGCGCACAGGAATCCCATTCGTACTGGCCTCCGCTGTGGGCATACATTTCGCTCTCGCCTCGAACAACTGACATTGCCTTGGCGCCAGCCGAGCCCATCTCCACAAGTTCAGCACCGATGTGTTCAGCCACAGCAAGTGCCGCAGCTGGCGGTCGGCTCCGGCTCACGATCATGCGTGGGGGAGTAGCGCCGGTCTCGGGCATCTGGACCGGATCCGCCGTGGAGAGGGTGATTCCTAGACCGGGAAGGGCCACGGCTCCGACGACGGGCTTGCCGTCGACGACCATCGCTACGTGCACCGCCCAGTCGGTGCGTGGCGGTTCAGAGAATTCGCGAGTGCCATCCACGGGGTCGACGATCCAGGTTCTGTCGGCACCCAATCGCTCTTTCCCGTCCTTGCCTTCTTCGCTCAGAATCGCGTCTTCGGGGCGGACGCGGCGAAGTTCTTCCATGATGAATTCGTGCGAGCGTTGATCGCCGACATCCTTCATTTCCTTCGAATCGGCGCCGCTAACGGACATTTCGTCACGGATTGAAAGCAGAAGTTCACCCGCTGCGGTGGCAATACGGGCTGCTTCGAGATGGTCGTCATGGGTCACAGATGTCATGGGTAATTCCAACCTAGGATCGGTTTTTGTCAAGCGATGTAAATCACATCAATGTTTGCTCAGTCTCTTCATCGGTCTGCCGATGAACACTTTGAACGAACAGTGCAAGGAGTTGGCACGTAATCATGTCTTATGAGCTATCCCATTTGCGGGAACTCGAAGCGGAATCAATTCATATCATGCGCGAGGTGGCGGCCGAGTTTGAGAATCCCGCGTTGATGTTTTCTGGCGGCAAGGACTCAATCGTCATGCTGCGACTCGCCGAGAAGGCGTTTTCTCCGGCGAAGATCCCGTACCCAATGTTGCATGTCGACACCGGGCACAATTTTCCGGAGGTGATCAACTTCCGTGACAAGCGATCCCAGGAGCTCGGTGTCAAGCTGATCGTTGCGAAGGTGCAGGACGCGATCGACAAGGGCCTTGCCAAAGACGAGACCGGCCCACGCGCTTCACGAAACCGCCTCCAGATCCCGACACTTCTCGACGCGATCGAAGAGCATCGCTTCGATGCACTCTTCGGAGGCGCACGTCGAGACGAAGAGAAGGCACGAGCCAAAGAGCGCGTGTACTCCTTCCGTGACGAGTTTGGCCAGTGGGACCCGAAAGCACAGCGTCCCGAGTTGTGGAACCTCTACAACGGCCGCATCAAGATGGGCGAGCACATCCGTGTGTTCCCGATCAGTAACTGGACCGAGCTTGACATCTGGCAGTACATCGCCGACGACAAGGTCGAGATCCCTGCCATCTACTACGCGCACAAGCGCATGGTGTTCGAGCGTGACGGCATGCTCCTTGCGGAGAACGAGTTCATCGAACTCATGGACGGTGAAGAGCCCTTCGAAGAGCTCGTCCGTTATCGCACCGTCGGCGACATGACCATCACCGGTGCTGTCGAGTCCGACGCCGACACCGTAGAAAAGATCATTGACGAGGTCGCAGCGACCCGTAAGACCGAGCGCGGCGCAACCCGAGCCGACGACCGAACATCCGAAGCGGCAATGGAAGACCGCAAGAAAGAGGGCTACTTCTAATGTCAGAGATTCTTCGCTTTGCTACTGCGGGCAGCGTCGACGACGGGAAGTCAACCCTGATCGGCCGGCTGCTCTACGACTCGAAGGCAATCTTCGAGGACCAACTCGAATCCACCGTGAAGGCTTCGGAGAAGCGCGGCATGGAGATCGACTTGTCACTACTCACCGACGGCCTTCGTGCCGAGCGTGAGCAGGGCATCACGATCGACGTTGCGTACCGCTACTTCGCTACGCCGAAGCGCAAGTTCATCATTGCCGACACCCCGGGCCACATTCAGTACACCCGCAACATGGTGACCGGCGCATCGACCGCCGACCTCGCGCTCATCCTCGTCGACGCCCGTAACGGCGTTATCGAGCAGAGCCGTCGTCACAGCTTCATCGCATCGCTGCTTCGCATCCCTCACATCGTGGTTTGCGTCAACAAGATGGACCTCGTCGATTACGGCCAAGAGGCATTCGAGGAGGTCAAAGAACAGTTCCGCGAGTTCGCTATGCGACTCGAGGTTCCAGACCTTTCCTTCATCCCGGTTTCGGCGCTTATCGGCGACAACGTTGTCGATAAGTCCGACAAGATGCCGTGGTACGAAGGCCCATCGCTTCTCCATCACTTGGAGACCGTGCACACCGCGTCTGACCGCAACATGGTCGACGTCCGCTTCCCCGTGCAATACGTGATTCGCCCAATGAGCGACGAATACCACGACTACCGCGGCTACGCTGGCACCGTTTCTGGTGGCGTCATGAAGCCAGGCGACGACGTTGTTGTACTTCCGAGCGGTTTCGAGTCGACCATCAAGTCGATCGACACCCTTGAAGGTCCGGTCGATGAGGCATTTGCTCCGATGGCCGTGACGGTTCGTCTCAACGACGAGATCGACATCAGCCGCGGCGACATGATCTGCCGTCCGAACAACCAGCCGGTCGTCACCCAAGACGTTGACGCCATGGTGTGCTGGATGGACGAAGCCTCGTCGCTGTCGCCACGCAAGAAGTACTCGATCAAACACTCGACCCGTGCTGCTCGCATCATGGTGAAAGACATCAACTATCGCCTCGATATCAACACGTTGCATCGCGACGAGGAAGCAACCGAGCTCACGCTCAACGAGATCGGTCGCATCAGCTTCCGCTCGACGCTGCCGCTGTTCGTCGACGAGTACCGCCGCAACCGCGAAACCGGAAGCTTTGTGCTCATCGATGAGTCGACCAACGCGACCGTCGCCGCTGGCATGATCCTCGGCGAAACCGCTAGCTAGAACAGGCACACGATGTCAGAAGACGCCAACGCATCCGAGGGCGCTACAAACATTGTTTGGCACCCCGGTCACTACGACCGCGCCGACCGGTGGGCGCACCTCGGATTGCGAGGGGCGACGATCTGGTTCACCGGACTCTCTGGATCGGGTAAGTCGACGGTCGCCGTAGAGGTCGAACGACTTCTCGTCGACCAAAAACAACCGACCTACATGCTCGACGGCGACAACCTCCGCCACGGACTCAACGGTGACCTCGGGTTTACCGCCGAGGACCGCAACGAGAACGTGCGTCGGGTTTCCGAAGTCGCTCGACTATTTGCCGACGCAGGCGTCGTTGCACTCGTGCCGTTGGTGAGCCCATACCGGGCGGGCCGAGAGCGAGCCCGGGAAATCCACCAGGCCGCCGACGTGCCGTTCTTTGAAGTCTTCATGGACACTCCACTGGAGGTTGCCGAAGAGCGCGACCCGAAGGGCCTGTACAAACTCGCTCGGGAGGGCAAAATCGAGAACTTCACCGGTATCTCTGATCCCTACGAAGCTCCCGTCGACCCCGACCTCGTGCTCCACCCAGACATGGGCGACCCCGCAGCTATGGGCGCCATGGTCCTGGAGATGCTGTCGCTGAAGGCTTAGCCGCCAGCGGCTCCGCCGCGATTTTGGCGGCACGCGTTCAGCTCGATCACTTCGTCGCAATCGCATCTTCGCTGCGCTCTGGATGCTAGCCGACGTCAACGTTCGCCAGGGCTAAGCGGCAGCGCGTACAGATGGTCTGCCAAAGGGGGCTGCCAGTCTCTCTCGGGAACACCGGTCATGATCTAGTTGTACCTCGCAGCCGACAAAAATGAGGGAATTTCTAACGGACTAGGCCGATTGGCCTAAATACCTCTGTGGGGGTGCCGATAAAGCGTTATGGCTAAGACTGCATCAAAGTCCAAAGACAACAAGGGCGCTACGACGACCAAGGGCAAGCGGCAAAAGGGGTCGAAGACCGACCCAACCTCGCAGGTCAAGATCAAGAAGGTCAGTAGAGCGGTAACCCGCCTGGTGAACCCGGGTAGCCAAGTCGACTGCATGCACTGCGACGAGCGGATCAAGTTCCAGGCCAAGATGCGGCACCAAGAAGTGATCTGCAACGTCTACGAGAAGTCCAAGTGGCTTCGCGTCGACCACTACCACGCAGACTGCTACAAGAAAGCCAAGTACCCGTACGGCAAGCCGATCGACTGAGTCTTCCACGCCCCTCGGTTGTCCCCGCCACTGCGTTTGTCCGGGCCGGTGGGCGACGTAAGCGCGAGTGGGTTCTAGACTCTTCTCGATGGATTCCGCCACTCCAGAACTTGGCCGCCTGCTCGTACTCGGTCGGGATCACCAAAGCTGGGGAGCTGTCGCGTCGACAGCCGTCGGAACCCTCGCCGGTGCCGCGATCAGCGTCGGGTCCGACCCTGAATCGCCGAGTACGCAGTTCAAATACGACCCGAACGTCGCGAACGAAGACGCAGGGTGTTTGATCTCCAGTCAAGACTGGGTCGGGATGGCCGTCGCCGATGCCCACTACGGCCCAGAGTCAAGCCACCTGATTATCGAACGCCTGCACAACATGTGGGGCAAGATCCGTCCGACGGATCTCAACCATCTCGCCCAAATGATCGAGTTCCTTCGACAAGGTGAGCCTGCGGTAACCGAATCGGAGACCACGCTCCTGGCCGTCGCCTACGACCGGGCGAGCCGAACCGGGTTTGGCATATCGTTCGGCGACTCAACCTTTGCAATTGCCGGACCCCACAGGCCGGCCGAGCCGATCAATCCACTCGACCATCGCTTCGTGAGCACCGTCCATCGAGAGTCTTTGAGTCATGGTGCCGCCTTCAAGTTCCAGGCAGGACCCGGTGAACTACTCCTCGCTTTTACCGATGGCATCGATGGTTGCCACTACCGGAATCCCGAAACGTCTGTGCGTACGTCCGATATCGACCGGATTGCCAAAGAGGCTGGCTACGAGCCACACAGCACGGTCAGGACTCTCACCGAACTCGCGCTGGCGGGTGTACGCGGCAACCCCGGAGGCGAAGACAACATCGTCGCTCTCGCCGCGCTCGCTTAGCGAACCAGTGGCTTGTATTTGATTCGAGTTGGTCCCGCGGCGTCGCCGAGCTCCTTCTTGCGGAACGCCTCGTACTCGCTGAAGTTTCCTTCGAACCACCGGACCTGGGAGTCGCCCTCAAAGGCGAGCACGTGGGTGGCGATACGGTCCAAAAACCAGCGATCGTGCGAGATCACCACGGCGCAACCGGGATAGGCCTCTAGGCCGCCCTCAAGCGCGCGCAACGTCTCCACGTCAAGATCGTTCGTCGGCTCATCGAGTAACAGTACGTTCGCGCCGGACTTGAGGATTTTGGCCAGGTGAACGCGGTTGCGCTCTCCGCCGGAGAGTACTCCGACCTTCTTTTGTTGGTCGGAACCTCGGAAGTTGAACGACGCTACGTACGCCCGAGAGTTCATCTCTCTGGTTCCGAGATGTAAGAACTCGTGGCCACCACTGATCTCGTCGAAGACGGTGGATTCGCCGTCGAGCGTGTCTCGACTCTGATCGACGTACCCCATCTCCACCGTGGAGCCGACGGTGATCGACCCCGAGTCGGGTTCTTCGCTGCCGGTAATCATCTTGAACAAGGTGGTCTTGCCGGCGCCGTTTGCTCCGATCACACCAACGATCCCTGCCGGTGGAAGCGTGAACGAAAGGTCGTCGATTAACAACTTATCGCCGAATCCCTTCGACACACCGTCGAACTCGATGACTTGATCACCGAGGCGGCTGTTCGCCGGAATGGTGATCTGTAGGTCTGCCGAGCGGCCTTCGGCCTGCTTTTGCTCGGCGACGAGTTGGTCGTACGCGGCCAGACGGGCTTTGCCTTTCGACTGGCGGGCTTTGGGTGCCATGCGAACCCACTCGAGCTCAGATGCGATCGTCTTCTTGCGAGCCGCATCTGCTCGTTCTTCGGACTCCAGGCGGGCCTGCTTTTGCTCGAGCCAAGACGTGTAGTTGCCCTCGAAGGGGTAGCCGCGTCCTCGGTCGAGTTCGAGGATCCATTGCGCGGCGTTGTCGAGAAAGTACCGATCGTGAGTAATCGCGACGACCGTTCCCTCGTAGTCCTGTAAGAAGCGTTCGAGCCATGCGACCGACTCGGCGTCGAGGTGGTTGGTGGGCTCGTCCAACAACAACAGGTCTGGTCGGGAGAGGAGCAGGCGAGCGAGAGCAACGCGACGCCGCTCACCTCCGGACAGGTTCGTTACCTCAGCGTCGCTAGGCGGTAAACGTAGAGCGTCCGAGGCGATTTCGACCGTGCGCTTCAGGTCCCACGCTCCGGCAGCCTCGATCTTCTTCTCGAGCTCTGCCTGGCGATCCCCGAGCTTTTCGAAGTCTGCGTCGGGTTCACCCCAACCGGCAAGGACCTCGTCGTACTCGGTGAGCAAGTCCGCGATCTCGCCGACGCCTTCCATAACGTTTTCGTGCACCGACTTCGATTCGTCGAGTTGGGGCTCCTGCTCGAGATGGCCAACGGTGAACCCCTCGGTGAGCCGAGCCTCACCGGTGAAGTCATCGTCCTTGCCGGCCATGATTCGCAGGACCGTCGACTTACCGGCGCCGTTCGCCCCAAGGACGCCGATTTTGGCGCCCGGGAAGAACGACAGGGAGACCTCTTTGAGGATGTCCTTATCTGGTGGGATGAACTTCGACAACTTGTGCATCGTGTAGATGTATTGCGCACTCATGGCGCCGAGACTATCGAGCGAACGCCCACACGCGAAACGCTCCGGGACAAGTTGTCCCGGAGCGTTTCAGCTAGTTCGTGGTGTTTCGTCCTACGAGCGACGGCCTGCTGGTCGGAACCAGGCGCCCGCTACAGCGAACCACATACCGAGGACCGCAGCGATGAGACCGATGAGTACGAAGGCTCGGCTGGTCACACCGGTGATTGCCAAGACACCCTCGGCTGGCTCTTCGGTGATGCCGCCGACCTCGACAGGGACGGTCTCCTCGTCGTCACAGGCAACGCCGGCATCAACGATCTCACCTGCACGGTCGGTGCCAGCTGGGCACTCAACCACGCCGCCAACCTCAACGTCGACTGGGTCGTCGCAGGTGACAGCGGCGACTTCGACGATTGTCTCGGTTCCGTCGCCGGTGGTGATGACCAGGTCGCCGTCTTCGTTGCAGACTGCGGCGGTCACGCCGTTGTCGTCGTCTTCGTCGCAGACGGTGTCGGTTACGGTCACGGTTCCGTCGGCTGCGGTGACTTCGACTACGCCGTCTTCGTTGCATACGGCAACGGCGACGTCGGTGACGCCTTCGTCGTCGCCGCAGTTCTCAGCGGATGCGCCGTTGACGCCCTCTGGGCCGTCGACCACGGTGCCGCTTGCGTCGCAGACCTCAGCGGGTGCTGGGTCGTCGCAGGTGACAGCGGCGACTTCGACGATTGTCTCGGTTCCGTCGCC
>CAZLWE010000030.1:24780-40905 GCA_964562985.1 uncultured Acidimicrobiales bacterium
ATGCGCCGTTGACGCCCTCTGGGCCGTCGACCACGGTGCCGCTTGCGTCGCAGACAACGATTGGGTCGTCGCCGCAGTTGGCTGCGCTGGCGCCGTTGACGCCCTCTTCGCCGTCAACGATGACGTTGCCGTCAGCATCACAGACAACGTCGAGCACGAGCCCGATGTCGACGCTGGTGTTCGACCGAGCGTCGGCAAAGCCGTCGTTATCGTCGTCTGGGCCTTCCTTGCGGTCGACCTCGTCGGTGGGCTCGTTTGAAGCGTCGTTGGCGAAGTCGCCGTCGTCGCCGCAGTCACCGATCTGGACGGAGCCGGCAACGATGGCGCCATCTTGAGCGACGCCGTTGTTGTCGTTGTCGCTGTCGTCGTTCGCTTCTGCGTTCTGCACGGAGCTTGGCACCAAAGTGGTGGGATCAACAGCGGCGCCGTCGATCGTCCATCCGGCTTGGCCGCCTGGGATCTGTACCTCATAGTTCCCGCAGAGCAGGCCTTCGAAGTGGTAGCTGCCGTCGTCGGCGGTCACCGTCGATGCCAATGCTGCATCTGCGCCTTCGCGGAAGAGTTCAACGGTGACACCATCTATGCCCGGCTCGCCGATCTCGGCCATGCCATCGTCGTCGGAGTCGAGCCAGATCAGGTTGCCGAGGCGGTGTACGGTCTGTGCAGCTGCGCCTTGGTTGGTCTGAGAGAGCGAAGCGCCAGCGCCGTCGCCGATGCTCACGCTCTGGACCTGAGCGCAATGGTGAGTATCTCCAGCGGCCAGTTCAACGTTTGTTTCGAACGTGTCCGATCCCCACGTAGCGGTGGGTGCGACCTCAGGGGCTACTGGGTTGTCGACCGAACCTTGTGGCGTGATCGATGGGATACCCACGATGCCGTCGTTGATCGGGGTTGCAACCGGCTCAGTGCCCGTCCACCACTGGATGCGTTGACTTCGTGCGGGAGCGTCACTGCGGCCAGCGTCTACGCCCATAATGCGAGAGAAGGTGATGAGATCACGTGCCTCGATCGATGCTTCGAAGTTGGTGCAGTTGACCGTGCTGTGCAGCGCGGATTCTCCGGTGTCATCGGAGAAGGTGATGTCGAAAAACGCGAACTCATTGCCTTCGAGCAGTTGCAGCTCAACCTCGGGAAGCGAGGAGTCCTCGTATACGACGAGGAAGCCAATTCCGTAGAAGCGTTCCCCGTTTTGGTCGGCGCCCGTGACCGTCAAGGTCGTGTCGCCAACTCCGACAATTCCAGCGTCGGTGATGTCGGCAACGTAGGTGCTCTGGTCGAACGTCGGGGTTTCCCAGCGATAGTCGATCTCGGCATCGACGGATTGGCCGTTGATCACGATGTTGGGGTCAGCCCAGTCTGCGCCGCGGCCGGCCCAGTACACGAGCGTTTGTACAACCTCGGAACCTTCCGGCACAGAAATCGCGGTAGTTCCACCACTCAGCTCCGGCACAGGGTTAACTTCGGCCCTGTCGGGATAGACCCCGATGTCAGCGTGAGCGACACCGAGGTTGCCGACGAGTCGGCCTCTCTCGACAAGTTCACCTTCGCTATCGATGGCAGCCGCGGCAGCGGCTGTCCCAACAAGGACTAGCCCAAATGCAGCAAGCGCGCGAAAAAACGTGCGCATCCGGCTTGTCGATGTGTGCATAGGAAACCCCTTTCAAGGCACCGCCCAATTTGCAGTCTCGGCGCACCCATTCGCAGAAGTCAAAACGGCCGAAAAGAAAAGTTGCGCTATTCGCCTTATTCGCGCGTCTCGTAGTTGTTTGAGTGCTCTTTGCGCGAAAAATGATCGCTACCGAGAGATGTCGGCGATAACCGGAGCGTGGTCGCTCGGAGACTTTCCCTTTCTTGCATTTCGATCGACGATGACCCGGTCCGTGCGCGTGCGCAATGAATCGGTGAGGCAGATGAGATCGATTCGCATCCCCTTGCGCTTGTGGAAGTTGCCATCGCGATAGTCCCACCACGAGTACAGGCCCGCGGCCTCGTGGTGATCGCGGAAGCAATCGGTGATCCCCCAACTTGCCAACGCGTCGAGACGTTCTCGCTCGGGTGCTGACGTGTGGGTCACCCCGACCAGGCCCAACGGGTCGTACACGTCTCGGTCATCGGGGGCGATGTTGAAATCACCGACGACGGCGATGTCGTCGCTCGGGTCGGCGTTGGCCCCTAGATCGGCGTGGAGTCGATCGAGCCAATCCAACTTGTAGGCGTAGTGATCGTCGTCGAGGCTGCGCCCATTGGGTACGTAGCACGACGCCACCCGCACACCTCCGCAGGTGGCCCACAGGATCCGGGCGTCAGGATCGGGGTCGCCTCCGTCGGCAAAGTCGGGACGAACATCGTCGAGCCCGACCCGAGACAGGATCGCCACACCGTTCCACTGTCCTTGGCCATGATGGGCGGTCTCATAGCCCATGTCGTTGAACACCTGATGCGGGAAGTCGTCGTTACCCATCTTCGTTTCTTGCAGACACAAGACGTCGGGTTCGAGCAGCGATATCCACTCCTCGACCCGTTCCATTCGGGCGTTTAGCGAGTTGACGTTCCAGGTGACGATCCGCATGGAGAGCGAATCTATCCACCAAAGAGCGGGTTGTCCTCAGGTTTTCACGCGTGCATCCCGCTCGGCGGCAGCCTGGCTTCTAGGCTGAACCACGTGACAGCAGTGAACCGCGCCGATTTGGGCGCCAACTCATGGATCGTTGACGAGATGTATCGCGAGTATCTCGCGAACCCGGACAATGTCTCGCAAAGCTGGCAGGAGTTCTTCGTGGGCTTCCGGCCCGGTGCCGCGGGGGCGCCGGCCGCACCAAACGCAGCAGCGCCAGCGCCGGCCCAAGCCCCGGCAACCCCTGCTCCAGCGGGCTCCAGCGGCGAGCCGGCGCCAGCTCCGACCCCGGCCTCTTCGAATGGGGACGCTGCGGCCGAGCCAGACCCCGACCCGCTACCGGAAGGCGCGGAACCAATCCGTGGCGTTGCCGCGAGAATTGTCGAGAACATGGAGGCCAGCCTCGAAGTTCCGACGGCCACCAGCTTCCGGGACGTCCCAGCACGCCTCCTCGAGGTCAATCGCAAGATCGTGAATGGCCACCTCGGTCGAACCCGCGGCGGAAAGATCAGCTTCACGCACATCATCGGCTACGCGGTCGTACGCGCAATTGCCGATTTCGTGCCCAACATGAACAACGGCTACCTCGAAGGTCCCGACGGCAAGCCGAACCTGATCCGCCGTGAAGGTGTATCGCTCGGTGTCGCCATCGATGTCGAAAAGGCCGACGGCAGTCGATCCTTGCTGGTGCCCTCGATCAAGAACGCCGAGCAACTCGGCTTCGGTGGTTTCGTCGATGTCTTCAACGACCTCGTTCGGCGCGGTCGCAAGGGAAAGCTCACCCTCGACGACTTCGGACAAGTCACGGTCAGCCTGACGAACCCGGGAGGCATAGGCACGGTGCAATCGGTACCGAGGCTGATGCCTGGCCAGGGCGTGATCGTTGGGCTCGGCTCGATCGCGTATCCGACCGCGTTTGCCGCGGCCGACCCCGCAAAGCTCGCTGACCTCGGTATCTCGAAGGTGGTAACGATCACGTCGACCTACGACCACCGGGTCATCCAGGGCGCCGAGAGTGGCAACTTCTTGAAGGCCGTGCATGAGCTGCTCGTGGGAGAGCACGAATTCTACGACGATGTGCTCAAGAGCTTGGCGGTTCCCTACGAGGCCGTGAAATGGCGCCGGGACGTGAACCCGGTAGACGACGCTGAATCAGCCGTCGAACGCCAAGTGCAGGTCAACCGCCTCGTAAACAACCACCGGGTTCGCGGGCACTTGATCGCGAATCTTGATCCGTTGGGTCTTGTCGATAACTCGATGCACCCCGAACTCGACCCCGCCAGCTACGGACTCACCATCTGGGATCTCGAGCGGGAATTCCAGGTAGAGGGTCTCATGGGCCCGCAGGCGACCAAGGGTCGCGCACGCATGAAGCTCGTCGACATCCTCGGGATTATGCGAGACGCGTACGCCCGCACGATCGGCTTGGAGTATATGCACATCTCCAACCCGGAGGAGAAGGCCTGGATCCAAGAACAGGTAGAGGGGCAGGCCTACGAGATCGACAAGGACACCCAGAGCCACATCCTTGAACGCCTAAACGCAGCCGAAGCCCTGGAGAAGTTCCTCGGCACCAAATACATCGGCCAGAAGCGCTTCGGCATCGAAGGGTGCGAGAGCGCGATCCCGCTGCTCGACCAGCTGCTCGCGTGCGCTGCCGACAAAGAGATCAAAGATGTCGTCGTCGGCATGGCCCACCGCGGCCGCCTGAACGTACTCGTCAACATCGTCGGCAAGGACTACAGCCAGCTGTTCGAAGAGTTTGAAGGCGCCATCTCTGCCGATGCCGTGCAGGGGTCGGGCGACGTGAAGTACCACCTCGGCCAGCACGGCACGTTCACCGCGCCATCCGGCAACACCGTTCCTGTCACGCTGGCAGCAAACCCGTCCCACCTCGAAGCGGTCGACCCCGTCGTTGTCGGTATGGCCCGGGCCAAGATGGACGCCATCGAGATCGGGTCGGCTCGTTCGTACCCGGTCCTACCACTGCTGATCCACGGCGACGCCGCTTTCGCTGGGCAGGGCGTCGTCACCGAGACCCTGAACCTGTCGCAGATCAAGGGCTACAAGGTTGGCGGCACGATTCACCTGGTCATCAACAACCAGTTGGGCTTCACCACCGCACCACATGCAGCTCGCTCCTCGGAGTACTCGACCGATGTAGCCAAGCTGGTTCAGGCGCCGATCTTCCATGTCAATGCCGACGACCCTGAGGCATGCGTACGCGTCGCGGAACTTGCCTTCAAGTATCGGGAGAAGTTCAACAAGGACGTGGTGATCGACATGATCGGCTACCGCCGTCATGGCCA
The DNA here is from genome assembly GCA_964562985.1 of uncultured Acidimicrobiales bacterium. Classification (GTDB taxonomy): domain Bacteria; phylum Actinomycetota; class Acidimicrobiia; order Acidimicrobiales; family SHLQ01; genus SHLQ01. The sequence goes on from CAZLWE010000030.1 coordinate 29,704, forward strand.
CAACGAAGGTGACGACCCTAGTTACACGCAGCCATTGATGTATCGGGCGATCGAACAACGTCGCTCGGTACGCATGCTCTATACCGAGTCGCTGATTCGTCGAGGCGAGTTGACCGTCGAGGAAGCCGAGGAGTCACTCGACGACTTCCGCCTTCGCCTGCAAGAAGCGCTCGACACCACCCGCTCGGTCGAACGAGAGGAAGTCGTTGCGGCGAAGCCACCAGGAGCGGTGGGCGTTCTGCCACCCGCGAATACTGCGGTCGCCAAGACGGAACTCGACGCGGTCTACGCGAATCTGGCCTCAACCCCCGACGACTTCAATCTGCACCCGAAGCTGGCGAACCAATTTGCCACGCGAGACAAGATGTATGCCGACGGCGAAGTCGATTGGGCGCTTGGTGAGTCATTGGCCTACGGAACCCTGTTGAGCGAGGGAATCCCGGTTCGTCTTGCCGGGCAGGATTCTCGCCGAGGCACCTTCTCGCATCGTCATTCGACGTTGGTCGACTACGAAAACGGCAACGAGTACGTGCCGCTCCGGCAGAACTGCAAGGACTCCGAACTATGGATCTACGACTCGCTGCTTAGCGAGTACGCCGCACTCGGTTTCGAGTACGGCTATTCCGTCGAGCGCCCGGACGTCCTGACCTTGTGGGAAGCCCAGTTCGGTGACTTCGTCAACGGTGCGCAGATCATCATCGATCAGTTCCTTATGGCTGCAGACGACAAGTGGGACCAGACCTCCGGCCTGGTCATGTTGTTGCCGCACGGATACGAGGGTCAAGGCCCGGAGCACTCGTCGGCTCGCGTCGAACGATTCCTGTTGCTCGCGGCCGAAGACAACGTACAGATAGCGAACGTCACAACCGCATCACAGCTCTTCCACCTCCTGCGCCGGCAGATGAAGCGCGAGGTTCGCAAGCCGTTGGTCATCTTCACACCGAAGTCGCTTCTTCGGGCCAAGACAACACGTTCACCGGTCAGTGCGCTGACCGACGGCACGTTCCAGGAGACGCTCGAAGACCCGAACCCGCCAGCGGCCGACGAGGTGACCGACCTCGTGTTCGCCACGGGCAAGGTTGCGGTCGATGCGTTCACCCGCCGCGACCAAACAGGGGCGCACGCGCTCATCACTCGCGTCGAGCAGATCTATCCGTGGCCAGCCGAACAGATCGCGCAGATCGTCGCGACCCACCCGAACGCTCGCCGGATCTGCTGGCTCCAGGAGGAACCAGAGAATATGGGTGCATGGAACTTCGTGAAGGGCCGTCTCTACGAGGCCCATGGAGCAACCCACAAAATCCAGCGGTTCTCTCGACCTGAATCCGGAAGCCCCTCAACGGGCTCAGCGCGCATCCACGCCCAAGAACAAGAGCAACTGCTGCAAAGGCTTCTTGGCTAGTGGGAACCCTTCTTGGCTAGTGGGAACCCTTCGGGTTCCTTCGAGTTCTTCGGCTTCGTTGCGAAACATCGGAGTGCTTTTAGCCCTCTTCGATTCCGGAGATGAGGTCGAGGACTTCGTCGCCGAAGCGTTCGGCTTTTGCTGGGCCGATACCGGAGACGTCGAGAAGATCGTTCTTGGAGCTCGGGCGGTCGCTTGCGATGGCATGCAAGGTCTTGTCGCTGAAGATGACGTAGGCAGGAACATCGTTCGCCTTCGACTTCGATAGGCGCCACTTCTTCAACGCCAAGAAGATCGGGTCGGACTCGTCTCGTTTGAGGCGGGGGCCGCCGTTGCGGGCGGCGAGGTTCTTGCGGAGGTCTCCAGCCGACTTCGCGTTTCGGTTGCGAATGGCGTGCGGGTCGATGCCTTGGTTCGCTAAACGAATCGGTTCGAGCATGGGAGATTCCGACCTGGTCGAGACTCGGTCGCCAAAGGTTCGCTCGTCGGCCCAATGCAGATGCAGGTGGCGCTTGGCCCGGGTGACAGCCACATAGATCAGACGGTCTTCCTCAGCTTTGGCTTCGGGTGTCTTGGCGTGGCCAATGGGGGAGAGGCCTTTCTCCATGCCAGCGATATGGACGACATCCCATTCGAGCCCCTTGGACTGGTGAAAGGTTGTGACCTCGACGCGATCGTCGCCCACCGACGCGATCTCTCGAGAGCCAGCCTTGAGCGCATCGATGAAACCCTGCAGGGATGCCGTGGGGTCGATCCCGAGATGGTCTCGGCCGAGCCGCAGAAACGCACTCTGCAGCAGCTTGCGTTCATCTGAGCCGTCGGACTCGTCCACCTCGCCGTTGTCAGCTTCGTCTGCCTCGTCACGTTGCGCTTGGAGCCGCTCGGATAACTCATCGAGCGCGTCAGCCAAGGTGCCCGACGGCGCGGTCTGGCGGAGACTGTCGATGAGGTCTTTGATCTCGGGTCGATCGACGAGCGCCTTGTCGTGGCGAGCTCGTACCGGGACCTCCGCGGTATCGAGGGCGTCGGCCAACAACGCGACCTGGGCATTGGTGCGTACAAGCACCGCCATGTCGCTCCAGCGGGTCTTTGAACTACGCGCATTGCGCAGCGACCGGGCGATCGAGCGGGCCTCGGCCTTCTCGTCACTGTGGTTGGTGATCGTCGGCTTCTTCCCGCTCGACAACGTGGGAGACAACTTGCCGTAGTCCGGCAACAGCGCGGAGGCACAGCGCAGGATCTCCGGTGTTGAACGGTAGTTCTGCGACAGTGCTACCTCGATGGCATCGGGAAAGTGAGACGTGAAGTTGTCGAGGTAGGACGAGTCAGCGCCGTTCCATGCGTAGATCGCCTGACGAGAATCGCCCACCACGCAAAGGTCGGGCTCATCACCCACGAAGACTTTCAGGAGTGCGAACTGCAACGTGTTGACGTCTTGGAATTCGTCGACGAAGACGTGTCGATAGCTCCAACGAAATGCAGCGGCGGCGTTCTTGTCTTGTTGGAGCATCCGCCCACACAGGATCAAGATGTCGTCGAAGTCGATCAGGTTGCGCTTGGCCTTTGCCTCTTCGTAGGCCTGATAGATCTCCGCGACTCGTTCGGCGGGGAGCTGCATTGAACGAGCGGCCTCGCCGGCTGCGGCGACGTAGGTCTCGGGTTTAATGCGGCGGGCCTTGGCCCACTCGATCTCGGACACCAGGTCGAGTGGGATCGTTCGTTCGCGGATACCAGGCACCAGACGTGCGACGAACCCGATCTTGCGATCGAGCAGCGTTGGGGCGCTCCGTTGCACGGACTCCCAGTGGCGACGCAGCTGGGTGAGGGCAACCGCGTGGAAGGTGCCCGCGGCCGCGGACTCCCGCAAGCCCAACTGTCGGAGGCGGTGATTCAACTCGCCAGCGGCCTTGCGGGTGAAGGTGAGCGCGAGTGTTCGACGAGGGTCCAGAGCGTCGGTCATTGCGCCATGGGCGATCCGGCGGGTGAGCACGCGGGTCTTGCCTGACCCGGCACCAGCGCGAATCACTAACTGCGGAGCGTCGATGGTGACGGCTCGGTGTTGTTCTTCATTTAGGCCCGCGAGAATCTGTGCGGTGGCTTGTTGATCCACGCCAAGACCCTACCGACGTCCTGTGACGGCCATGTTGTTGGGGCCGCGCCCCAACCTCTCCGCTGGCGTGCGCTGAGCGATCGGGTACGGTTAGAGCGCTATGGGGTTTCCGAGACAACTGTTGAGCGACGACGAAGAGATCGTCGTCGATATGCATCCACATTGGTGGAGGCTGTTGCCTTTCGGCGTGTTTCTGATCGTCGCGGTCATCGGCGGTCTGGCCGTGCTTGTCGCAGCGGGTTCAGGGGCGCTTTGGTTGGCCGCTCGAATTGCCGTCGCCGTCGTGGTCATCGTTGCCCTGGCGTTATTTGGGGTGCGCTACGCCCGCTGGACGACGACGGAGTTCGTGGTGACCACCGAGCGGGTTATCTCTCGCACCGGCGTGCTCGCGAAGAACGGCATCGAGATTCCCCTCGACCGCATCAACACGGTCTTCTTCGAACAAAAGCCTTTCGAACGACTCTTGGGTTCGGGCGACCTCGGGATTGAGTCCGCGGGCGAGGGCGGCCGTCAGACCTTTGCCAACATCCGCAAACCCAACATGGTGCAAGCCGAGATCTATGCCCAGAAGGAAGGCTTCGAGGAGCGACGTCTTCGCCGCATTGGCTCAATGGGAGCAGCAGCGGCGCCGATGAGTGTCGCCGATGAGATCGCCAAGCTCGATGAGCTTCGCAAGCAAGGTGTGCTGACCGAAGCCGAGTTCCAAGCCATGAAGATGGAGCTACTCAACAAGTAGCGATCGGGTCAGTCGAGTTCTCGGGGACGTACGACCTCGACGAAGGTGACCGTGTCTGGGCTGAGGGTCGCCCAATCGGTAACGTCGAAGACTGCGACGGCCGCGGTGGCCATCAACTTCCCGCTGGCCGATAACGGCGCTGCGCCACCGGAGAGCGCGTCGACCAACACATCGAACCCCGGGTTGTGGCCGCACAGCAGTAAGTATTCGGCGCCGGTGTGTACGCCCGCATCGGTGGCAGCGCGAAGCCAGGCGTTGGCGCTTGCGAGGTAGAGGTCGCCATCAACCTCGATGTCGTCGTCGGTAACGGTGCAATGCCGTTGAACGGCCGCAACGGTCTGTTGCGTTCGCTCCGCCGAAGAGGTGAGTATGTGATCGGGGCAGTAGCCCGACTCGGCGAGCCATTGCGCCATTCGATCGGCGGCGTCTTCGCCACGAGGGTTCAGCGGCCGCTCGTGATCGGGCAGACCGGTCGACCAATCGGACTTCGCGTGTCGCATCACGAGCAGCGTCGTCATTGGTCGGAGTCCTCGCCGCCGATGTAGCGCATCGGGATATGGGGGATGCCGTCTTCGAGAAACTCGTCGCCCGTGGGCGCAAAGCCGAGGTTGGTGTACCAGTCGAGCAGGTAGCTCTGGGCATCCAGAATTACCTCGCCTTCGAGCGAGCCAACGAGGTACGAAACCAGTCGCGCCGCGTGCCCTTGGCTCCGGTGGCTTGGAGCGGTGACCACCCGACCGATGCGCGAACGCCCAGGGCCGTCGTCGACGCAACGGGCGTAGGCAACCAGTGTCTCGTCGGCGCCGCTGATCCAGACATGGCGAGTTTCCGGCTCGGTGTCGTGCCCGTCGATATCGGGGTAGATGCAGGCCTGCTCGACCACAAATACCTCACTGCGGAGTCGCAGGATCCCATGGAGTTCAACCGTGGTGAGATCGTTGAACCGGCGGTCGGCTATCGTCGGTCCCGACTCGGCTCCACTCATGGGCCAGACTCTAGCCTTCTCATCGGTTTCCCCGGTGAGGCTGAACCACTCGAGGAGTACACGTGCCATTGATCGAAGCTGACGGGCGGTCGCTGTTTGCCGAGAGCTTCGGCAACCCCGATGACCCGGCTCTGTTGCTGATCGCCGGAATGACCAGTCAACTGACGTCCTGGCCAGAGGAATTCTGTGAAGCACTGGTCGACCGCGGTTTCTTTGTGATCCGGTTCGACAATCGAGACGTTGGGTTGTCGACGAAGTACAACGATCGCGACCCCTACTCGCTGGCAGATATGGCCGACGACTGCGTACAGGTGCTCAATCACTTCGATGCCGCGCCCGCCCACGTGATGGGTATGTCGATGGGAGGCATGATCGCCCAGATCCAGGCCATCGAGCAGCCCGAAACGATGTTGTCGATGATCTCCTACGCCTCGTGCACCGCACATCCCGACTTCGGCAACCCGACCGAGGAAGCCGTATTGGCTCTGCTTCACCCGCCGGCCACGACCCGCGAAGAAGCCGAAGCTGTCGGCGTCGCTGGCAAACGAGTGTGGGGCACGCCCGATACCTGGGACGAGGCGGAGTGGGCTGCCTTCAGCGGCGACAACTTCGACCGCTCGCCACCCGTCGAAGGATCCGGGCTGCGTCAGTTCGTGGCTGTGGAACTAGCCGGTCAGTGGGATGACGATCTCGCAAAGGTCGATGTTCCAACGCTCGTGATCCACGGCAGTATCGATCCGCTTATCAATCCCGATGGGGGACAGCACACGGCCGGGCTCATTTTCGGCGCCACCTATGAAGAGATTGAAGGCATGGGCCACGACCTTCCAATCACCGAGTGGCCCCACATCGTCTCGCTCGTAACGGCACATGCGGTTAGCGCGGCGAACGGGGCTCGGGGGCAATCGCTGCTCGAAGGCGCCTGATGTCGGGTCCGCTCGATGGGGTTCGTGTCATCGAGCTAAGCGGGTTGGGGCCAGCCCCCTTTGCTGCAATGATGCTGTCCGATTTGGGCGCCGAGGTGATTCGGGTTGACCGGGCGAGTGCTGTTCGTGGCGGCAATCCCGACGCGCCTCCCGCCGACGTATTGAATCGAGGGCGCCGCTCGATCGGTATCGATCTGAAGAACCCCGACGGCGTCGCAGCCCTGCTCCGTCTCGTCGAATCGGCCGACGCGCTGATCGAGGGATTCCGCCCCGGTGTGTGCGAGCGGCTCGGCATTGGGCCCGACGTTTGTCACGAGCGGAACCCGGCCCTGGTGTACGGGCGGATGACCGGCTGGGGTCAGGATGGCCCTTGGGCGCAGCGGGCCGGGCACGACATCAACTACATAGCGCTCTCGGGGACACTTTCGATGATCGGACGCAAGGGGGAGGCTCCGGTGCCGCCGATCAATCTGGTGGGCGATTTTGGTGGTGGAGGGATGCTGCTCGCCGTTGGTGTGCTCGCAGGAATCATCAACGCCCGCTCGACCGGCACGGGGCAGGTGGTCGACGCAGCAATGGTCGACGGAGCAGCGCTATTGGCCTCCATGATGCACGGCATGAAGGCCATGGGTATGTGGGGAGGAGAGCGGGGAGCGAACCTGCTCGATACAGGCGCCCACTTCTACGACGTCTACGAGACAGCTGATGCCAAGTACATCTCGCTCGGTGCTATCGAGTCGCACTTCTACGCGGAGATGTTGGAACGGCTTGGTTTCGCCGACGACGAGCTTGCAGGTCAACTCGATGCCACCCGCTGGGATCAGAGCCGAGCGAAGATAGCCGCCCGAGTCGCCGAGAAGACACGACGAGAATGGGACGAGATCTTCACCGACTCCGACGCCTGCTATGCCCCGGTCCTCAACGCCGACGAAGCGGGCGAGCACCCGCAACTCGCCGCACGAGAGACCTTCGTAGAGATCGCTGGCGTCTCACAGCCCGCACCGGCTCCGCGCTTCAGTGAAACGCCGAGCGATGTGCCGAGTCCTCCTGCTCATGCTGGACAACACACCGACGTGGTGCTGGCCGACAATGGATTTACCGCTGAAGAAATCGCCGATCTGCGAGGTTCGGGCGCGATCGCCTGAGAGAATCATCAGTCGGTATGGGCACGATCTCCGCACTTCATACGATCCTCGCCTGGGCGGTGATGATCACGGGCGGCATCGCTGGCGCTCTGACCACAGCTGCGCATTGGGTCGAGGCGATGAGGGTGAAACAACTCTGGTGGCTACATCACCTGTTCCACGCCCTCATCGCCGTGCAGGTGTCTCTGGGCGCGATCATCATCGCATCGAGCGATCTCGACGCGAACGGCGAGCACCTCTTCTATGGGTTCTTGACCTTCATCGGAGTCGGCCTGATCATCGGCTACCGGCACCTCGCCGAGTACAAGTACCTGCTTTATGGCCTCGGCGGCCTCTTTGTCATGGGTCTCGCCATTCGCGCCTTCACGCTTCCCGCGCTCGCCCTCGGCGGCTAACCGAGTCGGCTTGAGCCTTTGGCCATCAGGAATCCAGACGTCGATATCTCAAATAGTGATGAGATTTGTGACATTGATCTCTATACATGATCTAGTCTTCTTGATACACAGGAGAGATCGACTTCAACAAACTCATCTTGTCTAGAGATCAATGAGGATATCTGGGAGGAAACCAATGACGGTTTCACAGCAGCTAGCCGAGCAATTCGGTTTGACCACGCCAAACCTTCGAATCGGCCTGAGCCAAGACGAGCTCTTTCATGAGGCGATCGCCAACGATCGCGGACGGGTGACAATCGACGGCGGTAACGACGAGCAAAAGGCCTTCGGCACCTCTTTGGGTGCCGAGGGCCCGCTTGTCTATTACACCGACCCCACCTGCACGGGGCGGCCGGTTCACGACACCTTCGCCGTCGCCCGATCTGAAGTGGTCGACACCGTCTGGTGGAAACCCGGCTTCGCGCAGTTCGATCCCGAGAAGTTCGACGCGCTGCTCCCACGAGTTGTCGAGCACTTGAATGAGCGCGAAGCACAGCTGTATGTGACCGACGTGTTCTGCGGATGGGACCCCGAATACTCTGAGCCCTACCGGTTCGTTGGGGAGTACGCGACTCACGCCTACTTCTGCAACATCATGTTCCCAAAGAGCGTCCGTGACGATTCGGATCGCTTCGAGGCTGGTTGGACGATCATCAACGTCCCCTCATTCCAGGCAATCCCGGAGCGAGACGGCACCAACTCCGACCGCGGCGTCATCATGGACATCGCTAACCGGGTCGCTCTCGTCGTTGGCCGAGCCGACTACTGCGGTGTCAACAAGAAGACCATGTTCACCGTGATGAACTACGTGCTCCCGGCCAAGGAGCAGCTCACCATGCACTGCTCAGCAAATGTCGGCGCAGGCGGCGACTCGGCGATTCTCTTCGGACTCTCCGGAACCGGCAAGACGACCCTGTCGGCCGATCCGGACCGTCTCCTCATCGGCGACGACGAACACGTGTGGTCCGACGCTGGCGTCTCGAACTTCGAGAACGGCTGCTACGCCAAACTCATCGACCTCAACAAGACCGACGAGCCGGTAGTTGCGGCGGCGATGTCGATGAAGGGCACGTTGATCGAGAACGTGCCGCCGGTCATCGGCAAGGACCTCGCCGACACCCATCCTGACGAGTTCGACCTCACCGACGGCTCGATCACCGAGAACACCCGTTTCGCCTACCCGCTCACCTGCAACCCCGGCGTCGCCGAGGGAGCGATGGGCCCGCACCCCGAAACGATCGTTCTGCTCACCGCCGATGCGTTCGGCGTGTTGCCTCCGATCTCGATCCTCGACACCGAAGAGGTCATGTACCACTTCGTCATGGGCTTCACCTCGAAGCTCGCTGGCACCGAGGTGGGCATCACCGAGCCGCAGGCTGCGTTCTCGGCCTGCTTCGGCGACCCGTTCATGAGTCACAAGCCAGCCGTCTACGCCGAGCTGTTGGCCAGTCGGATGCGTGAGCACAAGACCCGCTGCATTCTGTTGAACACCGGTTGGACCGGTGGACCCTTCGGTAAGGGCGAGCGCATGTCGCTCTCGGTTACCCGTGCGCTGCTCAACGCCGCCCTCGCAGGTGAGTTGGACGACGTGGAGACCGAAACCCAAAACCAGCTCGGGCTGCGAATCCCGGTTGCCGTCGACGGCGTCGACTCGGCCATCCTCAACCCTCGCAACACCTGGGACAAGGAAGAAGAGTACGACCTTTCCGCAGCCAAGCTCCGTCTGCTCTTCACCGAGCATTACGCCAGCAGCGGCTACGAAGACCTCGGCATCACCGCCCGCATGTAAGGAAAATTTGTGCGCTGTGGCGCGATTGTCGCGACACAGCGCACAGAGAATCCAAGACGTTAGGCTTGTGCCCATGCAGGGAGTTGTTCAGTCCTACGATCCAGCGAGCGGAGACGGTGTCGTAATTGACGACGTCAGCCTCGAGGAATACGACCTGTCACAAACGGCCCTTGAAGGCTCGGTCTTCCGCATGCTTCGCCAGGGTCAGCGTGTACTCTTCGAGCTCGATGAGAAGGGTTTCGCCACCGAAATCCGCCTCGGCTCCGAAGCCGACATGGAGACCCCTGAGCTCCTTCCCGAGTAGCCAACCTTCCGGTGTGCTTCACTGAAGTGCATGACGGACAAGATCAACCTCGCCGAAGCACTCAGCACATTCGACGACACGTGGGCGCCGCGCACCGTTGCGACGGTGAACGACTACGACGTGCGAGTCGTGCACATCGAGGGCGAGTTCGTGTGGCACAAGCACGACGACACCGACGAACTGTTCCTGCTCGTCGACGGCGAAGCCCAAATCGAGATGCGGGATCGCACGGTCGACCTTCGACCAGGGGAACTGTTCGTGGTTCCCAAGGGGGTCGAGCACAAGCCGCAATCGGCTACCGGCGCCTCGTTGTTGCTCTTTGAACCGAGCGAGACCGAGAACACCGGGACCGCCACCGAGGACATCCCGGATCACATCGAAACGACGAAAGGTGTGGCGCTATGAGTGAGGTTCCCGTGCCGCCACCAGCCGAACCAGACGACAAAGACTGGACCTGGGTTCTCGAGCGCCCCTGCCCAGATTGCGGTGCCGATGTGGGGAAGTTGTCCATCGACGAAGTTGCCGAGCTGAACCGGACCTGCGCCGCTGATTGGGCGGAGGTGCTGCGGACGCGTGCCGATGTTCGCGATCGGCCAGAGCCCGACGTGTGGAGCCCGCTCGAATACGGCGCCCACGTGCGCGACGTGTTCCGGCTGTTCCTAGAGCGCCTTGAGTTGATGCTGAACGAAGACGACCCAATGTTCGCGAACTGGGATCCAAACATCACCCAAGTCGCGGAGCGCTACGACCTGCAAGACCCCAAAGTGGTCGCTAACGAAGTGCTGGCGGCGGGCAACGCGATCGCCGATCGATTCGACGGACTCTCCAACCAACAACTGCAACGAACGGGTCGCCGATCTGACGGCGCATCGTTCACCGTGGAGACCTTCGCCCGTTACGAGATCCACGACCCGCTGCACCACCTTTGGGACGTTTCGACATAAGCACCGGTGGGGGAGTGCACCTCCCGCAGCCCACGATTTAGCGAAAAAGGGGCCTGACCCCTAAATCCAAATACGGCCGTTGAAAAATCAGGGAAACCATGACCTGCCCTGACCCCTAATCGCGAATAGGGGTCAGGCCCCTAAGTCGCCGCAACTTGCATTTCCTCTATTTGCCCATATAATAAAGGTATTATAAAACATGGAGGTGTCTGGTGTGAACAACGAAATTGTCGAACTGCCGGTTGGTGCTGATGCGTTCCACGCACAGATCATTCTTCAATCGCTTACCGCTCGCGGTTTCGAGGTGCAGTTGTGGGATGCCAACAGCCATGCCTATGGGCCACTCGAGAACTATCGACTGGTTGTCCGGACGCCGGACCTCGAAGACGTGCTCGAATTTCTTCATAGCGAAGGCCTCTTGACGCAA
>CAZLWE010000031.1:0-40831 GCA_964562985.1 uncultured Acidimicrobiales bacterium
GGGGCGTCTCGATGATGAGGTGGATGTGGTTGGTCATGAGGCAAAACGAGTGCACTAACACGCCGAAGCGTTGATGTGCTTTTGCGATCAGTCGTAGGAATTCGAGTCGATCTTGCGGGCAGTAGAAGATGTCTTGGCGTCTCGCGCCTCTGTTGGTGACGTGATGAAAGGCACCCGGGAAATCAATCCTTAGCGGGCGAGCCATTGTCGTTCTCCTGGTCATTGGCAACACAGGGGAAGTGCTCGCACACGACACTAGTCAGACGGTACGACAGGCACCTGTTCGCTGTTGAGACCTGACCCCAAAGAATTTTTGTTGCGAGACGGTAACGAACAACGGGGAACCAGACGATGGTGACCCTGACCCTGACCCTGGTACCGATCCTGGTGAGCCGGTGTTGTGTAACGGTCTAAGTCCGACGCTGGTGGGTACAGACGGTCCCGACGTGTTGCAAGGAACGTTCGAGGATGACGTCATCGTTGGTTTGGGTGGCGATGACGTCATTCGTGGAGCGTCGGGCTCGGACACAATTTGTGGCGGTGACGGCGATGACGAGATTCACGGCGATTCGCAGGACGACACGATCTTTGGCGGTCCCGGGAACGACATCAAGCGGCGCGAACCGTCGCTGGTTATCACTTTCTTGTCGGCCTCGACACGTGGGATGAGGACCCGGGTGCTGTCGTAATCCACGTGATCGACATCTGGTCTGACCGATGGCCAACCTCGGACTAGTCGTAGTCCGGGTGTTCGAACTTCGTCCCGTTAGCACCTAGCTCGGTCGCTCGTATTTGTTACCTACTTCGGCCCGGGTTGGATGCGTGTCGTAGAAGATCTTCAACGATGCGAGTTTCCCGTCGTCATTGAACTCGAACAGGTCGACGCCATCGAAGGTCACGTTTCCTCCAGCGGTGAGCGTCCAGTCATAGGTGAAGTGCGCGGCGAAGAACTGATCCTCGGGCGAGCTCATGATGCGATGGACAGTCAGGATATTTCGCTCTGAAGCGTCATCGAGCGTCGCAAAGAACGCGGCAGCGGGCATTGTGCCGAGCACCGGGGACTCAACGGATCCATCGTCGGCGAATAGCCCAACGATCGCTTCCACGTCGCTCGCGGTGAGGCACTCAAAGTAGTAGCCGACGATCTCTGCTCGAGTGGTCGGTGTGGTCATCGCGAAGCTCCCTTTGGTCAGACGGCGGCGCTCGCAGCCTAGGCGTAGGCTCTCAGCCATGACGGTGCTCATCGCTGGTGGCGGAATCGCCGGGCTCACCATGGCCTTGACGTGCCATCAGATCGGCGTATCAGCGCTCGTGCTCGAATCGGTCCGCAAGGTTGCGCCGCTTGGAGTCGGCATCAACTTGCAACCAAACGCGATTCGTGAGCTCTACGATCTCGGGTTCACCGACGACCTCGATCGAATCGGCATTGAGGCAACCGAGTGGGCGCTCGTCGCACGGTGCGGAAAGGACGTTTGGGCCGAACCGCGCGGTCGGGCTGCCGGTTACGAATCGCCGCAGTACTCGGTGCACCGTGGCCAACTCCAAATGCTGCTGTACCAGGCGGTGATCGATCGGCTCGGCCCCGAAGCGGTTCGAACCGGACACCGAGTCACCGGCTACCGCAACACCGGTGACGGGGTCGTAGCCGAGATCGACACGCGTGACGGCAACACCACCGAGGTCGAGGGTTCGCTGCTGATCGCCGCCGATGGGCTTCACTCCGCTGTCCGTTCACAGATGCACCCCGACCAGCCCGAACCACACTGGGGCGGACAGATTCTGTGGCGCGGCGCCACCCCCGGTCCACCGATACGGTCGGGATCATCGTTCACCCTCATCGGGACCATGGAGCAGCGCTTCGTCCACTACCCAATCTCGTCGGTCGATCCCGACACGGGTCTGCAGTTGCAGAACTGGATCGCTGAACTCACCGTCGATACAACGGGCGGGATCGCCGAAAGCAGTTGGAACAAGCAGGTCGATGTTGACGAGTTCCTGCCCGCGTTCGATGACTGGTCTTTCGATTGGCTCGACATCCCAGCTCTGGTCCGGGGCGCCCCAATGGTGTGGGAGTTTCCGATGGTCGACCGAGACCCGGCTCCCCATTGGGTCGATGGGCGGGCCTGTTTGATCGGCGATGCCGCTCATGTGATGTATCCGGTCGGTTCCAACGGCGCGAGCCAGGCGATCGTGGACGCCCGGGTGCTCGGCGCAAAGTTCCTCGCCCACGGGATTTTCCCGGAAGCTATTGAGGCGTTCGAGGACCAATTGCTGGAGCCGATGTCAAAGTTGGTGCTCCGAAATCGCGGCCATGGCCCAATCGGCATCCTCGGCATCGTCGACGAGCGCTGCGGTGGCTACTTCGAAAACATCGACGACGTAATCGATCGTCACGAGGTCGAGGAGTTCATGTCCGGTTACAAGGCCGCTGCGGGCTTCGCGAGAGAAACGCTCAACGCCGCCCCACCGACGATTCCGCCCGGCGCCACCGTTCGGTAGATTCCGCTCTCTTCTCCGCGCGATCGATGGCACTATTTGTCGCCCAACGCGCGTAGAAGATCTGCAACGTCCTAACCGATTTCAGTGCTGGCGGCGGCGTGTGTACAGATCACATGGGCCGAATTCGGGGTCGTCGAACGAACCGACGAGCTCGTACCCGGCCTTAGCGAGGGCTCGACAGCTCGCGACGTTTGCTCGCACGGGGGAGACACCGACCTGGTTCCATTCCGGGTGCTGGCCAAACACGATCTCGTCGGTGAAGCGGTCGATCATCGCCGAACCCAAGCCTTTGCCTCGCTCCGTCGAGTCGCCGATCAGATAGTCGATCGTCGCGCCCTCTAGCTCATAGCCGAGCTCGATCCAGGCCTTGATCTCGTCGTGGTCGTCGTAGGGTTCGACCGCAACGCATTGAATCCACCCGGTCGGTTCGCCATCGAGGAGACCGAGATACACCTCGACGTGTTTCCAGTCGAAGTCGGCCTCTTCCTCGTCGTAGTCGAAGTCGGGGAAGTCCTCTGCCAACGTCGCTCGAACTTCGGGCGACCCGTACTGCGCGATCACCCCTGGCCACGAGACGTCGTCGCCTTCCCAGAAGCGGACCACGCTGGGCTCGTTTAGCCAAACGTGTAGCAGTGGTAGATCATCGTCGGTGAGTCGGCGGAACGTCCAGGCCACGACAGCAACCTAACCGCTGAGTACGGTGGGGGAATGGGCTTGCTCGGCATCGACCACATCAACATCGACACGCCATCGATCGACGACACGGTCGCGTTCTATACCGACGTGTTTGGGTTGGAGAGCCGCCCGAAGCCGTCGGGCAAACCAGGCGTCTGGCTGTACCTCGGCGAGCGCGCGATCATCCATGTGAACCCCGTCGATGACCAGCCTTCTTCGACCGGGCTGTTTAACCATGTGGCCTTTGTGGGCGAGGATTTCGAAACCGTCACCGATCGACTCGATGAGGCCGGGTTTGCGTATCGCGTTCAGGAGCGGGCCGATCTCAACCGGTCGCAAATCTTCGTGCACGACCCAAACGGCATCTTGTTGGAGATCACCTTCCAGCACTGAGCGTTGGATCATCCCAGAAACCGACATTCCACACACGGAGCTGCTCTCCCTCCACCAGGCCCGCGATCCGTCCGTCGGACAGAACGGTTGTCTCGAGGATGCCTCGAGCGTCCGTTTCGATGATCTCTGGATCTGCCTGGGGGAGGCCTGGATCCCAAATTTTCGATTGTGGCCTGAAAATGTCGCCACGGCAATGCGTTCGTCGGGTAGTTCGACGACCGGGTACCTAGGGATCGCAATGAGTTCCCCTAGGGTCGAACTTGTGACCGATAGCGCCGAAGTCGTCGAACCCCACATCGGCACGCTGAACGAAGGCTCGCTACACGCAGCGCTCAAGGAGCTGTATGCCGAGCCCGGCGACCGGTTTGAACTGCCGCTCGACCGCTTCGTGATCGACATCGCCCGAGCCGACCTCGACAGGCAATTGCTGATCGAGATCCAGACCGGTTCGTTCGGCGCAATGGGCCGCAAGCTCGACGTCTTGCTCCCGGACTACAAGATCCTGCTCGTCCATCCCATCGCGCATGCCAGCTATCTGTGTCGTGACGACGCCAAACCGAGACGGTCCCCGAAGAAGGGGAGCGTCTATGACCTCTTCGGCCAATTGGTGAGCATCCCCACGTTGCTCGACCACCCGAACCTCACGCTCGACATCGTGATGGTCGACGTCGACAAGGTGCAGGAGCACGACCCCAAAGCGCGACGAGGACGAGGCGGCTTCCGCACCGTCGATCGACGTTTGCGAGAGGTGATCGAACGTCACCGTTTCGAGTCGCCGACGGACCTTCTTCGGCTCGTACCCGACGGGTTGCCCAACATCTTCACCACTGCCGATCTCGCTCGGCTCGGCGGATTCTCCCGCAGCCACGCACAACAGATGGCGTATTGCTTTCGAGCGCTCGGCTTCTTCGAGGAGATCGACCGTACTCGGGCCGGCTATCGATATCGACTAGGTCCCGCAGCGGTCTAGGCAGGGCCCTGGAGCGCGGTTGTACGATTCGTTTATGAGCGATCGAATCGACGGCAATACCTATCGGGTCACAGATGAGGAGATCGAGAGCTTTCATGTCGATGGGTATGTCCATCTGAAGGGGTTGCTCACGGCGGACGAGGTAGACGAACTCGAGACGGTCTACGACCAGTTCCTTCGGCGAGAGATCGAAGTTCCCGGTAAGGACTACTGCGACATGGCCGGCGACTACGGGCGCGATCCAGAGGACTATTCGATCGTCAATGTCATGTTGCCTCGTCGCTACTACCCGGACTGGGTCGACAACATTTTCGAGCGTCGGGCCGCGTCGGTCGCCAAGCAGCTCCAAGGCGACAACATGGCGATCGACTACGACCAACTGCTCGCCAAGCAGCCACACAAAGCCGACGCGGTGTTCGCCTGGCATCAGGACATGGCCTACTGGCCAGACACGCCCGACACCCGTACAGCGACCCTGTGGTTGGCCGTCGATGACTCCACGGTCGAGAACGGCTGTATGCGATTCGTGCCCGCAACCAATCACGAAGATGCCCTGCGTCCTCACGAACCGGTCTTTGGGGGTCGCGGCGAAAGCCACGCCCTCGGCACAACGCTGCGCGAAGAAGACGATGTCAACGTCGTGCCGATCTCACGTGGCGACGTCACCGTCCATAACGAACGAGTCATGCATGGTTCCGGTGGTAACAACACCGACGGGTTCCGACGGGCCTACATCCTTGCCTTCCGTTCCAATGAGACGGTTGCGATCGAACGAGAGCTCGGCTTCACCCACAGCCACAATGACGACGGTGAAGTTCTCGACAGCGTCGGCGTCGACGGCGAAACCCGCTAAGCGAGACCCGGAGGGTCTGACCCTCTCCGTCCCCTGGTGGGACGTTTGGGGTCAGACCCCGTTTGTCCCGAGTCGAGACATCGCCTCGCGAACCGGCTGGTAATGGTCGGGTCCAACTTCGACGAGATGAGACAGGCCGGCAGCCTGCAACTCTTCGTGGAGGTCGCCATCCTTTCCGGCCTGTAGGAGTCGTTCCCGGAGGCTGATGACCTCGTTTGCATCGAGTGAGATGCGAGCGACCAGCGGTTGCGTCGGCCATGGGCCAAGACGGTCGATGACGCGCATGTCGGCCACGCTCTGGTCGGTACGGGCCCGGGTCGTGCGTACGACCGAATCAACAATCGCCGCGTCGAGGTCACCGCTCGCTACCGCGTTCAGCGAACTTTGGTGGCCGCCGGTGAAGACCTTCTCCAGATAGTCGTCACCGAGCTCGCGGCGTTCGAGTTCGAAATTCAACGCGTAGTGGCCGCTGAGACTCACCGGATCGTTGCACCCCACACGCTTTCCGCGCAGGTCCTTAAAAGAGGAAACGTCTGAGTCTGCCCGAGTGACGATGTCGCCAAAGTACACGGGTCGGCCATCAGCGTCAGGGTCGTCTGGGACCCAGGCGACGCCAACGAGTTGCACCGATGGGTCCTCGCCAGTTGAGGCCATGTCGACGAACGAGGTGGAGCAGATCCAGCCGAGTTCTGTTCCGTCATCGCCCAGGAAGGGGTTCTTGCCTGGCAGAGGGCCGGATGCTTCGGTCTCGTATTCGATCTCTACGTCGAGGTTCGCGCCGATCGTTTCAAACAGGGATTTCGGGAACCCTGGGGTCATGTAGGTGATCAGACGCATCGCGAGAAGGGTAACTTAGCGCCCCGCTGCCTTGCTCGAATTTCTGACCGTGCTTACGCGGCGGCTTCCTGTTGGCTCGCTTGCTTCGGTACGAGCAAGTCGGTGATTACTTCGGCCTCTGCGGGTTTGGCTACGAAGAAGCCCTGTACCCAATCCCAGCCTTGTCGCTGAAACCAGCCCAGTTGGTGTTGGCTTTCGATGCCAGTAGCAACGGCGGTCAGGCCTTGCGAATTCATCAAACCGTGGATCGCCGAAAGGATCGGATTCTTCTCGGCGGTCGTGACGATCTCCGTGACAGAGCGATGCAACTTGACGATGTCCATTGGGAAGTCGACCAGCGAGAATAAGGAGGACTGCCCCCCTCCAAAGTCGTCGATCGCGATTCGCACACCGGTTTCACGGAGACGTTGAACATCTCGTCGGAGTGAATCCGATGCGCTACCGACGACCGACTCGGTGATTTCGATGATGAGCGAGGGTCCGGGAATGCCGGCGTTGTCGAGCGACCGAAGAAGGGAATCGACCACGTTGCCCGATGCGAGTTGTCGTGCCGAGAGGTTCATCGAGATCGGAATAGCGGTCGAGCTGTCGTTTCGGCTGTTCCATTGGGCGTATTGCTGGAAGGCGTGCTCAATAACTTGTTCACCGACCGGCACGATCAGCCCAGACCGTTCGAGGAAGGGAATGAACTCGGCTGCGGGAAGTGTGTCGCGCCCGCTGGCAGGTCGCCAGCGCAGCAGCGCTTCGCAGGCCACTACTCCACCCGTCTGAGAGTCGAACATTGGCTGCCAGTGGAGACTGAACTCTCGGTTGGAGACGGCGCGACGACCAAACATCTGTGTTTCGAGCTCGTCATTGGCTGCGGTGCCAAGCTCCGCCCGAAATGCCACGGCGCGGTTGCGGCCAAGGCGCTTTGCCTCGTACATGGCGATCTCGGCGTCGCGAAGCATGTCGTCACCGTTGGCGTGATCCAACGAACGGGTGACGGCTCCGATCGAGACACCGCTATAGATCTCCGACCCATCGACAATCAACGGCGTGCGCCACTTGGTGAGGATGATGTCGGTGATCTCGTCGATCTGGCTTTGGTTGCTGGTCGGAAGAACCACGGCAAACTCGTCCCCGCCCGGCCGAAACAACTGGTCATCGAAAACCGCTGACAGCCGACGAGCGGAGGCTTGGAGTACTCGGTCTCCGTAGATATGTCCGAGCGAGTCGTTGATGACCCGAAATTCGTCGAGGTCGAGGAGGATCACCGTGATGGGGGTATTCGTCGCGAGGTATTCGTCGATGGTCTTGCTGAGCGCTGATCGGTTGCCGAGGCCGGTGAGGGAATCGAGGCTGGACGCGGCGATATGTTTGCCCGGTGCTTCGGTAACAGTGGTGTCCAGCGTGCGGTCCATAGAGAGATACCAGTCCCTGCCGCGTTGAACGGCTCGGTACTAATTTGAGTACTCGGCGACGGCGATAGCGACCTTGAGTGTGTCGTGGGAAACACCACAACGTTGTTGTTAGCCGAGCGCGATCAGCGCCGTCGCCGCGAGTGCGGCTATCAGGCCACCGAACTGCAAGCGCGACATTCGTTCGTCGAGAACGAGTCGGGCGAGCAGCACCGTGGAGGCGGGGTAGAGGCTCGAGAGCACAGCGACAATGGTGAGGTCGCCCAGGGATGTGGCGATCAGGAACATCACGTTTGATCCGGTGTCAAAAAGGCCGGTGAGGACGATAAGTGACAGCACGCCTCGTTGATGACTTGAAGCAAGTGCCAGCAATTCATGACGCCTTGTCGTAATGAGCCAAGCGAGTAGAAGGCTCGCGGTGAGGAGTCGGGCGCCGACCACTGGCCATGGAGCGGTCTCACCCGAAGTGGAATCGAACAACACGAACAGCACGCCGAAGAGGGCACCGGCGAGCAAGCTTTCGAGGACCACCCGAACACCAACGGGTGCGCCGGAGGTCTGATTCGCAGGCAGCGAGGTGAGTACAATCGCTATCCCGGCAAGCACGATGCCGGCCCACGCGACGGCCGTGAAGGTTTCACCGGTGATGACGCCCCAGAATGCGGGCACTGCAGCCGAGGTGATGGCCGTCAACGGAGCGACGACCGCCATCGGGCCCCGAGCCAGCCCGCGGTACAACAGCCCTACGCCAAACCCGCCTGCGGCTCCCGCAATGACACCGATGAGAAAGTCTCTTGCAAGGAACGCATCGGCGAATAGAACTGCGGCGATGGTGACGCTGATTAGCCCAACCAGATGCGACAGGGCGATGACGACGATCACCGATACGCGTTTCGCGGACATCCCGCCGAAGAAGTCTCCGGCACCGAAGCATGCAGCCGTGAGTAGCCCGAGGACAATCGCCACATCTGGCACGCTACCGCTCAGTCGCTAGAGCTGCTTCAGGCCGCCGGTTTGCATGGCCGGCGTCTTTTCGCGCGCCATAGGTGACGGTCGGGACATTAACACCTTATGTAAGGGGTTTATATTCCAGGTATTTAGTGCTAAATTCATTGGCTAAACCGTCCGACGATAGTGAGCTGTGCGTTCTCACGACGATTCATCCTTCACCTCCCTCCTCGAAAGTGCAACGACATGACAGCAACGGCGGACTCTCCAGCAGCCGAAACCCCCACTCCTTCACGACGCAGTGCTCCAGAGCCGAAACGTGACCTGAAGGGCGACATCTTCGGCGGTATCACCGCTGGTGTAGTAGCGCTACCTCTCGCGCTCGCCTTTGGTGAAGCCTCGGGTGCCGGCCCGATTGCAGGCCTCTGGGGCGCCATCATCGTTGGTTTCCTTGCCGCCGTCTTCGGCGGCACGCCCACGCAGGTCTCCGGCCCAACCGGCCCCATGATCGTCGTCTTCGCTGGCGTCTTCGACTCACTCGATGGCGATCTCGGACTCATCTTCGCAACAGTGGTGCTCGCCGGTCTCATTCAGATTGCGATGGGCGTCTTGCGCCTCGGGCGCTTCATCAAACTGGTGCCTTTCCCGGTCGTCTCGGGCTTCATGTCGGGCATCGGCGTGATCATCATCTTGCTGCAGGCATCGCGCCTCTTCGGCGGCGCCCCTGACGGAGGCGGCTCCATCAACGCCATCCGAGCCATCCCCGGCGCGATCGGAAGCACCAATAGCGCGGCGCTAATCCTGGCCGTCATTACGCTGGCCATCGTCTTCCTGTGGCCACCGCAATTCGGCAAATTCGTACCGGCCGCTCTCGTTGCGCTCATCGTCGGCACCGGTCTTGGTCAAGTGATCACCGGCGCACCATTGCTCGGTGACATCCCAACCGGCTTTCCCGACTTCGTTCTGCCGGCCTTCTCGACCGGCACGTTGGACATCGTCCTGCAAGGCGCAATTGTGCTTGCGCTTCTCGGAGCGATCGACAGTCTCCTGACTTCACTCGTCGCCGACAACATGACCCAGACCCGGCACAACTCCAACCGTGAGCTCATTGGCCAGGGCATCGGCAACTCGATCGCTGGTCTCTTCGGAGGTATTCCTGGTGCAGGAGCCACCATGCGAACGGTCGTTAACGTTCGTAGCGGCGGTTCGACCCGTATCTCGGGAGCGATCCACTCGGTCTTGTTGCTCGCAGTAGTACTGATCCTCGGACCCGTCGCTTCACAGATCCCGCAAGCGGTTCTCGCCGGCATCCTCGTGAAGGTCGGATGGGACATTCTCGACCTGAAGTTCCTTCGCCAAGCACTCAAGGGGGCGCGTTCGGATCTCGCTCTTGCACTCCTCGTTCTTGGCCTCACCGTCTTCGTCGATTTGATCACCGCCGTTGCCGTCGGCGTTGTGCTCGGTGCACTGGCCTTCGTCAACCAGCTGTCGCAACGTCAGCTCGACAGCCTCGACGCCACCGATGATCTCGACGATGAGGACGACCAAGAGTTGCTGGACCAGGCAGATGGCCGGGTATCGGTTTTCGCCTTCGACGGTCCGATCAGCTTTGGCGCAGCAGCGGATCTTTCGTTCCGAGCCTCACAAGAAGTCGGCGAGTCTGCAGAGGCGGTCGTTATCGACTTTGAGCGCCTCCCATACCTCGACGCCTCTGGTGCTCGTGCGCTCGGTTCTCTGGCGGCCTTCGCGAGAGGTGCCGGCCTCGAACTGCATGCCGCAGGCCTCAACGAACAGTCGGCTATGACCCTCGAGGCCTATGAGATCGACATGGGTTTCGATGGTGAATACCCAGACCGCCAAAGCGCACTCGCCGCAGTGGTGAGCGCCGCCTAGGTCAGCGCCGTGCTGCGTAAGAGGTCTGCACGAACCCGTTCTCCAGAACCTCCGTTGAGCGATGCTCGAGCCACAACGGCTCGAGCAATCCGCGCATGAGCGGGATTCCCGCGCCAAGCACGACTGGCAGCTGGGTGACGATCAGTTCGTCGAGTAGCCCCGACGCGGCGAAACTGGCAACGACTGCGCCTCCGTCGATGTAGAGCCGAGACATGCCTCGGTCCGCGAGTTCCGAGATGAGCTCCTCGGGTGAGGATGTGGTGAGCTCGGCATTGGTTGCCTTCTCCGGCAATTGTGCGAGCGACTTTGACATCACGACCACGGGCAATTCATAGGGCCATGGTCCCTCAAATCCTGCGACTACTTCGAACGTGCCGGTTCCCATGACCAATGCGTCGACCGAATTCATCAACGCTCCGTATCCCATGTCGTTGCCAAGGGGAGGCGGGATCTTCTCCAACCAGTCAAGTTCGTTGTCTGGCCCTGCGATGAACCCGTCCAGGCTCATGCCCAGGAACGCAACGCATTGCATTGGGTCAGCTCAGTGCAGGAAGAATGTCGAGGCCGAAGATGTACAGCAAGCCGAGTGCGATGCTCGCGACGCTGAGCACAACGGCCAGCGTGGCGTAGATCGGGAAGCTGCGTTCTGCGTTCAGCAGCCCGACGCTGGCGATAAGTGCCAAGAATGCGTTGGCGATGATTAGGCCGAGTACCCACATGCCGAGCAGCATGATGCCGAACCCGGCGCCAACCGCTGCTGTCGAGGCCACGAAGATGGCGATCTGCGTTGGGCTCTCGATACCGACACCGTGCAACATCCCGATTCCGGTCGCGGTGCCTTGGCTGTAGCCCGCGTCAGGATTGTTGGGGAGTGTGAGGTCATGACGGTGTGAGTGCGAATGGTCGTGACCGTGAAGCTGGCTGCGTAGTGAGCCGGTTCGCCCAGTGGGTGCGAGCGCTGGCGCAGCAACCGTTGCTTCCATATGCGCGTGGTCGTGGGCGTGCACGGTGGTGTGGGCGTCATCGACATGGGTATGCCCATGCTCATGCTCCACCGAAATCTGACGCCCCGAAACGCTCTCGCGCACTCGCCGAAGTCCGGCGAATGTTCCGTTGATGACCAGCATCCAGCGGGACTGCAGGCGGAAGTCTTTGCCCTTTCGCGCCAGCTCGAAGAGGATCCACCCGCCCAGAGCGACAAGGGTGACGCCGACGATCCGGCCCATCCACTCATCGAGGGACTCCGGAATCGCCAGACCGAAGAGGACCGCCACGGTTCCGAGCGTGAACACCACGGCGCCGTGGCCAACGGCGTAGGCCATCGACAGGGCGAACCCGCGCTTCTTGTCCTTCGTGGTGCTGCTGAGGTCAGCAATCGCGGCGATGTGATCCCAATCGATGCCGTGACGAAGCCCGAGTCCGAGGGCGGTGAGCATCAAGGCAATCGACATATGTATCCCGTCTATCGCTGTTGATGTGTCTGCGACAACTTCTGATTGAAAACAGTCGGGAACTCGCTGCCAACTGTCGACGTATAGAGAGTATGAAAAAACGCACCATCACCACATTGCTATTCGCCCTCGGTCTCGCCGTCGCGGCCTGCGGCGGCGACCCTGTGCCCGTCGCGACCGATGGCGGAGATGATGACGCTGGCGGCGAGCAGGTTCTGGCCGAGCCCGGTATTGATGGTGAGCCGGTGGCCGAGGAGCCTGCTGCTGTGGAAGAAACCCTGATTACCGATGGCGACGCTGTCGACCCGCGGGTCACCGCACCCAGCGACGTGGTCCTAAACCCGGCCGATCCGACCGAGTTGTGGGTTCGCTTCACCGGCGGCGACCCTAATTGCACGGCGGCTAGCGCCACGTTGCTGACCGAAACCCCTGACGCGCTAGCGATTGAGTTGTTGGTCGGTATTACCCAGGACGCGTTGGCCCGCAGCTGCGTCGTCGGCGAATTCAATCTGCGAGTCGATGTCACCCTGAACGAATCAGGTGAGGGGAAATCGATCAGCTGGACTCAGCCAGCCGGGGAAGAAGCTCCGCTGGTAACTCCCGATCTCTCTACCGATGACTTCGTTGGGCTGACTCAAGCCGACGCCGAAGCCTTGGCCGATGAGAACCTAATCCCGAGTCGAATCGGTCGAATCGACGCGGAGTCCTTCGCGCTCACCGAGGACTTCAACCCCGGACGACTCACCTTCGAAATCGACGACGGAATCGTCACCTCCGCCGCCCTCGGCTAACAGGGGCCCGGCTAACAGGGGCCTGACCCCTTTTTCCAATTAGGGGTCAGGCCCCTTTAGCAGCAGGTGATTGTGTCGGTGGTGCCGTCCGCGCTCGCTGGAGAGCAACAGGTGGCGCCGTCGTCGTTGCGCGCGACGTTCTCGAACTCTTCGGAATCACCGGTCTTGACGTACCACTCCCAACGGCCTTCGGGACTTTCGACCCAGGTTTCGGTCTTCTCTGCGTAACAGCATGCGGTGTCGTCGATACCTGTGGTCAGTAGGCCCGCGGCTGATAGGCGTTGCTCAGCGCCGATTACCTCGGCGGACTCTTCGACCTCGACGCCAAGATGGTTAATCGATCCGCCTTCACCCGGAGACTCAAAGAGGACCAGCTTGAGTGGCGGGTTCTCGATGGCGAAGTTGGCATAGCCAGGCTTGCGCTTGGCGACCTTGGTGTCGAACATCTTCTCGTAGAACTCCACCGAGGTGTCGAGGTCGTTAACGTTAAGAGCGAGTTGTAGGCGCATGAGGTTCCTTTCTCAGCGATAAGCATCGTATTGATGTCTATCGATATGTGTCACTATGGCCAACATATCGACAGCTGTCAATATGTTTTCTATGCTGAGATCTATGTCCGACCTTCAGGCCCCAGTCTGCTGTGCAGCGCTCACCTCTACGCCAATTGCTGAAGACGATGCGGTGCTGCTCGCTGGCGTCCTCAAAGCCCTTGCCGATCCGGTTCGGGTTCGACTGGTGAGCATCATCGCCTCCTCAGGAGAAGCGTGTGCGTGCGACCTGCCAGCCATGGTGGGTAAGAGCCAGCCCACAGTGAGCCATCATCTCCGCCAACTGGTCGACGCCGGGATCCTTGAGCGGGAGCAGCGCGGCAAGTGGGCATGGTTTCAGGTGTCAGATGCTCGACTCCGCGAGATCTGCGCCGTCCTCTGTTGAGGTGTCCTCTCCCGAGTCGACAGGGAATGGGCGAGTCAAGGAGAAGAGCATGGCCGCCGCGGCGACGATGCTGATCATGAGTATTGCTGGCGGGTAGGAACCGAACTGCGCTTCGAGCAATGCGAGCGCTACCGGGCCAATCGCTGACGCACCTGAGCCGAGCACCCGGATGGTTCCATGGATCGAGCCGAGGTGACGAGTGCCGAACCACAGCGGCAAAAGCGCGTTCGTCACGGTGTTGATCGAACCCGCTGCTGCGCCGAGCACGATTGCGTAGATCACGACGCGAACACCGGGTGCCGCGCTGGCTGCGAGAAGGTGAGCGGCAACGAGTAGGCCCGCCCCCAACGTCGGAAGAAAGCGGGTACCGACCCGGTCGCTAATGGCGCCGACGGTCACCCCAGCGACCGACGAGCCGATCACCTGGGGAAGGAACAACGTCGCTGCGACGGTGCTCGAAAGGCCGACATCACCCAACAGATCGATCTGGTGAAAGTTGAGCGCGGTGGTGAGCATCCCGGCCGACCCGCTGACTGCGGCCAGGATCCAGAAGGCGCGAGTCTTGATGGCCTCGGCTCGATCGAACTGGCGAGCGGTAGTTGGATTCTGGGATTCTTCGAGCTTTGATGCCTCCGCAGAGGAGGTCGGCATCGAACGGTATGCCGTGAGCGCGAGCATCGGAACCGTGACGCCGACGACGACCGCTGCCGCAAGCCAGGCGCCACGCCATCCAAAGACCGAGATGGCTGCGGCCAACAGGATTGGCGACGTGGCGAGTAGCCCGGCCGAAACCGTCGAATGGATTCCGAGCGCGGTGCCGCGGCCCTCGGTGAAGCGCAGCGACACCGCCAAACCGGCGACCAGCGACTGGGCTCCCTGCCCGAGCAATCGAATTCCGAAGAAGCCGAGCGTCAGCGTGATCAGGCCCATGACCAGAGACATGTTGGCGATGGCTGCGGCAAAGACGAGACCGATGACGATTTGTGACTTCCGTACACCGATCCGGTCGAGAGCTCTGCCTACCAGCGGCAATAGCAACGACGCGCACAGCGTGCCGATCAAATAGGCGGTACTGACCTGAGGGCGTGAGATCGAGAGGTCATCAACGAAGTGATCGATAAAAACCGAAACACCGATCGTTTGCCCAGGGCCCGTGAGCCCCATCGTGAGAATCGCGGCTGTGAGTACACCGAGCCCGGCTCGGATTGGATTTCGCCGCGGTTGTTGCGAACTGTTTTGGGTGTTCGCCGCGATAGCCATCGTCCGAGGGTATCGCTAGTGATGAGTTGTCAGCCGCGACCCGACGACTCCATGAACCGCATCAGTCGGTCGTGTTGGCGTTCAGCGTCTATTTCATGGGCGAGTTCGTCGAAGTCTTCCGTGGGGCCGGTCCAACGAAGGTCCTCGACGTCATCGGAGACGGGAGCATCGAGTTCGATCGTCGCGATCCGCTTGAACAACAGCGCATTGTCGAGATCGTCCACCAGGGTCTGGGCGAGCTTGGCTCCGCCGCGAACGGTGATGTCCCACTGGCCGGCGGCCAATGGTATTTCTTCGATCGTGCCGTAGCGAGAAAGCACGGTCGATGTCGACTTCGCGCCCCAACCCTTCAGCCCAGGGAAGCCATCGGCGGAGTCGCCGACCAGTCCGAGGTAGTCGGGAATCGACTCAGGAGAAACACCGAACTTTTCGCGCACGCCCGCTGCGTCGTAGCGCACACCCTTCCGGCGGTCGTATTGCACGATTCCCCGTTCGTCGGACACGCATTGTGCGAGGTCCTTGTCCGGCGTACAGATAACCACCTCGTCAACGCCTGGGTTATCGGCGTAACGATGGGCGGCGGCACCGAGGGCGTCGTCGGCTTCGAATTCAACCATCGGCCACACCACAAAGCCAGTGGCGCGCAGTACGTCTTCAAGCAGATGAAACTGGGACGCAATGCCTTCTTCGATCTCGGAGCCGTCTTTGTATCCCTCCCACAAGTCGTTGCGGAACGACTCGATCACATGATCGGTGGCGATGCCGATATGGGTGACGCCGTCCTCGAGCAACTGAATCATCGAACCCAACACCCCGCGGATTGCACCGACCTCTTGGCCGGATTCGGTGAGGTGCGACGGTGCCGCGAAGTAGTACCGGAAGAGTTCGTACGTGCCGTCGATCAGATGAACCTGCATGGGGTCATCCTTGCTGATGGTTCGACAAGATCCAAACGAGGAGAGCATCCGCACAGGGCCGCCCGCCTGCTACAAAATGGGCATGGCCGATACCGAATTCCAAAGCGTTGCTCGACTCCGAGCCGCGGAGATCATCAAGGCCGCAGAAGCAGAAGCAGAGGCACTGCTGGAGGATGCCGAACAGCGGGCCCGTGAACGAGCTGACGAGGTGATCGAGCAATATCAGGCTCGCCTCAACGGGCTATTCGAGGAGGAACGAGCAATCCGGGCCCGCCTCGCTGAGCTCGGAGTTCCGTCATCGGATCAACAACATGATGAAGGGGTCGACCTCGTCGATGATCGAGACGCAATGAACGGAATCGACGTCGAGCCCGACGCGAGCCTCGCTGATTTCATGAAGGCGACCCTCCGCCACGAAATCGAATCCGACTGACTCCAGATCGAGAGGCTCGCACGATGAGCGTGTTACAGATCCCCATCTTCCCGAGCAAGAGCTTCGGTGCCACGGCGGCTTTCTACGGCCATTTAGAGTTTGCGGAAAGCGCACGGCATGGTGATGAGTACTTGATCATGAGCCACACCGCTGGCCTTGAGGTGCATTTCTTCGCGTCGGATGTGAAGCCCCGTACGAATAATCATGGTGCCTACGTCAGGTTCGATTCGCTGAGCGAACTCGACTCGTTGTACTCCCGATGGAACGGGCGGTGCAATACGCCAGCGTTCGCCCGGGTCGCGGGCAAGATCGGCCGGATCCATGCTCCGGTCGACACTGACTACGGACTTCGCGAATTCGCCATGGTCGACCACGATGGCAACCTTCTCCGCCTTGGCGCCCCGCTGCCGTAGTTACTCGATCTCGCGACAGCCGCACTTCAGGTTTCGTACGAGGCGTGTTCGCCAAATCCTCGTTGGTGGTCATCGCCCTATGGTAGCAAAGCCGAATTTTCTATGAATCTCTGGCACGGGCCATTGTCACGCGGGGCCAGTAAGTTTGCTCTTGCGGCCGGTCGGTCTTCGAGGGATTGCCCTCCAAATCGAGAACACTCTTTGGAGGAACCATGTCCAAACCACTCATCGAACCGCCACGTCCTACTCCCGAGGAAGTACTCGCGGAGCTCACCGAACACGTGCGGTTGCTAGCCGGGCCTGACGCAATGCCGCGACCCGAACAGATCGAAGCGGTCACGGCGGTCGTCGCCGACCGGAGGCGGACTTTGCTCGTCGCCCGCACCGGGTTCGGCAAGTCGGCGGTGTACTTCTCCGCAACCAAGATGCTGCGCGCTCGAGGGTGGGGCCCAAGCATCGTCATCTCCCCGCTACTCGCCCTCATGCGAGACCAGGTGGCCGCAGCGGAGAAACTCGGGTTGCGAGCCGAAACAATCAACTCGTCCAATGTGGATGATTGGGGCGAGGTCGAGGACGCACTTCTCGCCGACGAAGTCGACCTACTGCTCATTGCTCCTGAACGATTGGCGAACCCTGGCTTTCGCGAGCGGGTGTTCGCCATGATGTTTGCCCGACCGTTTGCGCTCGTGTGTGACGAGGCCCACTGCATCAGCGACTGGGGCCACGACTTTCGACCCGACTACCTACGGCTCCGACACGTCATCGATGAGCTCCCTTCGTGGTCGCCGATCTTGGCCACGACGGCAACGGCCAACCAGCGAGTCACCGACGATGTCGCATCACAGCTGGGTTCCAACACGGTCGTCTTGCGGACGAGCCTGGACCGTGAGTCGTTGCATTGCTCGGTGATCGAACTCGCCGACGACGCCGAGCGGTTGGCGTGGGTAGCCGAGCACCTCGGAGAGATCGACGGCTCAGGAATCATCTATGCGCTCACCGTCGACCAGGCCCAACGTGCGGCCGACTGGCTTCGCCAGTGCGGACACGATGTGGCGGCGTACTCCGGTTCGACCGCGCCTGAGGATCGAGAACGGTTGGAGGCCCGGCTTCGCAACAACGAGTTGAAGGCGTTGGTAGCGACCTCCGCCCTCGGGATGGGATTCGACAAACCCGACATGGCGTTCTGTATTCACCTCGGGATGCCGCCGACGCCGATCGCCTACTACCAACAGATCGGCCGTGCCGGTCGCGGTATAGACCATGCCCAGGTCATCGCCTTGCCGCGGCCTACCGAAGACGAACGGGTTTGGGCCTGGTTCGAATCGGTGTCGCTGCCCGACGAGGAGGTCTGTCAACGCGTGCTTCGTGAGCTCGACGTCAGTCGGCCTACGTCGATTCCAAAGCTTGAAGTCGCGGTCAACATGGGGCGCTCCCGGCTGTCGACCCTGCTCAGCATCCTCGACGTCCAAGGCGCGATCCGGCGCATCAAAGGCGGCTACGTTCGCTCGTCTGAGCCCTGGAGCTATAACGCGGAACTCGCCGAGCGCCTCCGACAGCTCCGTGCTGATGAAGCCGATCAGATGCGTGGCTACGCCAGCCACGGCGGTTGCCGGTTGCGCTACTTGCGCGAGTTGCTCGACGATGATCAAGCGGCGGACTGTGGCCGGTGTGATCGATGTGTGGAGAAGCCTCGCTGGAATGCGGTGCCACCGTCCCAAACGCAGTCCGCCCGAGAACATCTCCGCGGCAACGACATCGGCGTTGAGCCACGGCGACAATGGGCGACGAACCTCGATGAACCCAAGGGACGGATCCCGAAGAACCGTCAGGCGTCGTGGGGCCGCTCATTGAGTCGTATCGGCGACGGTGGATGGTCACCCGAAATCGAAGCGCTCCTCGACGGCAGCCGCAGCGAGCTCAGCCCTGAAATGTTGAACGGCATCGTGGGTGTACTGCGGCGCTGGGACTGGGAGACACGCCCGGGATGGGTCTGTCCGATGCCATCACGTCAACAGAGTCACCTCATCGAGGCGGTGGCGGGCGAGATCGGCCGGCTCGGAAAGCTCCCGGTTCACTCGTGTCTGGAACGAGATCCGACCGCGGGCTACCAGTCCGAGCAAGCCAACAGCGCCTACCAGCTCGCCAATGTCTGGGGTCGTATGACGGTCCGGCCAGGCGACTTGCCCCCTGCACCGCTGCGGTCGACGCCGGTGCTTCTCGTCGACGACACCGCCAGCAGTCGATGGACCTTGACGGTTGCTGCGTTCGCGCTTCAAGAAGCCGGAACCGGCCCCGTTCTGCCCTTCGTCCTTCAAACCCGATAACCCAAGCGGTAGCGTCGGACCATGGGTGATTTTCCGATCGACCGGGTGCGGGCCGATACGCCAGCGGTGCGAGAGGTTCTGCACTTCAACAACGCCGGCAGTGCCCTGCCTCCGACGGCAGTGCTCGACACTGTCGTCGACTACTTGCGACGAGAAGCCGAGATCGGCGGCTACGAAGCTGCGGCTGAAGCAGCAGAGGCGCTCGCTGCCACCTATGGCTCCCTCGCTGCCC
Organism: uncultured Acidimicrobiales bacterium; assembly: GCA_964562985.1. Lineage (GTDB taxonomy): Bacteria > Actinomycetota > Acidimicrobiia > Acidimicrobiales > SHLQ01 > SHLQ01. The sequence goes on from CAZLWE010000031.1 coordinate 19,223, forward strand.
TCGTCGGTGGTCGGGCAGACCAGATCGCCGTGATTGAGAATGCGACCCGGGCGTGGGATATGGCCGTCTACGGGTTCCCCTTCGAAGAGGGCGACCGGGTCATCACGGCACGCAGCGAGTACGGAAGCAACCTCCTGGCCTTTTTGCAGTTGAAGAAACGCTTCGGCATCGAGATCGTCTTGATCGAAGACGATGCTGACGGCCAGATCGATCTCGTTGCCTTGGAAGTCGAACTGGAGCGAGGTGCGGCGATGATGTCGCTGTCGCACATCGCGACCAGCGGCGGCCTCATCAACCCGGCGGCCGAAGTCGGCCGTAGGTGCCGCGAGCACGACGTGTTCTTTGTGCTCGACGCGTGCCAATCACTTGGACAAGTCCCCCTCGATGTCGCGGAACTCCATTGCGACGTGTTGTCAACCACGGGTCGCAAGTATCTGCGCGGCCCGCGCGGTACCGGGTTCTTGTGGGTGGGGGAGAAGGCGATGGAGATCTTGGAGCCTCCGCTCATCGACCAGCATGCGGCGGTCTTCACCTCCGACGACACATACGAGCTCTTGCCCGATGCCAAGCGCTTCGAGAATTGGGAGCGCTTCTTTGCTGGCCAAATTGGACTTGGTGCCGCCGCAAACTATCTCCTCGACCTTGGGGTCGAGCCGACGACGGCGCGAGTGCAATCACTCGGAGCCGAACTTCGAGGCCGGCTAGAAGCGATCGATGGAGTCGTGGCGCACGACAAAGGCAAGAACCGTGGAGGCATCGTGACGTTCACCGTCGACGGCCTGTCCGCGACAGACGTGAAGACCAGCTTGGCGAACGACCGGATCCACACGTCGGTGTCGGTCGCATCGACGTCTCGCTACGACCTCGGAAATCGAGGCCTTGACGAGGTGGTCCGCGCATCGGTCCACTACTACAACACCATCGAAGAGATCGACAGATTCGAGGCTGCGGTAGGCCACCTCAGCTCGGACCGTTCCTGGCCTGTCGATCGCTAGAACTTGGTGCGGATCGCCCAGAGGTCGGGGAACACCGGCTTGAACAGAGTGGTCTGCAGATAGGAGGCGCCATCGGAGCCACCGGTACCGGGTTTGGTGCCGATCGTTCGGCGGACCATCATCACGTGGCGATAGCGCCACTCCTGCAGCTTCTCGTCGAGATCGGTGAGGAGCTCGCAAAGGCCGAGGAAGGTTTCGCCTTCATATGCCGACACGATCACGTCCTGGAGCGCTTCGTTCTGCTCGATCGGCGCCCGCACGTCCCGGTCAAGCACTTCGACCGGCACCTCTAGGCCGCCGGCAGCCAGCGCTCGTACGAAGGCATCCCACAGGCTTGGGTCATCGAGGCGACGCTGAAGACGGGCACGCTCTTGCTCGTCGTACCAGTTGAGATCGACCCGGTCCTTCGTCCCGAGAACGAATTCGAGTTCCCTGAACTGCGCTGATTGGAATCCGCTCGCGTTCGCAAGGAACGACCGGAAGCTCGCGAACTCTGCGGGTGTCATCGTTTCGAGGACATCGATCTGCGCGATCAACGTGCGAAAGATCTTTATGACTCGATGGAGATGATGGCGAGCGTTGGACAGCTTGTGCTCATTGAGGCGAACGATAATGTGCTCGATCTCGTGGAGCACTTGCTTGAACCAGAGCTCGTACACCTGGTGGATGATGATGAAGAGCGTCTCGTCGTGTTCGGGCTTGCCCGTGGCTTCGTCGGTCGAGACGCATTGCTGCAACGACAGCAGCTCCGGGATCTTGAGGTAGCTGCGATAGGTGAAGTCGTCGTCGAAGGAGGACGCGAGTTCTGCAGAGGGGGGTGTTACTTCACTCACTGTCGTCCGATGATACGGCGTCGCCGCCCGCAACGATGGGAGCGCCATTCCCTCCATGCACGGTGGCACAGTTCCAACAGGTTCGCGTCTCGAGGTCAGCGTCGAAGGCGTCAAAGAGGGGAGGCAGGTCCTTGTCGATCTCCTGCACCTGCACCTCGACTCGATGCACACGTTCGTTGCAGTTCGTGCAGCACCATTCGAAGCCGTCGAACTCGCCGGGGGCACGGGCGTACTCCACGACCAGCCCGATGGAGTCTGGGTCGGGTCGTTGCGGTGAGTGCCGTAGGCGTGGAGGTAGGAGGTAGATCTCGCCCTCTCGGATCGGCATCGGGAAAGGAACGGTGCCGTGTTCGGGCCACAGCCACAACTCCATATCGCCCTTGAGCTGATAGAAGAACTCCTCGCGAGGGTCGTCGTGGAAGTCGTTTCGCCGGTTTCCACCGCCGACCATCATGATGATCATGTCGGCCTCACGCCAAACCTGCTTGTTGGCGACCGGTGGGACGAGCTCATCGCGATGGTCGTCGATCCACTGCTGCAGGTTGAACGGTCGACGAAGCGTTGGATCGCTGGGGTCGTACTCGGTCATGGTGTTCCTGTCGTCGCCGGACTCTCGATCAGGCGCTCGCTCACGTCCCAATTTACCAACACGGTTGCCGGTGCGGAGCTAGCGTCGCTAGCTAGATGAGTTTCGTATCCCTGGTAGCCCTGCTGGTCGATGACTATGACGACGCGATTTCGTTTTACTGCGATGTCCTCGGATTCGAACTGGTGGAAGATTCGCCTTCGACGACCAACGACGGTCGGCCAAAGCGATGGGTCGTGGTGCGACCGCTTGGCGGCGAGACCGGGATTCTGCTCGCACGAGGCGATGGCGAAGACCAGACGGGCCTCGTGGGACGACAACACGGCGACAGGGTGGGGTTCTTTCTGCGTGTCGACGACTTCGATTCGACACTTGCCGCGCTCTCCGATGCGGGCGCGACAATCCATGGCGAACCTCGCGACGAGCCCTACGGGCGAGTGGTCGTCTTCGAAGACCTCTACGGCAACAAGTGGGACCTCTTGAAGGCTTAGCCGCCAAGGGCTCCGCGTCGTTCGCTCCGCTCACTAACCGAGTTTCGTCTCTCCGATCCGAAACATCGCAGCAACTCTGGCGGCACGCGTTCAAGATCAGTCATTCGCCGCAATCATTCTTCTACGAGCAGGGTGGGGTCCCTCATCCGTGTTTGGGGGATTTACCTAGCTCCATGGGCATGTGTGGTTCCGTACCTTCATTACATATCCCCCAAGCGGCACCCGCCGCACGAAAGGAAACACCATGAACTGGGAACCCGACTCCGCATCCATGCACTCACCGGCTTGGGTGATGTTCACCCAACTCAACTTCGGCCTCACGCTCTCCGCAATGGCTTTCGCTGTCTGGGCGATGCCGGTCGACACCTGGATCCGAGCCTTTGTCGCCCTCGGATTACTCGCACTCGTTGGCGCCACAATCACGATGACCAAGACCATCCGTGACGTCCACGAGGGCAGCAAGGTGACCAGCAAGGTCGAGAACGCCAAGGTCGAGAAGCTCCTGATGGACACCGACTTCGCAAACGTCTAAGTAGAGGAAGGTCGCCGCCCGTTCTCATGTGTGAGGATGGGCGGCGTCCTTCGTTTTGGCGCGTACCGAGTAACCTGTGCCCCCATGTCGCAGCAGTCCATGAGTGACCGAATCGCCGATCTTGAACGGCGCCAAGAAGAGGCCCGTAACGCCGGGTCTGAGCGCTCGGTGGAACGGCAACGATCCAAGGGCAAGATGCTTGCCCGGGAGCGCATCGAGTTCCTCCTCGACCCTGGTTCGTTCCACGAATTGGACATGTTGGCCCGACACCGGGCCCACGACAGCGGAATCGAAACCCGCCCCTATACCGACGGGGTTGTAACCGGGTGGGGCACAATCGACGGCCGCAAGGTCTTCCTGTTCTCACAAGATTTCACCGTCTTCGGTGGTGCTCTTGGCGAAGTGTTCGCCGAAAAGATCCACAAGGTGATGGATCTCGCAAACAGCGTCGGAGCACCGATGATCGGCCTCAACGATGGTGCCGGTGCTCGTATCCAAGAAGGCGTCGTCAGCCTCGATGCCTACGGCGGCATCTTCTACCGCAACGTGCAGGCCTCTGGCGTAATTCCGCAGATCAGTGTGATCCTTGGCCCGTGTGCAGGCGGTGCCGTCTATAGCCCCGCCATGACCGACTTCATTTTCATGGTCCGCGAGAAGAGCCACATGTTCATCACGGGCCCCGACGTCGTAAAGACCGTAACTGGCGAAGAGGTAACCCTCGAGGAGCTTGGCGGTGCCAAGTCGCATTCGTCGAAGTCGGGTGTTGCGACCTTCACCGGTGCGAGCGAAGAGGACGTGCTCGACCAGGTCAAAGTGTTGTTGAGCTACCTCCCTTCCAACAACCTGTCGGCACCGCCCGATGTCGAAGCGACCGATGACGCTGAACGTGATTGCCCGGTGCTTCGAGAGATCCTTCCGGACAACGCGAATCAGCCCTACGACATGGTTGAGGTCATCCGCGAAGTCGTCGACGACGGCGAGTTCATGGAGTACTTCCCGGCATGGGCTCAAAACATCGTGTGTGGGTTCGCCCGGGTCGACGGCAAGACGATTGGTGTTGTCGGTAACCAGCCCAAGGTGTTTGCTGGCGTGCTCGACATCAACTCGGCGGAGAAGGCCGGGCGCTTCGTTCGCACCTGCGATGCGTTCAACATCCCGCTGCTGACCTTCTGCGACGTTCCAGGTTTCCTTCCCGGTGTCGACCAAGAACATGGCGGCATCATCCGTCACGGGGCCAAGCTGCTGTACGCCTACTGTGAAGCGACCGTGCCACGAGTTCAGGTGATTACCCGCAAGGCGTACGGTGGTGCGTTCCTCGTTATGGATTCCAAAGCCGTCGGTTCCGACATGAGCTTTGCGTGGCCGAGCGCCGAGATGGCCGTCATGGGTCCCCAAGGTGCTGTCGAGGTGATCCATCGCCGCGAACTGCAGGGCGCAGCGAACCCCGATGCCAAGCGAGCCGAGTTAGTGGCGGAGTACACCGAGAAGACGGCGAACCCCTACGTCGCCGCCGAACGCGGCTACATCGACGATGTCATCGATCCTGCCGACACCCGCAAGGTGGTCGTCAAGGCCTTCCGCTTGTTGGAGAGCAAGCAGGAGCGAATCCCCGAACGCAAGCACGGAAACGTTCCGCTGTGAGCGACGAGGCCGTGACGCAAGCCCGATTCCGAATCGGCCACATTCACCCAGCCCCTGACGACGAGACACTCGCCGCGATCACGGCCGCGCTCGATGCTGCATGGCCCGAGCCCACCGCAGCGGCGCCTACGGTTGTGGTAGACGCCAGCTGGCGATTTGGGTTGCGTCGTTGGAGCGACCGCCCGCTCCCTCGCAGGACCTGGGGTCGTTAACTCACTGCGAAGCCGCCCACGTTCCTAGCGCACTGCCGACTAGGCAGGGGTGCACGGGAATACGACGTTTTCCAGGCCGTTCACTCGTATTCGGAGCACGTAGCTGTTGGCGGCGGTGCCGTCTGGGTCGGTGTAGGTGCTGTCCCCTGTGGCAAAGTCGAGTCGTAAACCGTCACGGCGAATTTGGGTTCGGTCGTCGGTAGCGATCCAATTGAGCGTTGCGCCCTGGTTGGTGACGGTCACCGTACATGCCGGGAAATCCCCTTCCGGCGGCGTCGGTGCCGGAGCCGGGGCTGGCTCGGGCTCTGGCGTTGGAGTTATGTCGGTGCACGAAATGTCGGTTACGACCCCGTCGACGTTGCGCCGAAGCAGATAGTCGCCGTTGTTGCGGTCATCGGTGAAGTTGGTGAGTGCGTTGACGGTTGCGACCCAACGGTCGTTTCGTCGAATCACGTGTGTGCCGGTGGTGTTGGCCGTGAACTCGATGCGCGCACTGTCTTCGCCGAACAACACCGTGCAGACAACCGGGCCTTGCTCGACCGGTGCCGGTTCGGCGATGGTGATTGGACTCGGGTTACAGGTGACGTCGATCCGCTCACCGTCGAGCCGTAGCCGCAGCACGTACTCATGATCGCCAAATCCGGGTGCGTCGGTGAGGGTTTCTTGATCGGTGACGGTGGCGAGGAAACGGTCGTTTCGGCGAAGGACCTCTGAAGATGCGCCAGTGTCGCCCCAGTTGAGCACGACGTTGTCGCCATCGAGGGAGGCGACACATTCTCTAGCACCAAATGCCGGTGCCGGTGGCTCAGGAATTGGTGCTGGAGTTACTACTTGTTCGTTCCCGTCGTTACACGGGAAGTCTACGTTCTCGCCACCGGTGCGGATGCGAAGCACGTACTCGCTGTTGGCTGTTCCGTCGGCGTCATGGAAGATTGCGTCGCCAGTGGTCGTTGCTAGCCAACGGCCGTCGCGTCGAAGTTGCGTCCGTTCGTTCGTGGCCGCCCAGTCGAGTTGTACGCCGTTGCCCTCGACCGTCGCGATGCATGCCTGGGTCGGCAGCTCGAATGCGGGGGTCGCGCCTCCGAAGTCGAGGAAAATCTGGCGTCCGGTTTCGACGGTGTTGAACTCGTTGCTGTCTTGGCCGATCAGGAGCCCGCGATCGATGGAGGTGATGTCCCACACGGCTTCACGTGCGTTGCTTCGAGGATTCCAGTCGAGGACCTCTCCATCTTCGAGGGCGAGTGCAACGATCTGTTGCCGTGCATTGAAGTCGCCAATGGTCTGGTTCCCTTCGCCAAAGGTGTTGATCTCGCACCGTTCAGGCTTTCGAACCCACGGGTAGGTCGGAGCGTCAACTGAGGCGACGGCGCCGTGTGCGGTGACAAAGCAGAAGTGGCCGCCGGCGTATACCGCTTGGTCGGTGATCTCGACGCTGAACACCGAGTCGTGGGCGGCGGTGACCCATTTCGGATTGTTTGTTCCGTCGTCCACGGTGTCGAAGGAAACGATCTTGTCGCAGTTGAAGTTGCCCTTTTCAACAACGGCGAATTGCGAGCCGTCCGGACTGAACGAGGCGTCTCGAATCTGCAGGCTCTGGCTTGAGCAGCGCTCGAAGGAGAACTCAAACCACTGGGTACGCCACGGCGTAACTCGGAAGGTGTCGAGGTTGACAAGCCCGACGCCGAACCGGTCGTGGGTTCCAACAGCATCAACGATGCTCTGCCCGTTCGATACCACGAGCAAACGTTGGCCGTCTGGGTGGACTTCGAGGTGGCGAACCGACCGGGTGTTCTGCTTACCGAGTTCTCCGACGATGGCGAGGTCGAAGCCGTCGATGCTCGCTCCGGTGGTGGTATGTACTGCGCCGATGCGGTTGTGGACCTCGTTGTTGACGAAGTCGAAAGCGCCTCCCACGTAGACCGTGCCTTCGTGGAGTTCGAGGGAGTGCACTTCGGCCGAAACCTCGGGACGGAAGGTCGAGTCGGCGGAGCCGTCGTAGCCAATCTTGGCAAGTCGAAGGTGGAACTGACCGTCGATCTGTTTGAACGTGCCACCGAGATAGAACGCGTTCTCGTCAGGACTTGCTTCAAGGACGCGGACCCGACCATCGAGTGTTGGGGTGAAGTCCTCGATGATCTCGCCGGTATTGATGTCGTAAGCGAAGATGTTGACCCGATCGACGATCGGGCCGTTGCGAACCGTCTGGACGCGAGTGAACTCGCCGCCCACGATCACGCGATCGTGTAGCTGGATGCTGCTGTACACAGTGCCGTCGAGGACGATCGGTGTATCAGTTCGTGGACTTTCTACCGCTATCGAATTGTGGGTAACGCCCGCCCGGGCCTGCTGCGTTGCGGTGAGCAGCAGTCCGATCCCGCCACCGAAGAGCATCATCGCGAGGAAGATCGCGCGGATATGAAAATGTCGCATACAGATAGTTGTCAGCACTTGAGAAGCTGATCTTTATAGGCCTTTCGTCTGGGAGCTGGTGTTGTGGGTATGCGATTCTGTTGCCATGACGCAACTGCGGTTCGGAATTTTGGGAGCGGCGCGTATCGCTCCAAAGGCGCTGGTCGTCCCGGCTGAACAGGTTGGTACGGCGACTGTGACACGGGTGGCAGCACGGGATCCTGCACGTGCAGGAGCCTTTGCCGCCGAACACGGTATTGAGGAAGTGAGCGGCTCGTATCAGGAGCTCATAGAGGCTGACGATGTGGACGTTGTCTACAACCCACTCCCGATGAACCTGCACGCCGAATGGACAATCGCAGCGCTTCGTGCGGGTAAGCACGTCTTGTGCGAAAAGCCCTTTGCCTCGAACGCTGCCGAAGCAGTGGAGATGGTGCGGGTCGCCGAGGAGACCGGACAGGTACTTGGCGAGGCGTTCCACCATCGCTACCACCCGCTTTGGCTCCGCATCTTCGAGCTGCTCGACGCTGGAACTATCGGGAGAATTACTCGAGCGGAGGGCTACTTCAACATTTCGATCCCGCAGCCCGACATTCGATGGGATTACGCAACCTCAGGCGGCTCCCTGATGGACCTGGGGTGCTATTCGACCATGTGGGTACGCCACGTCGTGGGCGAAGAACCGACGGTGACCGAAGCCGAAGCCGTTCTCGGCCCGGAGCACATCGACGCAGCCATATGGGCCGAACTTGAGTTTCCTTCCGGGGCCACCGGGCGAGTCGAGAGTTCAATGATTAACGATGGCGACCCAAAAATTCAACTAGAAATCGCTGGCACTCGTGGATCGATCTCCGTAGAGAATCCATTATCTCCCTACAACGGCAACACCCTGACGATTCGGACCGAGAGCGGTGAGACATCGGCGTCGATCCTCGATGACACGACCTACGTGCACATGCTGCGGGCGTTTTGTGATCACGTCGTCCATGACACCGCCTTTCCGACACGGGGTCAGGATTCGATCGACAACATGGCAGCGATCGATGCGATCTATCTGGCGGCCGGCCTGCCTCTGCGTGGCGAGAAGTAGTCGTCGGCTAGGAATCGTCGCGTTGCGATGAGCTCTGCCAGATCCCAGGGTGCAACTTGGCGGTGACGGGCCTGGGTTCGAGTTCAGCGAGGTCTTGTTCGAGGTTGCGGCATTGAGTCCGCGAGTTCACGTAGGTACGGAAGGCTTTCGCTGCGTCGTTGTGTGCTGTCTCCGCCTGTTGGCGCAGTGCATCATTGTTCGGTTCCGAATCGGCTTGCAGTCGGACCGTTTCGGCAGAAACCAGTAGTCGGCCAGCCTCTGCATCGAGCTCCGACGTTTTGTGCTCGAGCTTTTCAAGTTGATCGGTGAGACGAGCAATTTCGGCGAGGTCGCTCTCATCGGGTTCAGCGTTGAGCGCGATCTCGTCAATTGCGAGGATGAGAATGCCGAGTGGGAGGCTTTCAACCAGCATGCCCAACGGGGTGTCGTATGGACCGAGAGCCGAACCGCGGCGAACACGAAGCGGAGCAAGTGCGAGCGTCGCAGAGCCAAGTGCCGTCGTGAGTGAAGCCGGATTGGCATCGACGCGCCGTACCTCGGCATCGATTCGACCGGCCTTGAGGATCCCGCGGACGCGTTCCAGCTCTTCTCTGTCTGCATCCGGCACGTAGGCGATCATGTGCGCCTGGGACCACTCCTCATGCCGTTCGATAAGCCAGGCCAGAAGTGAGGTGAGCTGGCCCGCTTGATCGTCGGACCACCACAGAGCTATCTCGCGTTCTTTGCGCGGCGTGTCTTCGAAGCGGCGCCAGTCAGCCTGGTTTACGTCGAGTACCGCGACGTTGGTTCCGAACCGAACGCAACTCTGCAACATTTCGCCGTAGGTGTTGCGCTCCTCGTCAGACCCGCGAAGATCGTGAACGCCAAAGAGCGTGAGGTTTGGACGGATTCGCCCGATGCCATGGGACTGCACGAGGGTCTGCACGCCTAGTGCGGGATTGTCAGATACGACGGCCCGAGCGAAACCGCCAGGAGCGACGGCACGCACCTCTTCGGCAAGTTCTTGTTCGACGGCTGCCGCCTCCCGGCGCTTCACCGGACCACGACCCTCGATCACCCGTACGGCCGTCAGGAAGCCGGTCCCGCCTTCGAGCCATGACCCCATTTTGAGCATTCGCTCGCGTGCGAATGGCTCTCGAGGGACGAATGCGAGTGCACATGGGCGCCAATCCCGTGCTGGCCGCGGCTCGATCGCGTGCGCCTGAAGGTGGTTGCGGGCTCGAGTGTAGTGGTACGAGCCGACGCTGTCGATCCATCGGTCGGGGACGTCGCGTCGGCGGAGGTAGCCGTACAGGGCCACGAACACGAGCGCAGCCAGCGCACCCGCCACTGGATTGATCGCGATGATCGCTCCAACGCAGGCAATTGTGCCAGCCAGGCTTGCACGGTGGCCTCCGAACTTGAAGGTCGGTCGAAACGCCGTGGAGCCCGCTCGGAATTCGTAGTAGGTGGCGTAGTTGATGATGGCGTAGCTGGCCAGGAAGAACATGGAGATGATCGGGGCGATCGCGTTGAGGTCTCCAACAGCAACTGTGGCCAACGCGATGATCACCGAGACTGCGAGCGCCTTGCGAGGGTTATTCGATGGTCCGGCGCCCTCCGCGAATCGATCAAGGCCCGGTAGCACCTTGTCTTCGCCAAGTCGTTGGAGGACTCGGGGACTACCCAGCGTGGACGCGAGAGCGGATGAAATGGTCGCAGCGAGTACGCCGACCAACATGGTCCAGCTCACCAGAGACAGATCACCGATGACCGTGTTGGTGTTCTCCACGAGCGCCTGTGCGGTGCTGTTTCCGGCGAGCAACACGATCACGACGAGGTACACCACGGTGGAGAGACCAACGGCAGCGAAGGTGCCGCGGGTGATTGACAAGCTCGGTGTACGAAGATCACCCGACATCGCAACGCCTTGGCTAAATCCGGTCACCGCGGGGAAGAAAATAGCGAAGGCGGTCCAGAAGCCGACGCTTTCCTCGGGTGCTTCGGCTGCATCGGGAGCGGCAATGTTGTCGGTGAACTGGCCGAAATCGAAACTGCCGATCGAACCGAAGAGGAACGACAACAGCGCGATGATCAGGAGAGCCATAACGAAGAATTGGAGCCTGGTCGCAAGGTCCGATCCCACGAACGCGATCACGGCGATGAGCAATACAAGGCCAGCGGCGATGAGCTGGACCAAGCGAAGGTTGTCTCGTCCGAGCGCGGTGACCACCGCTTCAGCAAAACCGATCGAGTAGAAGGCGATCGATACGGAGATTGCGAGGTAGAGCACAACTCCGACCGCACCCCCGAACTCGATCCCGAGCGTGCGCGAGATGATGTAGTACTCGCCACCTCCACCGACGCGAATGTTCGTGGCCACCGTCGCAAGCGAAATGCTCGTAAGGACCGAGACCAGAGTGGAAAGCCCGAGAATGAGCAGCGCCTGAAATAGCCCGACCGAGCCCACCACGAACGGGACGAGCAGGAAAAGGACAAGTCCCAGGATCGTCAGGATGCTCGGTGTAAACACCCCGCCAAATGTTCCAAGCGTCCCCTGTATAGGTTGCGGCCGCGTCGTTGACATTGCAGAGCAGATTAGTGGACCAGCTTGGTTTGATCTCTATGGGCCGAAGAAACTACCGAATGAGCTCCCAGCTGCGAAGCCGGTGGGAGCGGACGCGGCCTCTGGCCAACCGCAGAGCGGGTCGAGGGTGCCCTAGCGCCCGGATCCCGCCGTGCGGCTATAAGTCTGGAATTGCGACTTCGATGCGGTCTTGGTGCCATTCGGTGGCCGAGTCAAGCGCTTCGCTTGCTTTGCCTACGAGGTCGCGAACTTCAAAGGCATGCGCTGGATAACAGGCAACGCCTGCCCACACGGTGAGCTTGTGGTCGTCTTCACTGATCTTTCGTCGGACCCGTTCGATGGTCCACACGGCACCGTTCTCTGGTGTGTCTTCGAGTACGAGTGCGTACAGACCTTTTGAGGTCCGACATGCTGTGTCCGATTCGCGAAGCGTTGCGAGCAGGTAATTCGAGACCAGCGTTGGGTCGGCTGGCTTCCGATCACCGGGCGTGCCGGCATTGACTTCGAGCAGCACGACGGACACTGGACGGAGGTGTCGGCGCGCAGCAGCAACTCGTGCTTCGACGGCGGCGCGAAAGTAGGTCTCGGTGAATAGCCCGGTTTGGGAATCCTTGATCACCTGACGTGGGGATGTGCTCGCCGTGGCTTCGTTCTTGATCTGCTCTTCGACGCGCTCAGCTCGTTCTTGTTCGGTCGCCTGTGTGGCAGCGAGTTCGTCGCCTAGCGATCTGACCGCATCTTCTGCGGTGATGCGCGCCTGGACTTGCGAGGTGACGGTCTGTTCCAGGCCTGCCGATTGCTGCTTTTCGTGCTCGAGGAGCTGCTCGGTTTCTTCGAGCGATCGGCTATAGACCGCGCCGATAATGCCCGCGCCAAGGGCTGCGACTCCGGAGAAGATCCCCAAACTTGCACCTTGAACGGCGGCGAAGATCCCGAGGACGAGACCTGTTACCCCGACGGCGATCGCTACGAGAGCGCGCGAATTCATGACGTAGTCTCCTTCGGCGCTTGTGTTCTCAATCTCAAGGGTTAAACCTCTCCCGGGTCTCAACGGGGGCGCTCATCATTGGGCGACCGCCCTTTCCAATCGCCGAAGGTACTCGGTTCGTGATAGGTCGATTGCGCCAAGCGTAGACAGATGTGGTGTTAACCACTGCACGTCAAAGAGGGCAAACTCGTTGGTTTGCAACAGCGTATGTAACGCCGCCAGGGCGGCCTTGGATGCATCGGTTTCCCTGTGGAACATCGATTCTCCGGCGAAGAGGCCCGCAATCGCGATGCCGTACACGCCGCCGACGAGTTCACCTTCGGCGTTGCGAGTCTCCACCGAGTGAGCCCAACCCAACGCATGCAGCTCCTCGTAGGCAGCAATGATCTGGGCATCGATCCAGCCATGGGGGCGCCCAGGGTCAGCACACGCTCGGATGACCTCATCGAAGGCGGTGTTCACCGTGAACGTGAAGGATCTCATGGACCGCCGAAGACTTCGAGAGATGTGCAGCTCACCGATCGGGATGACCGCCCGCGGATCGGGCGACCACCAGGCAATTGGGCCATCGGGTACGAGTGGCATTGGGAACAGCCCATTTGCGTAGGCGCTGAGAATCGTTGACGGGTGGAGGTCTGCGCCGACACCAACGATGCCGTGCTCGTCTGCCGAATCGGCTGGCGGAAAGACCCACTGCGATTCGACCGAAGGGGTTGGCTGAAATCGGACCATGGTCGGCCTGCTTAGATGACTGGTCGAAGGATCACAGTCGTGGGCGAAAATGAGCTGGGCTTAAGCGAACGCGATCGCGACCAGCGGCGCGATGAGGCCGATGACCAAGAGGACAGCGAGAGCCAAGATGCAGCCTTGACGAGTTTGGGGAGACACGTTCCAACGTTACCGTGATTCGCCGTGGCTCTTGTCGTTCAAAAGTTTGGAGGGACCTCCGTCGCTGATGCGGATCGCATCCGGGAGGTCGCAGATCATGTCGCGCGCTGTCGACGACGTGGCGACCAGGTCGTCCTCGTCGTGTCGGCGATGGGTAAGGAAACCGATCAGCTGCTTCGCCTCGCCGATCAAGTGTCGAAGACGCAACCGGGCCGCGAGATGGATCTGTTGATCACGGGCGGCGAACGAAAGTCATGCGCACTGGTGGCGATGGCATTGCACGACGTCGGCGTTCCCAGCGCGTCTTTCACTGGCTCACAAGCGGGCTTTTTAACCGACACCAATCATCGCAACGCGAAGATTCTGGAGATCAATCCGTACCGTATTCGTGAGGCGATCGACGCTGGCATGGTGCCGATCGTTGCCGGGTCGCAAGGTGTTTCGACCGAGAAAGACGTCACCTTCCTCGGCCGAGGAGGCTCCGACACAACCGCCGTGGCTCTGGCGCACGCACTCGAAGCGGATTCGTGTGAGCTCTACACCGATGTGTCCGGGGTGTTCACGACCGATCCGCGCGTCGTTTCTACGGCACGAAAGATGCCGACCATCAGCTTCGATGAAATGCTGGAAATGACCGCGGTTGGCTGCCCGAAGCCGGTTATGCGGTCAGTCGAAGTCGCCCAACGATTTCGGGTACCGCTACACGTTCGATCTGCCTTTACCTGGGAGCCAGGCACCTGGGTCATCGAGGAGGACTCCACTATGGAACATGCAATCGTTACCGGTCTCGTGCCGGACACATCTCAGTCGAAGGTCACCGTTTGTGGGGTGCCCGACGAGCCGGGCATCGCTGCGGCAATGTTCCGTTCTCTCGCGGATGCGAACGTCAACGTGGACATGATCGTGCAGAACGTTTCGGATGAGGGGCGTACCGACATCTCGTTCACCTGCCCGACCGAGGAAGTCGAGCAAGCTGCGGACATCTGCGGTACGAGCATCGAGGCTGACTGTCGCGTCGAGACCGACACCGAGATCGGCCGGGTCTCCATCGTTGGCGCTGGGATGAAGTCGAATCCCGGAGTCGCCGCGACCATGTTTGAGACGCTGGCTGCCAAAGACATCAACATCGAGATGATCTCCACCTCCGCGATTCGCATCAGCTGTGTGGTACGTGCCGCCGATGTCGACGCAGCTACCCAAGCGCTCCACGACGCCTTTGAGTTGGAAAAGGGCTAACGCTCCCTTCGTCGAACCACGTCTCGCTGGCCGCCTGCGGTCGCTACCCACCGCTGCGAGCGAACCCGATTACAGCGAGATTTGTGTGATTCTGTAGTGCCTGTCTGGCCATTTGTCACCGTCTGTAGCTTGAATGGACGGGTAAGGCGAGGATTGGGAAAAGTTGAGTTTCGTCAACTGGCGCAGTTTCGATGTGAGGCCCATGGTCGGCATGGTCTCCGTCGCGCTCATACTCGCAGTCAGCCTGATGGCATTTGCCGCCAACCGATCGGGTGATGAGGTGGAGACCTCCTCAGCAGGCGGGCTCGATGAGACCACTGAACTAGTCGCTCGCCAGGTTGGCGTGCAGGTCGCGGGTCGACAGGTTGTCGTGCCGTCGCTCGCCGCCCCGGTTGCAGAGGAGTCCATCATTGCCGCTGATGTCGCGGTACCTCAACAGATCGATGCCGCCCCCCAGATCGCGGAGCTCGCGGCCGGTGGGGATCTGCTAGCAGCCGCCCCAGCGACGTCAGCGGTCCCGAATCCCGGTGCCAACGCACCCCTGGCCGGTTCGACCGTCGCTCCTGTCCGGGCGCCAGCGCCGCCCGGGCCTTCCACGACAGTCGCAGTGGCCTCCCCGGAGACGCGTCGCGAGACCACGACGACATCAACTGACGTCGCACGGACACCGACCACCTCCTCGCAAAGGGCTCCACTACCTACGACGACCACCACCACCGTGGCAGCACCTCCTGTGGTCGACGGTCGGTACACGATCGAGCAGGTCATCTTCGGAACGATCGCTGCCGGGGACGATTCGAATCCCAATGAGGAATCACCGATGGGCCGTCATGAAGCCCCACTGTTTTTGCCGCAGGGATGGAACTGGGCACAAGGGCCTTCGCGCAATGACCAATGGGGAAATCTTCGGTCAAATCAATTTGTCGAGTGGCGCTGCGCCGTGATCCCTGAGCTCGGACACACCCCTCCGGTGCCCTTCCGTATCAATGTTCGCAACGGGGCGTACTACCAGTTTGCAAACGGGTCGTGGAACGAGGCCTTCTCCGTAGACCTCGACTCGAACGATCATGGCGCGTATCTCGGTCAGCCCGGTCAGGTAAACCAGGACCCGTTTGGTTCAGGGGGTGCGGGCCGAATCGAATGGCGCCAAGAAGCCGACGGAAGTTTCTCCGCCCCGTGGAATCCCGATGCGTTGTTTATGCACTTTTGGGCTGGGCGACGCCAAGCTCCTGCCGGCGGCCAGACTGCGGAATTCCTCACCTCTGAACTGCGCTTGCAACAACCCGATGGTCAACAGGTCGACCTCAGCCAGGTACGGGTCCTGTTCCAATGTGGAATCGACTACTACAACTCCACCGGCGGCCAAGGTACGCAAGTCCCAGGGCCCGGAATCGCCACATACCAACTGGCATCACCGACCTGGACCCCCGGCCTCTGGGTGACTCTGCCAGGGGACGTGCCGGCGGCCTCAACCGCCGACTTCCGCACGTGGCTAGAAGCCAACCTCCCGCCAGACGTTCGTCGTTGACACGTCGACACTTCCGGTCGACATCCGCGGACACCGACATGGTCGCTCCGCGAGCTCCGCTCCCTTAAGGCAATACGTCGACACTTCCGGTCGACATCCGCGGACACCGACATGGTCGCTCCGCGAGCTTCAGCGCAGCTCAAAGAAGCGGTCGATGATGCCTTCGAAGGCGATGGAGAAGAGTGTCCATTCGCGATCGGTTCCGTCGGGGTCGGTCAAGATGATGCCTTCACGATCAGGAAAGTTCGTAAACCGCAGCGCCAATCCTTCGTTCACGGCGTAGGCCGCTGCGGCAAACTGCTGCATGCTAAGGCCCGGGCGAAGCTCCATGCCGAGGGCGGTCGTGATCTCTTCGTACCAAAGGCTGTATTGCTCGACCAAGTAATTTTCGCCGTCGACGAGCGCTTGCATGACCGCCGGATCGACCTGCGGTCGGGTCATGGCGGCGATTCGAAGCGCGCTATAGAGCTTCCAGTTGGAACTCTCGGCGAGGGAGCGGTAGTTGAAACCGCCGATCTGGCGGATGCCCTCACGTTTGAGGGCTTCTCGCTCGGCCAGAGATCCGTTCTCCAGAACATCGGCGTATTCGGCGAATAGGTCAGCGTTTGCTGCGCGGCTGGCTGGGAGACCGGCGGTTGCTGGGATGCTCAACAGATCGAGTACCGCAGCGCGTCGAAAAGCATCCTGTGGCGTGTGGTTATCGTCCTGCCAAATTCGATAGGACATGCCACGGGGAACGTCTGCGTCGACGATCGCCCCGTCCAACGTCACTGCGTCGAGACCACTTTCAACACCCGCTACCTTCAAACACTCGCGAGCGGCGTCGAGAAGCCGGCGACGGACCTCATCTGGCGGGTATTTGGGCGGACGACCTCTCGGCCTGGCTGTAATAGTCATGTAGATTCGCTTGGTCGGCCGTGGCCAAGCCGCCTATGGTAACGCGTGCCTTCGCGTTTGTCTCCATGTTCCCACCTGATCGCCATGGACACATCGCAGCACAGCAGCGGGGCACGGCACAACCTGCGCTACCATCTTTTTCGAAAGACACTCACTACGTTGACATGAGAGAGCGCGGCGAACCTTCGCCGCCGCCGAAGGTGCAACGCGTCCGGTTCACCCAATCTGGCCGCGGAAACTCTCAGGCAAAAGGATCTTGTCGGCGTCACAATTCCTGGAAAGCCAACCCGTCAGGGTTGCACCGATGGGGCTCAATCTCTCAGGTACCGAAGACAGGAATCCATCGGGACTTGGAGTTCTGCATGGCCGATGACGCCCTACATCGCACCGCGTTACATGACTGGCACGTCGCAGCCGGCGGGAGGATGGTTGACTTCGCCGGTTGGAGTTTGCCCGTTTTCTATCCACTCGGCGCGATCGAAGAACACCATTTGACCCGCCGGTCGGTCGGTCTGTTCGACATTGACCACATGGGCCAGATCGGTGTTCGGGGGCCCGATGCCAGCGCTCGACTTGATAGCGTGGTTACTTCGTCGGTGACGTCTATCCCGGTTGGCGCTTCCCGTTATGGCTTGCTCTGCAACGAAGAGGGTGGGGTTGTCGACGACATCTTCGTGTACCGGCTTGACCAGGACGAGTTTCTCGTTGTGGTGAATGCAGCGAACCGCTCGAAAGATCTGGAGTGGATCGACGGGCATGTCGCTGGCGCCAACTCGACGGTTACCGATCGCTCAGCGGAGCTCGAGATGGTCTCTATTCAGGGGCCGAATGCGCTCGAGCTGGTCGCAACAGCGAGCACGGATGCCGAGGCGGTGCACAGTCTCGATCGATTCGCAGTGAGCAGAACGTCACTCTTTGGTGCTGATGTGCTTCTTGGTCGCACCGGCTACACGGGCGAAGACGGGGTTGAGCTATACATCGAGAACGGGGGTGCGGCCACGGTCTGGCAGGGTCTGCTCGATGCCGCGGAGGCGGCCGGTGTCGAGGCCGGAGCGGTCGGTCTGTCCGCCCGAGACAGTTTGCGCTTCGAACCGGGCTACCCGCTCTACGGTCATGAGCTCAGCGAGGAGATAACGCCGCTCGAGGCTCGCTTGTCGTGGGCGGTCGATCTGGACGGCGATGAGTTCATCGGCCAGGAGGCGCTTCGCAAGCAGAAAGTTGCCGGGTTGACCAAACGCCTGGAGACAATCGTCATGTCCGAGCGAGGAGTACCGCGAGAGGGCAGCACCGTTCTTTCCGGCGGAACCGAACTGGGTTCGGTTGTGTCGGGCATGTTGGCGCCCACCGCCGGAATCTTTGCTGCCAACGTCTTCCTTCCTCGATCGCACGGTGACGTGGGCACCGAAGTGGTCGTCGATATTCGCGGCAAATCCAAACAAGCGGCCGTTGTGAAACGACCGCTCTACCGAATCGCCTAACCATCCATTCCGAACTATCACCAACGAGAATCACCATGAACTTCGCAAACCGCCACATTGGACCCGTCGACGCCGACGTCGACAAGATGCTGCGTGCCATCGATGCCGCGGACCTCGATGAGCTCATCGAGCAGACGATTCCCGAACCGATTCGGTTCGAGAAGATGCTCGATCTTCCGGACGCCCTGTCGGAAGTTGAGGTGCTCGATGATCTTCGAGAGATCGCGGAGCAAAACCGTGTGATGCGATCGATGATCGGACAGGGCTACTACGACACCCACACACCAAATGTGATCCTCCGAAACATCCTCGAGGATCCGGGCTGGTACACGGCCTACACCCCGTATCAAGCGGAGATCGCCCAAGGCCGCCTCGAAGCACTCCTCAACTTTCAGACCATGGTCGCGGACCTGACGGGAATGGAGCTGGCGAACGCCTCATTGCTCGACGAAGCAACCGCCGCCGCGGAAGCGATGACGATGGCGCGAAGGATGAAGGGTCGAAAGAGTACGGCGAGCCGCTTTATCGTTTCGGAGCGCTGCCATCCACAAACGATCGAGGTAGTGCACACACGCGCCGAACCACTGGGGATCGACGTGGTGGTTGAGGACGTCGCAAACTCGGCGTTTGATGACGACGTCTTCGGCGTCTTGGTGCAGTATCCCGACACGCGTGGACGGGTCGATGATTTCTCCGAACTAGCGGCCGCAGCGCGTGATGCCGGAACGTTTGTAGTCGCGGCTACCGACTTGCTCGCGTGCGCTGCCCTGGTGCCGCCAGGGGAGTGGGGCGCCGACATCGTCGTCGGGTCGTCACAGCGCTTTGGCGTGCCGCTCGGAGCGGGCGGACCTCACGCCGCGTTCTTGGCGACAGCCGAAGCGAACGCTCGGAACCTTCCGGGACGGCTGATCTCCGTGTCGAAGGATCGACATGGCAACCCAGCACTGCGCATGGCGCTGCAGACCCGCGAGCAACACATTCGGAGGGACTCGGCAACGTCCAACATCTGCACCGCGCAGGTGCTGCTGGCAGTGATCGCTTCGATGTACGCCGTTTACCACGGACCGGCTGGCATTGCGGGCATCGCCGGAGACGTACACACGCGGACATCGAAGTTCGCAGCTGCAGCATCGGAGGCCCTGTACTCGTTTGACTCTGCGCAGTACTTCGACACGGTGGTCTTGACCAAAGGTCCTGACCTCGGCGATCTACCGTCACGAGCGCTCGCGGCGGGCTTCAATCTTCGTTCCTTCGAAGATGGTTCTGTCGGCATTTCGTTCGACGAAACCATCACCGATGAAGATCTTGAGGCGCTGACGCAGGCGTTATTTGACCGGGTGCCTCCTCAAGCCTGCGGGGCGCCGATCCCCGAGGCGTTGGTTCGAGCTTCGGACTACCTGACCCACCCGAGCTTCAACAGCTATCACTCCGAGACGGAGATGCTTCGTTACATCACCCGCTTGAGGAACAAGGATCTATCGCTCGCGCACTCGATGATTCCCCTCGGGTCGTGCACGATGAAGCTCAACGCCACCACCGAGATGATCCCCGTTACCTGGGAGAACTTCGGGCGTATCCATCCGTTTGCTCCACAGGACCAACAGGTCGGCTACCAGACGATGATCGAGCGTCTCGAAGCATGGCTTGCCGAGATCACTGGATTTGCGGCTACGTCGGTGCAACCCAACGCCGGCTCGCAGGGTGAGTACGCGGGCCTGCTTGCCATTCGTTCGTATCATCGGGCCAATGGCGAAGGCCATCGAGACGTATGCCTTATTCCGGAGTCGGCACATGGAACGAATCCGGCATCAGCGGTGCTGGCTGGTATGACGGTCATAGCGGTTGCGACCGACGACGACGGCAACATCAACGTTGACGACTTGGCGGCTAAGGCCGAACAACATCAAGACGCACTTGCCGCGTTGATGGTGACCTACCCATCGACCCACGGTGTGTTCGAAGAATCGATCGAAGATGTATGCGAGATCGTCCATCGCCACGGCGGCCAGGTGTATCTCGATGGCGCGAACCTGAACGCGCAGGTCGGACTCAGTCGTCCGGGTGACTACGGCGCCGACGTGTGTCACCTCAACTTGCACAAAACATTCTGTATCCCCCACGGCGGTGGTGGTCCGGGCGTAGGCCCGATCTGCGTCGCAGCGCACCTCGTCGACCACTTGCCGGCGGCCCATGGTGGGCTGGCTTCCTCAGAAGATGGCTACATGGTCAGCGCAGCACCGTGGGGAAGCGCATCCATTCTGACCATCTCGTACTCCTACATCGCCATGATGGGCCCAGATGGGCTGGCAGACGCCAGCCGCCTGGCGGTACTCAACGCCAACTACATCGCGGCGCGTCTCGATCCGCACTTCCCTGTCCTCTACCGAGGAAAACAAGGCCGGGTCGCCCACGAGTGCATTATTGACATCAGACCGTACAAGGACATCGCAAATGCTGAGGACATCGCCAAGCGGTTGATCGACTACGGCTTTCACGCGCCAACGATGTCATGGCCGGTGGCGGGCACCTTGATGATCGAGCCGACCGAGAGCGAATCGCTGGAGGAGCTCGACCGGTTCTGCGATGCCCTGATCTCGATTCGAGATGAGATTCGCGCGGTAGAGAATGGCAAGGCCGACGGCGAGGACAATGTGTTGAAAAACGCTCCCCACACCGCGGCTGCCGTTTCAGCTGACGAGTGGCCGCACCCGTATCCGAGAAGCCAAGCCGCCTATCCCGCACCCTGGCTCTCAGCGAGCAAGTTTTGGCCGTCGGTCGGCCGGGTCGACAATGCGTTCGGTGATCGAAACCTGCAGTGTTCATGTCCCCCGATGAGCGCCTACGGAGGATAGGGCAATCAACTTTGGGGTGTGGGTAGCTCACGGTTAAGTACGGGGCTAGGTATGTCGAACCATCTTTATGGAGCGAACTAGGTCGGAGGAGCTGATCGACGAGGCGATCGTCTCGTTCGCCCATCCCGCCATCGCCGGACTCAGCGCCCGTATCGACGCAGTACTTCGAGTTACCGCTGCGCCGGACCAACGGGGACGTCTTCTCCTCGCGAGGTCGATCGTCGCCACCCGCATCTCTCGTCCCGCTGCGGATATTCGCCCGGAGTTAGAGGAAGCGACCGGACTGCTCGAACTGTCCGGCGAGCGGGTTCTTCTGGCGATCGCAACCACTCAGCTCTCGCAGGTGTACCTCGTCCCGCTGCGGATATTCGCCCGGAGTTAGAGGAA
>CAZLWE010000032.1:0-40203 GCA_964562985.1 uncultured Acidimicrobiales bacterium
TGTCGACCTTCTCCTTACCATGGAGACGCTCTACCGACTGAGCTAAGGGAGCTGGTTTCGCAAGATTCTGCGGCTGTCCATCATGCCACGGACGCCCAAGGGTTAAAACCTCAAGTTTTACTTAGGGTCGGCCCTATCGCTGCCGAACTTATACCTGTGTGGATCGATAGCGTGCATTCCCAAACCAATGAAGGCCTTGAAACGTTGGGCCTCCACGAGCGACTGACCGTCATCGCTAGTGCTGACCCTGCGCGTCGACTTAAGCCGTACCGCCAGGTGCACTCGGCGATGCAGGTCGCCCCAGCGACGTTGCTTCAGGTCCATACCGAATACGGCGACCAGGTCACGGCTCATCGCAACGCCGACGGAACGTCTGCGTTGTACGAAACCACATCCAAGTTGCCGGTTCGCGGCGACGACCCCGGTGTTGGCTTGGTGTCTCAACTCAACAACCAGGCCGAGATGACCGCGCATATGTCGCTGTTCCATGTGACGGCCGACCGGCTTCGGGCCCGGATAACCGCCGACGCCGATCTGATCGCACTGGCCCGCACGCCGCTGGATCAACTCTTCACGCTCGCGAGCAAGATCACCGCGGACGAAGCAGAACTGACGCAAACTCGCACTCGCCGAAGCGACCTCTCACAACGAATGGACGAACGTGCCGAGCGCGAGCAAAGCATTTCAGAACAGTTGGATGTGACCAACGAGAGCAACCGGAAGATTCAGTTCCTGACTCTGGCCCTGTTTGCTGTCATCGCCGCTGGCGTGGCCGCAGCGGTGTTGGTATCGACCACCGTCGGCCTCGGAATTTGCGCCGCAGCCTTGATTGTTGCGGCAGGCGGATACTTGGTGAGCAAGCGTCTGAACTCCGATAGCAGCATCGAGGGTGAAGCTCTCGATATCCAGCTTGGACGAGTTAACGAACTGTTCGATACCCACGACCTGACGCAGAATCGTCGACAGGCCGAGGGCTCCCTCGCCGAGAGTGTGGCGCAGTGGAAGTCGATCGCTGGAAACATCAAGCCGGCAGCTCTGGTCAACGACCGCACTCGCATCGAAGAACTCGCCAGCCACCTTCGCTTGATCGACAACGAGAACGTTCTACCGGCCGACACTGATGTTCTGATCGGCTTTGCCTCACTACTCGCTGAACTCAGTCGCCGCTTTCCCGCTGAGCGGATTCCGATCCTCGTGGACGACCTGTTCACCGTTGTCGCTCCGCAGTACCACGCCGTTCTCCGCGACCTGATCTTGCGTGCATCTCATCGTCGCCAGGTGATCCTAGAGACCGGAGACCTGAACGTTGCGAAGTGGGCTGCGGTCGAGGCTGTGGGCGGAGGCGCCGTGCTGATCAGCGACTTCGATATCGATGTCGAACCCATCATCAATGAGGCGATGGCCGCCCAAAGCCAGCAAAGCGTGTAGATTTCGTCGGCGTGCGAGTCCGTACCGCCGCCCTAGACGATGCGCAAGCAATCGCTGCCCTGTACAACGTGGAAGTGCGCGAGACTACTGCCACCTTTGACCTAGAGCCCCGCAGTGTCGAGGCACAGCGCCGTTGGTTACAAGAACGCAGCGGCGCTCATGTCGTTCTCGTCGCGGAATCCGATGACGGCGAGGTGATCGGGTTTGCATCGCTATCGCCCTACAAGGAGCGTCCGGCGTATTCCACGACCGTCGAGTCCTCGGTGTACGTGCATCGAGAAACGCGCGGTCAAGGAGTCGGTCGAGAGCTGATGGCCGAGGTGTTGGAGACGGCGCGCTCGCATGGGTTTCACTCAATAATCGCTCGAATAGCCGATAGCCAGCAACCGTCGCTGGCACTGCATAATTCGCTCGGTTTCGAACTGATCGGTGTCGAACGTGAGGTGGGCCGCAAGTTCGGTCGATGGCTCGATGTTTCGGTTATGCAGGTGATGTTGTAGTGCGAGTTTTGATCCTCGGAGAAGGCAAGAGCGGAACCACGGCACTGCTGCGTAGTGTTGCGAGCGCCCTCGGCGACCCTAGCGAGTTGTTCGAGCCAGCGGTGTTGCAACCCGAGGACCTCGAAGCCGACCCGCTGGTGGTCAAGAAGCTGCTGCTGAGCTGGCGGACCAAAGAGGCGCGCCTCGCCGAACGCTTCGACAAGCGCATCTTCATCGTTCGCGACCCGCGCGATCGCCTGATCTCGCACCTGTTGTACGACGCGTACAATGCTGCCTCCGAACTCGATGACTCTCAGCGCACACAATGGCTGGACGCGATCGCTGCGAAGTCGGCAGATCCCGAAAGCATGAGCTTTGCCGGCTTGTTGCATCGCTGGTGGGAGATTTCTGGGCGTGATCTGCTCTCGCAACATGTCCGAGCAATCGACAGGACCCGACGCTTCCTACGCCGCCAGTCTGATGATTTCTTCGTGTTGAAGTACGAAGACTATGTCGATGGCGAGTTCGCGGCGGTCGACGACTACCTCGGCCTGACGTTGGCGCCAGGGGTCGTGGCCAAAGCTGAGTCGCGCGTTTCTCGACGAGGTGGCCACGGTGACTGGCGGATCTGGTTTACGTCGCAGGACCTGCCGGTGTTCCAGCCCATGACGTCAATCGGGTTGGCCTTGCAGGGCTATGATCCCGACGACTGGGCCGTAGACGAAACCGACAGGATCGACACTGCACTGAGCGTCGATTACGTGCGGGCGCTGTTCGACCGGGTACCTGTTTAGTCCCGGAAATTGTTGAACTGCAGTGGGATCCCGTGGTCGCCTGCCTTGAGCGCCGCGATCACTTCTTGGAGTGCGTCACGCTTCTTGCCGGTAACGCGTAGCTGGTCGCCTTGGGTCGATGACTGGATGCCCTTGACACCCAACCCCTTGATCGCCTTGTTCAACTCTTTGGCCTTCTCCGATGAGATGCCTTGGACCAGTGCAGCTGATTGGCGCACGGTATTGCCCGAGGCTTGTTCGATCTCGCTGTAGTCGAGGACCTTCATCGAGACTTTCCGCTTGGCGAATTTCTCTTCGAGCACCTGGCGCAGCGCGATGAGGCGGTCTTCGCTGACGGAGGCCATTTTGATTTCGTCTTCGCCCAATTCGACCGACGAATTGGTGTTCTTGAAATCGAATCGGTTGGCGATCTCTCGGGCGGCCTGGTCGACGGCGTTGCGGACCTCTTGCAAGTCGACTTGGGAAACAACATCAAAGGACGGCATGTCATTAAACCTAGCGTGATCAGCGGAGCTGCTCGGTCGGTCCTCGACCGGAAGTGTCGAGCGCGGACAGTGTCGAGCGAAACACCGCAAAAACGACACTCGCCCTGGGGATCCCAGGGCGAGTGTTGCGTTGTGGGCCCGGGTGGATTCGAACCACCGTAGGCATAAGCCGACGGGTTTACAGCCCGTTCCCTTTGGCCGCTCGGGCACAGACCCATGTAGCACGCAAATGGTATCGCCCCAGCGTGACGTTGGCACCTTCTAGATCGTGAGAGCGAAGACCAGAAAGATCAGCATCAACAACGCGAGTCCGAGTGCAAGGGCACGCATCATGAAGATGCGGTTCTGTGATGTTGGGTAAGGGGTATCGTCCTCGTCGTCGAGACTCGGGATGTTCATCGCCAGTTTTCAGATCGCAGGGCCTCGATGCGAGCGCTGGTCGGCGGGTGTGTCGAGAACATCTTGCGGAAACCACCCATGCCGCCGAGGTCGTTGCGGAGCTCTTCTTTCAGCGGGTTGATGATGTAGTTCGACGCTTGCGCCGGATTGACGTGCTGGGCTGGAAGCAAATGGTTACCTGCAGCGATCTCGAGCTTCTCGAGCGCTTGGGCGAGCGGTTCTCCGCTGCCCAGCAGACGAGCTGCCGAGGCGTCGGCCTGGAACTCCCGGCTTCGGCTGATAGCCGAGCGGATCAGTGTCGCCGACAGCGGCGCGAGAACGATAAGTGCGATGGCTGCGAGCGGGTTACCGTCGTTGCTGCTACGTCGTCCGCCGTACACGCCACCCCACATCGCCATACGGGCCAAGAAGGTGAGGGCCATACCAATCGCCGATGCGACCGAACCGATGAGGATGTCTCGGTTGCGGATGTGTGCGAGTTCGTGGGCGAGCACGCCGCGGACTTCGTCCCAGTTCATGTGCTGCAACAAGCCGTGGGTCACGGCGACGGCAGCGTTCTTGGGATTGCGTCCGGTCGCGAAAGCGTTCGGTTGGGGGTTCGGGGATACGTACAAGCGAGGCATCGGCATTTCGGCCCGAGTGGTGAGATCTTCCATGATCTCGAAGTACTCGGGGAACTGGTTGCGGTCTGCGGGAACGGCCTTTGCCGACGCGATCGCGATCTTGTCGCTAAACCAGTAACTTCCGCCGACCATTACGAGGCCGACGATCAATCCGAGGCTCGCACCGCTGGTGCCGCCGACGGCTCCACCCAAAACGATGAAGATGCCGCCGAGCAGGGCGAGCAAGGCAAAGGTCTTGGTGGTGTTTTTAAAGGATGCTTCTGACATGGTGATCTCCTCTGCGAGAACTCGTATTGCATCAACAGAGCTCGGAATAACCCTATTCCCCATCGGGCTCTAGAGTCGCCACATGACCTTCTTTACTTCCGACACCGTGAAATTTTGGAAGGGTCTCGCCAAAAACAACAAAAAGGCTTGGCTCGACGAGCACCGTAAGGAATACGAGGAACACCTGAAGGCCCCGTATTACCGGCTTGCAGAAGTCTTAGTGGAACAGGTCCAAGAGGTCGAACCCGAATACAACACTCCCCCAAAGCAGGCGGTGTATCGAATCAACCGCGATACCCGCTTCGCAAACGACAAGACCCCCTACAAGACCCGTCTCGGTATCACCATTGGTCGAAGCCAAAAGCACGACTGGTCGTGGCCGGCCTACACCGTGAGCGTCGGCGTCGACGGCATCTGGGTGGCAGGCGGCCTGTACAGCCCAACCACCGAGCTACGAGACCACGTCCGTCGCTACGTCGGTGAGCATGCGCCAGAGCTTGCCAAAATCGAGAGGAAATCCACCAAGTTCGCCAAGACCTTTGGCTCGCTCCAAGGCGATGCGCACAAGCGGGCGCCCGCAGAGGTCAAAGAGTTTGTGGAGACCGAGCCTCGGGTCCTCAACAAGCAGTGGATCTACTGGCGAGACTTCGAGGACCCCAAACGCTTCCTCGATCCAAAGCTCGACCAGTTCATCCTCGACCAGTGGGAGATCGCCCGCCCGGCGATGGACTTCCTCAAAGACGCCTGCCGAAGCTTCGTCCCCTCCGAGTAACCATGCTCATCTAACGCGGACCGGTGGGCCTTAAGACTCACCTACTCCTCTTGGGCGGCTGCACTGGTTGACCCGATTCGGATCGCTTCGACGACTTCGTTGTCCGCGAGGGTTGTCGTGTCGCCGAGAGCCTGCTGGTGGACGATATCGCGCAGCAGGCGACGCATGATCTTGCCGCTACGGGTCTTCGGCAGGTCCTCGACGAGGAAAATGACCTTCGGACGAGCGATTGGACCCAGCTTCTTTGCAACGGACTGACGCAACTCTTCGCGGAGCTCATCACTTGAGGCCACGTCACCACGCAGGATCACGTAGCCCACGATGGCCTGGCCGGTGGTGTCGTCTTTCGCTCCAACAACCGCTGCCTCGGCAACAGCGAAGTGTTCGACGAGCGCCGACTCAACCTCGGTCGTAGAGATACGGTGCCCCGACACGTTCATCACATCATCGACACGGCCGAGACACCACAGATAACCGTCTTCATCGAGCTTCACGCCGTCACCAGCGAAGTACTTGCCGGGAAACTTGCTCCAGTAGGTCTCCTTGTAGCGCTCGGGGTCGCCCCAGATACCGCGGAGCATCGACGGCCATGGTTTGGCGAAGGTGAGGTAACCGCCGCCCTCTTCTACCTTGTTGCCGTTGTCGTCCACGACCTCCACAAACATGCCTGGGACTCCGCCACAGGCCGCCCCAGGCTTCGTCACCGTTGCGCCTGGCAATGGCGAGAGCACGTGGCCACCTGTCTCGGTCTGGAAGAACGTGTCCACGATCGGCGTTTTTTCTTGGCCGATGTGTTCGTGGTACCACATCCATGCTTCGGGATTGATCGGCTCGCCGACCGTGCCAAGCACGCGAAGGCTGGAGAAGTCGTAGCCCTCGACCTCCTCAACGCCCCACTTCATGAACGTACGGATCGCCGTCGGTGCGGTGTAGAACTGCGTGACGCCGTAGCGGCTGATGATGTCCCACATCCTGCCCTTGTGCCATCCGGCCCGTTCGGAACCTTCGCGTTCTTCAAGACGAGGCGTGTCTGGGGTGCCTTCGTAGATCACGCTCGTGCATCCGTTAGTGAGCGGGCCGTACACGATGTAGCTGTGCCCGGTCACCCAACCAATATCGGCGGCGCACCAATAAATATCGGTCTCGGGCTTTAAGTCGAACACGTACTTGTGCGTAAAGGCGACCTGGGTCAAGTAGCCACCCGTGGTGTGGATGATGCCCTTGGGCTGTGCGGTAGTACCGGAGGTATAGAGGATGTACAGCAGCTGCTCGGCATCCATGGAGACAGGTGGGCAGTCAACTGACGCTCCTTCCATCGCGGCGTCCCAGTAATGGTCTCGTCCCTCGGTCCAGTCGACATCGGTCTTGCATCGATTGACGACGATCACGTTCTCGACGGTCGGCGCGCCGTCGCGCAATGCCTCGTCAACCATTGGCTTGAGCTGGAAGGGCTGGCCGCGCCGGTAGCCAGCGTCAGCGGTAATAACCATCTTGGCGTCGGCGTCCTCGCAGCGGCTTTTGATGGCGTCCGAGCTGAAGCCGGCGTAGATCACGGAGTGCGCAACCCCGATGCGAGTGCAGGCCAACATCGCGATCGCTGTTTCGAGGATCATCGGCAGATATATCGCGACGCGGTCGCCCTTTTCAAGGCCAAAGCTCTTCAGCACGTTCGCAAACTTCTTGGTCTCGACGAGCAACTCGGCGTACGTCATCGTGCGGGTATCACCCGGTTCGCCTTCGAAGTGATAGGCGATCTTGTCACCCTTGCCCGCCTCTACGTGTCGGTCGAGGCAGTTGTAGCTCATATTGAGCTTGCCGTCGCTGAACCACTTGGCGTACGGCAGGTCCCACTCGAGGACCTTGGTGAAAGGCTTATCCCAGGTCAGGAGCTCTCGGGCATGGCGTGCCCAGAACGCCTCGAAGTCAGCCTCAGCTTCTTCGTAGAGGCTCTGGTCGGGGGCCAGTGAGTTCTCGACAAACTCCGGCGACGGCGGAAAGGTCCGCGTCTCGTTCTCGAATACAGCGATCGTTGGCTCCGACATGTCTCCCTTTTGTTCGTCAGCTGGTGACAATACAGGGACAACACTATCGGCAGCACCGTGGTGGGATCGAATTGCGAGGGGTTCAACCTCGGCGCAGGCGCGCAAATGACCGGACTAGCGGTCTCGTTGCACTACTTGATCGTCTTAGGCGACATCAGCGGTATGGAACTGCGCGACCGCTCGATTGCGAAAGAAGCTCGAGTCTCGAGCGGTACCCGCGGCGAGAGCGGCAAAGTCGTCCTCGCGGAAGTACTCGGGGTGGTCTCGACGGACCATCGACACAAGTTCCAGGTAGGCCGCCACTAGCTGCTCGCAGGTTCGTGAAGGGGCGAGGCCCACCGAGTACTCGCCGATGGCCAGTGCCGTGGTGCCAACTTCTAAAGGGGTGCGCTCGGGACTGATCATGAGTGAGACAGTAGTGTTCCCATTGTCATCTACGCCAGAGCGATTTTCAGATATCTTCATCACTATTTCAGATGGACCACTCTGCGACGGAAAAC
Source organism: uncultured Acidimicrobiales bacterium (assembly GCA_964562985.1). Classification (GTDB taxonomy): domain Bacteria; phylum Actinomycetota; class Acidimicrobiia; order Acidimicrobiales; family SHLQ01; genus SHLQ01. Next base: position 7,790 of record CAZLWE010000032.1, read on the forward strand.
CCGCCCAAGCCGTCCATTTCGGTTAGCGCCTCGGCCTCTCGAATGCGACTCCGTGCTCTGAGCGCTTCGATCGAACCTGTCGCAGCTTTTGCCTCCCAGACCCTGCGTCCCTGCTCAACGAGAGTGTCGAGACCGTGACGACGAAGCCAGGAGGCTTGGACAGTCAAAGTATCGGCTCGCCGAACACGGGCCTGTAGCTGAAAAAGGTCGACATCTACCGTGATGTCCTTGCTTCCAAGTTGACGGAGAGGGTCCCCGGCGTGGCCGTGTTCGGCATAGGTCCGAATGTGCACCTCGTCACTTTGGGCGCGTGCATAGTCGAAAACAATTACGCGACCCTCCTCCAACGTGTTCAGTGCGACGGTGAGCCAGTCGGCCGCAGCTGTCTGATCGACCGCTCGTTCAACACCGGGTGAATACCAACGAACGTCCGGCGGCTCTCCTGTCCTTCCCTGTGTGATCAAGCGATCTTGGGGGTTTGGGCCTGCCACAACATCCTCATAGGCAAGGTCGTCGCCGAATCGCTGCACCGGTGTAAACGCCAGATTGTCGAGCAGTTCGTTGGCGATTATGCAGCCGATCTGACCTGCGAATTCACCGTCGGCGACTTCCCCGACAGAAGTGATGCCTTCGGGGTGCAGTTCTCGCTGAGCGACCGACCGCTCGACGGCGACAAGATCGAGAGCATCCATACATGCGGGTGTCGCGGCGAGTATCGAGCGGAGCAAGGTGCCCGGTCCGGCTCCCCAATCAATGACGACGAATCGATCCGGCTCATCCAGCCGCCGCCACTCCGCGTCGAGCGCATTGGCGATCACCTGACCAAACAGCGGGCCGACCTCGGGGCTCGTAATGAAATCGCCCCGACGCCCCGCATGCCCGCCACTGGTATAGAAGCCGTACTCCGGGTGATACAGCGCCAGCTCCACGACGTCGCCGTACGGCATTGGGCCGTCGCGTTCGATCTGCTCCCGGACGATGGTGTCGAGCGGGGTCACCAGATCGCTCAGATTCAGCCTCCCGCCACAAGCGTGACGTCAGAGACCATGTTCACAATGCCGGGCAAGATACCGAACACGAGAGTGGCGAACGCCGTGAGGCCCAACGCTGCCTGGAGCGAGAACGGCACTCGAATCGGAACGAGGTCGCCGTCGGGAGCCTCTTCTGCCCACATCGTGCGCAGAACGTTCAAGTAGTAGTAGAGCGCAACGACCGAGTTAACGGCGGCAATCGCGGCAAGGGTATAACCCAAGAAGGTGTCGGCGTTGACCAGTGCCCGGAAGACGACGAACTTCGCCCACCAGCCACCCAGTGGCGGAATGCCGGCCAAGGCCATCATGAAGATGGTCATCGCAACGGTAAGGCCGGGTGCGTAGTGGAACGCACCAGCGAACGAGGAAATCTCCGCGGACTTGGTCTTACGAGCCAAGGCCAAGACGACGCCGAACACGCCGAGGTTCATCGCCGCGTAGATAATCAAATAGGTCACGACAGCTCGGAGAGCCTCGTCAGCGACACCTACGCTTCCGCCAGCAATGGCGAGTGGCGCAATGATGTAGCCCGCAGACGCCACGCCGGAGTACGCCATCAGGCGCACCATATTCGTTTGGCGTAGGGCGATGAGATTACCGATGGTCATCGACGCCGCGGCCAGGACCCACACGAGAGGTTCATAGACTTCGGGGCGACCCCAGAAGCCAACGAAGATCAACTGGACGAGAGCAACAAAACCCGCCGCCTTCGAGGCGACAGCGAGGAACGCAGTGACCGGGGTGGGTGCACCCTCGTAGACATCGGGCGCCCAGGTGTGGAATGGGACCGCAGAGACCTTGAACGCAAAGCCTGCGATGACGAACACGATCGCCAAGCTGACCACGGATGTGGACTCGCCGGAGTTCACGACCTCGCCGATCTCGGAGAGAATCGTCGATCCGGCAACGCCATAGAGCAGCGACATGCCGTAGAGGAAAATGGCCGACGCGAACACGCCCATCAGGTAGTACTTGAGGCCTGCCTCGTTCGATTTCAAATCGCGCTTGCGCCACGTCGCCATGAGATAGGCGGGAATCGAGAGCAGTTCGAGCGCAACGAAAATGGTGATCAAGTCGCGAGCAGACGCCATGATGACCATGCCAAGAATCGAGGAGATAAGCAGGCCGTAGTACTCGTTTTCCCAGTAGTCGCCTTCAGCGATGTAGTTCGTCGAGAGCAATACGACGATGTAGCCGGTCAACAAGAAGAACGCCTTCATGACCAGGGCGAAGTTGTCTACGACGTATGCCCCGCCAAAGAGGAATCGATCGTTGCCATCGAGTGCCAACGTGACGATCGGGATCAACGGTGCGAGCAGTGCGATACCTGCGAGGGCCGACGTGTACTTGCGGCCCTTCTCGAGGAAGACGGCGTCCAAAGTGGTGAGCAACGCGCCGAATCCCAACAAGATGAGCTCGGGCGCGACTGCATGCCAGTCGATTGCTGGGCGGTCGAAGGGTACGACCTGAGCCAGGATGGCCGAAATCATGCAGCTACTCCCCTTCTGCGGTTTCTACTACCGCAGCGCCGAGGTTCGCGAGGGCCACTTCGATACCTTCGTTCTCGCACAAGCCGACGTCGAAGTTCGCCTTGTCATCGGTTTCGACGGTTAAGCACTCACTGAGCTGCGCGTCGACCGCTGGGTCGGTGGTGTTGAAGATGAGTCCAGGGACGAGACCGAAGAGCAAGATGAGAACGAGCAGCGGACTCCATGCCAACCATTCCTCGCGGTTGGTGTCGTGGATGTGTGGGTCGTCGGCAAATTCGTCAGATGGGTTGCCCATCGCCGTGCGCTGCAGCAGCCACAGCAGGTAGCCAGCCGCCAGCACGGTACCGATCGCGGCGACAACCATGTAGCCGCGGAACACGCCGATCGGCAAGCCGTTTGCCGGGTTGTAGGCAGCGAGGATCGCCGGGAACTCACCCCAGAATCCGGCGAGGCCGGGGAGGCCAAGCGAGGCCATCGAGATGAAGCCGAGGATCCAACCCATCCGAGGGGCTTGTATGAGGAGACCACCGAGACGCTTGATCTCCAGGGTGTGATACCGCTCTTTGACCGAGCCGGCCACAAAGAACAACATGCCGGTGATGAGTCCGTGCGCAACCATGCCAAAGACGGCGGCGTTGAGGCCCCAGTCGGTGAGGGTGGCGATGCCGAGCATCACGTAGCCCATATGGGCCACCGACGAGAACGCAATGAGGCGCTTCATATCGGTCTGGGCGAGACAGCCAAGCGCGCCGTAGATGATTCCGATAACGGCCATGAGGCCGATCCATGGCGCCCATGCAACCGCAGCTTCGGGCAGGATCGGGATGGCGATGCGAACAAAGCCGTAGGTTCCGAGCTTCAAGAGGACCGCAGCCAAGATGACCGAACCCTGGGTCGGTGCTTGGGTGTGGGCGTCGGGAAGCCACGTGTGGAAGGGGAAGATCGGAACCTTGATACCAAAGCCCAGGTACATGCCTCCGAAGACCCACAGTTGGGCGGTGCGGCTCACGTCGTTCTCTCGAACCGCTTCGGCCAGGCCGACGATCGAGAAGGTTTCGCCGCCGGCGAGGAAGAACAACGCGAGGAAGCTCACAAGCATGAGCGCCGAGCCAAACAGCGTGTAGAGGAAGAACTTGAGCGAGGCGTACTTGCGATCCTCGCCACCCCACACGGCGATCATGAAGAACATCGGCAAGAGGACAACCTCGAAGAACACGAAGAACAGCACGAGATCTCGGGCGAGGAACGTGCCGATCATGCCGGAGTGCAGTACGAGAATAAGAATGAGGAACGCCTTGGGATTATGTGGCTCGGGAAAGTGGTTCCATGAGTAGATGATCACCAATGGCGTGATCAGGAAAGTGAGCATCAACAACGGCAGCGAGATTCCGTCGACACCGATTGCGTACTGGGTAGAGATGACGTCGATCCAGTCGACGGTGACCTGCCATTGCAGCTCGTCTGCCCGGCCGTAGTCGAAGCTGAATAACAAGACCACACCGATAGCTCCGACGACCAATGATGTCGCCAGCGCAATCATCTTGTGCAGGCCTTCCTCCGACTTGGGGAAGGCCATCATGATCATGGCCCCCACTAGCGGGAGGAAGATTGCGAGTGTGAGGCCCCAGTCCTCGAAGAATTCCATGGTGCGTAGTCCCTGATTTCCCTGATTGCGTAAACGATTAGATAAGAACGATGAAGACGCCAGCGAGAATCGTGGCGCCTGCGAATAGCAACGCCGCATACTGCTGAACCTTGCCGGTTTGCAGTCTGCGGAGCTCCTGGCCGCTGTTTGATGAGAGCTTGCCGGAACCGTTGACGGTTCCTTCGATCAACCCTTGATCGATGTATTTGTAAATGGCCTGGCCGGTCTTGACCGAGGTTCGACCAGCGGTGTTGACGACCTCGTCAAGGCCCCGCTGGTTGAACCAGTAGGCGGCCTTGGAGATCGGCCCCTTGACACCGGCGACGATGATGTCTTCATAAAGGTGATCGAGGTAGTACTTGTGCACGAGCAACTGGTGCCCAGCCTTGGCCAACCCAAACCGTTCGGTAAGCCCGTTCGGTAGAGCTGTGAGCTTTTCGCCGGTCTCCTTTGCCAGGTTGTCGACCCGGACGAAGTAATACCGATACGCCAGCACAGGTCCGATCAAACCGATGAGGCTCGCGACGATGGCGAGAGTCCAGCTCGGAACCGAGTGTCCAATCGATGGGAAATATGCGGCCGATGGCTCGTAGAAGTGCAAGATGCGCTCCTGCCACACGACCGGGTCCTTCGCGCTTCCCACCAGGAAGCCCGGAGGCAGGTTCAAGAGGCCACCGCCGATGGCAACCACGGACAAGATGCGGAGTGGCCACAGGATTCGGGGGCCCGACTCGTGCGGTTCGCCATGACCGCGGAACTCGCCGTAGAAGGTCAGGTAGATGGCTCGGGTCATGTAACCACCGGTGAGGGCGGCGCCAATGAGGCCCATGATCAAGAAGAAGTGGTAACTGCCGTTCGATTCGCCCGTACCGACGCCAAACCCACCGGTACCAACCAAGATCTCATCCTTCGACCAGAAGCCCGCCGTCGGGAAGACACCCATGAGCGCAATCGAGCAGATGATGAATGTCTTGTGGGTCGTCGGCATCCACTTGCGTAGACCGCCCATATCCTTCTTCATGTCGAAGCTGTGCACGCCGTGCGCCACCGAGCCAGCGCCCAGGAAGAGGCCTGCCTTGAAGAATGCGTGGGTGAACAGGTGGAAGATCGCTGCGGTCCATGCACCGACGCCGAGTGCCAGCACCATATATCCGAGCTGGGACACCGTCGAGTACGCGAGGACCTTCTTGATGTCGTTCTGCACAAAGGCCACGAGTCCGGCGAAGACGATCGTGATCGAGCCGAGTAGTGCGAGACCGTTGATCGACGAATCGGCGATGCCGTATCCGAAGAAGAAGACCGGGTAGATGCGGGCGATGAGGAACACACCCGCGACCACCAGCGTCGCGGCGTGGATGAGCGCCGATACGGGAGTCGGTCCGGCCATTGCGTCAGGGAGCCACGTATGCAGCACGAACTGGCCGGATTTGCTCATGACCGCGGCGGTCAGCGAGATCGCCGCCCAGGTGAGCGCGGTCTGGCTGATCTCGCCGTTGATCGCCATCTCGTTGATGGTGATGATGTCGAAGGTTCCGCCCGCGGAGAAATACAAGATGATGATGCCGATGAGCAGACCCACGTCTCCTACACGGTTGGTCAGGAAGGCCTTTAACGCCGCGTCGGAGTTGGGTTGATCTTCCCACCAGTGTCCGATCAGCGAGAACGAACACAATCCCACGAGCTCCCACGCCACGAGTGCCTGCAACAGGTTGGGCGAGATCACATAGGCGAGCATCGACGCCGTGAACAGCGACAAGAACGCGAAGTAGTGGGTGTAGCGCCGGTCGCCCGCGACGTAGTCGGTCGAATAGATGTGCACCAACAATGACACGGCGGTGACGACGAACAGCATGATCACCGACGGGCCATCGGCCAGGGTGCCAGTCCCAATGGGTATGCCGCCGTTTTCGAACCAATCGATCACGCGCAGCACGCCGACAGAACCGAACACCTCGATTTCACCAGGAGCGGCCTCGACGACAAGCTGCACAGTCTCTTCGACACCGTCGATGGTGACCGTCGTAGTGAGCGCGTCGTCCGCTGCGGCTCCGAGTTCCAGCGTGTCGCCCGGGAGGCCTGCGGTATCGAGATCGATCTGCCCGGCGCGCGCCGAGAACAGTTCACCCTCGAAATTGTCGCGATGGTCCCACCACGAGATGTTGGTGAGCATGGCCAAAAGGAGCGCTGCGCTAACGGCGAGAATGCCGATTTCTGCCCCGCCGAACTTCAGGCGCTTGCCGAAGAACAAAATCAAAAAGAAGCTGAGTGCCGGAAGCGCGGGGATGAGCCAAACGTTGTTTAGAAACAAGCCCCCATCTCTCGTGAATGACCCGAGAGGTACAGCGTCTACGGCAAAGAGAAGATCCATTTTCTGCTAACCCCTCAACAGATCGACTTCGGAGAAGTCGATGCTTCGTCGGTTGCGGTACATGAGCAGCACCATGGCGAGGCCAACGCCAACCTCGGCGGCGGCGACGGCGATTACGAATACGGCGAACACGTCGCCCTGAATGTTGTCTTGGAACGCACCGAAGGCGACCAGGTTGATGTTGACCGCGTTGAGGATCAACTCCACCGACATCAGCACCATCACACCGTTACGTCGGGTGAGTACGCCGTACACGCCCATGCAGAAGAGCGCTGCGGCGAGTAGGAGGAACTGGTTGAGCATCATGGGCGCTACCTACTCTTTCCGAGCCACGACTACGGCGCCGATCAGCGCTGCGAGCAACAAGACCGATACGGCTTCGAACGGAACGATGTATTGGCTAAAGACCGCATCAGCGATTTGCTTATTGTTGCCGAAGACTTCAGCGCCAGGGACACGGCGCTGAACCTGCGGGTCGAGGTTCGAGAACTGTGCCTCGGTGATCGTGATCGTGCCTTCGAGGTTCACCAGGCCGAGCGCTTCGATGACCGGCGTTGGCAGGTCGGCGACCGCGACCTCGGTGGGGACGTACTCGACCGGCTCGGGATCGCCAAAGGCGATCTCTTCGTTGCCGAAGGTGTCGACGAGTGCAAAGGACATGACGACCATGAGAAGCACGCCCACGAGGGCGCCCATGGAGCGGCGTTCTTTCTGCACGGAGTCGTCGTCGCCGAGTTGGGCCTTGGTGAGCATGATGCCGAACAAGAACAACACGATGATGGCGCCGATGTAGACCAGGATCTGCGTGGCACCCACGAAGTCGGAGCCGAGCAGAATGAACAGCCCAGCTGCTCCAGCGAGCACGATCACCAAGTACAGCGCGGCGTGCACCACGTTGCCGGTGGTGACGACCTTGAACGCCGAAAACAACATGATCGCGGCAATGATCGCCCACGCAATGTTTTGCGCGACGTTGAACTCGACTCCGGTCGAGGCCTGTGCGAACAGTTCGATCACCGAGGCACCTTCCGTACCTTGGCTTCCGATCCTGCCTCGTAAGACTCGAAGTCCGGAACGGTCTCCATCCACTCGGCCAACCGGCTCTTGTCGTGGAGGAGGTCGGCGATCCGGGGCTCAGAGAATTCGTACTCCGGGCTCCAAAAGAGGGCGTCGAATGGGCAGACCTCAACGCAGATGCCGCAGTACATGCACAGTGCGAAGTCGATGTCGAAGCGGTCGAGCTTGTTCTTCTGACGTGGCTTGCCACCAGCGCGACGCGGTGGGGCCTTCTCTTTGTGGCCCTCGATATAGATGCACCAGTCCGGGCACTCACGAGCGCACAACATGCACGCGGTGCAGTTGTCCTCTTGGAGTGCGATGACGCCACGCGCGCGTGGCGTGGGTGTCTCTTTCTCGTGCGGGTACTGGACCGTTACCGCACCCTTGGTAGGGCTTGGCGGCTTGAGCGGACCATCGGGGAAGATCGTCTCATATGCGGCTTTGGCGGTAACACCAAGGCCCTTGATCATGCCTGGGACGAGACCCATTAGAACACCACCTTCAAGATGCCGGTCACCACGATGTTGAGCAGTGCCAGCGGAATGAGCGCTTTCCACGCCAGCTTCTGGAGCTGATCCTCACGGAAGCGTGGGTAGGTGATCCGGAACCAGAACACCAAGAAGGTCACACCGATCACCTTCGCGAACATCACTATCGGACCGAGGACGTTGAACAAGTTGGAGTCGGGGTCGATGCCCGGCACCCACCAACCGCCCAGGAAGAGCGTCGAAGCGATCATCGCGAAGATGCCGGCGGTTGCGAACTCACCGATGAAGAACAACAGGAAACGCATTCCCGAGTACTCGGTGAGGTAACCGGTCACCAGCTCGGACTCCGCAACGGGCATATCGAACGGCGGCTGGGTGAGTTCGGCTTGCATCGCGATCATGAAGATGGCGAAGCCGAGGAACTGGGTGAGGATAAAGGGATTGCCGATACCGCCCCATCCAAAGATCTCCCCTTGCGCTTGAGCGAACACGATGTCTTGCAGGTTCAGCGTTCCGGCTTGGATAACGACGCCCATAACCGCCAGCACGAGTGGAAGTTCGTAGGCGATGAGCTGACCCGCAGCTCGGAGGCCACCGATCATCGAGTATTTCGATGCGGAAGCCCAACCGGCCATAAGAATGCCGATCACCGAGATCGATGAGACAGCGAGAGCGAAGAAGATCCCGGTGTCGAGATTGACGAACCACGCGTCAGGCCCGAAGGGCACAACAACGACGAGCAAGAACGAGCTGACGAGCACCACGAACGGTGCAGCAGCGAAGACGAAACGATCGGCCTTGTGCGGGAAGATGTCTTCTTTTTGGAGGAACTTGCCTACCTCGGCGAGCAATTGCATGCTGCCGTGCGGACCAGCTTCCATCGGGCCGAGGCGGCTCTGCATGAAGCTCATCATTTTGAACAGGTAAAGGTAGACGAGCGGACCGGCAGGCAACAGCACGGCGGCAAGGCCACCGGCGGAGCGGAAGGTGGTCTCAATCCAAAAGGCGAGTGCGATCATCGATCGATGTCCCCCAAGATGAAATACAGCGACCCGAGGATCGTGATGATGTCGGGCACGTACACGCCCTTGAGTAACCACGGGGTGATCGAGACGTTGCTGAACGACGCGGAGCGGATCTTGACCCGGAACGGGTTGAGGTCGCCCTTCGACACGATGTAGTAGCCCATGACGCCGAGCGGGTTCTCCGTCTCGACGAAGGCTTCACCGGCTGGAACCTTGATGATGCGAGGCACCTTGGCCATGACCGGGCCACTTGGGATCTGGTCGAGGAGTTGGGTCACGATGCTTGCGCCTTCGCGCACCTCTTGGAGGCGCACCCACATGCGGGCGTAGCTATCGCCGTCGGGGTGGGTCCAAACCTTCCAGTCGACCTGGTCGTAGACGAGACCGTTGGGCATGCCGTCGCGCCGCACGTCCCAGTCGACGCCCGATCCGCGAATGTTGACCCCGGACAGGCCGTAGGACAAGCCGACGTCGGCGGGGATGATGCCGATGCCGCGGGTACGAGCCTGGAAGATCTCGTTGCCGTACATCAGCTGTTCGATCTGATCGCAGAAATCGAGGACCTTGCCCATCGAGTTCTTGGTGTTCTGAATCCAGCCGGCTGGGAGATCGTCCTTCAATCCGCCGATGCGGTCGAAGTTCGGGTGGAATCGGCCACCGGTTGCCGCTTCGATCTGGTTCAGAACGTATTCACGGTCGCGGAACGCGTAGAAGATCGGTGTAACCGCTCCGATCTGGACGCCCATATCGCCGATACCGAGCATCACGTTTGCGATGCGGCTCATTTCATGAAGGATCGTGCGGATGTATTGCGCTCGAGGCGGCGCCTCGATCTCCATCAGTTTCTCGGCAGCGAGAATGAAGGGTGTTTCGTTCGCGAAGCTGCCAACCCAGTCGATGCGGTTGATGAGGGTCGTGACCTGTGGGTACGTGCGAACCTCGGCGAGCTTTTCGTAGCCGCGGTGCATGTAGCCCATGACCGGTTCGGCTGCCACGACCTGCTCGCCATCGAGCTTGGCGACGATGCGCAGTGTGCCGTGGGTAGCCGGGTGCTGCGGGCCGATGTTGAGGGTCATGCCCTCGGTCTCGATCTCGACGTTCACGCGAGCATCAGCTGCTTGTTGATGGATGTAACGAAGCTGCTCGGCGGTGCTGACTGCACCTACCGCAGTGTTCGATTCGTCAAGGCCGGTGGCCGTGGAGGATGCGGCTTCAGGCCCGCCGGGGCCGGTCGTTATGTCGGTCACGAGTCACCACCCTCTTCGTCGTCGTCTCCTGGCATTTGCTCGACGTCGACGATGCCTGGCCATGGTTTGATGCGGCGAGACAACAGTGGGAAGTCCTTGCGCATGGGGTTGCCGGCAAAGGTGGCGGGGAGATAGAGCTTGCGCTTGTTGGGGTGGCCAACGAAGTCGATCCCGAACATCTCCGCGGCTTCCCGCTCGTGCCAATTGGCGCCCGGGTACACCGGGATGATCGTCTGGATGGACAGGTCGTCGTCGGCGAGGTCGGCCTTTATCGTGATCGCCCGTGCGGTCGTGATGTCGTTGACCCGCATGAACACTTGGAAGCGGGTGTCGCCACCGGCGTAGCCGGTTTCCATCGGCTCGGGCTCTGGAGCATCGTCGGGCGGGGTGAGGGAGAGATCGACCTGGGAGTCCATGTCGCGCCCGAACGGCGAAGGCATCCAATCGATCGCCGACAGGAAGTTGAAGAACCGGAAGCCCATTGCCTCACGCAGCACGTGCGCGGTTTCGACCCAGGACTCCTTGGCAATGCGGATCCAGATGTCATCGCCCGGCTTTACATAGCTTTCGACGACGGCATCGCCGAGCTCGCTGGAGATCTCCTCCAGGAGAGCCTCTCGGGCCTCGTCGACCTCAATGCCGGTCTCTTCGGTTTCTGCAACCGCAGTTTCGTCACTCATTAGGCCCCAACAACGATCGGTTCTTGGGTCCAGCGCTCTTGCATGTCCTCGTTCTGAATGCGCTCCTGCAACATCACGATGCCTTCGAGAAGAGCTTCGGGGCGAGGAGGGCAGCCGGGAACATAGACATCGACGGGAACGATCTGATCAACGCCCTTTGTGACCGAATAGGAATCCCAGTACGGGCCGCCACAGTTTGCGCACGATCCCATCGAGATGACGTACTTCGGCTCGGGCATTTGCTCGTAGAGGCGGCGAATCGCCGGTGCCATCTTGTCGGTAACGGTCCCAGAGATGACCACCAGGTCAGCTTGCCGAGGACTCGCAGGGAACGGGATAACTCCGAGGCGCATCACGTCGTAGCGAGGCGATGCGAACGCGGCTCCCATTTCGAGGGCACAACACGCGAGACCCCACTGGTAAACCCACAACGAGTACTTGCGGCTCATGTTCAACAAGCCCGTGAGCGGCTTGGGGAGCTTGCCCGATTCGACTAGACCCACTTGAGCATTCCCTTCCGCCACGCATAGACGAGGCCGAGCAGGAGGATAAATACGAAGATCGCCATTTCGACCAAGCCGAAAAGGCCAAACGCTTCGAGGCGAGTCGCCCACGGAAAGATGAACACTGCCTCAACATCGAACAACACGAAGAGCAAGGCGAAGACGTAGTAGCGAATATTGGCCTGAGACCACATACCGCCGCTTGGTTCCACACCCGATTCGTAGTTCTCGGTCTTCTGAGCGTTGGGCTTGTTGGGCCTGAAGATCGAACCAAGACCAAGGAACGTGCCCACGAGGAGAACTCCGAGACCGCCAAAGATCGCGACCACGAGATAACTACGCAGGAATTCGGACACGGCCCCTCAGACTAACCATCGACTTTTCGCGCGCCAAGACCTGCTCAGCTGCGTTACACACGTCACTAAACTAGCGGGGATACGCCCGGTTTTGTCTTATATCGGCGATGTCTAGACAGGAGTCACGCGCACTTTTGCCTAACTCTGCGGAATTGTTTCTCCGATTGGGGTGTTACAGCACTGCTAGTGGGCACTTATGCCACGAATCACACAGTCGTTGCCTCTATGATGGAGGCCGCAACACCGAATCAGGAGAACGACCACAAATGAAGGTTTGGATCGACCAAGACTTGTGCACCGGAGACGGCCTCTGCGAAGAAATCGCACCAGCCGTATTCTTCGGCCAAGACGATGGCCTCTTCTACGTAAAAGAGACCAAGGACAACTACGGCGAGGAGAAGTTGTTCGACGGTACGAACAACCCGGCTGGCTCCGAAGGCATGGCACGCGTACCCGACAACCTCATCGAGAGCGTTATCGAGTCCGCTGAAGAGTGCCCCGGAGAGTGCATCTTCCTCGAGGCCTAGGCCGTTCCTCGGCTAGCGCCTCGTCTCTACCCGAGTTCTTCGCCTAGGGGCTCAGAACTCGCCGCAAGACAATCAAAATCAAGTTGACGAGCCCCGCTACGGCGGGGCTCGTTGCGTTTTGTCGTCGGCGCCGAACTTAGGACGGCTCAGCCGGTTCGATTCGCCGCAACCTGAGGGTTCCATCGGTAAACAGCACGATCTCGGAGTCGACATAGACGAACTCGCGAGCATTGGATAGCGGACCATCATCGGCGAGTGAGTGGACGATCCGTTCCACAGAACCATCACCGGCGATGCGATCCTGAATCAACATCCCATCCATGACTTGGGACAACACCAGGTGATCCTCGATCAGGACCAGGTTCGCCGGAATGATGTCGCCAAACGTTCGCCGATCGAGTTCCACCACCAACTCGACGGAACCGTCTCGCTGGACAGCCCACACGCCGAGGTCTGCCAGCGTGAAGAACGTGTCACCGAGCGGCATTGGCTGGACGCCGAAGAAGCCGTTGGGAACCAAACCTGGCGCGCCGTTGAGTTCAACGACATCAGCGGTTCCCGGCCCGTCCCATATCGCTAGACCCTGACCGCTTCGTGGCGGAAGGAAGTCACCGAGAACCTCGCACGCCGCCGAAGGTGTAGGAACCTCCTCAACAAAGCCCACGAGTTCGCCGCTGGCTATACGAATGGGCACGCCAAGGAGTTGACGTTGGGTGCTGAATAGCCCGGGTTCGGTGCTCCGCTCAGGAAACCGGATCTCAAAGAACGCTAATCCTGAGCCCTGCGTAGTCTCGAGACAGTCGAAGACCCGATCGAAGACGTCAACGTCTGGTACATCGGAGCGCTCAATTGAAACGCTCTCACCAACGTCATCACATGGCGACAGAAGGATCGTGTCGACCGAGATCGGGTTCACGAAGCAGACATTGTCGATAGGCGCTTCGAGCCCAGATTGTTCAAGCACCGTCACCCCAAACTCATCTCTGGTCGATACGAATGCTGCTTCCCCGTCGATCAGGACGGGAAAGCCGAAACTTCCGGCCTCCGACTCGTCGAGGAGTCCACCGTCGCTCATTCGCCATAGTGCCCCATCGTCGCTCACCAACAGGTCGGACTCGATGACATCGCCGCTCATGCTTCGGATTCGAAAGATGCCAAAACCGTTGTCGCGGCGATGGAAGTTGTTGAACTCTTCGTTGAAGACCGGATCGAATGCTTCGCCATCATCGGGCAGCAGTTCGCCATCGTCGATGACGGCGGTTTCGACCTGAATCCAGTTCTGCCCGTCGAGCGATCGGTAGATCTCGGGAGTTGACCCGCTCGGACCAAACGCCGGGGAGCCGAAATAGCCTCCTGCTCCCGGTGGTCCAGGCACGACCACGAATGATTCAAAGCCGACGCTCATACCTTCCAAGCCCTCGACCACATCAACGGCGAGGCCAGTGGAGGTCTCCTCGGCCCGGGTCGTGGTCGGTGCCGCCGTGCTCGTTGTCGTGGTCGTGGCCTGTCGGACCGAGCCATCGGCAGCTTGGCCGGAGTCCGGCCGGAGAAAGAAGATCCCTGCTCCGAGCACGGCGAGGGCGACGAGCAAACCACCGATCCAACGCCGTCCCCTCGGCGATGGGGCAGGCGCGTCGAGCGGAGGTACGGCATCGTCACCGCGCACGTCTACGCGAACCGAGGGCTCTCCCACTCCTCCAGTATCGCGGCTCGGCTAGCGCTTCTGGCGTTGGCTGAAGTTGCGGATCATTAGATACAGGCCGAACACCGGGGCGAGGAAGATCAGCCACTTCCCCACCGACTGCATCGTGTCCGATGGCGAGACGGCCAGAGCGAAACCGGAGAAGGCGACGAAGGCCAACAGCGCGAGTGCTTGGGCTCCGACGTGGCGCAGCGGGACGAAGTCCTCCTCTGCGGCTTCGGGGCTTTCGCTGGCCCAGCGGCGAAGGTCATAGGCCACCGAGCGGTACTGACCTTGTGCCTGGTCGAGTGCTTCTCGGGTGGTTTCGGGTAGTGGGTTTCCATCCATGTCGTATTGGAGCCAGTCCTTAAAGACACCGGGCTGGCCGAGGTCCTCCACGATGTCGGCGGTAACCCCAACGGGCACCGGCGTGGCGAGCTGGCGAGGCCGGTGGTACCACCAAGACGCGACGAGGAACCCTGGGATGGCTACTAGGGCGAGCGGAACCCACGTAGACGGCTGGGGTTCGATACTGCCCGACGGGAAGATGCCGTCGAGGCTTAGCAGCAAGATGACTGCGGCGATCACGCTGGCCACGGCCACCCCTCGAGCCCAAGCCTCCGCCTTGGGGGCGACGGTCTGTTTCGGAAGCGCGAGGATTACCGGGAACCAAATGAACGAAAGTGCGAGCCCTATCTGCAACTCGAGCACGGAGACCGAACCCGAGCCAATCGACACCATTGCCCCGAAGAAGATCAATCCAATGAGGAAGGCCATGCTCGGCCACACGGCGGAGATCACGGTCCGATGGAGTCGGTCGGTGGGGATCAACCGTCGGGCCAGGTCGTGGGGGTCGCCGAAGTGTTCGAATGGGTCTGCGGGCTCGTCGTCGCCTGCTTCGATGCAGTGGCTCTCGACTTCGGCCAGGTGTTCGGCGGCTTGGTCGACAGGCACGCGGGCGCCGAGGAAGATGAACATCATCTGTTCGAGATAGTGACGGAGCCGGGCGTCGGTCGCGTTCATCGGGTGACCCCGCTCTCGATGGTGAGGATCGAGTCGACCATGTCGCGGGTTTGTGCCCAGCTGCCCCGCTGCTCGGCCAGCGCGACTTCGCCTTCGGGGGTTAACCGGTAGATCTTCTTGGCCGGTCCATGGTCGCCCATGCTCCAGTCCGCCTCGATCCATCCGGCGTTCGAGAGCTTCTTGAGGACCGGATACAACGTTCCGCCCTGCACCTCACCGGCGCCCAGCTCTTCGAGGCGAGCTGCGATGCCGTAGCCGTGTAACGGCTGGTCTTCCACCACCGCCAGCACAAGCGTTTCGAGCACCCCACGAATAGACAACATAACTATATAGGTAATCTACCTATAGGCGGTTGTCAAACAAGAACGGTTCAGGTTCGAATTCCAGGACGGTCGCGCTATTGAAGGATTGCGAATATTGATATTCGACATCAACCCAATGGAACCGCTTGCCGTTTGGACCTCAGCCTGCGTCGCAAAAGTGACGTTGGCCACGGACCCAATCCCCTGGATGCACAATGACACTTGACAACAACTCCTCGATAGCGGTGAACCATCAACAGAGCGAGATCGCCCTACTCAAGATGAAATCGCCCACCCAAATGATCATTGCTGTCTCGGCGATACTCGCCCTGGCCCTGTCGCTGATGACCCTCATCGCCCCGGCAGCAGGTGCCGCCGACGTCAGCACGACTCAATGTCAACAAACGCAGTCGGTGTTCAATACGGGCAGCTATCGCCAAGTGACCGGTGATCGCACCAACAACACCCTGTTCGACCTCGGTGTGCCCGTCGGGGTCAACGACGCGACGACCGCCCGAGCGGCCGTTGACTCCGTGGACTTCAACGCCACGCCAATCTTCGCATTCGAGGGTCACGACCAGAACAACCACGCCTTCAACAATGCCGCGACACAGCGTGCGAACGTGACCGAATCAATCCTCGTGGTTGACGAGGCGACCTCGTTCCATCTGATCAGCGTCGACGGTGGAGCAATGAAGGTCGAACTCGGCCTCAACTGCGGCGCATACGCCGAGGAATCCTTCTCCTTCCACAACGCCAACTTCGAACAGACCCCAACGATCGCGTTGCCGGTCGGCGTCCACCGTCTGCGCACGACAAACGTCGACGTTGACGGCGGCAGTTCCTTCTTTGACCTCGCGGCCTTCAACAGCGACACCGGAGATTTCGAGTTCGACTTCACCGGGACGACCGTCATCTACGGCGAGATCGAACCAATCGACCCCGGATCTGACTTTGTGTTCAACACGACGGTAATTAACGACAATGGTGGAACCGCCGCCCCAGCGGACTTCGCCGTGAACGCGAATCTCCCCGACGCCCTATGCCAGGCATTCTCCTACGCCTACGGCGACTTCAGCGCCGGCGGCTACTTCGGACGTACCGCACCACCATGGATCCCGACTGTTTCAGGCGACTACACCTTCACCGCAGAGGCAACCGCTGGCGCCTTCGGCGAGTGGCGCATCGGCACGACTCGCACCGGAACCGAAATTCATGACGGCGACGTCAACCCCGCAAACATGATGACCGAAACCGTCACCGTCGCCCTTACCGCTGGGACTCCGTATTTCGTTGGCATGATCAACTTCACGGGCTCGATCAGCGACCCTCAGATAAACAGCAATTGCCCGGCGCCCTTCGATGCGGGCAACAACCCCGTGGCCGATGGCGCTCTCGAAGTAGTTGCGAACGGTGGCGTCTTTAGCTCCGACATCAACGTGTTAGCTGGCTACACCCTCGATTCGGTCACGTGTGTCGAAGACGGCGCGACACTTCTCAACCTCACCGCTCCGGTCGATCAGGCTGCGATCACCGCTACTGCGGCCAGCGGCACGTCGACCGTGTGTGAGTACGTGCTCAACGACATAGCGACACCGGGGATTGAGCTCACCAAGACAGCGACCGTGAACGACGCCGATAACAACGGCATCAACGCAGGCGACACCATCACCTACAACTTCACAGTCACCAACACCGGCAACACCGCACTAACCAACATCACCATCACCGACCCGTTAGTCACCGTCACCGGAACCATCCCAACACTCACCCCAGGAGCCTCGGACTCAACCACCTTCACCGCCACCTACACCATCACCCAAACAGACATCGACAACGGAACCGTCACCAACCAAGCAACCGCCACCGGACAAGACCCCAACGGCCAAGACGTCACCGACGACTCCGACGACCCAACCACCACCGACCACGACAACAACCCCAACACACCCGACACCAACAACGACCCAACCATCACCGAACTCGAACAAAACCCATCCATCGAGCTCACCAAGACAGCGACCGTGAACGACGCCGATAACAACGGCATCAACGCAGGCGACACCATCACCTACAACTTCACAGTCACCAACACCGGCAACACCGCACTAACCAACATCACCATCACCGACCCGTTAGTCACCGTCACCGGAACCATCCCAACACTCACCCCAGGAGCCTCGGACTCAACCACCTTCACCGCCACCTACACCATCACCCAAACAGACATCGACAACGGAACCGTCACCAACCAAGCAACCGCCACCGGACAAGACCCCAACGGCCAAGACGTCACCGACGACTCCGACGACCCAACCACCACCGACCACGACAACAACCCCAACACACCCGACACCAACAACGACCCAACCATCACCGATGTGAGTCCGCCATCATTTGGCACCCCTCCAGCTGCCTTAGCCTTCACCGGCACGGAAAGCAGAACGCTTACGATGGCAGCCGTACTGATCACTCTGATCGGACTGGGATTGACCTTCGCATCACGCAAGAAGGACGACGAGGAGACGGAGAGCAGCCTGGCTTGACGGCAGCGCTCTCGCTGGGTTCCAGTCGAGAGCTGTGGTGCCCCCGCCGAGCACCCACAGCTCCCGCTGCATTGCGTATACATGACTCCCGCTGCCATGCATCCGCAACAAAATCAGTATGTCCCCTCGCCGTTAAATGAACGTAAATCTCCGGGTAGTCACAGCAGCCCCGACTGCGCTACTTCTAATGGAGTGATATCGGAGCAGAATTCGTCGGTTGACATCCTCCATCGGCCCCGCCTTATAGAAGCAATCGCTGCCCGTTGGAATCACCGGGTCGTCGTTGTGGAAGCACCCGGTGGCTTCGGAAAGTCGACCCTGCTCAACCAAGCAATAGCCGACAACACCCAAGATCCCCTCGGCACCGATGTGCTGTGGCGAGTTGGGGTCAACGACGTCGGGCCGCAACGGATCCTCGATCGCCTATTCAATGGTGTCGCGACAACGTTGGGCCAGCCGACTGTCCAGCTCCCCGGCCGAGTTGCCTTTGACGATCTGCTCCTGGCCCAAAGCCCACGTCGCGTTTGCCTCATCATCGACGACGCGCACCGCCTGGAGTCAGACGCTCAAACCATCACCTCGCTCGTCGATGAATTGCCGTTGAACGTATCGCTCGTGCTGAGCGGACGGCCAATGCCCTGGCTCCCCCTCGTGCTCCAGGTTGCCCGCGGTGAGATGATGCGCATTGACCAACGAACCTTGGCATTCAACGACCGCGAGATGGACGAGTACGCCGACCGGAGTGGAATCGACGTCGAGACACTGCGCCAACAGGGAGGCTGGCCGGTGCTGGCGGTTCTTTCGCAAAGCGGGCGAGCGGGCGCCACCACCGATTTCCTCTTCAAAGAGATTGTGTCGGAGCTCGACGTGGACGTTCGACGGTCGTTGATAGCTGCCACATGCGTCGACGGTGCTAGCGAGAAGATGCTCGCCGCAGTGCGGGGCGCATCCGGTTCAGAGGTGGTGGACAACGTTGCCCTCTCCCGGATCGAAGACGAAAGATTGCGGGTGCACAACTTGTGGTGGGACGCGCGAGAGAACGTCTTTGACGCCGGGGAGTTTCACGACGTTGCACTCCAGGTCTTTGCCTGGCTTCGCGATCATGACGCTCCCATCGATGCAGCGCTTCTCGCCCTCGAAATCGACGAAGTCGACCAAGCACGAGAAGCGGTTCTCGATTCGGCCTTTGTTGGCGAACGATTCCTGAACCCGCCGATCATTGGTCGACTTCTCAACCGTTTCGCTGGACACGCCGAGGACGACGACCCCGTAGTCACCCTGCTACGAGTTCTGCTCGTGCGCGCCGACCCAGAAGAGCTCGACAATGCCCTTGAGCTCTACGGCCATGCGCTCGACCGGTTCCGAGACGAAGACAATCTTCGCGGCGAAGCTGCAGCGTGGTTGGGACTGATAGACGTCCGCTGGACCCGTGGCGACGGGTTCGAGGCCCTTTCGGACATCTTCGAACGCCTGATCGAACTTCGTGCATTGGGTGTGTCGGCACTCGACCCCCTTGAACAGATCATGCCGGTCGTGTTGCACGATGTACTCGGCGAATTCGATCAAGCACTTCTCGCGTGCCAGAAGCTCGACACATCGACGCTCACCCCGACGTGGGCCAACGTCATGGACATTTGGACCGCGACGCTCGCTGGGCTCTGCGGAAGGCTTGACCAAGGACTGTCGGTGATCGAGGAGGCGTATGAGCGGACGAGATCTGACCTCAGTCTCTTTGGCTTGATCCGCGCAACTTTTCTCGCCGGAGATCCATCTCGAGCCCTCACACTTCGCGGCGCCGGGCACCGGCTTTCGGTTCCGCACAACGACAGCTACGACGAAGTTCAGGTGGCGAGCACGGGGGCGATAATTGCCGCCTCGTGGGGCGAACACACACCTATGTCTGAGCTCGCCTTCGGACCGCCGCGAACCCGAGAAATCGCGTACGAGGCCATCGGCCGTGCCGCGTCGCTAATCGCAGCTCACGACGAACCGGGTGCCATTGCCGAGATCGTCGCACTTCTTGAGCAAACCGGTATATCGGATCTCATGAGCTTGGGCGAGGTCCGACGCTGGCTTCCCTATGGTTACGTCCTTTCAGAAACCCTTCGAGCCCTATTCGATGCTGAGGCAGAAAGCGCGTTACTCGGTCCCGACCATCAAAGTCGATGGGAGATCGCCCACGATCTCGTTGCGATGCGAAGCGGCAAGTCCCCGACTCATAAACACCCGAGCGCGGAACTCTTGTTCTGCACGCTTCCACTGGCGTGGTCGATCGACTACGTTTTGTACCTGCGGTCCTACGACGTCGACGCGAGCAACGAACTCCAGCTCGGCCTTGAAAGACTCGTCGGCGGGACTGTCGCCGACGAGCTCCGGTACGTAGCGCAGTCCGATCACCCAAAAGCCTCCGATGCATTTGGCATCCTGCGAGCAGCCCCGGCTCTTCCAGTCGTAGCTTCAAAGATTCGCACCGGGCAGAGCTGCGAGGTCATCATGGGCGAACGAAGTTCGGCCGTTCCAACAACTCCAGCTCGGGTCCTGCAAGCCTTAGCGCTGAGGGGCTCGATGAGCCGAACCGAACTCGCCGCGGCCTTCTGGGCGCAGAGCAACCAGGACAAGGCGGCGGCCAGTCTGCGTGTCGCTCTAAGCGCCCTACGAAAGCTGCTTGAACCGGAGCGAGCCAAGGGAGAGCCGAGCTTTCATCTACGAGCTGATGAACGCAGCGTCACGCTGCATTCATCATCACATCTGACGGTCGATGTATGGACTCTCCAGACCCATGTTGACGAGGGGCGAGCGCATGAGGCGGCCGGACGCTCCCGATCAGCGGCCCTATCCTATGCCGAGGTCCTCGACCGGTGGGATCTGGACATCTGCGCAGCACTCCGTGATACCGAGGCGTTCGAATTCGACGTTGAACGATTCGATACCGAAATCGCCGAAGCGGTCGTGCGCTACAGCGAGCTGGCCCTCTCATTGGCTGAACCGATGGCAGCGAGACGTGCGGCCATGCGGGTACTTCTGTCCGAGCGCTTCGAGGAACGGGCGTACCGGGTGCTAATCCGAGCAGCGCTACAAGAGGGCGACCGAGCCGAAGCCCGGCGCCAGGCCGACCTGTGCATGACCTGGTTCGACCGCCTCGGCATTTCGCCCACCGCAGATACAACACTGACGATCCAGCTCACGCAGTAACACGCCACCTGCTCGGTCCACCTTTGATCGACTCCGGGCGCTCTTCGTCGTTCCACGAAAATCTTATCGCAGTACGTTGTGAATCGAACGTTTGTTCGTTAGACTCGTAGTACTCGCCGGTCATCGATCATCAATCCGATTACGTCGACGATGTGTTGGCTCGCCTCGACACCGTCGTCGCCGATCTTGGCGAACTGTCGTTAGCTTCGTTGCCCGTTGAGCAGTTGAACCGTGTGCTGGTCCGTGAATACGAGTTGGTGTCCCAAGCCCAGGGTTTGCAGATGGCCGCTATGCAAGAAGCCGAAGCCGCCGGGCTGTCGGCTCGCTACGGCACCCGCATACTGACCACCCACTTGGCGAACGAAACCCACCAACCAACCAAAGCGTTAGGGTCTGCTCGTTCGGTCGCTCTGTGGTTGAACGACTTTCCGCTGTTGCACGAAGCGTTGATGGCTGGTGATTTGTTCCGGTCGCATGTGGCCGAGTTGAAAGCCATCGACACCCACCGCACCCACCACCTGTTGGTACGCGACCAGGCCATGCTCATCGAAGCAGCACGCGAAGTTGTGTGGACCGACTGGAAGAACGTTGTCGCCTACTGGCTCAACGCCGCCGACCCTGACGGCGAACTCACCGACTCCTCCAACCCAAACTACGGGATGCGGATTCGCACCAAAGCCAACGGCGACGTCTCAATAACGATCCTGCTCGACCCCGTGACTGGTGAAGCGTTCCTCACCATGCACGACACCGAGCTCTCCAAACTTGAACGAGCCGAACAAGAAACGTTGAACAACAACCCGAACGCGCCCGTCACCTCATATGTACAAAAGAACTTGGACGCTCTGTTGCGGTTGATGGTCCGAGGGTGGCGACGACAGGACGGCACCTACCCTGACTTCCTCGTCAACATCGTCATGAGCGAGAAGGTCGCCGAAGACCTGTTGGCCCGCACGTACGGACACATCGACCCCTCAGGCGACAACCCACTCGACGTAGACCCCTACGAACTACCCATCGCATGGGACGACCTCGATAGCCGATGTGAAACCATCCGAGGCACACCCATACACCCCAAACACGCCCTCGGTGTCCTGCTAGCCGGCAAACTCCGGCGCCAGGTCATGACCACCGAATCAGAAACCACCGACCTCGGAACCGACGTCCGAGGATTCACCAAGAAACAACGCAACGCGCTCCTCGTACAACAACGCGGCCAATGCGCGCTGAACACCCAAACCCCATTCCGCTGGCTCCACGCCGACCACATCCAACCCCACAGCAAAGGCGGCCCAACCGATCTCGCCAACGGCCAAATGATCAACGGCGCCGAAAACCTCGCCAAACGAGACCGCTGGAACGACGAAGACTAGATCAGACAGCTACCGCTCTGAGTCGTAGTTGCGGAGGATGAACAGTGCCGCACCAGCGAGAACCAGAGCGGGAAACTTGTCGAGCAGCGTGAACCACAACCGACCGAGAACCGAGCCACCTCCAGCAATCAGACGGTTCAAGATGACGACGGTCGACCCTGCGGTGACCAGCGCGGCGGTGATCGTCGCTGGCTTGCGTACCTTCATGGAGATGGCGCCAGCCGGTGAGAGCGCAACCAGCAACGCGAGACCCAAGGTGAGGATGGCCATGGTCGAGCCCACTGGCTCAAAGGCCGTGGACACGAACGTACCCAGACCACCACCGCTATCGAGATCGTCTAGCCAACGCACCAACCCCGAGACCGCCCGAAGGCCAATCGCCAACATGAGAGCGACCGCAGTAATTTCGCGCGCCTCGTCACGCGAGAGGCGCATCGGCTCAGCCTCCGCTGGCGAGCACGGCCATCGCGTCTTGCGCGAGACCGTCGAGCAGTCCCGGGAAGATGCCGAACAGCAAGGTCACGATGACGGCGACACCAAGCACCACAGCGACCGTCGGCGGCACATCCACGCGACCAGCACCCTCTTCAGGTTCGGAGAGGAACATCGCGATTAGCACACGGATGTACAGATAGGCACCGATCACCGCTGCCATCATTGCGACGATCGCGGTCCAATAACTGCGAGCGTCGACCGCTGCGGCAATCACTTCGAACTTGGCGAAGAATCCGCTCGTGAGTGGAACACCGGCCTGGGCCAATAGGAAAATCAGCAGCGCAAAGCCGAGCATTGGGCGGCGCTTAGCCAAGCCGTTGAACACATCGAAGCCATAGTCGTTATCGCCCTTCTCACCGATTACCGAAAGCGCACCGAAGGTGCCGGCGACGAGGAAGGTGTAGCTCGCGACGTAGAACAGCGAGGCGGCTGTACCGCGCTCGGTCGCCGCGAGCACGCCAAGCAAGATGAAACCGGCGTGACTGATCGATGAGTAGGCAAGCATGCGCTTGACGTTCGTCTGCACGATCGCGGAGACAGAACCGATGATCAGTGTGAGCGCAGCGATCACTTCGATCACGAAACGCCAGTCGTCGACGACAGGCTCGAAGGTGACCGACATGATGCGCAAGAGCCCTGCGAACCCAGCGACCTTCACACCCGAAGCCATGTAGGCGACCACCGGGGTTGGCGAACCGTCGTAGACGTCGGGTGTCCATGAGTGGAACGGTGCCGCGCCGACCTTGAACACGAGGCCGACGATGAGCAAGGCGAGACCGCCGAGCAAGAGGCCGTCGTCGGTCAATCCACCGCTGGAGAGGAAGTCGTTGATCACGACCAGGTTCAGGGAACCGGTCGCGCCGTAGATAAGGGCCATGCCGTAGAGAAAGAAGGTCGAAGAGAACGCGCCGAGTACGAAGTACTTCATACCGGCCTCCTGGGAGGTGTAGCGACGACGATGCAACGCGGCCAGCACGTAGACGGCCAGCGAGAGGGTTTCGAGACCGAGGAAGAACACGATCAGGTCGTTGGAAAACGCCATGATCACGCCGCCGGCGCCCGACAACAGCAACAGGACGTGGATCTCTACCCCGTCGAGTTCCTCGCGCTCCACGTAGGTGTGCACGAGCAGCGCCGCCATCGCAACCGACAACGAAATCACCACACCCAAGAAGATGGAGAAGCCGTCGAAGCCAACCGAGGACGCAATGGTTGCGCCCGGACCTTCGTCACCGAGGCGGTCCCACAAGAACAGCCCAGCGATCGCTGCCAGCAGCGCTGCCGTAACCGTCCAGCCCGTGATGAACCACGCAGGTATGTCCTTGCGTATCGAGGTCATGGTCAAGATCAAAAGGCCAGCGACACCGAGGAACAGCATCGGGGAAAGGATCTGCCAATCAACGTCTGGCGTAATGACTTGCGCAAACAACATGATCAGCCCTCCCCTTCTTCATCATCGTGCGACTCATCATCCTCGGATGCGATGAGGACGGTTACCTGGGGCTCTTCCCAGTCATCGACTCGCTCGTCGATATGGACGATCAGCGCGTCGACCGCAGGCTCGATGCGCTCGAGCATTGGACGTGGGAAGACGCCGGTGAAGATGATTAGGGCGATCATCGGAAGCAAGATCATGCCTTCGGACATGCGCAGATCTTCCATCTCGGCATTGGCGCCCTCGGTCGGTCCATGGAAGACACGCTGGTAGGCCCACAGCATGTAGAGGGCGGCGAAGATCACACCAGCGGCGGCGATCGAGGCGATCCATGGACTCGCCACGAACGCTCCGATGAGAATGAGGAACTCACCGACGAAACCGTTCAGACCGGGTAGGCCAATCGAGGAGAACATCACCAAGGTGAACGCACCAGCGAACACCGGTGCCACCTTCTGGATACCTCCAAGGTCGGAGATTTGGCGGGTATGGCGGCGCTCGTACATCCAGCCGACCAGGAAGAAGAGCGCACCGGTGGACAGGCCGTGGTTGACCATCTGCATGACCGAACCGACCAGCGCCTCAGTGGTGATCGCGAACGTGCCCAACATGATGAAGCCGAGGTGGGCTACCGAGGAATACGCCACCAGACGTTTCAGGTCCTTTTGCATCGTCGCCGCCGCAGCGCCGTACAAGATACCGATCGTGCCAAGGATCAACATGACCGGCGCGAACCATGTGGCGGCTTCGGGGAACAAGAAGAGACCGAAGCGGAAGAACCCGTAGGTTCCCAACTTCAACATGACGCCCGCGAGGATCACCGAACCAGCGGTCGGTGCTTCGGTGTGCGCGTCCGGCAGCCAGGTATGGACCGGGAACACCGGCACTTTCACGGCAAACGCGAGAACGAAGGACAAGAAGATCCAGCGGCCAGCGGTCTCGCCCCAGGCCTGGGCTTCAGCCAGTGCGACGACGTCGAAGGTGACCCGGCCGAGTGCTTCCTCGCTGAGGAAGACGATCGCCAGGATTCCAACGAGCATCAACGCGGAACCGAACATCGTGAAGATGAAGAACTTCGTTGCGGCATAGACGCGATTGCCGTGGCCCCAGCCACCGATGAGGAAGTACATCGGCACCAGCACCACTTCGAAGAACACGAAGAAGAAGAACAGGTCGAGGCTCATGAAGACGCCCATAACACCAGCTTCGAGCAGCACGATCCATGCGTAGTAGTTCTTCGGGCTGTGCTCGGGCGTAACACCGGCAATTGCTAACGGGAACAAGAGGCCAGTGAGCACTACCAGGAACAAGCTGATGCCATCGACACCCAAGTCCCATCGAATGCCAAGGCTCTCAACCCAGACGTTCGGATCGGGGTTTCGGAACTGGAGGCCCGCATCGTCGACGTTGAATTCGATGAGTACCCATACGCTCAACGCGCCGGTAATACCGGTGGCGATCAAGCCGACGAGGCGATGGATCTCTGAGCGAGCAGCCGGGACCATCGCGAGGATCATCGCGCCCACTGCGGGCACGACGATCAGGGAGGTGAGAACAGGAAAGTCGATCATGCTGCTGCCCTCACAAAGAACCACGCCAGAAGCGCGACGGTGCCGACGGTGATGCCGAGGGCGTAGGAGCGCACGTAACCCGACTGGATCTTGCGCACGAGACTTCCGGTGCCGCGGACGGCCGAGCCGGTGCCGTTGACGAGACCGTCGACGACCTTGGCATCGAAGGCCGTGATGAAATCGAAGAATGCCCTACCCGGGCCGCCCATGAAGGCCGAGACCGCCCAGTCGTAGTTCCATCCCTTGGCCAGGATCGGCTTCTCGACGGTCGTCGGGTCGTAGTCGTTCTTGATGTAGTACTTCCAGGCCATGAAGATGCCGACGCTGCCGGCGGCGATGGCGATGAATGCGAGGGCCCACTTCGTGGATCCGGAAGCGCTAATGACGTGCTCAAACAAGAGCGTGTCCTCTTCGAGCCATTTCTCCAAGAAGTGAATCTCACTCACAAACGGTAGGTTCAGGCCGCCACCGACGATGCTCAGGAACGCAAGAACGCACAGGGGCACGGTCATGTGCCAGGACGACTCGTGTGGATGATGGGCCGCTCGTTTTTGGACACTCTCTGGAAGGAATGAGGAGGCGGCACCAGCGTCGAGCCCATCGCGACGGCTGTAGGCGGTTTGGGCCTCGGCCAACCATGCCGCGGCGGTCTCTCGCTCACCGACCGCGCCCTCAAGCGCGGTGGCAGCGGTGTGCTCAGCGGTGACCGCGGGTTGGATCGCAGCCTCAGCACTATCGATTGCCTTTTTGGCGGCGGCCATTTCGTCGTCGGCGAGTGCCTTCGCAGAGTCGATCTTTGCTGACGAGAATGCCTGACGAGCCTGCTCCAAGCTCAACATCGCTGAGCTATGGGCGCTCTCCGCCTCGACAACTGCCTCGTTGGCGATGCCGACCTTCTGGTCTGCTTCGTCGAGATAGGCGTTCCATGCCGAAGCGAGCTCATCTTCGGAAGGCTTGTCGAAGCGATAGTCGCCATAGAAGGTCATGAACACCTGACGGCTCATGTAGAAGGCGGTGAGCATCGCGGTGATCAAACCGACGGCCCAGAGGGCTCGGCCATTGATACCGCCGAGGTCCCACGCGCCGAGAAGAATTTCGTCTTTCGACCAGAAACCAGCGAACGGCGGCACACCGGCAATTGCCAACCAACCAATGATGAACGTGCCGGCGGTGATCGGCATGAACTTTCTCAGTCCGCCATAGAGGCGCATGTTCTGCTCGTCGGCCATACCGTGAATGACCGAACCCGAACCCAAGAACAGCAGTGCCTTGAAGAAGGCGTGGGTGATCATGTGGAAGATCGCCGCGACGAACGAGCCCGTTCCGATAGCGAGGATCATGTAGCCAAGCTGTGACACCGTCGAGTACGCGAGTACACGCTTGATGTCGTCTTGAGCCACCGCAATCGTGGCGGCGAAGAGTGCCGTACCTGCGCCGATCCACGTGATCAGGTTGGTGGCCCAGAAGGCCTCGATCATCACGTAGTAGACGAGCCCGTTGACCCGGGTCAGCAGGAAGACGCCGGAGGTAACCATTGTGGCCGCGTGAATGAGCGCCGATACCGGAGTGGGGCCTGCCATTGCGTCTGGCAGCCACAGGTAGAGCGGAAATTGTGCGGACTTGCCCATGACACCGACGAACAACAGCAGCACGATGCCGACGGCAACCGGTGTGCTGAGCTGATCGGCCGTTCCGTTGATGACGAGGTAGTCGAGCGAACCGACCGTAGCGAAGGTCAAGAACATGGCGACCATGAAGCCCCAGTCGCCAACGCGGTTGGTGACGAAGGCCTTCTTGCCAGCCGACGAGTTCGCTTCCTTACCGAACCAGAAGCTGACAAGCAGATAGGAGCACGCACCCACGCCTTCCCAGCCGAGGAAGGTAAGCAGCAGGTTGTCGCCAAGCACCAGCAACAGCATCGCGAACACGAACATGTTCAGGTACACGAAGAACTTGGAGAAATTCGGGTCGTGGTGCATGTACCCGATGGAGTACAGATGGATGAGCGAACCAATGCCGGTGATGAAGAGCATCATCGTGACCGAGAGCGGATCGACCAAGAAACCAGCGGACACGCTGAAGTCGCCGACGGGCACCCACTCGAAGAGGTCCTTGGTGATCTGACGCTCTCCGTCGGGAACGCCGCGCAAACCGAAGTACACGATCACGGTGGAGATGAAGGACAAGAACACGGCGCCAGTGGCGACCCAGCCGGCCGCAGGATTACCCAGGCGACGGCCCATCATCATCAAGAAGGTGAATCCGAGCAGGGGAAAGAGCGGGATGAGATATACAAAATCGGTCATGTCTAGCCCCTCAGCACCGAGAGATCGTCTGCGGTAGCACCATCACGACGGCGCATGATGGCTACGACGATGGCCAATCCGACCACCACTTCGGCAGCAGCGACGACCATGACGAAGAAGACCGCGACCTGACCACCGATGTCATCGAGGCCGAAGGCCAACCCGATGAAGGTCAGGTTGACCGAGTTGATCATGAGCTCAACGCACATGAACATCACGAGCGGATTCCGACGTACGAGCAGGCCGACCGCGCCGATCGAAAAGACGAGCGCGCCGAGAACGAGGTAATAGGTAGGTGTTAGCACTAGCTCTCCCCTACCTCAGCGTCGTCGTCCACGGTTTCCTCACGGATTGCCAGGTTGCCGTCTCGGGCAGCTAACGCTGATTGCGGAATCGCCTGCAGTGTTCCGGGAATCCGACGAGCAAGCACTACAGCACCCACAACCGCGACAGTGAGCAGTAGGCCGGTTACTTCGAAGGCAAAGACGTAGTCGGTGAAGATCTGCTCGGCGAGTTGCTCTACGTTCGGCAGAACTTCGCCGGTGAGTTCGTCGGTTCGGTTGACGTCCCCGTTCGCGGAGCGGATTCCGGTCAGATCCGTGCTCGACCAGATCACCGCCAACAACAACCCGAGCAGTGCCATGCCGGTCACCATCGCGGCCGATCTCTGCCCAATGATGGGCTCGACCGAGAGGTTCTCGGCCTTGTCCACGCCGAGCAACATGATCACGAACAAGAAGAGGATGACAATCGCGCCCGCGTAGACAATCACCTGGATGGCGGCGAGGAAATGCGCCTCGACGACCAGGAATTCAACAGCGACACCGAAGAGGGTCTGGATCAAGAACAGCGCGGCGTGCACCGGGTTCTTGGCGATAACGACGCCGAGGGCGCCCGTGATCACCACGACACCCGCGACGAGAAAGCTAAACAGCTGGAGAGTCATGGGCTAGTGGCCTCCATCTTCGTGGTCATGGCCATCGTGTCCGTGGCCGTGGTCTCCGTGGTCGTCGCTTCCCGCTTCGACCATCTCGGCCTCCGCTTCGATGAGAACTCTCTGACCCTGCTCAGGCGCTCGTACGCCGTAGCCGAGCTCACCGGACCATGCCACGGTGTTTTGGTAGGCGGGTGAACCACCGGGGGACGTTGCGCGCATCCAACCTGAAGTGAGTTGATCATCGCCTGGGCGCCAGTCTTCCCAGGGCAGCTTTTTCGGCAGACCGTCATCGTCTACGACCAACTCTTCCTTGGTGTAGATCGCGTCGTCGCGGTTGGTAAAGGAGAACTCGAACAGCTTCGACTCGGTGATCGCCTGCGTTGGGCACGCCTCGACGCACATATCGCAGTGGATGCAACGCAGATAGTTGATCTCGTAGACGTAGCCGTAGCGCTCGCCCGGTGAGACGGGGTTGTCCGGAGCGTTGTCGGCGCCGCGCACGTAGATGCACTTCGCCGGGCAGACGCCCGCACACAGCTCACAGCCGATGCACTTTTCCATGCCATCTTCGTACCGGTTGAGTACGTGACGACCGTGGAAGCGTTCGGGCTTGGAGCGCTTTTCGCCCTCGCCCTGTGCTTTGTATTCACCCGTGAGCCGCTCTTCAAAGAGCTTGGCGAACGTAACGGCGAATCCCTCCAGATATCCCATTAGCCGAACTCCATAATCTCGGACTCAAGTCGAGCTTGACGTGCGTTCCGGATAGCACCCATCAACAACATGGCGCCAGTGATAAAGCCAAGAGCGGTTAGCGGCCAGGCGACGAATGGGTTCCATCCTTCGTTTCGACCAACCCGCAGGACAGCGAGAACGATGAACCAGCCGAGTGCTAGCGGGATCAACAGCTTCCAACCCAGATCCATGAGTTGGTCATAGCGAAGGCGAGGAAGGGTGGCACGGAACCAGACGAAGGTGAACAAGAACACGAGCACCTTCAAGAAGAACCACAGCAGACCCCAGGCCCAGCCGGCGGTCTCGGTGAAGATCAGGAAGTCCGGCACGTGGGGGCCACCGAAGAAGACCGTCACGATGATCGCCGACATGGTGACCACGTTCATGAACTCGGCCAGGAAGAAAAGCGAGAACCGCAGCGAGGAGTACTCGGTGTGGAAACCGCCGACCAGTTCCTGTTCTGCTTCGACGAGATCGAATGGCGGCCGGTTCAGTTCGGCGGTGCCAGCGATCAAGAAGATCACGAACGGAACGACGCCGGTGCGGAAGACATTCCAGCCGCCAATACCGAAGCGCCCGTCGGCTTGGGATTGGACGATCTCGTTGGTGGTCAGCGATCCACTCAACAAGAAGACCGCTGCAAGCGAGAGACCGAGTGCTGCCTCGTAGGACACCATCTGCGCCGATGCTCGGACGGAACCGAGCAGCGGGTACTTCGAGCCCGAACTCCAACCGGCGAGCATGACGCCGTAGATACCGAGGCCCGACATGGCCAGGAAGAGCAAGATTCCCATCTGCGGGTCGACCAGCTGGAACAAGAAGGTGTTTCCAAAGAGCGTGACCTCTCCGTCGCGGTTGGAGAAGTCACCGGCGATCGGCACCGTGGCGAACATCAGGAACGCCGGCACCAACGAGAGGTACGGCGCCAACTTGAATACAGGTCGATCTGCACCGTCGGGGGTGATGTCTTCTTTGAAGAACAACTTGATGCCGTCGGCCAGGGTCTGCATGATGCCCCAAGGTCCAGCGACGTTCGGGCCGATGCGATGCTGCATGTCGGAAACGACCTTGCGCTCGAACCAGACCATGAGCATGACCGAGACCAGCAGCATTGCGAATACGACCACAACGAAGATGATGAGGAAAAACACATCTCCACCGAGCCACAGCGTCCACCACCGATCGCTGAACCACTCAAAGTCTTCCAGGTACGGCTGTTGAGCAAAGATCATGATGCAGCCTCCACACTCACCGAAGTGACCGTGCTGGACACACTGAGGAGTCGTCCAGCTGTTGCATTCGATTGGTTGAACTCAATCGCAACGGTTTCTGCTGCCACGGCGTCATCGACCACAACCTCGAGCGAGAGCTGACCGCCGCCGTTGCTGACCGTGACCTCGTCACCAGCGGTAACGCCGACCTGCGTGGCGGTCGCGGCCGACATCGATGCCTTGGCCCCTGCGGGAAGATCCTGAAGTGACGGGCAGTAGGTGAGGATCGTCCCGGCGTCGTACATCTTTCGGTGTACGAGCAGTTCGAAACCATCTCGTGGTTGCTCACGCAATGAGGTTGATGCTCGTGGCGAACCGACCGAAGCACCGGTCAACAACACGCCCTCAGAATCGGCCGCGGTGATCGTCGCCATTGAAAGGTCTGCGTGAAGTGCGGACACCTGGTTGATCTCCGCCCACAATTCGTCGAGGTCGATAAAGCCGAGGTCGGTACCGAGTTGTGCGGCGAGTTCGGCGGCGATCATCCAGTCGGCACGGGCGGTGCCCGGAGCCGTTACTTTTTGACCGATCGGGCTGACGCGCCCCTCGATGTTGGTGAATGATCCGTTGATCTCTGTTGCGGTCGCCGCAGCTGGCAGGACGACATCGGCACCTGTAGAGGTGAAGTTCAAAAGTGTGTCGACAGAGATCAAGTTCGAGACTTTGTTCATCGCCGACTCCGCAAGCCCTGCGTCCGGGAAGTCGGTGAGCGGGTCGGCCCCCAACAAGACGATCGTGTCGATGCCGCCATTAGCGGCTCGGTGCAGGATCGCTGCGGTGTCGTGACCGGTCGTCGACGGCACCTTGTCCCACGTCTCGGGGACCTCGCCCAAGGTTGCACGCCCTGGCATCAAGCCCGGAGCAAGACCCATGTCGAAAGCACCCATGATGTTGCTGCGATGCATTGCGGGCAGGAACCGCGCTTCGCTGTTGGCGTTGGTGAGTTGCACCAGCGCGGATTCGATCACCGCAGGGTCAGTTCCAAGCGGACCCGGTCCGTACACGACGGTTACCGGACCACGAAGTGCCGTAGCGAGTGGTCCTTTCGCTCCCTCGGCCAGCGCAGCGTCGAGGTGCGCACCCAACTGGGAGAAGCGAACGATGTCGGTGGCCATGGCATAAGGCGCCAGC
>CAZLWE010000033.1:0-33157 GCA_964562985.1 uncultured Acidimicrobiales bacterium
TGCCCGCTCCAGCGCCGCTGCGCAGCGAGCAAACCACACCCACAACCGTGCGGGCCCGTCCATCGACGACCACACAAGCCCCGACGACCACACAAGCGCCCACCACGACTCAGGCTCCGAGAGCGAACCCGGGTCGGGTTCTGCTCGATGCATCGCTCCGTGGGCTCAACGGTGTCGGATTCGGGTCGTCGGAGGGACACGTGATCTCGACGCTCGAGAAGCACTTTGGCCACATTGAATATCCGGGCCTTAACTGGGAAGACCTTGCCGTAACCGACGGCTATCTCCGCACACGCTCCGATGCTGGGCAGAACTCTCGCAAGCAATTTGCCGTACCTTTTGAGGACAGCCAAGAGGCGTACCTTACGTACCAGTTCTACCTTGAGCCAGGGTTCGACGCTGGCGACGGCAATGGCGGGCGAGTCGTTTCGTCCACGGGGGTCAAGCTTCCCGGTCTGGCTGGCGGGACTCCAGAGTTGAACACCGGCGGACACCACAATGCGGGCGGCTTCACCGGGCGGTTGATGATCAGAGGCACCCGCAAGTCCGATGGCGATAATCGCAAGGCGCGCGAGGGGCTTGGGTTATCGGCCTATATCTACGGGCAAGAAATCAACAATTCCTCCATCAACCATGGCTTTGGACGCGATTATCTGTTCTTGAATGGATTCGATGCGCAGCCTTTTACGGGACTGAAGTCCGGCAAGTCCAGCGGCGTTGGTGATCCACGGATCTGGGATCTGCCCGTTGGGGAATGGGTTACCGTTGTCCTCGGTTATCGCGTCGACGGAGACAATGGCTGGTTCCGAGCGTGGACTGCCTCGGGCACTGATCCTCTCGCACCTCGGCTTGAGCTGAACAATGTCAACTGGGTCGGAAACTCTGGTCCACAAACCATCGATTCCTTGCTGTTCCAGAACTTCTGGGGTGGCCAGGGCGGGGAGTGGTACCCAGACAACGTGTCATATATGCGTTTCCGAGACTTCGCGGTCTACGAGTCCCAGAACGACGCGCTCGCTGCTGCTCGATAAGTCGGACCTCAGCCCGACCACTAGAGCTCGCACAGCAGGGTGTACCTTCTTCATATGCGCAGTGGACAGATTGCGTTGCTCGGGCTCGGCCTGATCACAGCGACTGTGATTGGGTGGATGATCCTTAGCGGCGGCGGGCGAGCGGCACAAAGTGATACGTTCGCGCCGCGAACTTCAGCAAACGAACTCACAATATCGCCCACTACCACGGCACCGGAACTTGAGGCGCCTGCGTCGACGTCGACGAGCGCCGCTATCACGACGACGACGATGCCGCCACCCGTTCGTGGGTCAGAGCTATTTGTTTCACCAGACGGTGTAGATCGGCCCGAGGGCGGTTGGAACATCGACGATCCGCTGCGCACGCCAGCCTTCGCGGTTGCAGTTTCCCAGCCCGGCGACACGATCTACGTGCTGCCTGGAACCTACGACCCGCTAACGATCAGCAGCAGAGAGAATCTTGCCGTCAAGGCGTTCTCCGGAGAGGCGATCTTCACGTCCGGGTCCTACGACCAACTGGCCGCAGTGCTTATTGAAGACAGTGCCGACATCGTGGTGGAGGGGCTCCGCGCACAGCGGTCGCTGTGGGGACTTCGTGTTTCCAATTCACGTGACGTCACGCTTCGCGGGAACGAGGTCATCGACATAGGTCAAGAAGCCATTCATGTGCTGGACAAGTCGCACGATGTGCGAGTTGAAGACAACATCATCGACACCACTGGCCAGCGGCCAGGAGGCAATGGGAGATTCGACTTTGCAGACTTTGGCGAGGGGATTTACCTCGGCACCGGAGGCCTACTCGACAATGGCGAAGTTGATGACGTGTCCAACGTCGTCGTCACCGGGAACACGGTGGCGAACACCACTGCCGAGGCCATCGAGATCAAGGCTTCTGTGTACAACGTCGTCGTTGCCAACAACATAGTGCGCGACGTCGACGTTCACAGCGGGGCCGCAATATCGATCGGTCGCGGCGAGCGCCACTATGACGCCAACGTTGTGGTCGAAGGCAATGCCATTTGGAACGTCTCAACCCGCAATCCGTGGGCGGACGGGATCGGGGTGCGGGTAAGTTCTCCTGCGATCGTGCGAAACAATGTCATCTTCAATGTCGCGCATTTCGGTATCAGGGTCGACGATGAGTTACGTGCTGTTGACGGCGAGGTCGTTGTGCAAAATAATCTTGTCTTCAACAACGGTCGAGAGGCGTTCATTGACGAGAGCGTCGGCTCGGATGTGCCTGTGGCCGAGTCAGGAACGATATCTGGTGACGAAGCGGTGAGCTTGCTTGCCGAGCTCGACCAGAACGAAGCTACGCCGGCTATCGAGGTACTACTTGCGCATCTCGAATCGCTCTGAATACGTCCGCCGACTGGCGATTTAGAGGTCGCGTTCCTGCGACATTCCCCGAACGCCTTCGAGCTTGCCAATGTTGGTCTGTAGGCGCAGCAGATGCTTTGCCCGGGTGGGCCGGTCAGACCATCGCAGCAGCGCCTGGGAGCCTGAGCTGGCGATCAGCACCAATGCCTTAGCCACAACGATTCCGACTCCGGCATTGAGGTAGCCGTCATTGAGTGTGACGGTTTGACGACCGTAGTTCTGTCCCTGTCTGCGTGAGCGAGTTTGCAACCACTTCCACGAAGCCCGATTCGCCGGGACAACTTCGGACACGAATGCATCATCGGAATTGATGAGGCGGTGGCCTTTTTCCTCTAACTGGCGGAAGAGCATGGAGTCCGAGCCGCCAGTAACGCCATAGGCCGGATCGAAGGGCCCGGGAATCGCCGATAGCGCGTCTGCTCGGACCAAGGTATTTGAGGTGCGATGCGCGTCGGACTTGGTCCCGGTCGCAAAAATCGGGCGTTGATAGAGCGGGCGAGACCAGTCGGGAACGTCGGCTTCAAACTTGGCTATCACCGGCCCGAACACAACCGTGGCGTCGTAGCGGTGGAGTGCGTCGAACAGGCGGGTCACACACGCCGGATCGGCTACCTCGTCGTCATCGACAAACCACAGGTAGGCACCGGTGGCGTGGGCCACCGCGACATTTCTAGTCAGACTGATGTTCGGTTCTGGTTGGGTGAGAGCATGGACTGCAAAGCGACTCGTCGCGGCGTGATCAGCAATGAGGTTGGCCGCTGAAGGTGGGTGATTGTCGACAACAATGATCTCCAAGTCGACATGGTCCGGCAGGGTGAGCTCTTCGATGCTTGCGAGGAGCTTACGGAGGCCCTCGGGCCGCCGGTACGTGGCGATACAGGCAGATATAAGCGTTTTCGTCATGGGTGATTCCACCGCTTGTTACATCCCAGCTGTTGCCGAGGGCGGCACATCCGCCTCCTCAGAGCGATATATGCCGTCAGCGAAGGATCGCGGCTTCCCCTTTTGGCTTGCTGCGGACGTTATGGCGACAATCAACATGATGAACTGGATGGATCGGCTGATGAACCCCGCCTCGGTCGAGCTGTAGATCACGGCCAGTGCGATGACGGCACTTGGGAAGAGGCCGAGCGCTGTCGGAACAGCTCGGATATAGCGGGTGCTCCACACGAGGGCTCGGGTGAAGAGCGCGATCAGGATGATCGCTCCGAGGGGGCCTACCTGAAGCAGCGCATCGACAATCACGTTGTGGGCGTGCGGAACATCGAAGTTGTTCGATCGGATTTGCACGTCGAAGTCAGCGACGCCATGTTGCCAGAAGGCTTGCCAGCCGTACCCGACGATGGGGCGCTTGCCGATCGCAAATTCGAAGGAGTTCTGCCAAATCGGGAGACGTCCGGTGAAGGTGGAGTCCTTGCCCAGAAGACCCGTCGTCGCTGCAAGGTTTGTGGCGGCAAAGATGAAGAGGACTCCAAAGATTGCGAGCATGCTCACCATCGCCGCGCCATAGAGGGTCTTCTTCCCTCGGAATGCCAGTAGCACCACGCTGAGAACCGAGATGCCAATGACCGCGCCGATCGAAGTCGCAGACTGCGTACCGAGCACGAGAAAAGCGTTCACCAGGGCGAAGGCCGGCCAGACGAACCAACTTCGCCGAAGCCTCGCATGAGCAGCACAGGTTACGTACCCAATTGCTGCACCGCGGCCGAGGTTGTTCTTGTTTGGGGTGACCCCCCGGAAGCCCGCGCCGGTTCCATCGGAGGTTGTGAGTTCGAAGGTGCTGAACGATTCGAAGATGCCAATAAAGGCCAGATTCAACAGCGCGCTCGCAGCAAACATGATTGCGAGAAGCGCCACGATTTCGCGAAGTTCAAACCTCACGACGAGATGGAGCGCCGTCACGTAGGTGATGACGATGACGACGGCGTCCTGGAAGCTCGTCGCCGGCAAGATCGACCAAACCGTTGATATCAGGGCTAATGCCATGAACGCCGGCAACAATGGCTCGCGGCGTGATGCCGCGATAGCGACGTGCCAGTTGCCGTTGAGCGAAATGATGGTGTGCCCGAAGAGCAAGAGGAAGACGAGTTGCGTGATAGCACTCGACTCGGTGCCGCCCTGCGTTGCGAACGTGATCCATTCGATCGGCGTGCCCCATGCGTAGATGAACAACGTCACGAACACGAGTACGCGTTCGCGTGTACCCGGCCGGCTGAGATACGGCGACGAGTCGATCGACGCTGATCCCGACGCGGCCGGAAGGGGAGGGGCGAGGGATGTCACTGGGTGGATCGAGACGCCGATACCCGCTCGTAGCTGTAGCGATCTCGGCCCAGTAGAGGACTTGCATCGGTGTTATCCCGATTGAGGATGGCTCCGACGACCTTGCCGCCCGATCGGTCGATCTCGGATCGGACTCGGAGCAACGTGTCGGTGTCGGTTCGTGAGCTATCCACGACGATGATCGTGCCGTCGACACTGCGGGCGATCGCGGATGCGTCGGCCGTGCTGAGGACCGGAGGAGCATCCACCAAGATGATGTCGAACTGCTCCGTGAGCTCCTCGAGCAAGCTTGCGAAGCGGTTCGTGGCGAGCAACTCACCAGGGTTTGGAGGAGGCGGTCCAGCAGGGACCACGACAAGGCCTGGGGTTCCGGGAACGGCCACCATGATGTTGGTGATATCGGGATTGGCAAGCCAGTCGCTGAGCCCCTGATGGGTCGATGGAATACCCAGAATGCGCTCAACGGTGGGACGTCGAAGATCGGCATTCACCAGACAGACGCTGTTCTCGCCCTGTGTGAGCGCCACCGCAAGGTTGGTGGCTGTCGTGGACTTCCCTTCGGAGGGACGGGCGCTCGTAAGCAAGAAGGTCTTGGCATCTTGCGTCGTTCCAAGGAATTGTACCGATGAGCGCAACCGGCGAAACGACTCTCGCGCTCGCTGGACTCGAGCTGAGCGGCCACCGGCAAGCATGACTACCGATGAAGAGCCACTTCGATTCGAGATGCCAAAAGATGGAATCGAGGCGAGAACACTGGTGCCCAGTGCAAGCTCCACGTCTCCGGACTCGCGTGCGGTGCGATCGAGGCGATGTAACACGAACGCCAGTCCGACGCCGGCGCCCGTTCCGAGAATGAGTCCAGCCAGCTGCAGAATACGGTCGCCGAAGCCGTTCGGCGATTCTGGAACGGAGGAGAACTGGAGGACCTCGGCGGGCAGTAACCGAGTTCCTTGAGCGAGTTGTGCTTCAGCCAAATCTGCGACTGGAGAGCGTCGTTCAATAAGCAACTGCGAAAGAACTGCCCGGCTAGTGGCGAGCTGGTCCGCTGCAGACGTTGCGTCTTGGCCGAGCGCGATCTGTCGTGATCGTTCACTGATGAGCGAGGCGATCTGTTCCTCTACCTCGTCGATCTGAGCATCGACCGCTGCGACGGTAGCTTCGAGCTCAACGATGGTTCGGTCATCGAGCTCCAGTGCTGCTTCGTTACGTAGTCCCACATATTCTTGAGCGAACCTGTTGACGACAATCTCGGCCTGTTTGGGGTCGCTGTTGGTATAACGGACTTCCAGGGTGTCGCTGTCGTCGACGAACACGACTTCAAGGTCTTCAAGGAGCGTCCGACCGGCCTGGTTTAGTGAAACCGCCGTTGCAACTCGATCGGCTACCGCGTTGGAACCGATCACCTCACGCTCTCGTTCAAGCGATGGCTGTACGAGGCGCCCGTCGGTCGAGCCAACCGCTGTCGGGTTGACCAGCACTCGCGACACCGCCGTGAAGGTGGCGGTCCGCGTTGTTGTGAATACGATCGCAAGCGCAAGGGCGAGGAGGGCACAGACGACGATGAGCAGCTTGCGCTGCCGAACGGCCGCAATGTAGTCCTCAAGCCCGGGCGTTTCTTTGCCTTTGGTACCGGGTTCAAACATCATAAAAATGAAGTCCTTTGCTTGCCTGAAGTGTACTCAGAGTTGAGAGGTCGGTCAGTTCGCACTGCATAGTCCGACATTGGCCTGAATGGTGTCGTGATCGGAGAATAGGACGCGGTCCTGGATTGCCTCAGCGACGCAGAGTTCAGGGCTCACCAGCACATGGTCAATCCGGAGCTTGAGGATCGTATGCCATAGGTCACGGGTTCGGGTCGAGTCAGCCCAGCGGTCAGCGCGCATCGCGTCGGACAGGTTTTCGGTGAGCCTCTGGAATCCTGGTCCTCGATCGACCAAGTTGAGGTCTCCCATCACGACTACGGGTAGTTCCTCGGCCTCGACCGCATCTGCGAGCGCATCGACCATCGCATGGAGTTCTGGAGGTGTCACCTCATACAGGCCGCTACCTGGGCCGGGGCGAGGGACGTGCAGGGCGTACACGATCACGTCCGAGGTTTCCGTAGAGACGCGTACACGGAAGCCAGGGAGGCCCCCGGGGATTGTGTCTGCGATGGGGTCCTCGAGAACTTCCATGGGGAGATCGGTGTAGATCCCGATGCTCGGCAGGCTGTTCTCGCGGTACGTGCCGGCGAAGTCCGGCCCCGAGAGATTAGGGGTGTCGATAATGTCGGACAAACCGTTCGTAAAACGACTTCTCAGCTCGATGTCGTGAGGTTCCCGGAGCTCGACGCCAACGAGTACGTCTGGTTCCTGGTCGTAGACAAAGAACCCAATCTCGTTGTCGGAGAACCATTGGCTGGCCAGGTTCATCGACGCGAACTGACTGGTTTCTACGGGTTGTGGGCCGTTCACGGGCCGCCCAGGAAGGAAGGTGGTAACGGCAAATAGAAGCAATAAGGAGGCGGAGAGCGCGGCGAGCACAGCGCTGCGCCGGTAGGCGGCCAGCAGGAGGGCCAACCCGGCGCCAACCACCGTTAATACCGGTAGCAGAATGGCGATGACCTCGAGCCATGAGTGCAGGCCGCGAACGATGAACCACGCCCAGGGAGCGAAGACGAGAGCCCAACGGTAGCGAAGCTTCGTTTCGTCGGCCTTTGCCTCGGGTGGATAGGGCAAGATTGAAATGCCCTCTGATTCCAATTGAGGCGCGGCTTCCGTACGCAAGGTCACCTCGCCAGAATATGTCTGCGCCACATCAACTTCCTGAGCTATTTGGCCTGCTAGAGCCGAAGTTACCAGGCCAACTCTACGGGGGTCTCGCGGGCGCCGAGACGGCTACCTAGCCCATGCGAGGGCGTCGGCCTGGGAGTTGAAGACCGCAAAATCCTTAAAGCGCATGTACGACGTCGAGTCGGGGTACCAAACCGAGCCGCTCCCACCCCAGAAGTTCTGGAGCAAGATGGAATCAGGTCCGGCCTTGCTATTTCCTCCGGCCCAATTCACGTTCGGAATATGGAGCTGTTGGGTAAGCGGGCCGTTGCCGGTCTTCGTCCACGCTCGAAACGATCCGTTGTCGCCGTCCACTCGGTAGCCAAGCACCACCGTCACCCACTGCCCGACTTCAAGGTCCCAGATTCGAGGGTCCCCGACTCCTTCGTGGTGCCCGCGCGAGATTCCTTCAAAGGGTGAGGATGAGAACCCGTCGAGAAAGAAATAGTCGCGGCCGAACCCGGAGGCGATGCTTTGGTTGTTGATTTCCTGACCGTAGATATAGGCGGCAAGGCTCAAGCCTTGGCGAGGTGCGGTGTGATCACCGTCGGACTTTCTCGTACCCCGAATCATTAGGCGGCCAGAGAATCCACCCGGTGTGTGATTTCCGCCAGTGTTGTCCGACGGGTTTCCGAGGATGAGGCCTGGGAGCTTGATGCCGGTGCTATGGCTAGGAGCGCCGTGGCTTCGGTTGCCATCACCGGCATCAAATCCTGGTTCGAGAAAGAAGCTATACACGAGGTATGACTCCGAGGCTTGCGTGATCGGGATGTTGAACTGTTTCTGTGAGTTGTTGCCGGTGTTGGAACGGGTACGCAGATAGGCCCCACTTGGGTCGTCGACAACTGCGAAATCATCCCAATTGCTCGAGCCGCTGAATCGCAGTTGCCCGAATTCGGAGCCGATGGTGTCGAGTACTTTGTTCTTTGACTGACCGAACGAGAACGGTGATACGTCCTCGAAGGATGCGCTAAACAACGCGTTCGAGGGTCGCGATGGCGCGGGATTCTGTGCGCGTGCTTGGGTGGTTGTCGTGGCGGGCACTGGCCGAGTGGTTTGCGGTGGCTCGGTTGTGCGAGGAGTCTCGGTCGTGCGAGGAGTCTCGGTCGTGGTGGAACGGGGTGGCGCGGTGGAAGTGGTCTGCGCTTGGGGCTCTACGGACGTAGTCGTTCTCGCACGAACCGTTGGTGCGGTGACCTCCGCGATGCGTTGGAACTGGGCATCAGCGCGCTCGACCCTGGACGCGTCGGTGGTGCTCGGTGTCAAAGTCGTCTGTGTCGTTGCCGTGCCTGGCGCTGTTCGGCTGATCGTCGAAGAGGTGGAAGCGGTTGAGGTGCTAGGGCTCCCCGCGGCGGTTGGTGCGCCGGAAGTAGGTGGATTGTCCGAGTCCCCGGCCCTCGAGTCTCTGAGCGCGAGTGCTGCTGGGGGCTGTGATGCTGGGACAGAATCTGTTTGAGGAGCCGCCAGTAGGCGGTTGGCTGGTTGATTGGCAGCACTTTGTGGCGTCGCATCAACGATTGAGCGACCGATTGGGTTAGTGGTGGGTGTTTGCAGCAGTTTCCCACTTGCTACCGAGTCCGTGGGCGCGCCGAAGACTCCCGTAGAAGGCAGTATTGCCGCGAGCAACGCAAATACGACTGCAATGCTGAGACACGTGAGAGTCTGCAGGTTTGTGAGTCCGAGAGATCGAGCTCGAGCCATACTCGGGAATCGACGCTGCCTGATCCCCGCTTGAGTGATTTATGTCATGTAAACGCAATGTTCGCGTCGCAACGCCTCTAGACACAAGGACGCGGAGTGGTGGCTGGCAAGTCAAACCTGCCGTTCCGTAACGCAAATGAAATATTCATAGGGTCGCCAAGGACCGGCGAATCGATTGCGGCTCTCTAAGTGTTTCGAAACGCGGTACCACGCACTTGAGCGCGATTGCCGAGACTCGCACCATCCAGCCCCATCTAGGCGCTTAGTGCGCCTTTGCGGGGTCTGGGCTGTCAGGGTTGACGCCGTAGCGGACCAGCGCCTCGGTAACGACACTGCGATCGATTCGTCCATCGTCGGCGAGCGCCGAAAGCACCGCGACGATGATATGGGCCGCATCTATCTCAAAGAACGCGCGCAACGCCTCGCGGGTGTCCGAACGGCCAAAGCCGTCGGTTCCCAGCGTCACGAAGCGGCCGGGCACCCAGCGGGCGATCTGGTCGGGGACCAGTTTCATGTAGTCGCTTACGGCCACGATTGGGCCTCCGGCGTTCGCGAGTTTCAACGTGACATCACATGCGACCGAAGGGCCGGACTGTCGAAGGCGATTCGCTCGTTCGGTTGCCAGTGCGTTCTCTCGGATCTTCTTGTACGAAGTGACCGACCAGAGGTCGGCTCCGACGTCGTAGTGCTCGGCGAGTTCTTGTTGGGCTTCCCGGGCAGCGAGCTGGGTCGGGCCGGAGAACAAGATCGTCGCCCGGTTCGTCTTCTCGGGAGCGTCTTCCCACTGATAGATGCCCGACAAAATGTCTTCATCGGTGACGTGGTCTGGACGGGCCGGCATGTCGTAGTTCTCGTTGTAGATCGTCAGGTAGTAGAAGACGTCCTCACCCTGCTCGGCGCCGTTTCCGTACATCCGGCGAAGGCCGTCTTTGATGATCGTTCCGAGCTCGAAAGCGAATGCCGGGTCGTAGGCCTCACACGCGGGGACGGTCGAAGCCATGATGGGGCTGTGGCCGTCTTGGTGTTGGAGGCCTTCGCCCATCAGGGTCGTGCGTCCCGCGGTTGCGCCCATGAGGAAACCACGAGCGCGAGAGTCGGCGGCGGACCAGATCAGGTCGCCGACGCGCTGGAAGCCAAACATCGAGTAGAAGGTGAAGAACGGCACCATGGGAACGCCATAGTTGGCGTAGCTCGTTGCGGCGGCGATGAAGCTTGCGAGCGAGCCGGCCTCGGTAATGCCTTCCTCCAAGATCTGGCCATCGGTGTCTTCGGAGTAGGAGAGCAACAATTCGTGGTCGACCGGTTCGTACAACTGGCCAAACGGGGCGTAGATCTCAAACTCGCGAAACATGGAGTCCATGCCAAACGTGCGGGCCTCGTCGGGAATGATCGGCACGACACGAGGCCCGAATTCCTGGTCTCGCATCATCGACCGCAGAGTGGCGGTGAACGCCATGGTGGTGGAGACCTCACGGCCACCCGAACCCTTGTTGAGATCGTCGAAGATCGACTCCTGTGGAAGCGTCAGAGGTCGTCGAGTGCGCACGATGCGCTTTGGTAGCGATCCACCGAGTTCCTGGCGGCGCTGC
Source organism: uncultured Acidimicrobiales bacterium (assembly GCA_964562985.1). GTDB lineage: Bacteria > Actinomycetota > Acidimicrobiia > Acidimicrobiales > SHLQ01 > SHLQ01. The sequence goes on from CAZLWE010000033.1 coordinate 10,795, forward strand.
AACAGGTATTGCATCTCGTCGGAGTCGGGGGCGGGACGGAAGTACGGAGGTACCTCGTCTTCAAGTTCTGACTCTGGGATCTCGTCCGTGAGATACAGACGCTCACGCATTTCCAGCATCTGTGCCTTGTTCATCTTCTTGAGCTGGTGGGTGCTGTTGCGGGCTTCGAAGCCTTGACCCAACGTCCAGCCCTTGATTGTCTTGCACAAGATGACCGTCGGCCGATCCGTCTCTTCGACCGCAGCCTTATACGCCGAGTACACCTTCTGGTAGTCGTGTCCACCACGAGGCAGACTCTTGAGTTCGTCGTCGCTGAGGTGCTCGACCAGCTTGCGTAGGCGTGGGTCGGGACCGAAGAAGTGCTCACGAATGTACGCACCGTCTTCGACCGCGTAGCGCTGGAACTCGCCGTCGACGGTGGTGTTCATCTTGTTGAGCAAGACCCCATCAACATCGCGGGCGAGCAGTTCGTCCCACTTGCCGCCCCATACGACCTTGATGACGTTCCATCCAGCGCCGCGGAAGTTGCCCTCGAGCTCTTGAATGATCTTCGAGTTGCCGCGAACCGGCCCGTCGAGGCGCTGCAGGTTGCAGTTGATCACCCAGATGAGGTTTCCGAGACCCGAACGTCCAGCCAAAGAGATCGCTCCGAGTGTTTCGGGCTCGTCGGTTTCGCCGTCTCCAAGGAAAGCCCAAATCTTGCCTGCTGACGCGTCATCGATGTGGCGCTGGGTCAAGTAGCGGGCGAAGCGAGCGTGGTAAATGGAGTTGATCGGTCCCAGACCCATCGAAACGGTCGGGAACTCCCAGAACTCGGGCATGAGACGCGGATGGGGATACGATGACAGGCCTTTGCCGCCGATCTCCATACGGAAGTTGTCGAGGTTCTCTTCGCTCAACCGGCCCTCGAGGAATGCGCGGGCGTAGATGCCGGGGGCGGCATGGCCCTGCATGTAGATGTGGTCGCCCGACAGCCCGTCGTCCTTGCCCTGCCAGAAGTGGTTGAAACCGACCTCGTAGAGCGACGCTGACGATGCATACGACGAGAGGTGGCCGCCGATGCCGTCCGCGTGCTTGTTTGCCCGCACGACCATTGCCGCAGCGTTCCAACGAATGAATGCGCGAATGCGGCGCTCGATGTGTTCGTCGCCAGGGAAAAACGGTTGGTCCTCGGTTGGGATCGTGTTGACGTAGGGCGTCCACACGGCCGGCGGGGTACCGATCTGGGTTTCCTGGGCTCGTGCCAACAGCTTCGACATGATGAAGCGGGCTCGCTGTCGACCGGCACTGGAAGCTACGGCGTCCAGAGACTCCAACCATTCCTGAGTCTCTTGTGGATCGATATCGGGGAGCTGTTGGGCGAAATTATCGGACATATGTGTTCCAGTCTTGCGTGCAAGTTGGGCAGGGGGAAACTTCTGGCGATGTTTCTAATAGTGAAACGTGTCTCGTTTTGTCATGCTTGCACGGTGAGCTTGTTCGATCCTGACGATTTTCATGTGCAATCTAGCGATGAAGGGCGGGACCTCACCGGCGATTCACCAAGTCGTAATGGCAGTCCAGTCAAATCCGATGAGCCGACGGTGGTCTACACCGACGGTGCGTGTTCCGGTAACCCTGGTCCGGGCGGCTGGGCGTGGGTGATTCCGGGAGGTGCATGGGCATCGGGAGCTGAAGACCCATCGACGAATCAGCGGATGGAGCTACAAGCGGTTCTGCATGCCGTGAACTCGTTAGAGGGACCCCTGGAGATCTGGAGTGACAGCACCTACGTGGTCAACTGTTTTCGTGACGAGTGGTGGGTCGGCTGGGAGCGCCGAGGGTGGAAAAACTCCCAGAAAAAGCCGGTCGCCAATCAAGACCTGTGGAAGCCACTGATCCAGGCCGTCAAGGGGCGAGATGTGGCGTTCCATTGGGTGAAGGGCCACTCGGGGGACGAGTGGAACGACATCGCTGATGAATTGGCCGTGGAGGCCGCCCAAGGGCGTGGAAGCCAGGGCAGGGTTGAGAATGGCTGAGGGGTCCTCCGCCCGCGATGTCAGGCTTCGATAGTTACGGCGGGGTAGAAGGCCACTCGATCTTGAACCGCTTCGGCTCCGTCGAGCGGCTGTGGGTAGAACCACGCGGCATTCTCTGCGACCTGGCCGTCGACGTCGATCGTGTAGTAGCTGGCCGTGCCTTTCCACGGGCAACCGGTCTTGTGCGAGGTTTCGGTCACGACACTTTGATCGAGGGAATCGATCGGGAAGTAGGCATTGCCTTCGACGGTGTTGATGTCGTCGCTCTCGGCAATGACCTTTCCGTTGAAAATTGCTCGTGCCATGATGTTGTCCTTTCGTCGGGGCTGGAACCCACCGCCGCCTAGTTGCTATTCCGACTCGACCAATTCCTTCAGTCGTTGGAGGGTCTGTTGGATGTTGTCGAGATGTGCCGTCGGATAGCCGACGGTTTCGATCGCGAAGGGAACCACCGAAGTTGACCAGTCGAAGGTCTCCGTGACGAGCGTGCCTTCGTCGATCGGTGCGAGCTCGTAGCGCCAGCGATGCTTCCCGAGATGCTGCCAGGCGATCAATCTCGCGTCCTCAAACTCCACCACTTTGTTGGAGATTCGATAGGGAAGTGGGCCGAACTTCATCGACATCGAGAACTTGTCTCCCATGCCGAGTCGGGCAGGTCCCGAGATGCCGCCTTGAACCATGCCCGAACCATCGAAGAGATGATGTCGTCGAGGGTCGGCGAGTACCGCGAAAATGGCCTCTGGACTCGCCGCTATCCGAACGGAGGCGGTGGTCTGTTTGGCGTCCATATTGACGTGGGCGGTCGTGCTCACAGCACGGCCTCAAATGCCTCGTCGATGGTGGGATGGGCGAAGGTGAAGCCGCTGTCGACGAGCGCTCCCGGGAGCACCTTGGCGCTGCCGTAGAGCATGTCTTGGGCGGCTTCTTTTCCGAGTCTGATGTCGACGGCGAACCTGGGCGTCGGCATAAACGTTGGTCGGCCGAGTGCCTTGCCCAGAGCTGTCGTGAACTCCGCGTTCGTGGATGGGTTTGGTGCGGTGAGGTTGACGGGGCCCGAGAGGTCGCCGTCGATAATGTGCAGGATCGCGTTGACCTGGTCGGTGATGGAGATCCACGACCAGTACTGCGACCCATCGCCGATCTTGCCACCGATGCCCATTTTGAAGAACGGCAATTGCTCTTTGAGCGCGCCGCCCTCAGCGCTCAGCACGAGGCCGGTTCGTATGAAGGCGGTTCGTATACCCGCATCGATCGCCGGCTGCGCGGCGGCTTCCCAAGCCTGCACCATGTCGGGAAGAAAGCCCGTGCCCGGGTCGGATTGCTCGCGAAGTTCTTCGTCACCGCGGTCGCCGTAGTAGCCCATGGCTGAACCGGAGACGAATACGGACGGCAGGGGGTCTAGCCCGGCCAGCGTGTCGGCGAGCAGAGCGGTGCTCAGCGTGCGGCTTTCGGTGAGTTCGCGCTTGTACTCGGGCGACCATTTCGCGTCGCCGATACCAGCGCCTGCGAGATGCACAACTGCGTCGACGCCGCGCATCGCGTCGACGTCGATGGTTCCGGCGCCGATGTCCCAGATCGCATCGGCTGGACCGGGACTGGAACGCACGATACGGACGACTTCATCTCCTCGGTCTTTGAGCGCTGTGCGAAGCGCAGTTCCGATGAGTCCCGACGATCCCGTGATTGCAACCAACATGGTCGCAAGTTAGCGAATCTCCGCTGGCTGCGTATGACTCTCTCGGTTCGAGAAGCTATAGCTTGTCGATCCCTGTACCGCGGACGGCGTCTCGACAGTCGAGCACATACGGTGCATGCTCCGCGATCAGATCGATATCGATGTCGTCGTGGTCGACCAACATGACTACCGCTTCGGCTCCGGCGAGCTCATCGGCTGTGAGATCGATTTCGACGCTGCCGCTGGGGAGGTCTCGCGGGTCGATGTGGGAATCGACGACCGAAACCTTCGCTCCGAGGTTGAGCAGTCGATCCGCAACCCGAACCGAGGGTGATTCACGTGCGTCTGAGGTATTTGGTTTGTAGGCCATTCCGACGAGAACCACATGGGCGCCGTCGAGGGACTCTCGCTCGGCCAAGCCAGCTTCGAGGCGGCGGATTACGTAGTCGGGCATGTGACGATTGATGTCGTTGGCAAGTTCGACGAACCGGAACGTCTTGCCGAGTTGTTCCTCAACGGCCCAGGAGAGATACGACGGGTCGACCGGCAAGCAGTGCCCGCCGACGCCTGGACCTGGGGTGAACTTCATAAAGCCAAAGGGTTTGGTTGCTGCAGCATCGATGACCTCCCAGATGTCCACTCCGAGATCGTGAGCAAACATCGCGAGTTCGTTGATGAGTGCGATGTTGACATGGCGGAAGGTGTTCTCGAGGAGCTTGGTCATCTCGGCTTCACGGGTACTTCGTACCGCAATCGTCTTGTCGATGAACTGGTCGTAGAACCACTGCACCTGGTCGGCTGATTGCGGGCCGATTCCGCTGACGACCTTTGGGGTGTTGACTAGGCCCCACACCCGGTTTCCCGGATCTATCCGTTCGGGGGAGTATCCCAAGAAATAGTCCTGGTCAGCGACAAGTCCGGTAGCGCGCTCGATGCGAGGGGCCACCAATTCATCGGTCGTGCCGGGGTAGGTGGTCGACTCGAGGATGATCGTTGCACCCACGCGCAGGTGTGGGCACAGTTGGTCGACCGCAGCTTCGATATAGCCCATATCGGGCCTTTCGTTTCGCAGCGGGGTGGGTACGGAGATAACCGCGACGTCGAAGCCGCGAAGGTCGTCGGTATTGGACGTAGCCACGTAGTTGCCCGAGGAAATGACCGCTTGCAACTCCGCGTCGGTGATGTCCTCAACATGGGATCGGCCGTGGCGCAAGCCATGGGCCTTGTGGGAGTCGATGTCGTAGCCGATTACTCCGAATCCAGCACGGGCAGCCTCGACGGCGACCGGTAGCCCGACGTAACCCTGACCGACAACGACGAGCTTGGTTCCAATGGCGTCACGCATGAAGTCCAATCGGCCAGGCGGCGCGAACGATAAGCCAAACGGACTAGGCGCACCAGATTTTAGGTCGCCAGCGAGGCTGGCTAGCTCGGTCCGGCTGGACGAAATGGCTGGTGTCGACGTGAAGCTGCAACGAGAAGCAGACCCATCGCAACGAAACCGATGGCGAGCGACGCGACGCGGTTGGAGTCGCGGCCGGTGAAGGGCAGTACCCCTGATGGCGCACCCGTGCGCGGTGTTTCGTTCACGATGGGTGCAGCTGGGTCTGGCGACAAGAGGATGAGTCCGCTGTCATCGATTTGGATGAGGACTCGTAGATCGAGAGGGCCACAACGCGCATGTACCTCGTAGACGCCAGGTTCGACGTCGGGAAGCCGCACGTTCGGGAAGCTGAAAGTACCATTGAGAAGCGGGTCGGCGCTCGAAATCGTGGTGGTCGTCGCAAGGATCCGTCCGGGAACCGACTGGGAGGCAGCGGGGTCGCTTGCGAGCGGTTGGAGTCCGGGCCAGTACAGGATCACTTCTTGACCGCCGGCACAGCCGAGGCCGGTGAAGTCAGCGAAACCAGGGCGGTCAGGGGAGGTGGTCACGAATAGTCCCGAGATCCCTCCGTACTGCGCGCTGACCGGGCTTGCAAAAAATGGCAGCACGAGCACAGCGATCATCATCGCCGAAAGCACGCTTCGTAGAGACCTGGGCCTAATCACAAGGTGCCAATCGGCTAATCGGCGGACCTCTTTAGCGTCGCTATATCAATTGGTACGTTCAGCGATGCAGTGTGAAACTCAGCGCCTTGTCGCGGTCGATCGCACTTACCCACGTCAATCCCTCGAGGTCACTCGACCAATCGGCGGGTCCGTCGATCCGGGACCCATCGGCGGTCATGAGTCGCCACTCGATCTCTTCGGCTGCGACGAGGGGTTGCGCCCCGAGCGTGATCTCGTAGCTGCGATCGCTCGCCATCTGGCCCTCGAGTGAGAGCGCTATGGTCGTGGACTCGCCGGGGCCAAGATCGACCACTACGGAGAACACCCCGAGTCCGAATTCGGAGCCCGCTTCGACGGGAACGGGCTCACCGTCGCGTCGGGCGTCGACGACGCCATGGCGGGCGTAGGTCGACAAGATCATTCGATTGGTACCCGGAGGTAGTCCTTGGTCGTTGGACGCCAGAATGGCGCCGGGGAGTCCAAAGGCAGGTGCGGTGTTCTCTAGATGGATCAGGAGCTCGTGGCTCACGGTCCTCGAATGCGGGTCGAGCAGTGTTTCGATTTCCAGGCTCCGTTCAAGGAACGAGTCGATCTTGTTCTGGCCGCCGTTTTGGTGGACGACGGCGATCAGGTCCTCGGGAGCTGCCGGGAAGGCTCCGCTCAGGCCGAGTCGCTCGGTGAATTCACTCACTGGGTCGGTAGCGAGCCAAAGGTTGATCCGGCCTTGGTCTGCGAGCGGTGCTAGCTCGGTTACGAAGGCCACAGGATCTGGCGGCTCGGCGAAAAGAGACGTGGTCAGTTGGTCGGTGAGGGCGAGCAGCGCCGCCTCTCGGCCAGCCTCGTCGTCTTCGAAGGTGACGTATTGCTGAACGAGTAATTCGTTGGCCGTGTTCGCTCCGGTGAGTCGTTGGTCTCCGGCTTGAATCGGACCGGTGAAGCTGATGAGATTCTCCAATACGAACGGGTCCACCGAAATGACCGCATCGACCGCAGTGCCCGTCGCCTGTTCGAACAGGTCGGCGGCTACGGCAGCAACGGATGGGAAGTGCGGAGAGATGGTCACATCTTGGATGTGCCGGGCGATATCGAATCGTTCGTAGCGGCGGCTGTAGTCCGGGTCTGCGTTCAACGTCGCGCCGTTTGCTTCGAGGAGACGGTTGAGTTCGGACGAACGATAGGAACGGTCGATGGACAGTCGGCCGTCGGAAGCGGACACTAGAGCCCAACTTCCCACGAACCCTCCGGAGCCTCGGGCCTCCGATGGGGTGGTGAACATAACGAGGATCTGTTGAGGGTCGGAGGCACCGAGCAAGTTACGGCCAAGGTGAAGCGCTTCGGCGGATGCACTGATCAGACTCGAACTCGGTACCAACACTTCGTTTGCTCGTTCGACTCGTTCAGCGATCGGAGCAAGGAGCCAAGGAGTATCGATTCTCCCGATACGTCCCTCCGCCCGAGTGACGGTGGCAGCCAGAGCATCAAAGGCTGGGGTGAGTCTGTCGAGTTCGTCGGTGCGAACAACGCCCTCGGCCACAAGCGCCGAGGGGTCGACTCGATCGGTGAGCGTTGCAGCCGATGTGGTGAGCGCGCTCGCTTGGCCTGTCGTGACTTGTCCAGCGCGAAGATTCTGGCCTGCCACGGGGATTAGACGGGCGGGCAACATCCACGGTCCAGCGATTATTCGATTGGCGCTTGACCAGTCATCGGCAGCTTGGTTGAGGCGTGTCGTGGCAACCTCGAGGTTTCCATTCGATGCGGCCTGAGCTCCGCGTTGGGTGTTCTCGAGCCCTCGGACCAACGCCGGAAGCGCGAGAAGACACACGACGCCCGTGAAGGCGACTACCGCTGCGATACCCATGCCGACTCGGGACAAGCGGCGGGTTACGGCGCGACGCTGCTTGCGTGAGATTGTTCTCCAACCACTGCGAAAGAGGGGAGCCACCGCGACTGCGGTGATCAGGGCGCTCGTCCCAAACGGGTCGTTGACGGCGCCGCCCGTAAGTCGAAATAGTGGGCCCACGCCTTGGGTGAGGAGTGCAGGTAGCGCCAGCAGCGCGATCGCTGCGCCGACGGTCGGCGAACGGCGACCTCGATAGAAGGTGCGAGCTGCCAGGATGAGCGCGATGACCGCGAACGCTTGTGCAAAGAGCGACGATGCAACGATCGCAGCGATAGTGCTCGCAAACACCCATGTCCAGCGGCGGGCACGACTGGCGAACCAGACGACGAGTGCGGCGAAGGCGCCTCGGTACAGACCATCGGCAATGGTGAGGCCGGCGGGTGCGGCGTCGCTGACTACGAGGGCGATCAGTCCCGCTGCAGCGGTCATGATCTCGACAATCTCGGCGCTGGAACGGCGTCGCCGGTCAGGCGGCTCGCTCACGTGAATATCGTCGAGCTCAATCTCAGGAATGCGTAGGTCGCTAGCCATAGTCCGTTTGTCCTATCGGCAGCAGAGATGGCCGATGTGAGGCCTCAGGAATCGCAAATGCGAGGACGCAAACGAGGCTAGATCGTAACGATTCTCCACTCATCTTGGGGTCGCGCTCGCCGATGAGGAACCCGATGACAGATTCTCACGATCGCGAGCGGAGTGGGCTTGCTTCTCCTCGGGGCCTTCGGGCCCCGAGGCGCACTTCTTCAGGCTTCATTGGTATTGCCAGGCTGCCCTTGCGCGCCGCTGCAGATACCGCGCTTTGGTTCATCGCTATAGCCGTAGGGGCGCTCGGGATGGGGGCCTCCGTCGCCCACGGGGCCACCGCCGGACTTGCTGCCGCGACGCTACAAGCGACTTTGGGTACTGCAACCGGCCTCTACCGGGGCCGTTGGCGGCTGGCCAGCTTTGATGAGGCAGTGGCCCTCTCGGGCGTAGTGGCCGCCGTGGCGGCCGCAGTTGCCGGTGCTGTTGCTCTCGGAGCGCGGTTGGGGGTCACGCTCGCCTTCAATTTCTTGGCGCCCTTCGCTGCCCTCAGCGCCATGCTGTTCGCTCGCGGATTCAAGCGGGGATTGAGCGAACGGCGGTCGGCGACAGCATTGCAGGACCAAACGCAAGTGCTGGTATTCGGTGCGGGCGATGCAGGCGCGCAGCTCGTCCGGTCAATGTTGGGGAATCCGCACAGCGTCTACCGTCCCGTTGCGCTTTTCGATGATGACTCGACGAAGGCCAAACTTCGTATTCAGGGAGTGCCGGTCCGTGGGAGCCGTCAAGACATCGCCGCTGTAGCTCGCGACACGAGCACCACCATGTTGATTGCGGCAGTTCCAAGCGCCCCGTCCTCAACGATCGCCGACCTTGAGCGGATCACCGCTGACGCCGGCCTCGACTTGCGGGTATTGCCGCCAATCCAAGAACTCATCGACGGTGTCGTAAGCGAGTCTGACGTACGTGAAGTAACCGAGGCTGACCTACTCGGTCGACGGACTATCGACACTGACCTCGACGCGATCGCGTCATATCTCACCGGTGCTCGAGTATTGGTGACGGGCGCAGGCGGCTCGATCGGCTCAGAATTGTGCCGCCAGATCTATCGCTTTGCGCCTGCGCAACTGATCATGTTGGACCGTGACGAGTCAGCACTGCACAGCGTGCAGATGTCGATCGAAGGTCGTGCTCTGCTCGACTCCAGGAATCTCGTCGTTGCAGACATTCGCGACGGTGAGCGGCTCTCACAGGTGTTTACCGAGCATCGCCCTGACGTGGTCTTCCACGCAGCGGCGCTCAAGCACTTGCCGCTCCTCGAGATGTACGCCCTCGAAGGTTGGAAGACGAACGTCCTCGGAACGAACAATGTGCTCCGAGCTGCCGCATCGTCGGGCGGCGTGACCCACTTCGTCAATGTGTCGACCGACAAGGCAGCGGACCCCACGAGTGTCCTCGGGTACACCAAGCGAATAGCAGAGCAGCTCACTTCCTGGTACGCCCATCGGAGTCGGGGAGCGTGGGTGAGCGTCCGATTCGGCAACGTGCTCGGTTCACGCGGATCGGTGCTGGAAGCGTTCCGGACCCAGGTTGAACAAGGTGGACCAATCACCGTCACCCACCCGAAGGTGACCCGCTACTTCATGACGCCTCAAGAAGCCTGCCAACTCGTGATTCAGGCCGGCGCCGTCGGTCATCGTGGCGAGGCTCTCGTGCTCGATATGGGAGACCCAGTTCGCATCTTGGACGTCGCAGAACGGCTCGCGGCCGCATCGCCGACGCCGATCAAGATCGTCTTCACGGGTCTGCGCCCCGGAGAGAAACTCCATGAGGATCTCATCAGTTCCGGCGAGCTCGATATCCGACCGGCTCATCCGCTCATCAGTCATGTATCGGTTCCCGCTATGCAACCACCACAACTGGGGCTGCTGGACGATTCTTCCAACGGCTCAGCCAAGCGCTCGATGCGAAGCCTGTGCCTCCACGAGTACCAGGACGACGCAATCACCCTGTAGCCGGTCTCGGCTAGCCATCCCGAGGTTGCCGATATTTTCCAGACTGGCGGTGCCTAGTGCGCTCGGGCGGGGACTCCGGTTGCGGTGACTCCGGGGGCGATGTCTTTGGTGACGGTGGCGCCGGCGCCGATCACGGCGCCGTTTCCGATCGAGATACCGGGTAGAACCGTGGCGCCTGCGCCGACGAATACGTCGTCGCCGATCTCCACTGCGCCGGTGATGGTGACGCCGGGGCAGATCGTGACGAAGTCACCGATCTTGCAGTCATGGGAGACCGTGGCGTTGACGCCGAGATGGCTGTGCACACCGACGCACACGTTGGTCGTAACGACAGAACCTTGTGCGAGCACGGCGCCGGTGCCGAGCTCGGAACCCGAACCCACGCTGGCCGACGGATGCACGAGTGCCTCGCCCCAGGTTGCCGACTGCAGTCGCTTCGCAACACGGCGACGAACGTCGGGATAGCCGAGGCCGAGGTAGGTGCGTACGTCTCGGTCGGTGGCGGTTTCAGAACCGCCGAGGAATCGGAAGCCAGCTCGGGCGAGTGCGAGTCGGTCGACGTCGCCGTCATCGGCGAGGCCGAGCAGGCGTAGCGGTAAGCCCGCCGCTCCGGCGCTGCGCACGATATCGGCGAGTTCTCGGCCGTGGCCGCCTGCGCCGACGACCACACAGCTCAAGACGCCAGGGGGAACCCGCGGCGCGACATCCACGAGGTCGACGAGTCGTCCGGTGTCCACTAGGCGGCCTTTCGGTCTGGTCGCTCGACGTCCGGTAGCACGTCGTCGATGCCGATCGGCTCCGTGATCGGAGCGGTGGCGATAAGGGGATCGTCTGGATCGTGGCCGGAGATTCCCTCGCCCGACACCACAACTCGTGCGGTTTGGGCGAGAACCTTCGCTGCAGCTCGAACGCTGACCTCGTCGACCCACTGTTGGTCGTAACCAATCCGTTCTTGCCAGGAGATCGCATTGCGCCCGTTGACTTGGGCGACGCCGGTCAAGCCGGGTCGAACCGCGAAACGGACTGCGTCCCCACGGGCAACCCGATTGCTCAGTGCTGGGAGCATCGGTCGGGGGCCGACCAAGCTCATGTCGCCCGTGATCACGTTGAACAGCTGAGGCATCTCATCCAGCGAAGTTCGTCGCAACAGACGGCCGAAGGGCGTGATTCGAGATTGGTCGGGGACGATCGGGTTTGGCCCCGTCTGCATCGTGCGAAACTTGACCATCACGAAAGGGCGACGACCCCGACCGATGCGCTCTTGCGAAAAGAAGATCGGGCGCCCCGACGTCACGAGGACAACGATCGCAACGAGCGCGATCAGGGGTACCCAAACCGGCGCGCTGAGCACGATGAGGGACAGGTCGAACAGCCGAACCAAGCGCTGTCGTCGTTCGAGGCTCATTAGCTGAGCGTCTCCGCGGTGACGTCAACGGTTTCGTCAGAGGTGTCCGCGGGCAACGATCGCATCCACTCGATCGTGTCGATCAGCCCTGCGGTGAAATCGACGGGCGTTAGCTCGCCGAACAGCGATCGCAACAGCGTCGAGTCGGCCTGGGAATGTGGAACGTCACCGACGCGAGATTCGACATGATTCACTACGATCGGCTCGTCGAGTTGGGTGGTCAGAGCCTCGATGACTTCGAGCAGTGACGTTCGAGTTCCGAACGCCAGATTTACCGGATCTGGTGAGGACGTTCCCGCTTCGAGAGCCCGACAGATGGTGTCGCACACCGTATCGACGTGGGTGAAGTCTCGAGACTGCGTTCCGTCACCGTGAACGGTGAGAGGCTGTCCCCGCAGGGCAGCGTCGATGAAGGCGGGGATCACTGCGGCGTAGGCGTGCCCGGCCCTCTGGAAACGTCCGAAGACGTTGAAGAAGCGAAAGGCCAACGTGGGTAGCTCGAAGGCGCTTCGGTAGGCGATGGCATAGCCCTCTGCGGCGAGCTTTGACCCGGCATAGGGGCTCATCGGGCGGGTGGCAGCGGTCTCACGCTTTGGTAGTTCGGGGTTGGCGCCGTACACCGACGATGACGACGCCATGATGACCTGGAGGCCACCGTGCCGACGGGCAGCGTCGAGCACGTTGAGGGTCCCCGTCGCATTGACATCGTGGGTGGCGACGGGGTCAACCAGCGATCGAGGAACTGAACCTCGGGCAGCGAGGTGCACGACAGAATCGACACCGGCGACGGCTTCTCGGACGGTCTCCGGGTTCGTGATCGTGCCTTCGATGAACTGTGCGCCCGTGCCTTCGAGGTTCGCCAGGTGCCCGGTGGAGAGGTCGTCAAGGACGACAACATCGTGGTTGCGGGCGTTGCATGCTCGCACGAGGTTTGCTCCGATGAAACCGGCGCCGCCGGTAACGAGAATTCGCACTTGGCGTCTCCGATGTGGGGTTAATGGCCTATCGGCAAACCACGCCTCATTTGGAGTTTTGGACACCAAAACATTGAAGTTTCAGTGGTTCAGCTACACGCTGCTCATGAGGCGCTCGAATGCGTCGACCACCATCCGCGGATTCAGCTCTGGACGGCTCGCCGCACGTTCGGCCCGGGCGACAAGTTCGCCGTAGTAGCGCTCGTCTTCCCAAATGTGCGACAACGTATCGGCCCAGGCGTCCACGTCGTCCTCTTGGAACCACAAACCATCGTTGCCAGCGGCCTCACGAAGACCCGGGTATTGCGACGTGATCGCCGGAATGCCATTGGCTTGTGCCTCGACGATCACCCGGGGTCGATTGTCTACCCTGTGTGGAGCCAGCAGCACACGTGCAGTGCGATACAGATGCGGCCCTGCCTCCTGGCGTTGCCGGAACTCGACATTCTCGAGGGACGCCAGGCGCCGTTCTAAAGCGATTCGATCTTCGGTTTCGAGTGGCCACGACTCTTGGAATATGAACGGGATGCCCGGGCATCGTCGAGCGACTTCGATTCCCAGTTCGATACCGCGACTGGGGAAGACGTTGATGAGCAGCGCGCTGCTCCGCGAGGTCTCGGTCCTGGTCGTCGAGACGTCGATGACCGACGGGACAAACTCGCAACGGTGGCCCAGTTGTTCGGCGGCGGCCACCAGCGTGCGAGCGTTGCCGACCACGATGTCTGCCGGGCTCTCCGAGCGCTTGAGGTGGCCCATGGCTTCCATCTCGCGCAGATACAGGATCGTTCCCGCACCTCGCGAGCGGCAGATCTCTACGGCGCGCCACCAGCTATGGCCATCCACGCTGTTACCCACGACGATGTCAGGAGCGAACTCATCCATCACGCGAAGGAGTGCGTTGTGGGGATGCGGGCTCGTCCAGTGATCCAGTTCGTCTATAGCCGTGTTCGTGGGTCGCCCGCCAGGAATCGCTGCGGCACTCGCCAAGAGGTTCGAGCCACTGAAGCGAACGCTCGCATCGGCAAACTGTTCGCCGATCAAACGACTGACCGGCGCACGGCGCTGGTCGTCGACTAGAAACTTCACCTCATGGCCCCGCTCGATCAGCGCGTGAGCCAGGGTGCGTTGGCTCAGGGGCGAGCCACCGTCGATAACCGAGGAGAAGAAGAGCACACGAGTCATGGCAACCTCCGCCCAATGACATAGATGAAGGTCTCGCCCACGAAACGCGCCTTCGGGGATCGCACCCGTCGCAGCACGCGAGCGGCGATGCCCGCATCAACCGGTGTGGGTGAACCATCACCGGCACTGTCGAAACCGACGTTGCACCAGTGGCTTCCCAGGATGGTCCGCTTTAGCTTTTGCATTGCCGTTCCCGGACGTCCACGCGCCGGCTCGGTAGTTGCGGCCTCGCGGAGAACCAGTCCATTTCGTTCCGCCAGCTCCGCGATTCCACTCGGGAAGAGGTAGCTCACATGGTCCACGTTCTCCCACACGATTCCGAGTTGGCCGGCGCGAACGCGCTGTGGCGAATAGGGGTTCGGCGTAGTCAGAATCAGTTGCCCGGTCGCAGTGAGTCCCTCTTCGGCGACACGAAAGACCAGGTCGAGATCGTTGACGTGTTCGATCAATTCGCCAGCGATCATCACATCGAAGGGGCCCCGCTCCCTGAGCTTTCCTAGGCCTCCCGAGAGGTCGTGCACTATGGCGTCGTATCCGGCAGCGACGACCGCATCCACGCCCTCGGGAAGAACATCCACGCCAACGCAGCGATCCGCGGCGCGAGCGATTCTTCGGTGCAGCCACTGGGCGCTGTCCAGTCGGTCGATGTCATGGGCCACGCACCCGATGTCGAGCACATTGCGACCCCGAACCCGATCCTCGAGAAAGCCGATGCGATCGGCAATAGGTGCGCGCCATGCAGTCGCGAGCGTTCGGGACCGTTGTGCGACCGCTCGCGGGTGGTTTGGGTCGTCGTCGATCTCCATCCAGTTCGAGACGTTCTGATGGCCTTCGGTGCGAGATCGTTCGAAGGCCTCAGATCGAGAGTGTCGTTTCATGAGGTGCGCTCCTTCTGGGTGACGCCGCCAAGAACGGCATCGAGTAGTGCGATTTCTTCGGGTGTACGTAGTTCACGCCAGCGACCATTCGTATTGACGATGTAGCGAGATTCGACCAACCGGTGCAGCGAGCCATGGCTCGCCACGTTGGCGAAGTCGAGAATGTTGGTAAGTGTCGAAACCGGATCTTCGGTCAACTGTTCGTAGCTGATCGTGAGAACCCCATCATCGTTAGCCGAGGCCTCCGCAATCTGTCCGAATAGCCAGTTTCGGTTGTGCGCTGCAAACCCCAGGATCGTCTCCCCAGAGTCTTTCCAGTGGTCGCGAGCGTCGCCAGACCAGCCCTGCGCCCACCAGTCGCGGTATGCCCAGTTGCCGAACCGGCCACTCTCGATCTCGACGGCGTAGCTGTGCGCAACGGCATATGGGTCGCGGGAGATGTGGACGAAGCGAGCTTCGGGAAAGATCGCCCGCATCAATCCGATGCGAGGAAAGTCGGTGTACTTCGACAACAGGACATCGCGCTCTTGGTGATGCAGCAAGGCAGCGACCGCACTGCGGGTCTGGAGTATGTCGGCGACTTCCACACCGTGGGCGCTCGGGTCCATTGCTTGCAGCGAAGAGAATTCGGGTCGGAAGTTCGGTACCAGCCCTTCCCAAAAACCCCACGGTTCAATCGGACGCGGCAGACGGCGATCGACGGCGAGCCGTAGTGGACGTACCGGCCTACACGCAGCGATGATCCGGTGTCGCTCCGAAACCAGGCGGCGCCCTCCGGGCAGGTCGTATACGCGATTTCGCTTGTGAACTGCTGGGGAAACTCCGGGGGTGAGCGTCGAGTTGTTTACGTAGCCAAATGCTCGGGTCCCGGCCAGCAGGTCGAGCAGCAGGGTCGTGCCCGATCGCGGGCACCCAATGATGAACAACGGTGCTTTCATCGGATCCACCCGGGTAGGTCGGTCGGGTCGAGTCGCTTTCCGGTGTGGCCCCGCCACCCGTCTGCAATCGCCAAACAATTCAGGCGGAGGTTCTGCCAGGCGGTCCGAGGACGGAACGGCATGTTCGCCAGTGGCTTCGCAATTCCCGCGATGAGCGAAATGCGGGCCGCTGCCGCGCCGCGGCCGTTGCGGCGAAGAATCACGACGAGGTTTCGCAAGCTGTAGTAACGGCGCCAGGTCGCTGGATGGACCGCGGCGTGCACCCGGCGGTTCTCCACCATCGACGTCCAACCGTGCTCTCGAGCAATACCACTCGACCACAGGGTCGCCCTGGCACGGTCGAGCGCGAGTCCAAGGTCGAGGTCGTCGAAGCCAAAGAACAGGGTCGGATCGGGGCCTCCAGCGGCTCGCAGAGCCCCAATTCGGTAGTGCGGACACGCACCGCCGGGAAGGTAGGCGACCGGTTCAGGGAACTCGGCGGTAGCGGCTCGTAGTCGCCCGTTGGATTCGAGACGAGCACCCCACAGGCCGACGCCGCCGATTGTTGGATCACTTGCGCTCAGTCGAGCGGTGACCTCACCGACCGCGGCGAGCGTGTCGTCGTGATGCGGAGGATCGTCGTCATCCAACAGCACGAGCCAATCGTCGTCTTCGTGGGCGGCGAGCGTCGTGGCAATCCCGGTCGCGATGGCTCCGGCGGGGCCCTTGTTTCCTCGGACACCGAGATACTCAACATGCGCCGCGGCACTGCGATGCTCGTTGACGAGGTCTCGAATGGCTGGGTCGTCGTCGTTGTCGACGACGAGCAGCGTCGAGAGCGGGGCGGTCTGGGTCTCCAGAACGCGGAGGTGTTCAGCGAGCGCGTCGGGGCGTCGGAAGGTGATGAGAACACCGTGGGTAGCGAGCGAGGTTGTCATGGACGGTGACCTCGCCTCCGCGAACTAGGGTGGCGGCGATGTCGGCTCGCTTCAACAGGCCCAAACGCTTGGCCCGAATCGCAACCTCTCCGCTGTCCGCGGAGACGAAACGTGCATTGTCGCAAGCGGAGCGACGGCTCGGCATCGACGTTGGCGTCCCCATCGGCGAGGGCACGGCATGGATCGCTGGCGACACCGACGAGGTCGACTACTTCACACTCTATGGAGCGCTCATCGATCGTCACTTTCCGGCGGACGTCAGCGACACGGCCGTGCTCGATATCGGGGCCCACAAGGGGTACTACGCGCTGCGGTGCTTCGCCGATGGAGCGCGGCGCGTGGACTCCTACGAGCCTGCGAGTCAAAACCTGGAAAGTCTCCGACGTTCGGCGGCAACCATGGAGAATTGGAACCTTCACGCCGCGGCTGTCGGAGCCGAGGCCGGCACGATCGAGCTGCACCTGTCTCCCGGATCGTGGGGCCACTCCGTGCACGTTCCGGTGGGAGGTGAGTCGGTGGGAAGCGAAGTGGTCGAGATGGTCTCGCTCTCGAGCGCCTTGGACAACGTCAGCGCGGAGGGATTGCCCGTTGTGGCAAAGATCAATGTGGAAGGTGCGGCAGGATCGATGATCCTGGGCACGGTTGCCCAAGACTGGTCGGCGGTGCGTTTGTTGTGGGCTGACGTCGAGGAGAACGATCCGATCGGCCTCGAGGAGATCTCGTCGCACCTGGCGTTGGTCGGTTTGGATCATGTCGAACGCGACGGGCACAGGAACCGGTTCATTCGACGATGAGTCAGAGGTGGGGGAGTGGCTCATATGAACACCCGCCGTGATTGGACCGCGCCCCGTAGAACGCCCCAGCGGTTCGCCAGCGTGAAGACCCAGGCGTAGCGCCCCGACTTCGTGATGAGCTGTGGGGCCTTGACCACGAGCCAGGCCCACGACCGAAGACCATCGAAACGTCCCGGGCCCGACAATCCGAGTTGGGCGGCCTGGTGTGCGAGCTGTGCTCGGCCACGGCCATAGAACGCGCCCTGGCGCCAGGTGGCTCGAAGTCCGGACCGGAACCGATAGGCGACGCGGGCGTTCGGTACCAGCACCGGGTGATAGCCGCGCCCAGCTGCCCGGAGTGAGAATTCGATGTCTTCGAGCCCGACGAAATCCTCGTCGTACCCATCGAGTTTTTCCCACACGCTTCGATGCATAGCGGCGTTGTTGCCGCGTGCGAAGGGCGTAGTGCCGAAGGTTGGTAGTCGTTCGGCAGCTCCCATGGGTCTGGTGCGTGCAAGCCACGCGTCGTTCAGACGCGCGCCGTCTAGTGTTCCGGTGACCAACGGTTGGTTGCGAAGTGCATCCCCCATCGCCGCCACCCATCCCGGTTGCACGACATCATCTCCATCGCAAAAGGCAACCGAGCGCGCGTGAGCGCTTGCGCGTACACCCTCATTACGTGCGTACGCGACGCCACCCCGATCGTTGGCATATACGAGCCGAACCGGCACAGCAGCACCGGCATAGCTCTCGGCGATCTCGGCGGTCCGGTCGGTCGACCGGTTGTCGACGACGACGATTTCCCACGGCCGATTCCACCGTTGTTCAACCAGGGCATCGAGTTGCTGTGCGAGCGTTTCCGACTCGTTGTGGCACGGGACAATGACCGAAAGATCCGTCATCACTCGGCCTCGTATCCGAATCGTTCGAAGTCGCTCCGGTAGCGATCGATGATCAGTTGTCGGTCAAGCGCATTGAGCGGCGGCGGAATGCGGATCGAAGCGTTGAGGCGGTCCTGCGGGAGCGCGCTTACTCCGATCAGAGTCAACAGTCTGGCCACATCTTGATCAAAGGTCTCCATACGTCCGAGTAGGTCGAGACCTGTTGTCGGCAACAGTGCGCTTTGCAGCCGAAAATGGGCGTCGCAGGTCATCGGGTCCAGCTCGGCAAACCAGGTGACGAAGGTCGAGAGATCTTGCATCTCCCCATAGGTACGGTCCTCGAACTTGAAGTGGTTTTGCTTCACAACCGTGCTCTGCCACGCAGACAAGAAGCGGTCGATGGGATGGCGAACGAACCCAGCCCGTACGTAGCCCCGTGTCAGCGATCGTGGCTCGACGACCCCGTACGGCTCCTCGAGATCGAGCTTGACTCCCGCGTTGCGCAATGCACCAAAGATGGACCGAGTGCCGACCTTCGCAACTCGGAACCACACCAGGCGATGTGAATGACTCACCGTGATGTTGAAGCGTGTCTGTGGATGGGGGCGAAGTTGCCCGGTGGCGGATAGAGCTCGCTGAAATCTGGCACTCGTCTTGGTCAACCGCGTGCGGTCTTCGTCGTAGGTTCGAAGGAGGGGTCGAGAGATAGCGGCGATCATCGTTGGCCCTCGCTTGGCTGGACCGTCGGTTCGGTCAGGTCGATGATCGATCGATCGATCGAGCCCAAGTGTTCACCGACCCACTGGCCAGCCACCCAGCTCCACCTTGCTCGGGTCCTCTGGCGCAAGACCGCGTTGGGCGTTGTTCGTATAAGCCAGAGGGCACGGCGCAATCGGCGGTCGGGGATGTCGACTCCCAAGGCGGCGAGTCGGTTCAGAATCGCAACTCGGTAGCGCCCGTAGAACTTGCCTTGGCGATACGTGGCTCGCAACGAGGTCCGCAACCGGTAATAGACCGTCGCGCGTTCGTCATAGAGGAGCTCAAAGCCGGCTTCCCACAGGCGTATGGCGATGTCGAGGTCGCACCCAGCCGTATAGCGCTCGTCGAATCCGCCGAGGGCCTGCAAGGCCAAGCGACGGAAGCCCATGTTGCAACCGTGGGCATAGGGCACCGTGTCGAGCATGGTGGATGGTCCGGTGACCGAGGACCCTCGAACGTTCGCAACCCACGCGGGATTCAACGCGTGCATGTCGATGGGTCCGGTCGCGTAGGAGCCGCGGTCGAGAAGAGAGCACAGAGCGCTGAGCCACATCGGTCCAACCCGATCGTCCGCATCGCAGAACATGACGTACTCGCCGCGGGCGTGGGCAAGGCCGACGTTGCGGGCAAAGGGTTCACCGGTTCGCTCGTGGGCGGTGACGATCCGGATCTCGACGTCTCGAAACTCTGCCCATGACTCAACGACAGCGCGCAGCCCATCGGTCGATCGATTGTCGACGACGAGGATTTCACTCGGCGGAGCATGGCGCTGCGATTCTCGGATGGCATCGAGTTGCTCAACGATCGTGTCGGCACCGTTGTGGACCGGGACGATGACGGTAGCCAGCGGTTTCATCCGACATTCTCCGGTCGGTGCTCGTAGCTTTCGATTGGGCCAAAGAAGTCGACTTTGCCCTCGTCGAGGTGCAGCACGTGATCGCAGATGTCGAGCACCGCGGGACGGTGCGTGACGGCGATGATGATGACATCGGAGTCGAGCTGTCCAAGTGCAACCAGAATTCGCCGTTCTGAAACCGCATCGAGGGCGCTGGTTGCCTCGTCCAAGACGAGAAGCTGCGGACGGCCGGCGAGTGCACGGGCGATGCAGAGCCGTTGCTGCTGGCCGCCAGACAATTCACCCCCGCGTTCACCGACGCTGGTGTCGTATCCGCCCATCTCCATGATCTCGTCATGGATCGCCGCTTGTCGACATGCCTTCTCGATTTCCACATCGGAGATCTCCGGCCGCAGGAAGCGAACATTCTCGGCGACCGTGCCGGTGAGCAGATTGCTGTGTTGGGGGACCAAAGCCACTTGCTTGCGCCACCACGTCGGGTCGGCCTCATCGATTGCAACGCCGTCCAACTCGAGTGCGCCCCCCGACTGACGTAGGCCGAGCAATAGCTGTGCGAGCGTGCTCTTTCCACCACCCGACGGGCCGACTACTCCAACCCTCGATCCAGGAGATACGTGGAAGTTGACGTCGTGCAGCGTCGGAGTCTGATCGTAGGCAAAGTCCAGTTGGGTAGCGCTCAGACCCTGCACCTCGATCGGTATGGAGTCGCCGACCGGTGGGGTGGACTCGACGTATCGATCGATTTCATCGGCCAGCGACGTCGCGTAGACGTTGGCTTGGGTGTACTGGGCCCGCGCGATCTGGAAGGACTGGCCGTAGCTCAAGCTGCGGAGCAAGAGAACCATGACTGCTCCGACCGTTCCGATGTCGTCTACGCCCGTGTTTGCGCCGACGATGAGCAATCCGACGATTCCGCTGTAGGTCACCAGTTGATAGCTCGGCCCGATGGCGAGCTGAGCAAACTGCGACCGACGTAGCGCGCTAGCCGCGTCGATAGTGTTGCGATCAACGCGAGCTGCCGCGGCGGATCGCACGCTGTGGACGTCGATCTCCAAAGCCATCGATTCGATTTCGTTGACCCGAGTCCCGAACGCCACCTGGGCATCAGCAGCCTCGCGGCTCGCCCGCTTCACTAGCCGGCGCAGCGGCTGCATTGCTGCACCGAGGACAAACACGAGCACGGCCGCAACGAGGGTGATGTAGGGCTGTATCGAGAAGGCAGCCACAACGAGTGCAACCAGGCTCATGGCGGCGCTCAGGCCGCGAGCCGTCGCAGCGACCACGTTCACCGCGCTCCGGGCATAGTTGCTTAGAAGTTGCTGGACCCGGCCGGGAGCGAGACTGTGCTTTATCTCCCAGGCGGTTCCCAGAAAGGCCTCGGTAAACGCTCGGCGAATGCGAATGGTGGTCCGAGCGATCGTTTGGCTGATACAGCGCGCTGACGCGATATTGGCGCCGAATCGGATCACCGCCAGCGTGCCCGAGATCGCCAGAGCGATCGCAATGGTTACCGATGTCTCGTCGAACAGTGTGACGCGACGACTAGAACTCGCAAGCGCGACACCGGCGCGAGCTACGAGTACGAGAAAGCCCGCTTCTGCCAAGGTGCCAAGAGCGGTCGAGGCAACGATGGCACCGAGCGCTCGCCTCTCGCCTTCAATGAGGGCGCGCCCGTCCAATCGCTGGCGAGAGTCGTGATCGGATTGGGCGGGCATGATCTCCTCAACAGCACCAGATAGAGGCGCGAAACGTCACCGATCCAGTCGGCACGCCCGGTGCTGGATTGAGGAAAAAGCAGGTCCTTTGACCCAGTGTGAGTAGTGCTTCGGGCCCCTCAGAACAACTCGAGGTCGCCCGGCTCCCAACGATGGTCCGCGGGCTGGGGGTTCGAGGTCACGTCCCGCATGGTCAAAAGTGGCCCGAGTTGGGAGATCGTTGCCGTCTTTGGATAACCCGCAGGGGTGAGGCAGTAGTCGGCTTGAGATTGGTCGAGCGCGCCGGCGACGGCAGCTGCTCGGGCGTTATCATCGCTGGTCCCGATGGTGGCTGCTACCAGCAGTTCTGTAGCCGTGCCACGGCGACGCGCTCGAACGACAACGGCGCTCCCGAGGGGTCCGGGTAGCCAACGATAGGTAACGGGACCTTCACTAAATCTCCAGCGAAGCGTGGCCTGATCGTGATCGGTGCTCCAGCGGCTGGGAGGCTCATTGGGGACTGTGGCGGCGAGGCCTTCCTCGACGCTGATCCCGCAACGGAGCGGAAGTGATGCCTTGCCCGCGGCAACCCGGGCTCCGTAAAGGTTCGGCGCTGCCGCGAGTGAACGGAGGCGGAATCCAACCGGGACCTGGCCCACCTCACGCCAACCCATCTTGAGGTAGCCCGGTCTGCTCTGGTCGTTCGGCGTGTTGAAGATAAAGCCAACGGACTCGTCTCGAAGCACGTCGAGTCCAGTCTCGGTGAGCGTGCGAAACAGGCCCTGTCCTCGAGCGTCGGGATGGGTAGCGGTGTCGACCGCACGGGCTGCGGTGCGCGTTGAGTCTCCGCGCCGGAAGCGCCAACGCATGAAGGGTCGAACAGCGACGATGCGGCCTTCGTGGGTTGCAACCATGATGAGCGACCGTCCG
>CAZLWE010000034.1:0-4262 GCA_964562985.1 uncultured Acidimicrobiales bacterium
CTCATCGCCATAGCTCCGCAAGCTCAGTTTCAACATCGGGACGGCTGACCACAGAACTTACGAGACCGTCGCGCAGCTCGACGACGCGATCGGCGAGCCCTGCTAGCGCCCGGTCATGGGTGACCATAACGACGCCTGCACCGGCATCAGCCTGCGCTCGCAGCAGGGAGAGGATTTGCTCGCCGCTGCGTTGGTCGAGGGCTCCGGTCGGCTCATCGGCGAGCAAGATATTGCGTGACCCGACGATGCCACGGGCGATCGCCACCCGCTGGCGCTGGCCGCCGGAGAGTTGGTCGGGGAACTGGTCGCCTCGGTCGCCCAACTCAACCCGGTCCAGCGCCACTTGTGCCGCAGCGTTTGCGTCCTTAACGCCAACCCCATCGAGTTCGAGCGGTAGTGCGACGTTCTCGAGTGCGTTCAGCGATGGCAACAGGTTGAGCTGTTGGAATACGACGCCGATGTGATGGCGCCGTGTCGCCGCGAGGGCAGCCGGTGTTGCCCCCTGAAGTTCGGTGCCGACGACAGCCACGCTGCCACTATCTACAACTTCGATGCCAGCACATACCTTCAGCAAGGTCGACTTACCCGACCCGGACCGGCCGGTGACGGCTACTAACTCACCCTCGTGGAGGTCAAAGTCCACACCGGCGAGTGCGTGGATCACGTCGGTGCCGTTGGGATACCGCTTCTTCGCGTCTCTGATTGTGATGAGTTGTTTCATGTCGACTCCTTCGCCTTGGTGTCGTTGGCTGCGGATTGTGTTGCGGTCTTTGGTTTGCGCTCGATCGACGCCAACCGTTCTTCGACGTCGTCGAGCCAGCGGAGTTCGACTTGACGCAGAAGTATCAGCCGGTCGAGCTGGAGTAGCAGAGCGAGGTCGGCCGAATCGGGCTCGATGCCGTTGCGGAGACGGCTGTACTCCTGGAGGTTCGCCATGGTGGCTCGCCGCTGTTCTTCGATGACTTCTGTAGCGTCTACGGCATTGGGGACGGTTGCAAGCAGCACCTTCATCGCCACCTCATCGCGATGCGGAACGGGTCGTTGCTCGGGGGCAGTCATCCAGCTTCGGTACTCACGGGTCCCGGCTTCGGTAAGGGCGTAGGAAACGCGTCCCTCTTCGTCGGTGGTGGTTTCGGCGACGAAGCCGTCACGCTCAAGGCGCTGCAGCGTGCTGTAGACCTGCCCGACGTTCAAGGGCCATGCGTCTCCGGTGGCCTGCTCGAAGTCGAGCTTCAGTTGATAGCCGTGGTTGGCCCCACCGGCCAGCAGCACAAGAAGCCCCTCTCGAATTCCCATAGATACCGAGTATGCATACTCAGTATCTAGTTGGCAAATTCGGATGCGTTACACGGCGTCGAATATCGAACCTTGTCTCCGGTGCGCAAGCCTGGTTCGACCAATCCACGACAAATTGCGCTTCAAGGGCGTAAGCGCCGATCGGCACCCGTCGTCTTCAGAGACAACGCATGTTTTGCTCGGGGCCAGGGAAATCCAACCCTCAGCAGGTGGGTGCCTAGCCAGTTGCCTCGCAAGGGCAGGGCTTGAGACCCTGATCTGAGCGATCCCTGTTTAGCCGAGAACGAGAACGTCTACACCCATTGCGACGAAGAGCATCGTCAAATAGGTCAGCGAGAAGGTGAAGACCTTCATTGCTTTCTTGGAGTCCGGGGCACGAAGAAGCTGCACCGAATAGAAAGTGAACATTCCACCGGTGACGATCGACGTTGCGAGGTAGATCCAACCAAGAGATGCGATCGGGCCGAACGCTACGCCCACGGCCCACACAGCAATTGCGTACGCCACGATTTGGCGAGATGTGGATTCCAGGCTGGCCACCGACGGCATCATTGGAACATCGGCCGCCGAATACTCGTCCTTGTACTTCACGGCGAGGGCCCAGAAGTGCGGCGGAGTCCACAGAAAGATCACGGCGAACAGCACGAACGGTTCGAGCGAGAGCGTGTTGGTCACGGCAGCCCAACCAACGAGAACCGGCATGCAGCCCGCTGCACCGCCTATGACGATGTTCTGCGAGGAGGTGCGCTTAAGCCAGAGCGTGTAGATGAAGATGTAGATGCCAGCGGCGGTCAACGCGAGCACGGCGGACAAGGGGTTGACGTACACCGCAAGCCACGCGCCAGCGATGACGAGAAGCCCGACGGAGAAGACCAGCGCGTTTCTCGGCGCGATCTCACCGGTAACGATCGGGCGCCCCTGAGTGCGCTTCATGATCTTGTCGATGTCGCGATCGACGTACATGTTTACGGCGTTCGATCCACCAGCTGCGAACGTTCCGCCGATCATGGTCGCCACGATCAGCCACAAGCTCGGCAGACCTCTTGCAGCCACGATCATCGTGGGCACCGTAGTGATGAGCAACTGCACGATAATCCGCGGCTTCGTAAGGGCCACGTAGGCCGCAGCCGTCGATCGGCCGGTGTCAGCGCCCGGAGCGAGAGTCGTCACAGTCGACCATCGTAGGTGCCATTCCGAGGTTTCTGCCATCGGAAGGGGGCGTATCGTTGTCACATGTCCTTAACGGCCCAAAGCTCGGTGTCCGAGGCGCAATCGCCGCGCCCGATGACCGTCCTCGGCCGTCCGATCGAGTTCTGGACCCGCTTTGCGCTCATTTGGCTTATGGCAATCACCGTCACCGGTGCTGCCGTGCGCCTCACCGGTTCCGGGCTTGGTTGTACCGACTGGCCAACCTGCAACGTCAACGAAGAACTGGATGCTCCTGGGTTCCATGGAACTATCGAATTTGGCAACCGGGTCATCTCTGGGCTCGCGATCATTCCGGTAGTTGCCGCCTGGATGATCGCTCGCCGAAGTCGTCCTGATCTCCGAGCCACCATCATCGGACTTGTGCTGGGATTCATCGGGCAGGTCGTGCTCGGCATGCTCGTGACCCGCACCGAACTCGACCCGCGAGTCGTACTCGGCCACTTCCTTCTGTCGATCGTGCTGATCTTCCTCGGCGTCGTGCTCGACTATCGAGCACGACACGCCGCTGGCGATCGGACGGAGCTCAACGCTGAACAACGGAGTCAGCGCACCCACTCCTATGTCGTGCTCGCCGCGGCAACCGTCTTGATCTTCGTTGGAACTCTCGTCACGGGATCCGGTCCCCACACCGGCTCGGAAGCTTCGGGAGAGCCAATTCCTCGATTAGGATTCGATATCTGGGAGATCACCCGGGCCCACTCGGTTCTCGCATGGGTACTCGTGTTAGCCATCCTGGCTGGCTTGTGGCGGGCTCGACCGTCAGCTGGTAACTCCCCTACTACCTTGCTGGCCTATGAGTGGTTCATGCGTATCGGCGCGTTGGCTGTACTGCAGGGCGGCATTGGTTACTTGCAGTTCTTCACCGGCGTACCCCGCTGGCTGGTTGGGTTGCACATCGCAGGGTCGGTGCTGCTGTGGACGGCCGCCTCGTGGTACGCCCTGGCGACGACATTTCCTGCGGACGCGCAGACCTCGACCGATCACGCCAAAGTGGCCACCTCATGACGGCGCCGCTCGAAGTCAGCGAGCCAGATCTCGATATCGACATCCTGACCGAGAAGGATATTCCGTGGATCGTGCTCGTCTGGAACGACCCGATCAATTTGATGTCGTACGTGACCTTGGTGTTCCAGAAACTCTTCGGATACTCCAAAGAGAAGGCCACCGAACTCATGCTCGATGTCCACCACAAGGGAAGGGCCGTCGTGGCCAACGGCACGAAGGAAAAGTGCGAGGCTGACGTCGCACGCCTCCACGAGCATGGGCTGTGGGCCACCATGCAAAAGGACGAATAACAGTGTTCGCGATGTTCCGGGCACAAAGGGACGGCGAGATCTCCGTTCGCCTCGACGAGAATCTTCGTGCGCTGCTTACCAAGGTGAGTGAAGAGCTCCGCGAGATCCTCCTCGTCGATGAGGGTGAGCAGCTCACGCGGCTCTATCCCCCCGCATACCCCGACGACGAAAAGCTCCAGAGCAACTTTCAAGAGATGGTCCACGATCAGCTTTTGATGGCGCGACTCGACGGCATCGACCAACTACAAGCGAGCATCAACGACGAAACGATTTCGGTCGAACTCGCCGACACCTGGATGAACATCATCAACCAGACTCGCCTCGTGCTTGGCACACAACTCGACGTCGGCGAAGGCGAAGGTCCCGTCGAAGAAGGCGACCCCGACCTCCAGAGCAAGGTCATCTACCAGGTCCTCTCCCACATCCTCGAAGACCTCACCTCCGCCCGCACTCGGTTGCTCT
>CAZLWE010000034.1:4362-24850 GCA_964562985.1 uncultured Acidimicrobiales bacterium
GATCCCTACGCGCCAGCGGCTCCGCCGCGATTTTGGCGCTCCGGGCTGCAGAGCCTCTTTCGCTGCAGGCTCGATCCGTCGCTGCGCTCCTCGACTCGCGCCGCAGACTGACGATCCCTTGAGCACCAGCGGCTCCGCCGCGATTTGATCCCTACGCGCCAGCGGCTCCGCCGCGATTTTGGCGCTCCGGGCTGCAGAGCCGACACTCGGTTAGCGAACGAAGTGAGCGGCGGCGTCGTAGTAGTGGTTTTCGCCTTCGTCGGTGTCGGTGCCGACTAGGCGAAGTCCGTTCTCGTGGAGAAGTTGCTCGTAGCGCTCTGCACCTAGCGATCGCGACGGTCGGCCGGTGAGGGTGTCGATCCATTCGCACATATGTCGCGGAGCAGTGAAGAGGAATCGGCCTCCTGGTTTGAGGGCGTTCGCGGTCCGTCGCAACACTTCGATCTGGTCGGGCTCGCTAAGGAGAAAGAGAAGGCCAATGGAGATCGCTGCGTTGAAGGTGCGGTCGAAAAACGTGCTGGTCTGGGCTGGCTCGCACGCTGTCTTGGCGTTGGGAAACCGGCGGGCGAACTCGGCGATCATCGTCGGCGACGCGTCGATTCCAGATACGTCGAACCCTCCGTCGACGAGGACCTCAGCAATGTGGCCTGAACCGCAACCGACATCGACCACCGACGCGGTCGGCGCCAGATGTTCTTTGGCCCATAAACGAACGAGCTCTGCGCCGACCATCGACCGGTTCGCCATGAACTCTTCTGCGATCGCTTCCCAGCCTTCGGAATGGTCCATGGACACGATTAGATGACGGCGGTCATCGTGACAATGACTTCGAAGATGCATTGGTATCTCATCGGTCGCCACCTCGGTCCTCGAACATCACCAACCCACAGAAGCGTAGTTCCCCAAGGAATCCCTCGGAGACCCCCAGAGCGTTCTCCCGGACCGAAGCGGAGGGGTCCCCTTGGAGACCCGCTAGAGCGTTTTCATCCGCAGCGAAGCAATGTTCCTTGGAGACCCGCCAGAGCGTTTTCCCGGAGCGAAGCGTAGGGAAAAGGCAGGTTTGCGGCAGGCGCCCAAGCGCCTGACGCAATACGAGCACCCCCAACGGGATTTGAACCCGTGTTACCTGCGTGAAAGGCAGGCGTCCTAGGCCGCTGGACGATGGGGGCCGGTGGTTTGCCGAAGCGAACCGAGAAACCACGATACCGGGACACATTGCGCGATCCATCCTGGATTTCGCCAGCTTTGGCTACGACCAGGCGGGGTATGGCATCGTGATCTGATGGGGATAGAGGTAACGCCTGACGACAAGCCGTGGTTCGGCTCATCGTTCTGGTCGGGAACGCGCGCTCCAGTACGCGAATCCTCCGGCCTCGATCCTCGGGCATACACCAGCGATGTGTTCTTCGGAGACGAACAAATCGAGGTCTTCGAGCGGGCGTGGGTATGCATTGGCCTCGCCGCCGAAGCGGTGTCGGGTCGAATGCTCGTACGCCAGGTCGGCCGTCGATCGATCCTGATCACCCGGGATGAAGACGGAGCACTGCACGGCCACCTGAACTCATGTCGCCATCGCGGCACCGAACTCGCCGAGGCCGACTGCGATGTCGCCAATACGATCCGTTGCCCGTACCACCGATGGGGCTATGGCCTCGATGGAACGCTCAAGTCGACACCTCGTTTCGATGATGTTCCTCGAACCGAGTTCGATTCGACGGAGCATGGTCTCGTGCCCGTTCGAATCGATACGTGGGGGGTGCTGCTGTTCGCGTGCCTCTCCGAAGACACGGCACCGCTACACGACTGGCTCGGGGACCTCCCCGAACGTATGGGCGGCTACCGCCTCCAGGATTGGCAGATCGCTGAAACCCAGTCGGTGGAGATCGAAGCCAACTGGAAGCTGGTGAGCGAGAACTTTCAGGAGTACTACCACCTCACTTGGGTACATCCGGAGCTTGCGAAGGTATCCCGTGTCGATGACCACTATCGCTATCAAGGACCCGGCATGTACTGCGGCCAGACCACGACCCCAGTCAGCGGCGACGACCGAGATGACTGGCTCGCTCTCTCACCCGCTCCGGACCTCGACGACAGCGACGCGGTCAGTGGACGCTTTGTGGCGATCTTCCCAAACGTGTTGCTGTCAGTGCTGCCGAACCACGTATTCGTGATGCAACTCGACCCCGTCTCCCCCGGTCTCACCCGCGAACGCTGCACGTGGCTACTTCCACCTGGAAGCGAACCCACCGAAGAAGCCTTCTCCCAAACCCGAACCTTCTGGCTCGACGTCAACGCCGAAGACATCGACATCGTGGAGCGAGGTCAGCGAGGTCTCACCAGAGGTGCCGTTCCGGCAGGCCCGCTCGCGCCTCGGTTCGAAGAACCGCTCCATCGGTTTCACAACATGCTCGCTGACCTTATGACCCAGGGAGATATTGCAGCTATTGAGGTCCCCGTAGGCGACGATGGTTCACCCACATCGCGCTTTGGCGCCGGTAAGAACCCGACTCCGCCAACCATCGATCGGTGAGGCGGTCGGGCTAGGGCAAGGTTTCTAGGTCGTCAGTGGACACGAGACCTGATGAGATCGCGTGGTCTACGAGGCGCGCTCGCCGATCGACCGCCTCAAAACCCTTCTCACCGCGCAATCCCCGAACGCCCTCGCTCGCGAGGCGTGCGCACAGGTAGTCGAGCTTTCGGTCGAGCTTCTTGCCCGACCATCCAAGGCGGTGGGCAACGGCCGCGTTTGCGGGCAGATCTGCGGGGTCCGCCGAAGAGTCGATCAATCGACTCTCGGCGAGTGCGGTGAGCATCAGCTTTTGCTCGGCGTTCAACGACACGATTCCGAACTGTGTGGTCAGGTCGGCGTCACTATCTACATCGTCGACCGAAGGCGGCATGAGGGGGTCTTGTCCTGGCCTTGTCCACCCCAGTTCGTAGTTTGTGGGTCCTGCCTCAAATCGAACGAGTCCACTCGGCTCGCTGAGCGCAGCGACAGCCTCAGGCGGCAATCGGGTGACCCGCCCGGTGCTCCCTACCAACGTCAACTGACCATGGCGGCTCTTGTTCGCGAGCCACCACACACCATCTTGATCAAAGAAGGTGCCGACCACCCGATGCATGTATTTGTTCGCGTCGTCGATTTCGACGTCGGCACTCCGACCGAACGTCGTGACCGTTCCAGGCGCAGCGACAGTGAGTTCGTCGATGAAGAAGATGTGGAGTTCGCTCACTGGACGGCTCTGGCGTTATGTGATGGTGAACCGATTACGCAAGGGCACCGATCGCGGCATCGTAGTCAGGCTCATCGGCGATCTCACCGACGAGTTGGGAATGAGCGACGTTTCCCGATTCATCAACAACAACGACCGCTCGTGCGCACAAACCCTCGAGTGGACCATCGGTCATGCCGACGCCGTAGTCGTTCATGAATGATGCGCTCTTGAACGTCGATGCGTTCTTGACCGACTCGATTCCTTCCGCTCCGCAGAAACGCTTCTGGGCGAAAGGCAGGTCCGCCGACACGCAGAGAACCGCGGTGTTCTCGAGCGAACCCGCTTGCTCGTTGAAGGTGCGAACGCTTTGCGCGCACGTCGGCGTATCAACCGACGGGAAGATGTTCAGCACGACCCGCTGGCCAGCGAAGTCCTCGAGCGAGATGGGTCCGAGGTCGTCACCGGTGAGCGTGAAAGCTGGTGCTGCGCTACCGACGGCTGGAAGGTCTCCTGCGGTGTTGACGGGGTTGCCTCGAAGTGCGGTCTGAGCCATGGAATTCTCTCCTGATATGAGTTTCTCGAGGTCACGCTAGCGGTAACTGCTAAACCAAGTGCATGGGAAGTGCGACGGAGATACAACGAGCCACGGCAGCAGCAGAACTCCTGACCGCGGCGCGCCTGGCGGGTGAGCGTCTCGAATCACTCGGCGAACACGCCCCTCTTTCGGTTTCGGACGCCCACCTGATCGCCGATATTCACGCCGAGCAAATGTCGCGGGCCACCGTTGGTTGGAAGGTCAGCGCCACCTCGACCTACGCCATGCAAGTCCTCAACTCTCCGGGACCCTTCGCGGGCCGGGTCTTCGATGGCGCTGTTCATCAGACCGGCGCGACGCAGCTGCCAGGCGCGGTATCACCGGGGGTTGAAAGCGAGTTCGCCTTCTTCATCGGAGTCGACCTGCCAGCTCGTCGGGAGCGATACTCCGTCGCCGATGTTCGCTCTGCGACCGAAGCGGTCGCGCCTGCTATCGAACTGGTGGATGCCCGATTCAACGACATGTTGGCGGTCGGATACCTCAGCCTGATTGCCGACAGCGGCGCGAACGGCGGTGTGATTCTCGGCGAGAAGGTCCCCGTGGAAGGCTTGACCGAACTCAAAGATGTCGCCGTGCGCTGCCAGATTGATGACGAGATCGTGAGCACGGGTTCCGGGTCGGACATACTCGGCGATCCGTGGCTTGCCCTGGAGTGGCTGGCGAACCATCTGGCCGCTCGCGGATTGGGTCTTCGAGCGGGCCAGTTTGTGATGTCCGGAACCTGCACCGCCATCTTCCCGCTCAACGTCGGTTCGTCGGTTCGTGCGACCTACGACGGCTTAGGGGAAGTAACCGCTGCCCACCACGGATCTCGCTCCGGAGACTAGGCGGCTGCTAAGTGGTTTGGGGAGGGCCGCAGGACGGTGGCGCCGAGTCCGACGAGAATCACCAACGCAGGGATAATTTGTGCCGGGGCACCGCTGGTCCACATCTTGAGTGCGGTAGACGTGAGGGCGGCGACGGCGATCATCGAGACCAAGGAACCATTCCATGGTCGGCGGGGGGCGAGGAGCGCCTTGCGCTCGACCTGGTTGACGACCATGACGATTGCGCCAAGCACGATCGTCGAACCGATGATCGTCGGGATCTTGAAGGCCCACCATTCGATGGAGCCAACCTCGTGGGCGGGGAGTCCGGTGGTGAAGAACATGGCCGCGGTGACGATCACGGCTGCGGTCATGTGCCAGAGGTACACGCTCATCGCCACAGCGTTCGCTGCGACAACGCCAGCCCATGCCTTTGGGCGAGCCTGTAGTGCGGCGGAGATTCGAGGGGCCGCAGCGATAGCGGTGAGGCTGTACGCAGCACCGAAGGTCATGAGCGCAAGCGTCGGTGGGTTGGTTGGCGAGTTCTCCAATCCGGGAACGTTGACCATGGAGATCGCCCACGGGCCACCGGACAACACCAGGCCGAGGGTGGTGACCCACATGGTGGCGGCGAGTGCGACGAGGCGACGACCCGTCGGCAACAGACCGTCGCGCCATGCCATTCCCGCTACCTGAAAGATCAACCATCCAAGAACCCAGTTGGCGTGTGGGAGCACGGCTACGTCGAGGATGCGCAGGGCTTCGAAGGTGAGGAACGCTCCGCCAATGAGTGCAGTGAAGCGGGCAGGATTGGCTCGGAAGCGTGGAAGAACGAATGGGGCCAGCGCGGTGTCGATGGTGTAGTTCGCCAAGAACCAGAGTGGAATCGCCGCTGCGTGCACAGCGACCACTGCAATGGCGAACTGCCCAATCGCTGCCCCGACGGCAAGGATCGTGAGCCAGGTACCGGCAAGAACCACGGCCGGAGGCATCATCCGGCGCAGGCGTGCAGCGATCCAATCCTGTGCGCTGCCACCCTTGCGTTTGTGCGAGTCGAGCGACATGGCCGAGGAGAAACCGCCCACAACGAAGAACAGTGGCATGACCTGCAACAGCCACGTTGCCCAACCGAGTTCGGGGATGAACTCAAGGGCGTTGCCACCCTGAAGCTGGCCGTCGATATCTTCGACAGCGACGAGAGCCAACCAGTGCCCGAAGGCCACCGCCATCATGGCGAGCACTCGGTAGAAGTCGATGGCACGATTGCGATCGGCCTTGGTTTGGGCGGCGAGTTCAGCAACCGAGGGGGTGCTGGTCTTGCTGTTGTAGAGGGCGGTTTGCGTCGTCATAGCTTTATTACGCCAGATCGAGGCCCGATTGGACCCTGGGGATTTCCCCCAAAAACTCCTAGGGGATGGACCAACCCCCTATCGACTAGACCAAACTAAGGGTGGGCTCTGCGCCCTCGAAGGCCTATGACCACACCAACCTCTACCTCCCGAAGCACCGCCCCAGAGGGTGATGGCGCGCTCGTTCGCAGCTTGCTGCGCGCCTTGGCTGCGTTCCGAGCGGTCGCGCTGACTTGGGCCATTGTGGGGCTGCTGTTTTCGCAGATGTACCTGACCGAGCCACTGGCGGCAGCGATCGTGCTCGCCGCGATGGCGGGCGTAACGGCCCTGGTGACTCCTCTTCCGGGTCGCGCTCCGATACTGGCCCCTGATCGTCTTCCTACGCTGATGCTCGAGCTATTGGTCGGTATCACCGCGCTGGTCGCCGACGGCTTCGTCTACCTGGACGCACGTCCACAGTCACTTC
This sequence comes from uncultured Acidimicrobiales bacterium, assembly GCA_964562985.1. Lineage (GTDB taxonomy): Bacteria > Actinomycetota > Acidimicrobiia > Acidimicrobiales > SHLQ01 > SHLQ01. Next base: position 10,794 of record CAZLWE010000034.1, read on the forward strand.
CATGGTCATGGCCGGCTGCGGCGATCATGCTCGCAGGGATTCTGTATGGCGCTCGTGCAGGGTTTGGAGCCGCCGTAGCGGTCGGCGCCGCTAGCCTTATCACCGAGTGGCTGCTCCTCGACCGTGGCAACGGCTTCGTTACTTCGGTGTCGAAGCTCGGTTTGTGGATCGTGGCTGGCACCCTCGCGGGTTACGTCGTCAGTCGCCTTCGCCGTGCTGAGCAGGAGATCTCCATCGCCCGGGCTCGGGAGCAGTTCTCGCGAGAACTCCACGATGGGGTGCTGCAGACCCTCGCGGTGATTCAACGTCGCTCCGACGACACCGAGCTGGCCGCGCTCGCCAGGGACCAAGAGCACGACCTCCGCAGCTTTATCTCCGGCACTAGCGAGACCGAAGCAGCGCAGCCCTTCGAGCCCTCGATCCGCTCCTTGGCCGCTCGACACGAGCGCATGTACCCCGGATCTGTTGTCAACGTCGTGGTGGCCAACGACCTCCCCGAACTCGAACCAGGCCACATCGAAGCCCTTTCGGGAGCAGTCGGAGAAGCACTAACCAACGCTGGCAAACACGGTGCCGCAACCAAGATCACCGTCTATGCCGAACCGACCGAGGACTCGTTCCAGGAACTTCCCGATTCCGCCTCGGATGCCGCGGTCTTCGTCAGCGTGAAAGACAACGGTTCGGGATTCGATGTGGAAGCCGCCACGGAGCGGATCGGGCTGAGCGGGTCGATTCGCGGACGGCTCAGCGAAGCGGGTGGACATGCCGATATCACTAGTGCCATTGGTCGCGGCACCGAGGTGACATTGTGGTTGTAGCGGGTGAGCGCGGATCCGCAGCGAAGGAGACTCGATCATGGCAGCGGTAAAGGTGGTAATCGCCGACGATCATGCGATTTGGAGGTCGGGGCTTCGAGCCGACCTCGGCGAAAACTTCACCGTCGTCGGAGAGGCGGAAGATGCCAAGGAAGCGATCGAGGTGATCGAAGCGACCGACCCTGACCTCGTGCTCTCTGACCTTCACATGCCCGAAGGCGGCGGCATTGCACTCGCCAAAGCGGTCAGCGAGAAAGTACCAGTTGTCATGTTGACAGTCTCCGAAGCCGAGTCTGATCTGCTCGACGCCATCGCAGCTGGAGCGCTCGGTTACTTGGTGAAGTCCAGTTCGCCCGACGAACTCCGCGAACAGTTATGGAAAGCCTCGAAGGGAGAGCCGGTCTTCTCTGCGTCGCTGGCGGCTTTGGTACTCACCGAGTTCCGACGGCTGCACAAGGCGGAGACAGCTGGCGAGTCATTGTCCGAACGCGAACGTGAAGTGCTGCAATACGTCGCCCGAGGGCACACGTACAAAGAGGTCGGCGAGACCCTCTTTATCTCGGCCAAGACCGTCGAGAACCACGTACGCAACATTTTGAAGAAGCTGCGCCTCAACCGAAAGCAAGAACTCATCCGCTACGCGATCGAGCACGGGATCGAGTAAGCGAGTTTGCGCTGGTAGTCAGCGGCCGAGCAGGCAGGCCCGTCAGCGCCGGATTGCGACAGCGGGAGGCGAAGCCGGAAGTTTAGTCGTCGGGTATCTCTTCGAAGAAGGTACCGACAATGCGTTCGAACAACAGCGCCAGTAGTGACCAGTCCTCACCAGGGACCTCGGGGTGGGGCTGTGCAAAGAGGTATTCGCCCGCCGGTAGCTTGGCGCGCATCGACAAACCCTCACTGAGCGATGACGAAGCGATCTCAACGAGGTGATATGCCTTGTCTCCATAGGCGGGACGAGGCCGCATCCCGAAGAACTCCGCCATCGGCTTGTAGAGGGTTTCGATCGTTTCGTTTCGCAGTGTCTGCTCATTCGATCCGATCCATTCGCGCAATTCATCGTCGAGTAATGACGATGACTTCGCCGTGTGCAAGATGGATCGCATCGCGAAAACCACCTGCCACGATCGCGAGTCAATAACGGTTTGCAAGTTCAGCGTTGACAACCGCTTGATCATCTCACGCAGTAACTGACGTCTGTCCATCCCCTCAGGGATTTCGTCCATCATCTTCGCGAGCTCGGCATGGAGCGCCTCGTTTGTCTCCCGGCGGGCCGCAATTGTTCGCATGAGAACAGCGTGTTGAAAAAGCTCTTGCGGGGTGTGATCGCCATCCTCGCTCCAGGCAGCGTAGGCCGACGAACGTGGCACCTGGGCATCACGAACGGCATGTTCGAGACTCACGGCGTCCAACCCCACGGACAAGCCTCGCTCTGTGAGCGCGGCAACTCCTACGGCGATAAGCCGTTCACGAGTTTCTTCCGCGCTTAGACGTTGTTTCTTCCCCGCTGCGGACACAAGCTGCCATTCCCCCGCCAGACTAGAGAACCTAGCAACATCCTACAGCGCTACGCGGAGCGTCTGGCACAAAACGCGCATGCCGGTGTTGTGCTGCGTGTTCCCCGTTGCGGACACCAGGCCAGCCATTCCCCAGTCACGTAGAGAACCCGTCGTACAACAGGTGGAATCCGCGGTTCCTATGGGAGAATGTGCCCGTGGAAAGCCCAAACCAATGAGTGACGCCATCGCAGTAGAGGGGCTGGTGATGCGGTATGGCGATTTCACCGCAGTAGACAGAGTCGACCTCCATGTTGGCGAAGGCGAGATACTCGCCTTTCTTGGCCCAAATGGTGCCGGTAAGACGACCACGATCGAAATCCTCGAAGGGTTTCGAAAGCGAAGCTCTGGAAACGTTTCGGTTCTCGGAGAAGACCCGTCCACAGCGCCGTTGAGTTGGCGCGAGCGTGTCGGCATCGTTCTTCAGGAGTCTGAACCCGTCCCGGGACTCACCGCTGCTGAAGCCGTGCGAATGCAGGCGGGATACTACGGCAATCCGCGGGACCCTGACGAGACGCTGGAACTCGTCGGGCTGACCGACTCCGCCGACACTCGTACCCGCAAGTTGTCCGGCGGCCAAAAGCGACGACTTGACCTCGCCCTGGCGCTCGTCGGTAACCCATCGCTGGTCTTTCTCGACGAGCCCACCACCGGGTTCGACCCATCTGCACGACGTGAGAGCTGGTCGATGATCGAGGCGTTGCGCGAGCTTGGCAGCACCGTACTGTTGACCACGCACTACATGGATGAAGCCGAGCACCTGGCCGATCGGATCGTCGTCATCGCTAGCGGCAAGATCGTGGCTCGGGGAACTGCCGACGAGCTCGCAGAGCAAGTCAATGCAACCACACAGATTACGTGGAACCCCGCCGCCGACTCTGCCGAACCGCCCGAGTCGCTGGGGTGGAAGCGCACACAGACCGGCGCCGTGATCGAAACTGACGACGTCGTACCTGCGCTTTCGAACCTGACCTCGTGGGCGCTCGAGATGGGGGTCGACCTACCCGACCTGAACGTTGCGCGCCCAACCCTTGAAGACGTCTACCTGACCCTCACTGGAGGTGACGACTCATGAACGCGTTGTTGCGACAGGCCAACTTCGACCTGCTCATCTTCCGGCGGAATCCTGCCGCCACATTCTTCACGGTCATCTTGCCGATCATCTTCTTGCTGCTTTTCACCAGCATCTTCGGGAATCAAGAGATCGAACCTGGCGTTCGGGCAGCCACCTTCTACGTGCCGGGGATCTTGGCGCTCGCGATCATCTCCGCCACGGGGGTGAACCTTGCAATAACCATGACCACGAGGCGCGAGCGTGGGATTCTCAAGCGTGTGCGCGGAACACCGATCCCGCCGTGGGTATTCATCGCCTCACAAGCGCTCGCCGGCTTCATCTTGTCGATCATCATGACGGTGCTGATCGTGCTTATCGGGCGCGTGCTTTTCGGTGTTTCAATCAACGCCAACGGCATCCCCAGCTTGTTGATCACGCTGTTTGTCGGCGCGTTCTCGTTCGCCGCTATCGGCCTCGCGCTTACGTCGATCATCCCAAGCGAAGACGCTTCCCCAGCGGTCACTAACGCGATCTTCTTGCCGCTCTACTTCATTAGCGACGTCTTCATCGTGGGAGCAGATACTCCCACGTTCATTCAACGCATCGGCGACATCTTCCCCGTGAAGCATTTGGCCAACGCCCTGCAAGAAAGCTTCCAGCCGTTCGCCGAATCTGCGCCATTCCCGTGGCAGAACTGGCTCGTGATCGCCGCGTGGGGCGCCTTTGCGGCGGTCGTTACCTTGCGTACGTTCCGGTGGACGCCCAGACGATAAGCGCGGGGCCTCACGCAGAGGCCACAGCTCCAATCACGACAGCCAGTGCGACGAGCAGCAGCGATCCCACCGTGATGAGCAACCCGATCACGATCGCAGCGATTGCCTTCCCGCGGTTGGCGGGGTCGCGTCGGCCCTCATCGATAGCGGCCTTTTCTTTGAAGCCCATGAATACCCCGATCGGGGCGGTGATGAAACAAAAGATCCCGACGATCGCAAGGACAAGTGCCGTCGTCGCGTTGCTCTTCTCGGCGAAGATCGCCGCGCCAGGTATGCCGACTGCCGCGGCGCCAGATGGTGGAGCGCCCGGGAAACTCGGGGGCACCTGAGCCGGAGGGGTGCCGGGGACAGGACCGCCGATGGGCTGAGGCGTCGCAGCGTTGGGCGCATCGCCGAAGATGGGGCTATCAGTCGGCGCGGCGCTTGGTGTGGGATCCGCGGCGAGCGCATCGCCCAACGCCGGAGACTCGGTCGGCGCAGCGGGTGCAGAAGGCGGGCTGGGGACACCACCGACCGGACGCGGGCCTTCGGTCCATGCAGAACCATCCCAATAGCGTTCGGTTCCGGCGGGATCTCCCTGTGCGTGATACCAGCCCGGGTTTGCGCTATCCACCATCGTCTTATCCTTCCGACCTACGGATGAACGTAGGCGATGTTGGGCTCGACCGCTCGGAATCGTAGCGATAACCCATTCCGTCGAAGTCGCTGAGGCTGGACCTGGTCTTGACCCGATTCTGGATGATCCATCCCGCCATTGCGCCACGAGCTCGCTTCGCAAAGAAGCTTACGATCTTGTAGTCGCCGTCGCCTTTGGCATCGAGAAATACCGGGGCGATGATGTCGGCTTCCAGTTGACCGGTCTGCACGGATCCGAAGTACTCCTGCGATGCCAGGTTGACCAGAACCTTCGCCCCCGGGCTAACGGCGATGTCGGCGTTGAGACGCTCGGTGATCGACATTCCCCAGAAGTCGTACAGGTTCGATCCGTGATCCGTCGCGAGCCGGGTGCCCATCTCCAGGCGGTACGGCTGCATCAGGTCGAGGGGTCGAAGCACACCGTATAGACCCGAAAGAATCCGTAGGGTCTTCTGCGCATGAGTGAAGTCCCGTTCGCTGAAGACATTCGGCGCGTCCATGCCCGTGTAGACGTCGCCGTCGAACGCGAGAAGAGCTGGACGGGAATTGTCTGTCGTAAACGGTCTTTCCCAATCTTGGAATCGCTGAAAGTTCAGCTCGCCAAGTTTCTCGGAGACACTCATCAACGACGAGATCTCGTTCGGAGACTTCTCCGCCATAACCGAGACCAGCTCAGCACTATGGTCGAGCATCTCCGGTTCGGAGAACTTCTTGGTCGCAAGCGGGGACTCGTAGTCGAGGGACTTCGCGGGAGAAATTACGATCAGCACAGTTCTTCTTTAGCTTCCTGGTTGGCCAATGTCGACGTGGGCACCTAGAGCACCCACAGAATGAGCGCGGTAGCAGCGCTCGAAAGTATGAAGGCCACAACCGCCAGTGTCACTGCGATCGCTATGCGCGGAACACGATTTCCCGACCCCCGCGGGCGATCAGGAGCAACCCGCGGCCCGTCAATCCCGTCGCCGCTCATGGCACAAAGCTAGGTGACCGAAATTCCTGGAGCCAGTCGCTATGGTTCTCGCGCTACAGCCCTTGGTATTCGGTCCGGCGCTTGGACGCTCGGCCCCAACGTTCGATGGTTTCGCCCATCGGAGTGCTAGGAGCGGCGCTCACGAAGGGCCAGACCTCCTCGGCGACGCGGCGCCAGTTTCGTGTGGCTTCTAGCTGGGCGAAGAGGGAAATCACGCCCAGATTGATCCGCTGGAGTACCACGAACGATGGCGGCACATTGAGCGTCTTCTTCAGCTCACCGAACTCACCACCGGTCTCGAAGATCGCCTTCACGCCAGCCTGGGCGTAGTCCTCGTCAAAGGTGTACTCCTCATCCTCGAGCACGAAGTCGTAGAAGTAGGAGAAGTAGCGACCGATCGCCTCGTCGGTGAACGGTTGGTCAGACTTGAGCAGGCCAGCGTCTTCGATGGTCTTGCGGAAGGCGCCGTAGTCGATGTCGAGCACCATGTTGGTAATGAGCGATTCGAATAGCGCCGTGTCGTCTTTGTCGAAGTGCTTGACCAAACCGAAGTCGAGGAACGTGATCCGTCCGCCCTTATGAAAGATGTAGTTCCCCGGATGCGGATCTCCGTTAAACGCGGCAAGGCGGTAGATCGATCCGAAGGTGAAGCGAAACAACGTTTCGGCCGCCAGGTTTTTCTCGGGCTGGGGCCAACCCAGTACTTCGGCGAACTTGGCACCGACGACAAGTTCTGATGTGAGCACTCTGCCGCTCGAGTACTGCTCGAACACCTTGGGCACATGAATGAACGGGTGCCCGTCGAAATGGTTGGCGAAGTGCTGTTGGTTGCGTGCCTCGAGTTCGTAGTCGAGCTCTTCGGTGAGCCGTTCGCGAAGTTCGTCGGTGATCGTCGCCGTGTCGATCCCGGGGAACATGAGGCGAAGGCCGCCGAAGATGGCGTCGTTGGTGCGCAGGTCCGATTCGATCGCGTCGCCCACTCCCGGGTACTGCACCTTGACAGCGACGGCCTGGCCCTCATGGGTCAGGGCTCGGTGTACCTGACCAATGGAAGCAGAAGCGATCGGGGTCGAGTCCCACTCCGCAAAGAGGGTGTCCGGGTGCTGACCGAGTTCCTCCACGATGACCGACGCCGCGAGTTCGCCCGACATCGGTGGTGCATCGGTTTGGAGTTGGGCCAGGGTCTGACGAGCATTCTCGGGAAGGCCGGTGTCGAGATAGCTGGCCATTTGGCCGACCTTCATCATGGCACCCTTGAGGTTGCCTAAGGAGGCCACCACATCTTCGGTCGTCTTCATCTCGAACTCGGCGTCGAGTTCGTCGCGGCGTTCTGCCGACGCGAAGGTCTTACGAGCCTGGGTCGCGGCCCAGCGACTCCCGGTGCGGACGCCCATGCCCGCAACGGTCACATTTCGGCCAAGGCTGTCGACCGAACCAACGATCTCACCGGACTCAGATTGACGGCGCCACAGCTCCACTCCCCCGCCGATGATGCCGAGGATCGCGAGCCAGCGGATGAGCTTCTTCACCAACCCAATCCTACGAAAGATTTGTCCCCGAAAAGATACGACATAGGTACAAAACGAGTCACAGATCTTCGGGTTCGGAGGTGAGGAAGCCGTGGATCTCGTTTCGGAGCTCGGGGATGCCAACACCTTTGGCCGAACTCACCCATCGCACGTGCTTCTTCTCGACGCCGCACCCCTTGGCCAAGTCGTTCTTGCGCTTGCCGAGCTTGGACGACTTCACCTTGTCGTGCTTGGTGGCGACGATGCGCAATGGCACACCGATGTACTGGAACCATTCGATCGACTGCTTATCGAGGCCGGTCGGGCCGACCTCGCCGTCAACGAGCAAGAGCACCAGTTCGAGTTGCTCGCGCTCGACGAGATAGTTCTCGATCATGCGGGCCCAGCGGGCCTGTTCGTGTTTGGGCGCCTTGGCGTAGCCGTAACCAGGTAGATCGACAATCCATCGGCCCGATCCCTCGGGCTGAAGTTCAAACACGTTGAGCAGTCGGGTTGCACCAGGTGTCTTCGAGGTCTTGGCGAGACTCTTTCGATTGGCGAGCGCGTTGAGCAGCGAACTCTTGCCCACGTTCGATCGGCCCGCCACCGCGATCTCGACGTCGGAATCCGGCAGCTGGCCATGCTTCGCGGCAGACATCACAAATTCGAGCTGCAGCGGGCCAGACATGGGGTTGAGCCTAGAGGCGAGAACGGTTACCCCTCATCGCTTCGATGTTGAAAACCTGCTGGAACCGGCAGACTCATGCCATGGGCCAGGAGAGCACTCTCGACGTCGCCGGCTATTTGAGCCGGATCGGTTTGAGCGCCGCGCCCTCGGTCGACCTCCCGGGCTTGGCCGCTTTGCAATACGCCCACCTGACGACAGTCCCCTTTGAGAATCTGGATGTGTATGACGACGTCCCCGTGCGAGTCGATACCGATTGGTCGATCGACAAGGTCGTCAACCGACGAAGAGGCGGCTGGTGTTTCGAACTGAACGGCGCCTTCGCTGCGTTGTTGGCGGCGATCGGGTTCGACGTTGCCTATCTGGGAGCAGCGGTACTGCTCAGCGGCCCGAACGCGATCGTCGACCACCTCACGCTTGAGGTCACCCTCGACGAGCCGTACCTGGTCGACGTCGGGTTCGGCGACAGCTTCATCACGCCCCTGCGACTGAATCAGGCGGACCCACAAGACGGTGGCTCGGGCACCTTCGAATTCATTGCCAGCTCGCAAGGCACCACACTCACCCGCCACGAAGACGACGGCTTCCCGGCCCCGCAGTACCGGTTTAAGCGAACACATCGAACCTTGGATGAGTTCGCCTTCCCCTCCGAGACCCTCCAGGCCGACAAGTCCTTGCACTGGCATCAAAGACCCATCGCAACTCGACTGCTGGGAGAGGACGCCGATCGAATCTCGCTCACCGGTACCACGCTGACCCGAACGATAGATGGTGTCGGCGAATCGACCGATATAGCCGACGACCAGGTCGATCACATCCTCACCAAAGAGTTCGACCTACGCCGCTAGGACAAATAGGGGCCTGGTCGTGGGCGAATCGATCGATCGCAGCCGTTCGACTAGCGTTTCGCTATGGGTGATCGGCAGCGGAACGCAAACCAGCGTCGGCTCGAACAGCTGCGCGCCATGAGAGATGTTGCCCTCCCGGAGCCAACACCTGAAGACAAGATCGCCGACTTAGAGAGCCGCATCGCGGACTTAGAAGCGGAGAACGAGCGACTCCGAGCCCTGCTTCAGGCAACCCGACCAACACCCGAGGGCAAGTCGGCAAGCCTGTCGAGCCCGATCCACCCGTCCTAGCGCTCTATAGCGCTCGGTACATAATGTGCACCGGGGTTGGCCCCAGATCCTTATGACGGAACGCGTCGGGAAGTGTGCCGATGATCTCGAAACCGAGCGAGGTCCAAAGCTTGATGGACGGCTCGTTCGTTTCGACGACAGCATTGAATTGCATATGAGTGAAGCCGAGGTTCCTTGCTTCGACCAAGGTCCATTCACCAAATCGTCGGCCGACTCCCTGGCCCCGTTGGCTGGGCGCCACCATCCACCCGGCGTTCGCAATGTGATCCATTAATCCAACCGCGTTCGGCTTCACATACGACGTCGCGATGATCTGACCATCACGCTCGGCCACAAACGTGGTTCGCCCGATCGTCGCACCCGATAGCCAAAGAACCCGAGCCTCGTCCTCGGTGGTATCTGGCAGGTACGGATAGGTATCGCCCGCACGAACGACCGCCTCGAAAATCGGCCAGATCTGGGGCCAGTCGGCATCGGTCGCCCGCCGGAAGATCTCGTTCACCCGAGCATTTGAACACGTACGACGGGTGAGAAACAAGTGATTGCCGGGTGACCGAGAAGGGCCTCCCTGGGCGATTTAGCCGCGCAACGCGTGACATACCGCCATATGTCATTTATATTACAAACCGTAACATTTGTGCAATGTTGCCCAGAAGACAATGTTGGTCAGAAGGAGGCAGGACGTTGGAACAGGAATGGGCCGACGCGCTGGGCCTCGACGGCGCGACGCTGATCACGCTCGGGCCGATCGCCGTACGACTCTGCGGACTATCCCTCCTGTCGATTCTCGCCTCTCATCTCGTTCGCCGCGCCGTTCGAAAAGTCGACGACTCACGCACGCAACGCCAACTCGAGTTCTTCGTGCCCAAAGTCATTCGGGTGGTCGTGATCGCCGCGGGATTACAGGTTGCCGGCATGGATGTCACCGGAATGGCAGCGCTGCTGACAACCGTCGGTTTCACGGGAGCGGTCATCTTCACCCCGTTGGGTCAAAACATCGTCGCCGGAATCGTTGCCAGCCTCGACGACGTATTCGAGATCGGTGATGCGATCGAGATCGACGGCGTCTGGGGCACGGTGCTGAGTCGCTCACTGCTCCGCATCGAACTCGCTCGACCCGATGGCACAACCATTTGGGTACCAAACGCTGCCATCTCGGAGAAGACGATGCTCAACTACTCCCGACTCGGCGGCTATCGGATCGAGGTCGAGGTCCCACTCGACCACGACCCGGACTGCGCGCTCGCAACCACGGTGATGCACGAAGTCCTCACACATGTCACGTGGTTCGCCACCGACCGTGAACCAATGGTCTGCTTCGACTCCGTCGGTGGAGACGCCAAGTTGTTCCGGGTGTACGCATGGATCACAGACCGCACGACCGAGCCCATGCATCGGTCGATGCTGCTCAGCGAGCTGGTGTTCGCGCTAGAAGACGCAGGACTTTCCGTCGGACATACGACGAACCTGTCGACGCATCTGCCCACGGTGGCGAGTGCAAGCTACTGATTTCCCAACACTTCCAGGTACTTCCAGAAGTGTTGGGAAATCGTGTAGCGGAGGAGGTGGGATTCGAACCCACGGACCCGTGAAGGTCACATCGTTTCCAACGATGCCGGTTCGGCCGCTTTCGTACTCCTCCAGCAAACGGCTGAGTGACTACCGAAGCAGACGCCTAACCGAAGCAGAGTTCTAATATTACAAGGTCGGCCATCGATGCCGCTACTGATTTCACTAGCTCAATCGATAAGCGCTCGCCGCGTACTAAAGCGCACGAGGAACACGGTGGCGACCACGAGGGTGGCCAGTAGTGAGAGTCCGATCGGATCGAATATCACCAGATTCGGGACGAGTAAGAAGCCGACTGTTATGGCAGTCGCCATCGCAGGTCGCGGGTCGATAGTTGTTAGGAGGAGACCGAGCAAGGCGATGCCGAACGGCGGTCAATAAAAGTTCGATCCTGGCCGGTTCCGGAACAAACGCCCCGCCAATACCAAACAGCCCTGCCACCGAAAACCCCAACGAGCTGACGAAGGAGACACCGAGCACGAAGGTGATTGCGCGGAGCCCAGATGCGCTCGTGATCGCCAGGATCTGTCCGGACCCGGCTTCGACCATTGGCGCTGCGAAAGCACGTAATGAACGGAACACAGCTTCGAGGTTGCCAGCTACGACGCCCAGCCGCCTCCACACAGGCCCGACCGACGGCCTGGCGAGAGTGCGCGGTATGGTGGGTTCAGCCCGCTTTGGGGTGTGACGGTCGGGTCCTGTGCAACAGGGACTTGTGAACCGGGTCAGGGCCGGAAGGCAGCAGCTCTCAGCAATGCTTCCTGTGTGCCGCAGATCGCCTGGCCGTCACTCCCGAAAGCGGGCGCTTTCTGTTCTGAACCTGCCTTGCCGAAAAGGCTTCCAACAAATACTTTTCGTGCAATTCCTTGTACTGAGCGCGCGCAGCAGCGAGCCTTGGGGTTTAGGTGGGGAAGATTAAGACGTCCCAGAAACGGGGCGTCGTACAAGGAGATACTCCAATGTTTAAAGAATTTAGGGAATTCCTCGAGAAGTTCAATGTGATCCCGATCGCGGTAGGCCTCGTGCTCGCGCTTGCGTTCCAACCGCTCGTTGACGCCGTCGTGGCCGTGATTTTGGGACTCGTTGCTCGCGCCTTGGGCGGCGAGCCAGATCCGGAGACGGGTGCGTTCTCGATCGCTGACATCATGATCGCTGGCGTAGATGTCGGATCGTTGATCAACGCGCTGTTTACCTTCGTGATGATCGCCTTCGTGGTCTTCATGATCGTGAAGTCGTTGGCCAAGGCCGGCGCGCAGACGACTCTCAACGAGACACCCGACCAGGTGCTTCTCGGCGAAATCCGCGACCTGCTCAAGCAAGGCCGCTAATCCCAGCAAGCGTTCTGCTCCGAGCGGCGATCAGCACCACGCTGGTCGCCGCTCGGTCTCGTTTTGGGGTGAGGTCAATACGATCGGGTAATGCATCCGTTTCAAGTGCTGCACTCGATGAGCAGCCGGGGCGACGCGCCTCAAGGTATTGACCGGGCGACGGTTGCCCGCGTCTGGGAGTTTTCCAAGCCCTACCGGAGCAAGGTCGTCGGCTTTGTCGTGCTGATCATCGTCAGCACCGTGGTCGGCCTGATCCCCACCCTCGCCTTTGGCGACATCATCGATACCGCGATTCCGCAGGGCCAGGAGACAGGTGACCGGTCACGGCTGAATTGGCTAGGCGCTCTGGTCGTCTTCGCGGCCATCGCGGCCGCAGTGGTGTCGATGATCGAGCGTTGGCTATCGAGCCAGATCGGCGAGGGCATCATCTATGACCTTCGCGATCGCCTCTTCCGTCATGTGCAGGCGATGCCGCTCGGGTTCTTCACCCAAACGCAAACCGGGTCACTCATCTCTCGGCTAAACAACGATGTCATCGGCGCACAGCGAGCGTTCACCACATTCCTCTCGACCGTGATCGGCAATGTGATCAACCTCGCCATCACGCTGGTGACCATGTTCGCGATCGAGTGGCGGCTTACCCTGTTGAGCCTCATCATCTTGCCGTTCTTCCTGATCCCGTCTCGCCGAGTCGGCGCTCGCATGGCGGACATCACCCGCGAATCGATGGAACTCAATGCGTCGATGAATACGACGATGACCGAACGGTTCAACGTGAGCGGCGCAATGCTCGTGAAGCTGTTCGGTCGGCCTGGGGTAGAAGCCGACGACTTCGGTCAGCGGGCCGCCCGGGTGCGAGATATCGGCATCACCTCTGCCATGTATGCGCGGGTGTTCCTTACGGCAATGACGTTGGTCGGTGCGCTCGGTACGGCAGCGATCTACTGGATCGGCGGCCAGATGGTCATCAACGGCACGATCACGATCGGCAACTTGGCCGTATTGAGCCTCTTGGTCGTGCGGGTGTACCTGCCACTCACCGCCTTGACGAATGCTCGGGTCGATGTGACCAGTGCGCTCGTCAGCTTCGAGCGGGTCTTCGAGATCATCGACATGACGAACCCCATTGTCGACGCCGACGATGCGGTCACGCTCGACGGCGTTGCTGGACGTATCCGCTTCGACGGAGTGACCTTCACCTACCCGAGCGCCGAGGAATCGACCCTCGCGTCACTCGAGGACGGCAACACCCGCAAGCCGCCGGGCCGCGCTGGGCGCCACGTGACAGCCGGGGTCATTGCGACCACGGCCGGGCCAACCTATGGCTCGGGAACAGATGAAGAACGCGAAGTACTCAAGGGCATCGACCTCGACATCGAGTCCGGTCAGCTCATCGCTATCGTCGGGCCTTCGGGAGCCGGCAAATCGACGCTGCTCAACCTCGTGCCGCGCCTCTATGACGTAACTGGCGGTTCGCTCAGTATCGATGGGCACGACATCCGCTCCGTCACCCAAGAAAGCCTCCGGGGCGCGATCGGTGTGGTCAACCAAGACCCGCACATGTTCCACGACACGGTGGGCGCCAACCTGCGTTACGCGAACCCTGACGCAACCGACGATCAGCTCGTGGCGGCGAGCAAGGCTGCTCGCATCTTCGATGTGATCGATGAACTGCCCGACGGTTTCGACACCGTCGTCGGCGAGCGCGGCTACCGCCTGTCGGGTGGCGAGAAGCAACGCTTGGCGATCGCGCGCATGCTGTTGAAGGACCCGGCCATCGTGATCCTCGACGAAGCGACCAGCCATCTCGACACCGAGAACGAAGCGCTCATTCAACAGGCCCTCGAAGAAGCCCTCGATGGCCGCACATCACTGGTGATTGCGCACCGCCTATCGACCATTACCTCAGCAGACCAGATCATCGTGGTCGACGACGGCAAGGTCGTCGAGCAAGGCACCCACGACGAACTTCGGTCGCTCGGCGGTCTCTACGACTCGCTCTACGAGAACCTCGTTCGCACCGACGC
>CAZLWE010000034.1:24950-33138 GCA_964562985.1 uncultured Acidimicrobiales bacterium
TTGATTCGAAGCGACGGTCGATATCTTCCGACATCGATTCGAAGCGACGGTCGATTGCATCGAAGCGTCGATCCATGTCGGCCGATAGCGCGTCTATCCGTTGATCGATCCCACCGAGACGCCGGTCGACACCGTCGAGCCGGTGGTCGACCGCGGTGAACCGCTCGCCATAAGAACCGATCGCCTGAACAAGGTGCACGTGCTCCACGCTAACACTGTTGATCTTCAACTCGAGCTGGTGACGGACTCGCTCGAGGTCGTCGTTCGAGATGGCCACTGGCCTGTTTCTTTCTACGTTCCAGATGACGGAAGGCCGAACCTTCGAGACGAGAACGAACCTACTGACGATGTGTGACAGCGTTCCACCAGCACCGAATTGACCTAAGTCCTAAGGTTGGCCGATGGACTTTGTGCGCACACCCGACGACCGCTTTGCAGACCTGCCGGACTTCCCTTACGAACCGAAGTACGTGGAGGTCGACGGACTGCGCATGGCGTATGTGGACGTTGGCCCAGCGGATGGCCCAACAATGCTGTTGCTGCACGGTGAGCCCACCTGGAGCTACCTGTATCGGCGGATGATCCCGCCACTGGTCGATGCCGGGTACCGATGCGTGGCGCCGGACCTGATCGGGTTCGGTCGATCGGATAAGCCAACCGACGCTTCGGCGTACAGCTATGCCAAGTTCATCGAGTGGACGACAGCGTTCATCGATGCCATCGAGCTGCCACCGGCCACACTCTTTGCTCAAGATTGGGGCGGTTTGATCGGGCTCCGACTCGTCGCCGCCTCGCCGGATCGTTTTCTGCGGGTAGCGGTAGGCAATACGGCATTGCCGATCGGCACCGGGGCGGGACCGGGGTTTGATGCATGGCTCGCAGCCTCTCAACAGATCGACTTCACCCGAACCAGCAGGCTCATGGAACGAGCCGTGGTCGGTCGCGAACTGAGCGAAGCGGAGTTAGCAGCCTACGACGCGCCGTTCCCCGACGAGTCGTACACCGCGGGGGCGAAGGTGTTCCCAATGCTCGTTCCCATCACCCCCGACCACCCACAGGTTGCAGAGAACAAGGCGGCGTGGGAAGTCCTGCGATCGTGGGAGAAGCCGTTCCTAACGCTCTATGGCACCGACGATCCGGTATTAGGGAACTTGGCCAACTCGTTCATCGAAGGAGTCCCAGGCGCTGCTGGACAACCACATCAAGAGTTGTCCCCAGGCGGGCACTTCATCCAAGACGACCGCGGTGAAGATCTCGCTGCTGCGCTGATCGACTGGATGGGTTAGCTGGTCTCGACAAATACCGATGCCTCATCTGCGGTCGATGCCAACCGCAATGTGCACTCTCACACGCCTCCGGCGGATAGCGCCCGAGCCCGTGGGTTGAAACGCTGCCATGAGCATTCACAGCGAGGAGACACACATGGGTTCAGTAGAGATGAACGACGGCACGGTATTGCGATTCACCGAGGCGGGCGAGGGGCCAAACCTCGTGCTCGTCCCTGGCGACGACGTTGCGCTCGCTGAGATCCTCGCAGCGAACACAGCAAACCAATCGAAGGCCGGCGGACGGAGAGTGCAGGGTTTCAGTAACGAGGTGTGGAACCAACACCGGGAAAACATCGTGCTCCAGGCGTCGATCGCCAAGTTCGGCTCCGACGCATCGCTTCGCACATACCTCATCGAGACAGGCGACAGCGTTCTCGTTGAGGCAAGCCCAACCCGTCACGAACTCGCCTAGCAAGGGCCTTCTCCACCGATCGCGTTTGAACAATCCGCAACCTCCTGAAAGTGGCCGCTGATGAGTCCACCGAAGGGAATTTGGGCTAACTAGACCCCATCGACGACGATCTTGCCGAGACCGGCAAGGCGCCACGGTTTGGCTCCGTAGACGAACACGCCGCCGGTCAGGGCTGCACGTGCATCACTGATTCGGCCGAGCGAACTGAGCACGAAGGTGACCGGGTCGGCGTTCATGGTGGCGTCACTTCGAGCGGGCTTTCCGATGGTGGCGGTGAGCGTGCCGTCCATCAGTTCCCAGGCGTAGCTCTTCCCGCCGCGCATCTTCACGTGGTAGGTGCCGTTGGGTTGGGCCTTGGCGCGGGTCGGGTCGACGAACGCTGGCGCCAGGAGAATCGTCGCCTCGGCGATCTCGTGGCCTTGCGCCTTGGTCATCGTAGGTATCGGGCTACCGGTAGCCGCCGCCAAGTCACGGCCATGGACGATGAGCTCGCTCAACGCGATGGCGAGCATCTGACGCCACGTGAAGGCCATGCCGTAGTTCCAGCGTTGGGAGTCGAGTTCGCCCACCTGCGTGAGGTAGCGGTCGAACTCGTCGTCGATTAAATCGGCGAGCGCCTCGGGTTGGTCCTCAATGATGTGGGCTCGATTCTCGATCGAAAGAGCTGCGAAATCGTCGGGTTGCACAAAGGATGCGTCGGCGTTCTCGTGCTGATCGTTCCACCACTTCGGCAGAGACGCCACATGCGCCGCGAGGCCGGCGACCGACCATTGGAGGTTCGGAACCTCACTCGTGCCATCAACGCCTGAGCGGAGTTGCGACACGAAGGCCGCCTTGGCCGATCGGACCTCTTCAACCGCGTTCTCCACCATGGTCCACCTTCCATGAAACTTTGTGAATGTATTCACAAGGTTTACTGACTGCCCGCGCTTTCGTCAAGCGCGTCGAACCTGACGATACGTTCGGCATCGTTGACACAGCCACGTTGTAGGGTCGCATCTCGTGGACACTCCCCTCTTCGAACAGGAGCCGCCCCCACCGCCGCGGGGCGAACGCAGCTACGGCGTTGCCGAGTTCAACTCGCTGCTGTCACAAGCCATGGGCGAGCTCTTCCCTGACGACATTTGGGTCGAGGGGGAGATCTCCAACCTGACCCGTTCACGCGCTGGCCACGTCTATTTCGATCTCGTCGAACCAACCGAGCCGGGCGTCCCCTCCCCCGCCAAAATCTCGGTGGTCCTGTTCAACCAGACCAAACAGATCGTCAATAACCAACTGAAGCGCCACAACGTCGGCCGCCTACTCGACGGAATGGCCGTGCGCGTTCGCGCCGTCGTCGACTTCTACGAACAACGGGGCTCACTACAACTACGCATGACCGGCATCGACCCGCACTACATCCTCGCGGCAATGGCCGCCGAGCGAGAGGCCTTGCTGCAGCGGCTCCATCAGGAAGGCGTAGCCCAGCAAAACAAGGCAATCCCGCTTCCAACCGTCCCGCTGCGGATCGGTCTCGTCACCAGCGCTGGTAGTGCCGCCTCGGCGGACTTCCTCACCGAACTTCGCCAAAGCGGCCTCGGGTTTCAGATCACCAGCTGCGACAGCAGAGTGCAGGGCGACCTTGCCGCCAACGGTTTGATCGCCAGCCTGCGCACCTTGTATCAGCGCGATGTTGACGTGATCGTAGTGATCCGCGGTGGCGGATCTCGCGGCGACCTCGCCGTCTTCGACAACGAATCGCTCGCTCGCTGCATCGCGGAGGCACCCGCACCGGTCTTCACCGGGATCGGCCACGAAATCGACAGCTCGGTCGCCGACGCCGTGGCCCACACCGCCTTAAAGACCCCAACAGCGGTCGCCACAGAACTCGTCGGCCTCGTCGGCGGATTCGCCGAACAAGCCGAAAGCCGATGGGAGATTATTCGCACGTTGAGCATGGGCTATGGAGATCGCGCAGAGCTCGCCCTGGCTCAACGTGCAGCCCGGGTCGCTCGAGCAGGACGCTCCGGTAGCGCGCAAGCGCTCGCCGCGCTCGAAGCCCGCGGCCAACGGGTAAGCCACTCGGCGATCGCCGGCCTTCGGGCCGCCGAAGTGCAGCTCGACGTGTACGGAGAGGCATTACCGCGGCGAGCCGAACGAATTGTCCGTGCGTCAACAACAAACCTCGACCACCTCGATGCGCGAGTCCGAGCCCTCGACCCCGCGGTCCTATTGCGTCGCGGCTGGTCAATCACGCGCGCCGTCGACGGCGGTGTTGTTTCCCGTGTCGCGCAGGTGAAGCCCGGCGACACCATCGTTACTGAAGTACTCGACGGCACGATCATCTCGAACGTGTCGGTCATCGATCCCAAGGAGGACGCCCCATGAGCGACCAGGCAGACGCGACAGAAGCCCCAGAAGAGCTCGGCTATGCGGGGGCTCTCGCCGAACTCGACAGCATCTTGGTCGAACTCGAAGACGAAGCCCTCAATGTCGACATTCTCGCCGACCGGGTAGGACGAGCATCGGAGCTCATTTCGTTCTGTCGCACCCGTATTCGCGATGCACAACTGCACGTCGAACAGATCGTGGCCGACATCGACACAGACGAAAACGACGTTACGGAGTAACTCGAAGGAACCCGGAGGGTTCCCGACGGTGCCTGCGAGTAAGAGTTCGTTCGCATCATCTCCCCCACCGTGGGTCGAGGCCCGGGACCGGTAGATTCGACGCGTGGCTACGCCCGACGCGCTCACCATCCCGGGGATGAAGATCGACGCGCACCTGCAGTCCACACTCGCTGGCTACCGCGAAGACTGGGCCGCGTTCGACCCGATGCTGTCCGACACTGTCGACCTGCTGTCGAATCTGGTGCTCGCCGGAGGCAAGCGCGTCCGACCGGCGATGGCGTATTGGGGTTTCATCGGTGCTGGCGGTGATCCGGAGGATCCGGACATCGTCGCGATCGGTTCGGCTCTCGAGTTGCTCCAAGCGTTCGCGCTCTTCCACGACGACGTTATGGATGGTTCGCCAACTCGACGAGGTAACCCCACAGCCCACGTTGCTGCCGAGGCCGAGCATCGATCGAACGATTGGAGTGGCGAGCCGCGCCGCTATGGCGAAGCCGTCGCCATTCTTGCGGGCGACGTTTCCTTGGTGCTTTCCGACGTGTTGCTGGCCGATGTCTCGTCCGACGTACGGCGACTCTGGAACGATTTACGCGTAGAGGTGAACCTCGGTCAATTCCTCGACGTCGTCGGCACCGCCCAAGGTGATGTCGCGTTGGCGACTGCGGAGCGAATCGTGGAGTACAAGACGGCTCGCTACACCATCGTCCGTCCGCTCCAGATGGGCGCCGCCGCTGCTGGAGGGGTGCACCTCGAACAACCGCTCGCCGATTTCGGTACGCCGCTCGGTATTGCCTTCCAGCTCAAAGACGACCTTCTCGGTGTCTTCGGTGAAGAAGCCGTCACGGGGAAACCGGTTGGCGACGACCTACGCGAAGCCAAACCCACGCCTCTGCTCGCTCGCGCCCGTGATGCTGCCTCCCCCGAGCAACGATCGCTCCTCGACCAAGTCGGCCCCGATCTCACCGATGACGAGATCGGCGATATCCAAGCCGTGCTCGCCGACACCGGCGCCGTCGCGGAGATCGAATCGCAGATCGAATCGCTCACCGCGGATGCACTCGCTGCGATAGAGCGGATGCCACTCGCCGGCGGCGCCGATCAACAATTGGCCGATATCGCCAACTTCCTCGCCTCTCGGACCAGCTAGTTCCCGCCGTTCCTCGATCTTTGGGGTCACAACATCGAGCCCGTTCCTGAAGTGACTCCCGTACGATTACCGGGTGAGTTCTGACGAGGTCCTTGAGCAAACGCGCAGGCGACGCACCTTTGCTATCATTTCCCATCCTGATGCTGGCAAGACCACGCTGACAGAGAAGTTCCTTCTCTACGGCGGGGCTCTGGGCACCGAAGCTGGTTCGGTCAAGGGTAAGAAGGGCGGCCGATCCGCGACGTCGGATTGGATGGAACTTGAGCAACAGCGCGGTATTTCGATCACGTCTACCGTGCTGCAGTTCCCCTATCGGGATCACATCATCAACCTGCTCGACACTCCTGGCCACAAAGACTTCTCCGAAGATACGTATCGGGTGCTGGCCGCGGCCGATGCTGCCGTGATGGTGCTCGATGGCGCCAAGGGCATCGAGCCACAAACCCTCAAGCTCTTCGAGGTGTGCCGTGACCGAGAGATCCCGATCCTGTCGTTCATCAACAAGTGGGACCGACCATCGCTCGAACCGTTGGCGATTCTCGACGACATCGAGAAGCAACTGTCGCTAACCCCTACCCCGCTCTCCTGGCCGGTCGGTTCGGCCGAAGACTTTCGGGGCGTGCTTGACCAACGAACTGGCGACTTCGTCCGCTTCACTCGAACGGCGCGTGGAGCAACCGTTGCGCCCGAGGAGATCGTCGAACCAGAGCGGGCGATCGAAGAGGAAGGCCAACGCTACGAGGATGCCGTCGATGAACTCGGCATTCTCGAAGCCGTCGGTGCGGAGTATGACGAGGACACATTTCTTTCCGGCATCACGACTCCCGTGTTCTTTGGGTCCGCACTCACCAACTTCGGCGTTCGCCTATTGCTCGATGCGGTTGTCGACCTCACTCCAGCTCCAAGTCCGAAGGTTGATGGAGACGGCGAACAACGCGCACTCGACGCCCCGTTCAGCGGGTTCGTGTTCAAGGTCCAAGCCAACATGGACAAGGCACACAGAGATCGAACCGCCTTCTTCCGGGTGTGCTCGGGCAAATTCGAGCGCGGCATGGTCGTCACACACGAAGCATCCGGCAAGCCGCTCGCAACCAAGTACGCCCACACCGCCTTTGGAACCGACCGTGAAACGCTCGACGAAGCGTGGCCCGGGGACATCGTCGGCCTCGTCAACGCGAATGAGGTCAAGATCGGCGACACGCTTTGGCTCGACGATCAGGTGGCGTACCCGGGGATCCCATCGTTTGCGCCCGTGCACTTCGCCATCGCCCGAACAAAGGACGCCAGCCGGTTCAAGCAATTCCGAAACGGCGTCACCCAACTCGACGAAGAAGGGGTCGTCCAGGTGCTCCGCGACGAGGACATCGGCGATCAGGCTCCGGTCCTTGCAGCGGTTGGTCCAATGCAGTTCGAGGTGGCGACCCACCGGCTCGAAAATGAGTTCGGTGCACCGGTCGAGCTATCGATGACGAACTATTCGGTCGCCCGCCTGACCGACGAAGAGTCGATGCCTGAGCTACGTGCCATGCAAGGCGTCGACGTGCTCGCTCGACCCGACGGCACGTTACTCGCGCTGTTCGAAAGCCCGTACTGGCTCGATCGCCTTCTCGGCGAGCGACCCGAACTGACCCTCGAAAAGCTCGTCGCAGGGTCGGGTTGAACCGCTACGCTCTCGTTACTTGCCGGTAATTGGGAGCGAATATGAGTGGTTTGGTTGAAGGTCGCGTAGCGGTCGTATCAGGAGCTGGTCGAGGAATCGGTCGCGAGCACGCGCTCTCGTTGGCAGCGCACGGCGCAAAGGTGGTCGTGAACGACCTCGGCGGCGACGTCCGCGGCGATGGCGGCGACGCTTCCCCCGCGCAATCGGTCGTCGATGAGATCATGGCCCTCGGAGGAGAGGCCGTTGTGAACGGCGCGAATGTCGCAAACTTCGGCGAAGCCAAAGCCATGATCGACCAAGCGGTCGAGACCTTCGGCGGCATCGACATCCTCATCAATAACGCTGGCATCCTCCGAGACCGCATGATCTTCAAGATGGAAGAGTCCGACTGGGACGCGGTCATCAACGTGCATTTGAAGGGCACGTTCGCTCCAACCCATCACGCCGCCGTCTACTGGCGTGAGCAAAGTAAGGCGGGCAACCAGCCCGACGCCCGCGTGATCAACACGTCGTCGCCATCGGGCATTTACGGAAACGTCGGCCAGTCAAACTACGGCGCCGCCAAGGCCGGTATCGCCTCGTTCACGACGATCACCGCCATGGAGCTGGCGAACTATGGCGTCACGGTCAATGCGATTGCGCCGGCCGCATACACCCGCATGACGAAGGATCTCCCGGGCTTCAACGAGATGACCGACGAACAAATCGGTGGACTCGACCCACGATGGATCGCGAACGTCGCTACCTGGTTGGCGTCGCCTGAGTCAGCGAGCATCACCGGCCGCGTCTTTGACGTGATGGGAACACGGGTCGGCGTGTCGGAGGGTTGGGTTCTCGGCCCTCAGGCCGAACAACCCGACGAGCCTCAAGAGTTGGGCGAACTGATGCGCGGCATCTGCAACGACGCTCGCCTCAACTCCAACATGTTCGGCATGCCCCAAGACGGAAACGGCCGCCCTAATAACCAGAACTAGGTTTCCCGGGCTTCGCCCTCCAGGGCTCGGATCCGGCCCTAGCGGGCCTCGACCTCGC
>CAZLWE010000035.1:0-32656 GCA_964562985.1 uncultured Acidimicrobiales bacterium
TTGACGGCGAGGTCGCCGATCGAGCCGCCCAGGAACTTGCGTGGGGTGACGACGAACGCGTCGGTGGTGAACACCGCCTGCTTGTCGGCGGGGATATCGAGCACGGCGCCATCGTCGAGGCGGTCGAGCTCGTCGCCGCCGTACGCACTGCGGAACACCGCATCGGTAAGCGCTTGGCTGGCCTTGCCTCCAGCACCGTGGGCCATGGTGATGACCTCGTCGGTCATCTTGGGTGGCCGCAGCCGCCATTCTTCGATGCGGGCGAGAACTTGCTGGCGTTCGTCTTCTGAGCTCATGCGCTGCTGACTGGAATGCGCTTCTTCGCGCTAAAGCGGCCGTAATTGAAGTACGCGGCGCACGCACCTTCCGACGACACCATGCACGTGCCGATCGGCGTCTCAGGGGTGCACGCAGTGCCGAACACTTTGCACTCCCACGGGCGGATGGCGCCCTTGAGCACTTCGCCGCACTGGCACGCCTTGGGGTCGGCAACTCGCACACCGGGAATTTCGAAGTGCTTCTCAGCATCCCATTGGGCGTAGTCGTCCTTCAGCGTCAACGCCGATTGGGCAATGAAGCCCAAGCCTCGCCATTCGAAGTGGGGGCGAAGCTCGAACACCTCGCCCAGCATCTTGAGCGCAGCAGGGTTTCCGCCATCTCGCACCACTCGCTTGTATTGGTTCTCGACCTCGGCTCGACCTTCGGCGAGCTGGCGCAGCAACATGGCCACGCCTTGGAGAATGTCGACCGGTTCGAACCCGGTGGTCACCAGCGGCAACCCGTATTCGCGAGACACGAACTGGTAGGGGCCGGTACCGATGACGGTGCTGACGTGGCCAGGGCCGAGGAACCCGTTGAGCTCCATGCCCGGCGAATCGAGAATGGCCTTCATCGGCGGAACGATGGTGACGTGGTTACAGAAGATCGAGAAGTTCGACACGTCACGTTCACGGGCTTGCATGGCGGTGATGGCGGTGGACGGTGCGGTGGTTTCGAACCCAACAGCGAAGAACACGACGTTGCGGTCGGGCTCGGCCTCGGCGATTGCGAGCGCATCAAGAGGGGAGTAGACCACCCGAATGTCGGCGCCCTTGGCCTTAGCTTCGAGCAGCGTGCTCGACCCGCCGGGAACGCGCATGAGATCGCCGAAGCAACACATGGTGACGCCGTCTTGGGACGCAATCGAAATGGCATCGTCGATACGGCCCATGGGGATGACACACACCGGGCAACCGGGGCCGTGCACCATCTCGATGCTCTCGGGCAACAGCGACTCGATTCCGTGACGGTAGATGGCGTGGGTGTGGCCGCCGCAGGCCTCCATGAACTTGCGCGCTGGTTGATCCTTGGCCAACTCTTCGATTTCGGCGATGAGGATCTTGGCCGCTTCAGGATCGCGGAACTCGGAAACGAACTTCATGCGTGAACCTCCGCTGAGATACTGCTGCAAAGTGCGCTCATAAGCGCACCCTGGGCTTCTTGAATGCGATGCACCGACGACGAGTCGATAACGAGCTTGTGGTCGACGTTGTCGTGAGCAGCCATCGGGCCACCCCCGTATCCGGCGCACGCAACGATGACGAGCTCGGGCGCGGTGCTCAGTTCGAGTACCGACAGCAGGTTGGCCGACGATCCACTGGTACTGAACAAGACGAGGACATCGCCGGGGCGTACGGAGGCTTCGACCTGGCGAGCGAAGATGCGGGCAACCCCAAGGTCGTTGGCTAGAGCCGTGAGGGTTGCTGGGTCTTCGGCGAGCGACATCGCTCGGATGCCCTTGGCTTGGAGCAGTCGGGTGAGCTGCGATGCGTCGCATGCGCTACCGCCGTTGCCGACGCTGAATACCGTGCCGCCCATTTCGACGGATTGTCGTATCTGCTGGGCGATTGCGTCGACGGCGGCCGCGTTGTTCGCCAACGTTTGTTGAGCGAGCTCGTTTGACTCGGTGTGCTTTGCGGCCTCGGAGGCTGCCATCGATGCGAGCAGTGCTGGCTCGTCATCTTCGGCAGCGTCAAGAAAGGGGTACAAGAAGTTTGTGGGGTCGCCGCCTTCGCTTGCGCCACCGCCGGTGAGGCCGGGGTGTTCGAGGCCAAGCTGCACCAGCTCCCACAGCACGTGATACCAGCGAACCAATTCCGGTTCGCTCAGTGCGGCACCGACGACCAATAGCTGGGCGGTGTCCGGAAGTGTGCGGTCAAGGGTCTGCTCTGGCGACTCGATGATGAGCAGTGCATCGTCGGGGCGCACGACATGGTCGATGTCTTCCGGGGCAATGGCGAACGATGACAGCGAGCGGGCACCGGTGATTGCCGGGTGTACGAACTCGACGGCCACATGTCGGGCATGGTCGGGCCGGTCGAGCGCCGAGACGATCAGCCGCCCACCGGCGGTGAAGACGCGCGCAAGGGCCAGGGCTTGGTCGGGAAGGTTGCCAGCGGTCATGCCTCGGTAGGAGCGGTCGGAATCTCCGCGCTGAACGCTTCGAGCTCTTCCTCGTAGGCCTCGCCGAGCATTCGCATGAAGTCGAGCTGAGACTTGGCCTCTTGTTCGTCGATGATGCTCATGGCGAAACCAACGTGAAGTAAAACCCAATCGCCCACCTCTACACCATCGTCGATCACCATCACGATGCTCACCTCACGGCGAACACCTTCGACCTCGACCACGGCCATCTTCCGCTCGGCGGGAAGAATCTCAACAACCTGGGCTGGAATACCAACACACATCAGTGGGCCTGCCTTGTC
Organism: uncultured Acidimicrobiales bacterium; assembly: GCA_964562985.1. Taxonomy (GTDB): domain Bacteria; phylum Actinomycetota; class Acidimicrobiia; order Acidimicrobiales; family SHLQ01; genus SHLQ01. The sequence continues at coordinate 2,745 of CAZLWE010000035.1, forward strand.
TCTGGGGGTGCGGTCTGAGTTAGAAGATCGCACACGTTCTGGACAGCTTCGATGACGGGGCTGTTCGGTGCGAAGTCGAGGAGGGGGGTGGTTGCGGCGTCGGCGTCGAGCACTTCGTCGCCCCACGGGATTCGAGCAATGAGGTCGAGGTCGTAGTTGTCGCAGAACTCGCCAATGGCGGCGAAGTCGGTGTCGGTACGACACTTGTTGGCCACGACCACCACTCGGCCGATGTTTGTTTCGGCCGCGAGCTTGGCTTGCAGCTTCACCGCTTCGAGCGAACGGAAGTAGGGCTCGGCAACGAGTACGAGTGCGTTGGCCTCGCGAGCGGTGCCCCGGCTGAGGTGCTCGGGCGAGGCTTCCATGTCGATGAGGGTGATCGTCTCGGGTAGTGCGTCAAGATCGCCCAACAACGCAGACACCACGGCATGGGCCGAGCACAAACAGCCTTCATCGGCGTGTTCGGGCATTCCCATGCGAAGCAGGCGAACGCCGTCGGGTGCGACGAGCGTGTGGGCGCCGAGCACATCGGCCAAGGGTTCGTTGAGCATTGGGCCGTCGAATGCACGCGATACCAGAGAGGTGGGTGGAAACGGAACGGCCTGAATTTCCTCGTTCGATACGCCCAACGCCGCGTGCAGGTTGGGGTTGGTGTCGGCGTCGATCGCGACGACATCGCGGCCCGACCGGGCGAGCAGTCGAGACGCAGTGGCAGAGAACGTGGTCTTGCCTGCACCGCCTTTGCCAGCGACTGCGAGCTTCACTTGGCCTCTTCGGAAATGCTGTCGAGAGCATCGGACAGTTGATCGCGAGCGAGGCGCAGGTCGGTAACTGCTTGGGCGAGTGCTTCATGCCCGGACTCGGTGACCATATAGACGCGGCGGTCGGGGCCGTTGTCGGACGGCTCCCACTCTGAGCTCAGTAAGTCTTTCTGTTCCATCGATCGGAGCTCGCGGTAGACGCCGGCCATATCGATGTTGAGCCCATAGCTGCGAACCGCTTCGGCCAGTTCGTAGCCATAGGAACGCTCGGCTTGGGACAGCCCAAGAAAGAGCAGCTGGCGCAAGAAGCGGCGAGGGAGGACGGATGCAGGTTTGTTAGTGGGCATGGCCGTGGCCCCCATGTCCGTGATCGTGCGTATGACCGTGCGGGTCGTGCTTTAGGTCCATGGCGTGGTTGTGCTCGACCCGGTGCGCCATGCAGGCATCGGCTTCGTCGACCGAAGCGTGGCACCAGCAATCGTCGCTGCATTCGCCGTGGGCGGGTTTGGTGAGGTCGCTGAACGAGTCGGCGAACTCTCGGGCGCCTTGCTTCAGGCCGAACTCGGACAGCGCATAGAAGTCGCCGTCGGCGGTGAGGTAACCCTCGTCGACCAAACGATCGAGATAACCGACACCGTTGCGAGCCTCGACGCCGAGGAACCGTTCGACCATGGGAGCGTCGACGATGTCGCCGAAACCTTCGCCGCGCAGCCAATACATGACCTGCAGAATTTCGCTTCGCCAATAGAGCATCTGTAGCGCTGAAGATTTCGGGGCGGCGATCGAGGTGTTGTCGTCTGGAGCGTTCATCAAAACTCTCGAATATTCGGCCAGCTAGTGCAGATCTGAGCTGTGTGTATACTACACCTAGCCCTGGCAGAGACCGCAACTGGAGACCCGTATGGCGCAGTACACGAAGGTGCCCGATCACAGTCACAGCGACAACGAGCTCATGCCGCTCGCCCTCGACCCGGCCGACGCGCTTGCACCAGTGGCCATGCGCAGTCAGATCAACCCGCCACGCGACGAGATCTACAACAGCAAGCTCGAAAAGGTCTACCTCTTTTGGATCGTGGGCGCATCGTGCGACGGCTGCACCATCTCGGTCACTGGCGCTACCCATCCACGCCTCGAGGACCTGCTGCGCGGAGTCGTCCCCGGCCTTCCGAAGGTCGAGCTCATCCACACTGTGGTGTCCGTCGAGTCCGGCGCTGAATGGACCGAGAACCTTCGCATGGCCGCAGCTGGAGAACTCGACGCACCCTTCCTCATTGCATGGGAAGGCTCGATCATGGACGAGACCTACTCGGGCGATGGCTACTGGATGGGCCTCGGCGAAGACCGCGAAACCGGCCGCCAAATCACCAGCCTCGAATGGCTCGACCGAATGGCACCACTGGCCGCAGCTGTGCTCGCCATTGGAACCTGTGCCACCTGGGGCGGCATCCCCGCCGCAGCCAACAACCCCACCAACGCCAAAGGTGTGATGGATCACCTGGGCAAGGACTACCGCTCGACACTCGGCCTGCCGGTCATCAACATTCCCGGCTGCTCACCCGTTGGCGACAACATTCTCGAAACCGCCTCGGCCGCACTGTTGTTCTTGAACGGCCTTGCGCCGCTGCCCGAATTCGACGAGCTCGGCCGACCGGCCTGGCTGTTCACCGAAACCGTGCATCGTCACTGTCCACGCGCTGGTTACTACGAAGAAGGCGTCTTCGCCGAGGAATACGGCGACAAAGAATGCCTCGTCGAGCTCGGATGCTGGGGCCCGGTCGTCCAATGCAACATTGCCGAACGCGGCATCGTCGACGGCTACGGCGGCTGCATGAACATGGGTGGCATCTGCATCGGCTGCACCATGCCCGGCTTCCCCGACAAGTTCGCCCCGTTCTATGCCACCCCTCCTGGTTCGTTCCTCAGCGCCACCACCAGTCGCACGGTTGGGGGTTTCATCCGTCGAGTGCGTCGTCTGTCAATGCACGACAAGCAACGGTCGGTTCGCTGGGACAGCGACGAGTCGCCCAGCGGTTGGGCTCGATACAAGAAGCAGCCTGTTGGCGCCGAGAAGGCCGTCCACCGGTTCTATAGCAAGGTCCAACATTTCAATGACGGCGCGAACAACTAGGTAGGTCTGTCCATGTGCTTTAAGAACCTGCCAATCGAATTCGATGAGAACGGCAAAGCCAAGCTGATCGAAGGCGCCGGCGACCCATACGGCGTTTCCGACAGCCCCATCAAGCAATACGTCCAGGTTGGCGCGTCGGTTGACAGTTCGTCGAACGTCGGATCATCGGCACGAAGCACCACACCGCCACGCCTCAGCGCGTGGGGATCGAAGTAGGTCGAACCAGTGACATTTACGAATCTACCCATCGAGGTTGACGAGAACGGCAAGACCAAGATCCGCGACGGGGTCAGCGACCCGTACGGCGTCGACACTAAGCCCATCTGGGAATACGACCCCAGCCAACCAGGCGCAAGTTCGGCGCCGCCCCGCTTGAAGGAGTGGAGCATCGACCCGGTCACCCGTGTCGCCGGTGCATTGGCTGTTCACACCACGCTCGACCTTGAGAACCGCAAAGCCGTCGATGCGTACTCGCAGGCAATGCTGTTTCGTGGCTATGAAATCATCTTGCAAGGCCGCGACCCACGCGATGCCATCGACATCAGTTCGCGTGCATGTGGTGTATGTGGTGGCGTGCACTCCACCGTGTCGTCGATGGCGATCGAGCAAGCCTTCGGCATTGTGCCGCCACCGCTTGGCGTTGTCGTGCGAAACCTTGGCGAAGTCGCCGAGATGTTCTACGACCACCCGATCCACCTCGGTTTGCTCGCAGGCCCCGACTACTCGACCGCACTCGTGTCGATGACGAACCCCGAGCTCGTCACCCTCGCCGAGAAGACACCGGCCAAGAACGCACACATCCACGGGTACAAGACCGTCAAAGACATCATGGACGCCATGAACCCGCTCGAGGGTCAGATCTACCTCGAGGCGCTCGAATACACCCGTATCGGTCGCATCATGTGCACCCTGATGTTCGGCAAGTTCCCGCACCCATCGACGCTGGTGCCAGGCGGCGTCTCGACCACCATCACGACATCGACGTTCAACGAGTTCTACACCCAGCTCGCCAAGATCTTTGATTACTCGAAGCGCCTTGCTGGCTGGTGGGACGACATCTGCGACTTCTTCCTCGAAGCCAACCCCGATTACGAGCTGGTTGGCTTGCGTCCCTCGAACCTCATTCAAACCGGCATCTGGGACGACCCAGATGTCTATGACGCCACCTACGCCAATGTCGACACGTGGGGCAACGCCCGCTACTCGGCGCCCGGCGTCATCATGGACGGCAAGCTCGTCACCACCGACCTCACCCAAGTCAACATGGGCATCGAAGAGTTCGTCGAGCACAGCTACTACGACGACTGGACGAAGAACGGTCCACAGCGCTTCGATACCGATCCGTTGGGTAACCCGCTCAGCCCGTATCACATGATGAACAAGATCACGATCCCTCGCCCCGAGGGTAAGAACTTCAAAGAGAAGTACACGTGGGACACCGCTCCCCGTTGGGATCGTGTGTCGATGGAGACCGGTGTCTACGGCCGCATGTGGACCACCGCACTCGCTGGCAACCTGAAGGACAACCCGTACATCAGCTCCACCGGCGACGGCCTTCGCATGCTGATGCCACGTCACGAGCTGCCCGAGATGGAGCTCAACTGGAAGATTCCAGAAAAGCTCAACGCGTTCGAACGCAACCGTGGCCGGGCCTATGGCGTTGCCTTCACCGCAGCGATCGGCATGATCAACCTCATGCAGGCCTTCGACCTGTGGCGTGCTGGCCAAACCAAGACCGCCACCAAGTTCACGGTGCCGCAAGACGAACGTGTCGGCTATGGCTTCTGGGAGGCTGGCCGCGGCTACCTCACCCATCACCTGCACATGGACAAGGGCAAGATCGTCAACTACCAGATCAACACGCCGTCCACATGGAACGCGGCCCCACGCGATCCGTTCGGCTTGCCCGGCCCGTACGAGGAAGCCATCGTCGACACGCCAATTCTCGAAAGCGTCGGCGACGACGATGTCAAGGGCATCGACATCTTGCGGGCCATCCGAAGTTTCGATCCGTGCATGCCGTGTACCACCCACATGGACACCGGCAAGGGCATTATCACCCGTGAGGTCAACTCCTGCAGCTGCACGCTGGAGTAGCCATGCCGGTCAGTGATCAATCTCGGTCAGGGGCTCCTCAGCAACTGCCCGATCTCATCATTCCGGGGCTTACCGTGCCCGACCCGACCATTGCGAACGACCCGCAGTATGTGCTTCCCAAAGATGAGACGAACCAGATTCTCGTCGGGGGAGTAGGGCTCCCATGGTTGCGCGACCTCGACTACGGCACCCAATGGGTGAACCGTGTGGCTGATCTCGATTGGCCCGACCACGTCATTGTCGAAGACATGTCGTACGCAGCACACCGCGTTCTCGACAGGCTCCGGGAACTCCGCCCGAGCAAGGTGGTACTTGTGGGGTGCATGCCGCGCCGTGAAGATCCGCCAGGAACCATTCGTCACTACGAACTCGACCTCACCCCGCCCGACGAAGACGAAGTGCAAGACCGTTTGTCGGAAGCGGCGATGGGCATCATCGACCTCGACCACACGCTCGCCGTCGTTCGCCACTTCGGCGAGTTCCCGCTCGACACCGTTGTCGTCGAGGTTGAGCCTGAAGACGAAGCGTTCGGGCTTGGGTTCTCCGACACGGTGGAAGCTACTGTCGACGAGGTGCTCGCTCTCGTAAGGTCAGAATTGTGAGGTCAACGCTGTGAGTCGGGGCGACGAACGCCTCGAGTTCGACCAGATTCTGCCGCGCATTGCCGACCTGGCCGAAACGTTGGCCGAGCACGACGATAAAGACGTCGCCGAGACCGCGGTCGAGCTCCTCGACTGGATCGATGTGTTCCACGCCAACGGCGTTGGTCGAATGGTCGAGATGATACGCGAATGGCGTGGCGAAATTCTGCTCGAAGCCGTCGCCTCCGACCCTGTTGCCGGAGCGCTGCTCAACGCCTACGGCCTCGGTGACGACACCGACCTCGATGCAGCGCGGGTGAGTGTGCAAGCAGCGTTGGCCGACGTCCGACCGTACCTGCACTCCCACGGCGGCGATATGGAGGTGATGCACATCGAAGACGGTGTGGTGCGGTTGAAGCTGCACGGAAGCTGCGATGGCTGCACCGCATCGGATGCGACGATCATCGAGCATGTCGAGACCGCGCTCAAAGAACATTGGGTCGACTTCCGGCGGATCGAGGTCGAAGAAATGACGGCGGAAGCACACCCGCCGCCTCCCGATGCCACCGTCACCACTGGTCTACAAATTACACGCCGACCAACTGCAGGAAGCGACACCGATGACTGAGTTGACACATGACTGATCCGGCCGATCGCGTCGGCGACCTTACTTTCAAAGCTCGGGCGCTGGCTCAGGCGCACCCGCTTACGGTCACGGCAACGTCGTACCGCGAGCAGATGGTCACTGAAGAGCGCCGTACCCAACCAATGTCGGAGTTTGCCGACTGGGCCGGGACGGCATTCTTGGTGGGGTATTGCATTCGGCGCATCGAGGAGGCCGACGTTGGCCACTTGCCCGAAACCACGCCACAGGCCGACGCACTCGTGCCGTTGGCACACGACACTGCACGGATGTCCGACGAGGTGAAGCAGGGGCGCCCGGCGGGGACCCAACTGCTCGAGATGTCGCTAGTCGGGCAGTTGCTCGACACGGTCATCGCTACCGAGATCGACAAGCGTGTCGAACATTGGAAGGGCCAGATCAGCGCTGCCGATTGGGCCATGTTCGAGGACTACATTGCCTGGTGGGTCATTCACGGATATTCGCTTCGTGCAGCGGAGATCTCGCGTTCGGTTGGGCCGTCGTAACCGTCGTGGATATTCTGGTCGCCGGCGTCGGCAATGTGCTCCGAAGCGACGATGCGTTCGGTGTTGAGGTCGCAAACCGTTTGCTCGAGCGCCCCGAAATACCAAACGTCACCGTGGTCGAAACCGGTATTGCCGGAATTCAGCTCGTCTCCGACCTGCAGGATGGCTACGACGCGATCATCGTGATCGACACCGTCGACCGTGAACGGTCGCCAGGCACGGTCATGACCATCGACTACGACGTCATCGATGTGCATGAGCTCGACCACAACGTGAAGTACGACCTGCTCGCCGACATGCACCTGGCCACCCCCGAACGGTCACTCATGGTGGCCCGGGCATTGGGTGTGCTGCCCCCAATCGTGAAGATGGTCGGAGTGCAACCGGTCGATGTCGACACGATGGCCATTGGGATGTCCGACATCGTTGCCAACGCAGTCGATGTGGCGATCGAAGAGATCGACCGGTGTATCGATTCGCTACAACTCACGGGTTCGGCATGACATCCGACGACACGCCAACAGCTGTGTCGGCGACCGAGTCTGTTGCTGCGATGAAGGACCGTTTTGAGTCGATCGACCGCTACTCGGATTCGCTGAGCTGGGCCACCAGTGCCTACCGGCTGGGCATGGCCACCGCCGAACAACCAACCGCTCAACCTCAAGACAACCTGAAAGAGGCGCTCGGCTACTACGAACAGGCAGCTCAGGTTCTCACCGCGCAACGTGCACCGGTGGAACACGCCCGAATTCTGAATGCCGCAGGGTCGGCTCACCGCATGATGGGCGACCCCAGCACCGCAAGCCGCTTGTTCAGCGAAGCGCTCGGCCTGATGTCGGGCAAAGGCGTCGACGTCGAAGAAGCCTCGGTGCTCAACAACCTTGGGCTTGTGCTCACCGAAGGCGGTCGGCTCGATGACGCGGTTGAAGCGTTCACCATGTCGCTCGACATGCTGCCGGGCGACGACGACGAACAGATTCGAACCATGTTGGCCACAAAGCACAACCTTGGTCAGGTGCATCTGGCCCGTGGTGGTGTGGACGGTTGCGAAGCCGCAATCGAAGTTCTCGCCGACGCCTCGACCATCGCTAGGGGCACGGAAGCCTCGATGCACACCGCAATGATCGACCACACGTTGGGCATTGCGTGGAAGGCGAGGGCCGGGTTCGACCCAGCCATGCATGACCGCGACTTGAGCGAAGCGATTGCCGCCTTCGAACGGTGCTTGACCGTCTTCACCAGCGTTGGTTTCCCCATGCAACACGCAATAGCGAAACACAACCTTGGCCACGCACTCGCCGGTCGTGACGACCTCGACTCGATGCGACGGGCGCTTGCCTACTACGAAGACTCGCTCAACATCTTCGACCCCCGGTTGCACCAACAACAGTGGCAAGAGGCCTTCGCTAACGCCGAAGCGGTGGAGAAACGACTCGAAGCGGCCGTGCCAGGTGCAACCCGTGCCGACCACATCGCCACACTTGCGGGGTCGATGAGCGATGACGAGCGTCTGATGTTCGTCCGCCAGCGGCTCGTGCAGATGGAGCGCCTGCCTAAGGAGAGTCAGCTCGAACGGCTAACCGCCTTGTCGTACGCCATCGTCACCCAGCCCGCTGCGTCGTTCGTCGCGTCGCTTCGCACCATGATCACGGTGCTCATGGAATTGCCCGAGGACCTGCTCGAGTCGGCGTTGGAGTCACAGCTTGCGGCACATGCAATGCTCGACAATCACGATCAACGAGCGGCTGATTTCATTCTCGATGAAGCGATCAACGCCTTGTTGTTTGGCCCTCAGCGCATCCGAGTGCGAGACATGTTGGAGGACATTGGTTGGGATCGGCCATGAGCGATGTCGACGCAGCATCCGCTGCCGACCCAACCGCGACTTCCGATCGGTTTATCCAGGCGATCGTGTGGGGCGAACACGTTGTGGTCTGGGAGATGTTGAGCGAGGCCGGGCGCGAGCATGTGCTCGAAGCTGGCGGCCGTCGCGGGCTCGACCCACTCCAGGCACAACGCATCCGTCAGGGCACCAGCCCGCAGGACGAGCTCGACGCGTTCCTCACAGGCTTGGTCCATGGGCTACGGGTCGATTTCGCAGCTGTGCCATTAGACGATGTGCGTGCTGATAATCCAGCGATTCAGCCCAAGGATCAAGCCGTCGAGGTGCCCTTGCTTTGCCCAGCGACGTTTGGCGACGAACGCTGGGCCGCGGGCTCGATCCAGCTGTCGCGTGTGGACGAAACGTGGCTCATCGATCGGGTGAACCCCTTGGTGAGTCGAAGTGAGTGAGCCGCGCCGCTACGAGGTTGCAATGTCGGTAGAGGCACTGGCCTCGGCGTGGGCCCGCACCGAGAACGCTCCTGATGGGGCTGTCGTCGTGGCCGATAGCGAGATCTCGGGTCGCCTTCGAGGTGGAACACCTTGGCATGCCGCTGGCGATGACGCACTCATCATGGCGATGGTGATTCGTCCGTCGGTCGACCCACTGCAGGAAGCGCTTCTCTGGCTGGTGGCTTCACTTGGTGTCGCCGACGCATTGGAGGACGTTACGGGAGAGGGTCATGCAATCATTTGGCCAGACACGATTACTCCACCCAACAGCGATTCGGTTCGCTCGGCTGTAAATGTCACGGTGCAACTCGGACCTGGCCGGATCGAGCACGCCGTTCTGGCTGTTCGCACTCACTTCGACGGGCTCGAAGTCACAAAGGGCCAGTTGCAGGCCGCACTTGTTCGCCACCTTCTGGCCGCGACCCGTTTGGCCGAGAGCGATGCTCTTGCCCTCCTCGAAACGTTCAACGATCGCTGCGCTGTGATGAATAGACGAGCGCTCGTTTCGCTACTACCGAGAGGCGAGGCCCGCGGACGGGTGACAGCCGTCGACGCGGATGGGTTTCTTGTGCTCGAGTCCTCGACCGGAATGCTCGAACGAATTGCCCCCGCATCACTGCGGGCACTCGAGCTCGCCGACTAACCCAGACGCGCTTACTACATGTAGACAACACCTAGTGACATCGGCTACAGTGCGGGGTGTCAATCGAGCTTGAAGAATCAAGCTTTTGGGGGTGTCGAACATGTTGTTGTGGTGGATAGCGAACGCCCTCATTCTTTTCGTCGTCGTCCCAGTTGTTGTCCTCCTGGCCAACCGAGTTATTCGACCCGCTGTGGAGATCCAGGCCTACTCCGACGACATCCTCGAACATGGCGTCAACCTCACTGAACACCTGGTGCCAGTCCCGGCGCTCGTCGATACCGATGCCGCCATTGGCGAGATCACCGGTGAAGCGGTGCGCTACGTGGCTGCCCTGCGACGAATGGTCGGATAAGTGCCTGCTGCAGCAATCGTTTCCATCATCTTGTTCGCCGTTCTCATCCTGGCCATTGCCGCATACCTGGTGAAGGTGATCCTCGTTCTTCGTCACGTAAACGATCAGCTAGGCAAGATCACCTTCGGCGTGCGAGCCATCGCTCACCAGACCAAGCCGGTCAACGAGCTCACCGAATCAATGGGCGCCAACCTTGGCGCAATTTCAGGAGCGCTTGGCGACCTCGTCACCGACGTCTCGAAAGTCGACGAACCCGCAGCATGACCCGATCGGAGCGTTGAGATGGCACTCGAATTTCGTTGACAGCACGTTGGCCTAACCGACTGTAAGTCGGCCACGACTGCCGAGACCGCAGATGAACTGGTCTCAAAGGTTGCCGAGCATGCTCGCTCTGTGCACGGTGTTGAGCTCAACGACACGTTGATCAATTACGCCCTGACCACGGTCAAAGAGAAGTAGGTCTTATGTCTCTCATCGCTGTGTCTTCTGGTTGGGTCATTGGCTGGGTGCTCTTCCTTGTCGTCGTATTGCTCGTTGTCGCACTGCTCCTACTTATGATCAAAGGTGCGCGGGATGCTGCTGTAAAGGCAGAGTCCATCGTCGAAGCGTTCAATGAAGCCGAGGGCCACACCGGCGGTCTCTGGAACGTCGACACGGTCAACCGCCACATCGTCGACATCACCTCGTCGGCTCGTGCAGCGCGTGAATACCTCGAATCTGCCGGAGGCAACTCATGAGTACCAACGCTCTCTGGTGGATAACACTTGGCGCCGGCCTGGTCGTTGCCGTTGTCGCGGTCATCCTCCTGCAAACCTTCCTAAATCAAGTGAAGCGCGTTGAGCGTGGGGCCGAAGCCGTTTGGGAAGCCGCCAAGCCAGTCGCCCGAAATACCGCAACGACATGGATGCTGACCCAAACATCGGTACGTCTCGACCGACTGACCGAAGAAGCGCTGCGTCACGATGCGTTGCTCGCATCGGTACAGGGCGACGACGCCGGAGAGGCCTGATATGCGCAACCTGCTCATCGTGCTCACCGTTGTCGAGATCGTGCTGGTCATTGCCGTTCTTGCTTTCTACCTCAACCGAATCTCTGCATCGCTTCATGAAACAGCGAGGCACTTGGCAAAGGTCACCTACGGGGTCCGCGCCGTCGAGACCCAGTGCTCAAGTATTGGCCCGAGTGTGGTCAAGATCAACGAACAGCTGGCCACGATCAACGGTGCACTCGGCGGAGTCGCGGACCGGGCCGAGGCAATTGCCGACAGCGCCTGATTGGTTTCGAAGCCTGAACTAGTCGTAGTCTCCAGTCCAACAAATCGATAGATGCAATTGGGAGATTGGTTATGGCAGCGATCGGATTGACTGGGGCGCGAAGGAACAGGAGCAGTTGGGCGGCACTTCTACTAGCTCTCGCTGTCTTCGCTAGCGCTTGTGGCAGCACAACCGCCGACGACGCCGTGGCAGCGGTTGAGGAAGCAGCAGAGGTACAAGAAGCTACGCCTACCACCGAGGCCGAAGCTGCGACCACAACTGAGGCTGAAACGACAACCACCGAAGCGCCCGAAGAAACCACCACAACGGCGGCCCCGGAGCCCACGAGTATCCGACTGGTCTTCGTTCCTGCAACAACCGGGCTCCTCGTGAACGTCGCTCAGGAACAGGGATTCTTCGCTGACAACGGACTCGACGTCGAGTTGATGCCAGCCACCAACATTTCTGAGATCATCCCGACTCTCGGACAACAGGTCGAAATCTCCCTCGGCACGGCGACCGACCTCATCCGCGCCGGAGATTCGGGACTCGATGTCGTCCAGATCCTCGGAAACACAATCGACACCGAAGACAACCCGTTCGTGCGGGTTATCGTGCCTGCTGATTCTGGCATCGAGAGTGTCGCTGATCTTGCCGGCAGGCGCGTAAGTAGCCCCACGTTGAGCGGTGTTATTAACGTTGCAACCCAGTTCTGGGCGCAACAAGAAGGAATCGATCCATCGTCGATCGAGGGTGTGCAGGTGCCACCGCCCGCAACGGTCGAGCAGTTCACTGCCGGGCAGGTCGACGCTGCTCAGGCGCTCGAGCCATTCGCATCAGCACTCGTTGGGCAAGGCAACGTCTCTATCGGAGATCCGTTCGCATCGATCGGCCTTCCGCTTGCCACCAACTTCTGGATCGCGAACGGCGAGTGGGCCGCAAACAACGCCGAGGCTGTGGCTGCGTTCGAGACATCGCTCGAGCAGGCACAGGCATTCGTCGAGTCCGACGAGGAAGCTGCTCGGGCGGTTCTGCAGGGATTCACCGGTATGCCGGATGCCGTTGCCGCTAACGCCAGGCTCCCGACCTTCGATCTCGACGTCCGAACCGATGACCTCAACCGTTGGGTAGATGTCTTGGTTTCCCTCAATCAGTTCGAGGGCGAAATCGACGTCGACGAATTAGTCATAGGCGGCTGACCTCCACCACACTCGGTCGGGCATGGAATCTAGCTACGACTGCCAAAGCCTGCGCGCCGAAGTCGGGTCGCTCCGCGGCGAAAGCCGTGTCGTACTCGACGACGTCTCCTTTCATGTTGGTAAGGGCGAGTTTGTCTCGATCATGGGCCGATCGGGTGTTGGAAAGACGACGCTCCTGCGCATTCTCGCCGGTCTGCACGTGCCATCACCAGGCTCAGCCGTGAGCTTCGCAGGCAAGCCCGTGGCCGGCCCTCCCGAGGGGGTCAGCCTTGTCTTTCAGGACTACACCAGCTCATTGTTGCCATGGCGAAGCGTCGCGAGGAATGTTGAGCTGCCGCTCGAAGACCGCCTGTCGAAGTCAGAACGGCAAACACGGGTCGCCGAAGCGTTAGAGATGGTGGGGCTGGCAGACCGTGCTGACGCTCGACCGTTCGAGCTTTCTGGCGGGATGCAGCAACGGGTGCAGATAGCGAGAGCGCTGGCTTCGCAGCCAGCAGCGCTGCTTATGGACGAGCCCTTTGGCGCTCTCGATGCGTTGACAAAGTCCGACCTCGAGGATCAACTGCTCGAGATTTTCGCCGTGACAGGTACGACGGTGGTATTTGTAACCCACGACATCGAGGAAGCGGTGTACCTGAGCGATCGCGTGCTGGTGCTTGACGGCTCACCGGCCAGCATCGAAGCGGAGATCATCGTCGACTGTGTCAGGCCAAGGAAGCAACTTCAGACTCGCGAGTCGGCGGAGTTCCTTACGGCGCGCCAGCGTGTTCACGAGGTGATCTTTGGAAACAGATAATGGCACTCGCCGCCGGATCTCGATCAACCCGTTGGGAATCTCGGTGCTTGTCGCGGCCGGAGTCATCTGGGAATTGCTCGTACGCTCGAAGGTGGCAGAGATCCAGTTTCTCCCGGCCCCATCGGAGATAACGATTGCTGCGGTGGAGACGTTGTTGGAAGATGAACTTCTTGGACGTCTCGTGCACACCGTGGGCGTCACGCTGCTGGGCTGGAGCATCGCGAGCCTGGTGGGTCTTGGATTGGGCCTACTTCTTGGGCTTTCACCGGTTGCGTATCGCTATTCCATGACGAGCTTTGAAGTGACGCGAGCGATTCCGCCAATCACGCTGGTTCCCGCTGCGCTGCTCATCTTTGGTTTCTCGCTCAGGATGGAATTAGTGCTGGTAATCTACGGTGGAATCTGGCCTGTGTTGGTCAACACGATTGGCGGTGTTCGGTCTATCTCACCCGAGCTGCGTGACCTTGGGGCGGTGCTCAGACTCTCGCGGCTCGCTGCGATCAGGAAGATCGTGCTTCCCGCAGCGCTCCCATCGGTGGTCGTCGGCTTGCGGCTGGCGCTGTCGTTGTGCCTGGTGCTGGCGATAGTTGCGGAGATGGTCGGCAACCCAGCAGGCCTTGGCAACGGGCTGATCAGCGCCCGGCAAGCGTTGAGGCCTGCGGTGATGTTTGCGTACGTAATTATTACAGGGCTGGTGGGTGTGGCTCTGAATGCCACGCTGCAAGCGGCCGTCAAGCTTGCACTGCCAACGGGCTATGCCGACGAGGAGCCGTCGTGGTGACGCCACGGCGAGAGCAAGTGAATCTCGGCGCATTGCCAGGCTTGCTGCCGCTTGTCCTCTTACTTGCCGTGTGGGAAGTGAGAGGAAACCCGGATTCACCGTTTTTCCCCGCACCGTCCTCGTGGTGGCCAGCCTTGTTCACACGAGGGCAGGGCGACACGATCTTGCCAGCGATTGTCGACACACTTCGAACCTTCGGGTTGGGGCTTGTGGGCGCCGTGGTTCTTGGTGTCGCTCTCGGGCTCGGAGTAGGTGCATCGAGGCGTGTCGGTCGAGCGGTCGGTCCGACGTTCGAATTCGCTCGTGCGCTGCCGCCTGCTGCGATTGTTCCCGTCGCGACGCTTCTGCTTGGCTTTGACGAAACCATGAAGGTCGTGGTCGTCGTGCTCGCAGCGATGTGGCCCATCTTGTTGAACACGAGTGCTGCCGTGCGAGAACTCAATCCAGTACTGCTCGACACGGCCCGGTCGATGCGTTTGTCGAAACGTCGCACCTTGTTCGGCGTGCTCCTCCCGTCTGTTACACCGGCCGTGATCCTCGGTATCCGCGTAGCGACACCGGTCGCTCTCGTTATCACGCTGTTGGTCGAGTACCTCACGGCGGTGAATGGCTTGGGTGCGCTTGTAGGGGACGCTCAGCGCACGTTCCAGCCCGCACGGGTGTATGCGCTGATCGTCATTGCCGGCTTGCTAAGTCTCGTCGTGAACGCTCTGGTTCGGCGCGCAGAGAACGGCGTTCGCCAGCGGCGAATGAGGCTCAGCTAAGGCCTGGTGGTGAGTGAGGGAGTGGTCTGTGAGTCAGTCAGTACGTAAGAGCACCCCGTACGGGATTTGAACCCGTGTTACCTGCGTGAGAGGCAGGCGTCCTAGGCCGCTAGACGAACGGGGCTAGGTGCTCCGACGTTAGACGCCGGTTATGTCTTCCAGAAGGCTATCTGGATAGCTCGGGGAGGAGGACTTGAACCCCCAATGGCTGTACCAGAAACAGCTGTGTTACCAATTACACCATCCCCGAAGGACATAAGGAGCGTAGCGAAACTCGGCGGTTCTTCACACCTCGGGCAGCGGGTCTGTTACGACTTCTGGCATACGAAGTGGGTGTTGGTCCTGTCGGTCTTGCGAACGTGGCTCTCCACGCTGGCGAAACCGGCATCGGTGAGGTATTCGACCGTGCGCTCGGTTCCCCACGCTGTTCCCAGCCCCTCTCCGCCTCCGGCAATGGAGACACTCATGCAGTGCATAGTCGAGACGGTGTACAGATACGCGGCGATTGGATCAGCCAGATTGTCTTCGAGCGCGGAGGCCGCCTTGGGCTCGACGCACAGGTACGTGCCGTCGTCTCGTAAGCCCCGGGCGATGTTCGACAAAACGGTTGCGGGATGGGCCTGATCGTGGATTGCATCGAAGGTGGTGATGAAGTCGTACTCGTTGGTCGCATCGATCGCGGCAGCGTCCTCAGCGACGAAAGTCAGGTTTGAGAGACCGGCGCCGCTCGCGGCGCCACGGGCGGTGGCGAGGGCCTCGTCGGAGAAGTCGTAGCCGGTGAAAGAACTGTTCGGGAAGGCCTGAGCCATCAGAACGAGTGCATGTCCACTTCCACAGCCAATGTCTGCCACATCGATTCCGGTTTCGAGACGGCTGGTGAGTCCGGTGATCGAGGGCAACGTTTCGAGAAGGAGGCCTGCATCGAAGCGAGCGCTGCTCTCCTCGGCCATTAACGTCTGGAACGCCGGGTATTTGTCGTATCCCACCCCAGCGCCGGTGCTGAATGCTTCGACGACGTCGTCTTCGACCCGGCCGAGCAAACCAATGTATTGCATGGTCGAAGCGATGTTTAGCGGACCACCGGCTCGGGTTACCAACATGGCGTGCTCGTCAGGAAGAAGGTAGGTCTGTTCGTCGGGGGAGAACTCGGTAACCCCTCCAGCGGTCATCGCTGCGAGCCACTCTCTGACATAGCGTTCGTCGAGACCAGCGGCCTCGGCGAGTTCCATGCTCGAGACGGGTCCCATCGGCGCCATCACATCGAAGAGTCCCGTGCGGTGCCCAATGCTCAACATGAGCGCCAGCGACCCTCCGTTGAGGATCCCCATCATGGTTGCCATGAATTGTTTGGCCTTGACCTTGTCCACTTCGCCTCCCCGACGTTTGCGGGAGACTCTAGGTCAGTGCGGCGTGGTGAGTCGACTAGGCGGCGATGAGGTGGCCTGTCGCTGGTGGATATCCAGCGGCCAGGAAGTTCGCGTGGTCGGCCAGGTCTGACAGGCAGCTAAGCCACCATTCCGAGCTGACCGTACGGCCTGCGGGGACCGACTCCAGCATGTCGTCGACGGTCATTTCCAGGCCCAAATCTCGGCCTCGACCGAGGTTTCGTAGGTCGAGTAACCGATCGATGACCTCATTTCGAGGGAGGGTTGGACCGGGGATTTCTTCAAGCAAGGCAATCGTGCAATTTTGAAGATCGGTATGGAGGTTGCGGGATTTCACAGCTATCACGTTTGGCAGTTCGGCAGGGCCTTGACGGAGTTAAGGGCCAACGGGTCTAATTCTGGGTTTTCACCGTACGAATCAGGGTAAGTGACCGATGTCTCGCTTCGCATAGGTCGATTTGCTCCTTAATTCAACTCGGGATTGTGTCGTTACCTGAGATGTGAAATTTGAAAAGTTCTCCCCCCGGATAGCGGTCGGATCTGCGGTCGCGCTAATTGCTCTGACGCTCGGAGCGGCCCCAGTCGCTGCGCAAAGCGGCGTCTTGAGCTGCGAAGGCCAGGCCGCCACCATCATCGGTACTAGCGGTGACGATGTGATCGTCGGTACTCGAGGAAACGATGTGATCGTTGGCCTTGGTGGTGATGATGTCATCCGAGGTGGCTCCGGCGACGACATCATCTGTGGCGGCGACGGCGCCGACGAACTCTATGGCGATCGCGGCCATGACGTGATCCTCGGTGAACGAGGCAAGGACTACATCGAAGGAAGTCGGGGACAGGACGAGATCTACGGCGGCAATGGTGCCGATGTCCTCATCGGTGGCAACGGTGCAGATGAGATCTTCGGTAACCGCGGCGCTGACTTCTTGAACGGCAACCGCGGAGCTGACGTGCTCCGGGGCGGTCAACATGATGATGAAATCCGCGGTGGCCTCCAGGACGACTCCATCCTTGGCGGCGACGGTATCGATGCCTGCGAAGGTGAAAGCCT
Organism: uncultured Acidimicrobiales bacterium; assembly: GCA_964562985.1. Classification (GTDB taxonomy): domain Bacteria; phylum Actinomycetota; class Acidimicrobiia; order Acidimicrobiales; family SHLQ01; genus SHLQ01. The sequence goes on from CAZLWE010000035.1 coordinate 20,019, forward strand.
GGCAACCTGCGAAAGCACTGACGTCACCGCACCTGCTCCAGCGACCCCAGTACCCGCTCCGACGCCTCTGGGGTCGACGGTCGGATGCAGCCAAGCCGAGTTCGTTGACTACTACCAGCCGCTGGTTGGGCAACAGTCCCAGTCCACGGTCGCTGACGTGCGTGCCGAGCTGCTCAATCTCATCAACGAGACTCGCAGCTTCTGTGATTTGAACCCGCTGTCGGTGCACCCATTCGCACAGAGCTCCGCTCAAAGTTGGAACGACACCATGCGATCCGATCTCGATGCTGGATCCCCGGCCTGGTTCCGCCACGGCACCAACTTCGGCGACATCTTCAGCGTGCAGGATGGTCTTGAGACAGCCGGTGAGAACCTTGGCTTTAGCAGCGGCACTTCAGACGTAACGTCGATCCACCTGTTGCTCATCGAGTCGGGTGGCCACTTGTGCAACATCGTGAATCCGGAGTACGACTTCGTCGGAATTGGTGCAGACACCTTTACCGGTTCGTTCTCGAATGGTCGAGGGATGATCATCACCGAACAGTTCGCCGGTGACTCCTCACCATCGACTCCATCGGTGTCGACCTTCATTGCCGCCGACGATTTCGGGAACCCAAACAACTCCGGCACCTGGTCCTGCTTCGGCTAGCCGAAGCAGTAATCCAGGCCACAGCTCAAAAAGTGAAATCGCCGCAGCGTAACGCTGCGGCGATTTTCGTTGTCGGGGAGGGGAGATTCGAACTCCCGATCTCCTGTTCCCAAAACAGGCGCCTTAGCCAGACTAGGCCACTCCCCGGGCCGACCTGAATAGTAGCGGGAATTTGGCGATTTCGGTGCTCAGCAACCAAGGTTTGCTGACCGATAGGACTCTATGTCAGAGCTTTCGGAGCTAGATCAGGCCTTTGCCGAGGTTGAGCAGCGACGCGCCGATGCTCACAGTCACCAAGAGGCCTCGCGAAACCTTTGGCTTGCTCACCACTGGCCGCACCGATACGAACGGTGCACGGTTATTGGTGGTCGACACGTGTGTCGACGCTGCCTCTGGTTCTACGCCACAGCGTTCGTGACGCTCGCGTTGGCGCCACTAGGGATTTCGCCGTGGCCCACGTCGTGGGATCTCGCGATGGTCTGGCTCCTTGCGCTTCCCGCGACAATCGACTTCGTCGGGGGCGAGCTTGGGTGGTGGCGCTACGACGCTCGCCGCCAGGTCATTGTCACCTTCATCCTCGGCCTCGCGGTTGGGCGTGGCTTCTACGCCGAGTTGTCCGACTCTGGTTCTTGGACCTTCTGGGGCCCCGTGCTCGTCTACGGCACGCTCTGGTTCACCGTGGCTGTCGTGCAATGGACGCGAAAGCGCGGCCAATACCGCGAAGACCACGAACACTCACATGCGGCATAGGCCGATTTAGGTAAGGGCGCCTTCGACGCGTTCGGTCGCTTCGTCTTCGGAGATCTCCAGAGCGAAGCTCAGCTCGCTCACAAGAACGCCGCGCGCCTTCGTGAACAGTGACTTCTCGCCAGCGGAGAGTCCCTTGTCGGCTTCGCGGAGCGCGAGGTTTCGAACGACCTCGGCTACTTGGTAAACGTCGCCAGACTTGAGCTTCTCCTGGTGGTTCTTGAACCGGCGGCTCCAGTTAGGCGGTTCGCGAATGCCGCGCTTTTGGAGAACCTCGAAGAGGTCCTCGACGTCTTCGGTGCTGATTGGCCAGCGCATGCCGACCTCTTCGACGTTGTCGATGGGAACCGACAGGGTCATCTCGCCGTGAGCCATCTCGAGGACGAGATATTCCTTTTTCTCGCCGAAGGCAGTTCGCATCTCTTTCTTCATCACCACGGCTGCGCCATGGTGCGGATAAACGACGCGGTCACCAACATCAAACATGTACTAAGACCTCTTGTGCAAAGACGTAGGGGCTGATATGGCCAGGATGCCAGGAGATTCCCACAATGCCAAAGCAGGGGAGGGGATTTATCACCGAATGTGGCGGCTTTCTCGCTTAGGTGGGTGGATTAGCCCAGGCCGAGCGACGAACGGGTGCGCGCTGCGGAGTCGGCGAGCACCGCCGGGTCGAGTTCGACGCCAATCGCCGGTGGAGCGTCAGTGGGGATGATCTGCCAGGTATTGCGGTTGTCGACCCACGTGGGGTTGGCCACAACTTCGGACACGGCGAGTCGTCCGTTTTGGTCGCGTTCGACCACGAAGTCGAGCAATACGCCGTCCTGGCTATCGAGCGGGCACGCGCTCGGGCACTCGGGGATTCCTTGCGCCTGGTTCGATAGGAGGTTGCCCAATCCGTAGGCGATGTACTCGCCGTTTATCTCCACGACCTCCTGGGGTACGTGCGCGTGATGCCCGATGATCAAGTCGATGTCAGGCGAGGCCAGCAGTCGAGGGCCGAGATCGGCCTGGAACGAATCGATCTCGTTCTGGAACTCGGTCCCCCAATGCAGCGACACGATGGTGAACTCGCTCCCGAGGGCCCGTTGTTCGGCGGCGTCGGCGAGGATCAGTTGCTCGTCGATTTGGGCGACGCGGCCTTGTGGGACCTCGCCGGGCGCTCGACCATTCAGACCGAAGGTGTAACTGGTGTGCCCCACGATGTTGCCGAGCACATTGAACTGCCACTGCTGGGCTGCTTGCTCGGGGGTATTGGCGATACCGACGTGGGAGAGGCTGACCCGGCGGAGTTGCTCGACGGTTGAGATGACGCTGGCTTCTCCGGAATCCCACGAGTGGTTCGACGCCAGGGAACACGAGTCGAAACCGGCGCCGACGAGGGCATCGGCGAGCTCCATAGGAGCCCGGAAGACCCCTTCGCTGAACGAAAGGTCGTCATTCGTGGAGGAGAGCGGCACTTCGAGGTGACAGATGGCGAAGTCTCGACTGGCGATCAGGTTCTGGACCGGCGCGAATAGGGGAGCGAAGTCGTAGGTGGTGTCACCGGTTTGTGCGGCCTCGGCGACGCGTTCGTGAATCAAGATGTCGCCAGATGCCGAAATCGTGAACCGGTCGGCGGCGTTCGGGTCGGGGCTACCGGGAACGGCCGCACCGCCACCGTCGAAGGCCGGTTCGGCGTCACCCATCGCCTCGCTTTGCACCGACGCCGCTTCGAGCGCATCGCTGTCGAGCGAAGATGCCGATGAGGCGGAACCACTTCCCCCGAAGGACAGAAAGAACGAGAGCCCGCCGAGCGCGAACAACCCGAGGGTCAACGCCCATACAAAGTTGTCGCCATTTCGCCCGGAGCGCGTTTCGGTCATGCGAAGTTAGAAGTTATCGCTACTCCCGGGCTAACACCCGATACGTTCCCGTCGAGATTGCGGACCTCGGTGCCGTTCACATAGACGTACTGCACGCCGAGAGACTCCTGGGCAGGGTTCTCGATCGTGGATTGATCGATGATCGTCATGGCGTCGAACACGGTGATGTCTGCGTCGGCACCGATTTGTAGGCGTCCCTTGCGGGCCATCTGGTCGGAGCCGATGGCGGTGAGGTTGGCCGGTCGAATCGTGAGCATCGCCAACGCGTCGACGAGCGAAATGAGACCTCGGTTTCGAGAGAATTCGCCGATCGTGCGACAGAAAGCCCCGGTCGATCGCGGGTGGTTGTTGTGTGGGCGTTCCAGAATCGCGTCGGAGCCGATCATCATGAACGGTGCTTGCACGCCGAGTTCGAGGTCGGAACGAGGGATCGCGAAGGCCGCCGTGAGCGCATTCTGCGAGAGGGCGTCGTCGTAGGAGTTTTCGTTGAGGCGGACGTTGGTGCCCGCGACCTGGAGGTCGTCGAATGTTAGACCGTACTTTTCTTCCCACCCGACGAAGCGGCTGGTGCCGAGGTAGGTCGCCCAGAACTCGTAGGGGTACATGCACGAAGACATCGACAAGCCGCCGTCGATGGCTGCGGAGAGCTCGCCGAGTGCCTCGGCCATGCGTGTCGTGCCGCCGGTCGAGTTCAGGTGTTCGACGTGGACGTGACAGCCCGTCGTGTCGGCCACGTCGATGAGCTCGCGAATCGCTTGGGCCTGGAGTGCTGTATTCGTGGTGTCGCTGAATCGAGCGTGGACACACAACGGGACGCTCAGTGACGCCGCCATGCGACCCATGTCGAGGAGTTCGTTCTCGCTCACTCCGGGCGCATATTCGGGCTGAGCGTGGATGCCGAGGTATCCAGCACGAACCTCGGTCTCCACGATTCGAGAGATTTCGGTGATGTCGGTCGTCGTCGCCGGTTCGTCAGGTACGAAGCCCACCTGCTGGCGAGCCCACGAGTTGTGTACTGCGCCGCCGAAATTGATGGGCACTCCGGTGAAGTTCCAGTCGGAGTAGAAGCGGTCGGCGGTGAAGCGCAGCCCGTGCATGCCGAGGTTCGTCGTGACACCGTCGGCGATCTTCCACCATTCGCCGTAGCCGTTTGGCTGGTAGCTCAAGATGTCGACGAAGCCGGGCGAGACGACGAGGCCGCTCACGTCGACCGTGCGGCCAGCGGCGATGGGTTGGTCGCTGATCTCCACGATGGTGGAGCCGATCATGGCGATGTTACCGATCCGATCAAATCCGGTCTCGGGGTCGATGATGCGACCGCCGGTCAGGACCACATCGGCTGTCTGTCCCGGCTGGAGGCGGGCGCTCGCATCGAGGACCGGTGCTTCGAAGGGCCCCGCCGGTTCAGGGGCGGCGGCGAACTCGTCTGCCGGTGCCGTAGAAATCGGGTCAGCGGCGATGCTATCTGAGCTATCGGCAGGAGCGGCGGGGCGCGGGTTGGTCGTAATGACGGTGTTTGCCGTGTCGAGGTGGCGGATGCTCGCTGCGGACAGAATGCTGAAGCCCACGCCAAAGACCACCTTGCGACGGTCGATGATGTAGTTCATCGGTGCGCCAGGGTCAGGCGGGGTAGGACCAGGCTTGCGCTGCGGGGTAGGGCCCGGTTTGCGTCGCGCTGGTCTGTCCTCACTCACGACGACATAATATCTCGCCTGGCTTATTATCTCGACCCGCTCTTACCAGTCATTTACAGACAGCACTAGACGCCATCCGCGTTGAATAGTTCGGCGCAGGCGGTTGCGAGGAAGCCTTCCTTTCGACGGAGGTGGCGCCGCTGCCCGCCGGGGGAGTCGAGACGGGCCGTGGATCGTCCTTCTGAGTCGCGCGCGTAGGCGAGGATTCCGTTGAATGCACTGGTTTCGAGATCCTGACTTTGGGCATGGATGACATCGAGGATCAGCACGACGATCGACCAGCCCGAGTCGGCGCGTAGACCAATGAGGTCGGCAACGGGGTCGACGGGGTCCAGCTCGACCGGGTGAAAGCTGACCAGATCGCTACCGAACTCAACCCCGATAAGGAGTGGGGCGAGCCCGTCGAAGGTGTCGAGGCACCATTCGGTGAGCGGGCCGAGCAATGAAGAGGTCGCAGGAAACGGAATCGGGGACATGGCTGCCTTACAGGAGATGGTGGAAGGCAGCGATCTGCGAGACGCCCGAGGACGTGGTGGTCAGTATTGCCAAGCCCTATGACACGACGTAGTTCAGCGAGCCGAGTTCTTCGCCGGTCCAGAGGTGGGCTGTCAGGGTGACGTCGATGGATGGGCCCCCATCGTCGAGAACCCGAATCGTGCCGAACTGGCCCGCATTGGTGAACACGCCGTGGGAGAAGGTCTCGCCGAGTTGACGTCCGGGGCGGTCCAGGGGTGCAGCGTGGATGAGGGGGAAGCCTGGAGATCCGTCATCTGCGTACGCAGTGTTTGAGCCGTCGTCGATCGCGGCGGTGTGCCAGTCGCCGGAGATCATGACGAGGTTGGTGATGTTGGCCTCTGCGATCGCGTTGGCGATTCGGGTTCGCTCGTCTGCGAAGCCGCCCCACTGATCGGTGCCTGGGCTGACAGCGACATTCCAAGGCGCCGGGTTCGCCCACACGACCAGGGCATGAGTCTCGCTGGCGGAACGAAGTTCCTCGATCAGCCAAGCTTCCTGGGCAGCGCCAAGCATCGTGTCTGCGGTGCGGTGCGAGCGAGTGTCGCAGGTGACGATTCGAACGCGGCCCACGCTGAAGGCCTGGTTGATCGGAGTCGCCGGGTCGGGGTCGACCGCCCAGTGAGGGACCGCTTGGCGGTACGCGATCGATACGGCGTCTCGCGATGGGCTGGTTGCGTTCGAGTCGTTGTCGCCGAAGTCGTGGTCGTCCCACACCCATGCGCTCGGCACGCTGCTGTAGAGCGCCGACTGGGCGGGCGTGGAGAGCGACCGGCCGAGGACCGCGATGTGGTCGTCGGGGTCGGTCGAGACGAGGTTGCCGTAGTGCAGGTCGCCGAGTTGCACAAACAGGTCGGGCTCGGTGGCCCGAATCGCATCGAAGACGGCGCCGTTGGAGCCCGTGCGTGCACACGAGGCGAAGGCGATCGTGATGTCGGCGGCGCCTTCGGGGTGTGTGTGGAACTGGTGGATTGCTTCGTCGACTTCTCGCAGCAGGCCGCCGTTCGGGGCCGCGTCGGCTATCGCGAGCGAAGTCACGCTGTATCGATTCGCCCTGCCCGGTTGCAGGCCGCTGAGCTCGAAGCGGGCGATCCCCGAACCATCGACCTCAGCGAGCGCCGTTCCCAGATCGTCTTCATTCCAGTAGCTCAGTCGGTGTGTTCCGAGACCTAGCCCTCCGGCAGTGATCGTTGCCGCCGTCGGTCCGACCGCGCCCACCCATAGCCATGAGGCGATCGAGTTCAGAGCGTCGGCGTCGGATTCGGGGTGCGTGGCGGTGAACTCGCCGCGCCACGGGCGCAACGCCGCGAACCAGACGATCGCTGCGCCAACGGCGATCGACGCGATCGCCGAGCGCCGTCCTGCGGGATCGACTTTCTTTGGACCGTCGGGTGCGATCAATCGAACAGCGGGGACGATGAGCGTAAACGGAAGAATCCATGCGAGCGGAGCGAACTCCCACACGGTGATGAAGGTCGATGTGAGTGCAGCAGCACCAATGATGATCCCGCCGACGCGGCGCAGGCCGAGCGATAGAACGGCGCCCACAGCCGCGAGGATGGCGATCGTCGTGAATCCCGGGGAGCTCAGGCCCGGCCCAAGCCCAGCGCCAGAGGTGCGCTGTGGCAGGTCGATGAGTCGAGGGATAAGCGCGTGGATGCCCGCTCCGACCAGTGCTGCCACGCTCGGCACAAGACGCTTCCTGCCATCTGAAACCATCCGCCATGTTCTACACCCAGTTCACCCGACCACTCCGCCCTCGAACAGATTTGGGAACGGTCAGCATGACTATTTCATGCCCACCGTTCCTAGATTCCTCAGCCGTTGGCGAGTTCGAAGGCCCGGTCCGGGACGAACTGGCCAGCGCCAGCGATGCAACCGTCGGCTTCGCCAGGGACCTTGACCCAGAGGAAAGCGTCGACGTTGGAGGCACCGGTTTGCAGGGTCGATCAAGCGGTTGGCCATGTCGGCGGGGGCAACCCAGTTCGAGTGGCCAGCATCGAGGTATACGCTGCAGTTCGCGCAAGTGCTCTTGATTGTGGCGACGGCATCTGCCAACGCGTCGTTGCGATCGCTGCCAGCGCATCCGTTGAGGGCGAGGGCATCGGGTTCGAGAATGATGATCGCGCCGCTGTTTCCGAGATCGGATGCGAATGCGGAGATCCAGGCGTCGTATTGGGCGAAGTTCGCAGCGCCACCCGAGCTGTGCTCACTGGGCTGCGGAGTTGGTCGGGTCGACGAAGAGTCGTTGGCCTGCGACCTGCTGAACGGGCGGCACGGTGTTTCGCGGCGCAGTGCTTCTCGGTGCAGCGGTATCCGCCGGGGTCTCGGCTGGGTCCGCGTCGACGTTCTCGACCGACGGGATGGCGACCGGTGGGTCGTCGGACTCGGCGGCGGGTGAGTCCTCTTTACATAATGTGTGATTCCGGCAGGTGAGTCTTAGCTACCCGACGCTATGAAGCATTGACTCAACGAAGAACTTGGTGCTCTCTTCTCGCCCCATACCGAGTAACTTGACAGTCTTGCCGATCGGGAAAGACATCCCGTCTGGCCTTGCTAGAACACCAAGCGTTGAGAGTTGTTTGCCAGTACCATTCGTTGCTGCGTTGATCGACGCTTCAGCATTGTCGTATTGCAACCAGTACATCTCGTTGGGGGAAGAACGTCTTAGGACTTCACCGACGTAGGCACCCGAACGAAGGGCTGCACGGAAAACGTCTTCGTCACTCCCGGGTGATTGATAGAACGCTTCGAGATAGTCGTCCACAGCCGAAAGACTGTCGACCGAGTAGTCCAGTTCGCCACAGCGAAGGCGCGATCCAAGGTGCAGCTCACTGATGATCTCATCGTTAACAAAGAGATCCGCTAGCTCCATAAAGACTTGATTATCAGGATGATTGTCCATGTCATGCCCATCGACACACTCCTCGAAGGACATAAGTTCGAGATTGCAGGCAGCTTTACGCAATGCAGCTTTTCGGCGGTTCGTCGAGCCACACGCTCGGAAACTCGGGGTCAAACCTCGCTTAGCGTCAGAGCTCAACGCCGGGGTTGTGCAGGAGCGCCACCACGCGTTGAACTGGCTCATTTCGTACATGGACCAAGCCTGGGACAACGTGCAGACCGACACCTGATACCGGAGTTCGCTCGCCAAGACACCGGTTTGCCCGGTGATGCTAGACCCGGATAGAAGAGCGTATGAAGATTGGCGTGCAGCTGCCCGAGGTTGAGTGGGAAGTGCCGTTCGACGAGTTGATCGCGATGGCTCAGTCGGCCGAGGCCGTCGGGTTTGACTCCGTTTGGTACGGCGATCACCTCATTTATGACCTGCCCGTCGGGGCGCGGGGACCGTGGGAAGCCTGGACGACCCTGGCTGCGCTCGCCGCCAGTACTTCGACGATCGAGCTTGGGCCGCTCGTGGCCTCGACGAGTTTCCACTCGCCCGCGATGCTCGCGAAGAAGGCGGCGACGGTCGACGCGATTTCAGGAGGGCGACTCATCCTCGGACTAGGAGCGGGTTGGAATGAGCGGGAGTACAACGCGTTCGGCTTTCCCTATGACTACCGGGTCAGCCGATTCGAAGAAGCATTCACGATCATCCGGACCTTGTTGGAAGACGGTGCGATCGATTTCGCCGGTAACTACTACACCGCGGACGACTGCGTGCTGCATCCGCGCTCGCCTCGACCCGGAGGGCCGCCCTTGATGGTCGGGTCGATCGGGGAGCGCATGCTCGCTATCACCCTTCCACATGTGGCGGCGTGGAACATGTGGTGGAGTTCATATGGCAACACGGCCCAGGGGTTTGCCGCGGAGAAGCAGCGGGTCGACTCGATGATCGAAGCCACGGGCCGTGAGGTTCACGATGTTGAGGCGACCGCGGCGGTGTTGATTCAACTCGAGGGCGGTGGCGGGCGACAGATGGGCAACTATGACGCTTCGGAGTCCGTCGTACCGCTCACGGGAACGCCAAGTGAGCTCGCCGAACTGCTGGGAGGTTTCCGCGACGCCGGAGCGGCACATGTGCAGTTGGTCGTCGACCCGATTACTCGAGCTTCGATCGAATGGCTCGGCGATGTGTTGACCGAGTTTCGGCGGGTGTAGAACGTAGTCACCCGAGGTTTCGTAGAAAGAACGGCACCGGATGGACAATCACAGACAACTCATCGAAGGTCGGCCGGTGCTCATGGTGGTCGACATCCAAGGCGGTGAGCCCGACGAGGGTGAGGAGAAGGGCATTCCCCTCATGCCGGGCTATAACGCGGCGATGCAGCGTGCTCCAGAACTCGTGACAATGGCGCGTGAGCGTGGAGTGCCGGTCGTATTTTTTCAGGAGGCACATCGGCACAACCTGGTTGACTTCGGTCGCGAACTCGACGGGGCCGAGGGCATACATCTCCTCGAAAACGACCCCGGCACGATGGTCGACCCGGCGTTGGATATGCGCGAGGACGACTACTTCATCCGCAAGCGGCGCTATAGCTGCTTCTTTGGAACCGAGCTCGAGATTCTTCTGAAGGGCTTGAAGGCCGACACGCTCATTCTCATCGGCGGACACACCGACGTTTGCGTGCACTACACCTTCGTCGATGCCCACCAGCACGACTACTTCTGTCGAGTAGTGGAAGATGTTGTGGCGGGTTCCAGCCAGAAGGCCCACGACGCCGCACTCGAAGCAATGGAGTACCTCCAAACCGGTGCACGTCGCACCAGCGACGAGGTGCTCGATGCGTTCGATGCCTACGTTGCCCCCGACGATTCGTTCGCAATCCGGTAGGCGAACCTCCCGCTAGCAGTCGCTTAGCCGGATACGGCTCTCAAGGTCCTCGTGGTTGAGGTAGCAACCATGAAAGACCCGAACCCCGGTAAAGGCCATCCGGCCATGTAAGCAACGCCAGTTGTCGAACAAGACACCGTCGCCGGGGTCGAGACGCTCAACCCACCACGAGTCTCGATCCGTGATCAGCGTGTGGAACGCCGCGTACGCGTCGTACCACTCGGCCATCACCTGGGGCGGGAGGATGAATGGGGATCGGTCGTAATTGTTGAACGTGACCTGCGCGATCTCGCCAGCTGCATCGAGGCGAATCGTTGGGCGGCTGGCTCGAAGTTCGACGCCATCTTCGACGTAGTGGCTCGGTACCGACACCGACGTGAGGAGCTCAAACGCGGCGGGATCTTCGGTCTTGAGCTCGTGCGCTGCTGCGAAGCCGTCGACGAGAACTGATTCGCCACCCTCACCGGTGCGTTCTTCGCAGATGAAGAGTTGGGTGCCCGGCCCGTCATGGCTGTAGGACCCATCGGTGTGCGGTTCAAGGGTTTCGGCCCCGTATGCCGAATCGGCGTGCGCCGATACCTGTGAGCTCAAGGTCCACATATCGCCGAAGATGGTTCGGCGGACGTACCCGATGCGCTCAGCGAGCACTTGTGCCGCGTCTTGCCCGGCGGGCGCATCGCTGATTCGGCCGAAGCCGAATCGGCTGATATCGCTCAGGAAGGCCCTGAGGCCGTCGTCGGTCTCAACGATCGACGTGTAGTCCGCCGGTTCGACCGATTGTTCTGCTGGCGTTCGCCAGATCGTTTTCGGAGGCGATGACGCCCGGAGACCCACTAGCGTGCGCAATGACAGGATCGACTGCCGTGTCGCGTCGGGCCACGCGATTGCGAGATGGTCATCGCCGACGGTGACCACACCAGCTGGTGGTTGCCGGTCGATCGAGAACGTATCGACCGTCCGTTGCCGTGTGATCGGATCGAAAGACGCGTCGTCTTCGCTGTGATCTCGGAGCCACTTCCACGACAAGGTGAGCGGCTTGGCGTCGTCGATCCAGATCTGCACGCCGTCCGAACCCGTTTCCACGCGGAATGTGGGTCGAGTGTCAGCGCTCATAGAGACGTACGGTATACGCCGCTTCTCGGGCCGAGCGAAGCCCGGACTATCGTTGTCTGATGGCCGCGTTTCCCTTGTCGATGCTCGATGTGTCGTTCGTGTCTCCGGAGACGACCAGCGCTCAGGCGTTGGCTGCCACCACCCGTATGGCGGTAAAGGGCGACGAGCTCGGCCTTGAACGGTTCTGGGTTGCCGAGCATCACAACTCGTCGTCGGTCGCGAGCACGAACCCTCCGGTATTGATTTCGCACCTCGCAGCGAAGACCGAGCGCATCAAGGTCGGCTCCGGTGGGGTCATGTTGCCCAACCACGCGCCATTCGTCGTCGCCGAACAGTTCGCCATGCTCGAAGCGCTCTATCCCGGGCGGATCGACCTCGGCATCGGGCGAGCGCCGGGAACCGACCCACGCACGGGCGAAGCGCTTCGTCGCGGCATCCAACCGATCGGGATCGACGAGTTCCCCAACCACGTTCTCGACGTGATGGGTTTGCTCGGCGACGTTCGTACCGACGAAGGCATGCACACCTACGTCAACGCCACACCACATGCCACCTCTTCGCCGAGCGTCGCCCTCTTGGGTTCGAGCGGATACTCCGCCGAGCTTGCGGGAAAGCTCGGGCTGCCGTTCGGCTTTGCGCATCATTTCGGGATGGGCGGTACCAACGAAGCGGCCGAGATCTACCGCGAGCACTTCACCCCATCGCCAATCCTCGACTCGCCCTACATGATCGTCACTGCCGTCGCCGTTGCCGCCGACACGACCGAAGAGGCCGATCGGTTGATGGCGTCGCATCGCCTGTTCAAGCACGGGCTTCGTACGGGCCGACGGCTTGGCTTCCTGCCGGTCGAGGCCGCAATGGGACACGGTTCGTATCGCACCGCGGCGATCATGGCCGACAACGCGATCTTCGGAACCGCCGACGAGGTAGCCGAAGGGCTGGAGAAGCTCGCCGCTCACGTCGCCGCGCAAGAAGTGATGATCACGGTGCCAGTCGAAGACGTCGACGCCCGACTCCACAGCCTCGAACTCACCGCAGAAGCGCTTGGTTTCGCTCGGACTTCCGCCGAGATCCCCACCTAGCGTCGCTGGCCGCTGCGCATAAAGGATCGTAGCGCTCGGGTTGTAAGCGAACAGATGTTCGATTAGGGTGATCGCATGGCGATCAAGGCAAACACGGCGAAGCAGGGGAGGGCAGGGTTTGATCCTGCGTCTTCTGGTCGTGTTGTTGATCCGGATCGGGTGGCGTTGTCGGTGACGGATTCGATGATCTCGGTCGAT
>CAZLWE010000036.1:0-9050 GCA_964562985.1 uncultured Acidimicrobiales bacterium
TATCGACGGGGTCTGGTGAGGGAGTCGGGAAGTCGAGCAGGTGGGCTTCGAGAACTGCGGCGTCGGCTTGTTCGTAGAAGGTGGGGCGCACGCCCACGTTCACCGCTGCGTAGGCGACGGAACCGTCGGGCAGGAGGTAGTGGCAGGCGTACACGCCGTTGGCTGGGCGAGCCATCTCGTCGGAGAGCACCACGTTGGCCGTTGGGAATCCGATCGTTCGGCCGCGTTGGTCGCCCTGCACCACCTGTCCGACTAGCTCAAAGGGACGACCCAACATTGCCTTCGCCTGTTCGACAGACCCGCCGTTGAGCGCTCGGCGGATCGCCGTCGACGAGACGTGCTCGGTCGCCGACTGCTCATGGAGGACGAGATCCAACCCCTCGACACTGAACCCATGGGTGAGTCCGACTTCCTCTAAGAACTGGACCGTGCCTTCACGGCCTTTCCCGAACTTGAAGTCGCTACCGACGAGAATCTCACTAGCGCCGAGACGACCGACGAAGACATCTTCCACAAACTCTTGGGCCGTGTTTGCCGCTCGCTCGACGTTGAACTCGATCACGTAGACCACGTCCACGCCTAACTCCTCAAGGAGTTCGAGCTTGCGCTCTAACCGGGTCAGGAGCCTGGGTGCAGAATCGGGCCGCACGACCAGTGCTGGATGGACATCGAAAGTAACCACAGCGGAGGCAACACCGCGGGCGTCGGCACGCCGCTTCACCTCATTGATCACGGTCTGGTGGCCGACGTGCACGCCATCGAATGCGCCAACGGTACACACCGATGCCTCAATGACGTCTTTGTCGCTATCTCGGATGATCTTCACTCGGATTCCTCGGCGGGCAACGGTTGCGGATCGACCAACACCACGGCTGGCTTCACCGTCCCTCCTCGATGTGGTTCGTAGATCGCCAAAAGGCGACCAGATACATCGACTAGAGGGTACGTCCCGGCACCCCCGGAGACACCAATCCGAGAGGAAGAAAACACGCGACCGAACGAGACGTCGTTCGCCGTTTCATCGTCGACCTCGATGACGCCGAGATCACGCACGAACTCGGCAGCGGGTCGAAGCTCAGCCTCGTCAAGGGGCTGGGCTTGATCCTCGGTGAAGGAGCCAATGGCTGTCCGTCGGAGACCGTGAAGATGCGCTCCCCCACCGAGCAGGGCACCGAGGTCGGCTGCAAGCACCCGGATGTAGGTGCCCGAGGAACACTCCACGGTTGCGCGCATAACCATTGGGTCCTCCGTCGCTTCGAGATCGAAGCGATAGACCGATACGGGGACGGGATCCCGCTCGATCTCGATCCCCTCGCGAGCGAGCTGATGTAGGCGTTTACCATCGACCTTCTTCGCCGACACCATGGGCGGCACTTGCATGATGTCGCCGGTGAGCTTAGCCGCCGCGGCTCGGGCGGCAACGATGTCGATCGGATCCATCTCGTGGGTTGCGGTCACGACGCCTGTCGAATCCAACGAGTCCGTTTCGCTACCGAAGCGGATATCGCCGGTGTAGGCCTTTGTTTGCCCATCGAGGAACCGCAAGATCCGTGTGGCCTTCCCCAAGCCGAGCAACAGAACGCCGGTGGCATCGGGGTCAAGGGTTCCCGAATGACCAACCTTACGCGTCTTGAAAACACCTCGCGCCTTTGCAACGACATCGTGCGATGTCCAGCCTCGGGGTTTGTCCACGACAACGAAGCCCGTCGGGCCGGTGTCCCGGCGTTTGCGACCCACCGACTACTCCTCTTCGGAGGCTGTCGGGTTTCCGGGACGATTACGCTCACTGACCAAGAGGTCCTCGATCCGATTCGCTTCCCGCAGCTGTGCATCGGGTTGAAATACGAGCGGCGGAGTGCGGCGCAGGTTCGTCTGACGGTTGATCGCCGACTGGAGGCGCGGCCGATACTGCTCAAATACCTCGATGAGCGCCTCTTCATCCGCACCGTCACCAAGTGCCGCGGTGTAGGAGACGATGGCCTGGTCGAGGCTGCGATCGGTCCGCACATGGGTGACTGAAACCCATTCGAGACGCTCATCATCAATCCGTCGAAGCTCTTCGGAAATGATCTCTCGCAACAACTCGTTGAGACGCGACGCGCGCTGCGCACCCGGGTCTCGTGACGATCTGGTGTGTCGGCGACGTGAACTCATCTACTCAAACTCCATCCATGAGCGTTGCGCGTCGAGAACTTCGAGGTCTGGGCGACCCCAAACCAGCCGTTCAGCGGCATCGATCGTTTCTTCTGCGGTGCGGGCCGACCCCGAAACGGTGACGACTCCGATGGTAGCGAGCTTGTGCTCATCGAGATCCCCAACTTCACTCACCGAGACCCCCAGCCGCGGCAGTCGGTCGACGATCGCGTTAACCATCGACCGCTTCTCTTTTAACGTTTGCGCATGCGGGAAGCGCAGGCGCATTTCGAGCGCGAGCACATGCATCGCTGTGCGCTACGAGATCGAGCGTTCGATCTCGCGCTCCTCGTAGGTCTCGATAACGTCGCCGTCTTTGAGATCCTGGAAGTCCGAAAGGCCGATGCCACATTCGTAGCCAGCGGCTACCTCACGTGCGTCTTCCTTGAATCGGCGCAGCGATTTGATGTCGCCCTTCCAGATGATGGTGCCCTCACGAATGAAGCGCACCTTGGAACCTCGGGTGATGACACCGTTCTGCACGTAGCAACCAGCGATCTTGCCGATGCGTGGGATCGAGAAGATCTCTCGCACTTCGGCATCACCTGTGACCACCTCTTCGAACTCGGGGGCCAACATGCCGACCATCGCTGACTCGATGTCCTCAAGCAGCTTGTAGATGATCTCGTAGGTTCGGATCTCGACGTTCTCGGCTTCGGCGTTTTCACGGGCCTTGCGATCCGGACGGACGTTGAAGCCGATGATCGTGGCATTCGACGCTGCAGCGAGCGCAATGTCGTTCTCGGTGATGCCACCGACGCCACGATGCACGAACGTTGGCTTGACCTCCGGGGTTTCGAGCTTGCGAAGCGAATCGGTTACCGCCTCAAGCGAACCGTTTACGTCGGCCTTGATGATCAGGTTCAGGTTGGCCGCTTCACCGCGCTGGATCTGCTCGAAGATGTCTTCGAGGCGAGCGCCACCGCTGGTCGCAGAGGCATCTCGGCCAAGGCTCGATTGACGGTGGTAGTGGTCGCGGGTATCGGCCACCTTGGAGGCGACCTTCTCGCTTGGGGCGACGTTGAACTCGTCTCCTGCCTCGGCGACATCGGACAGGCCCAAGACCTGAACGGGCGTCGATGGGCCGGCAACCTTGACGTTCTCGCCCTTGTCGTTGATCAGCGCACGGATACGGCCCCATGCAGCACCCGTGACCATCGGATCGCCGACCTTGAGGGTGCCTTCCTGCACCAACACGGTCGCGACCGGGCCACGGCCGATGTCGAGGTTCGCTTCCAACACGACACCCTTGGCGCGAGTCTCGGGGTCGGAACGAAGTTCCTCGATCTCAGCGACCAGCAAGATCTGGTCGAGCAGTTCATCGATACCGACGTTCTGCAGAGCCGAAATCTCCTGGGTGATGACGTCGCCGCCGAAGGACTCGGGGATGAGTTCGTGTTCGGTGAGCTGGGTGAGCACACGCGCCGGGTTGGCGTTTTCACGATCGATCTTGTTGACCGCGACGATAATCGGCACCTCAGCAGCCTTGGCATGGTTCAACGCTTCGACCGTTTGCGGCATAACGCCGTCGTCGGCGGCAACAACCAGGATGACGATGTCGGTTGCGCTGGCGCCACGAGAACGCATCGCGGTGAACGCTTCGTGGCCAGGGGTGTCGATGAAGGTCAACGTGTGATCCTTGCGGACCGTTTGGTACGCACCGATGTGCTGTGTAATGCCGCCGGCCTCGCCGTCGACAACGTTGGCCTGACGGATCTGATCGAGCAGCTTGGTCTTACCGTGATCGACGTGGCCCATGACGGTGATGACCGGTGGACGCAGCGGCGCATCGCTGTCGGCGGCTGCTTCGTCGTCTACCTCGTCTTCGATGCCGAGCATCTTGCGAAGCTCTTCTTCGTGCTCCTCGCCGGGATCGACGAGCTTGATGTCGGCGCCGAGGTCCTCCGCGAACGAGGTGATGAGGTCATCTGAAAGCGACTGCGTCGCAGTGACCATCTCGCCTTGTTGCATCATGAACTTCACGACGTCGGCGACCGTTCGGTTGAACTTCGGACCGAGATCGAGCGGCGTTATCGAGCGTTCGATAACGACGGTGCCCTCTGGCACTGGAGCGTCCTGGGAGCTGTAGCTCGGAACGTCCATTGGCTGGAGCTCTTCGCGGTTGCGGCGACGACGGCCTTTTCGCTTTGGCGGGCGGCGTCCACCTGGGCCACCTGGGCGGCCGCCACCTGGACGACCACCGCCGCCACCGGGAGGTCCACCTGCACCGGGCACTGGGCGCGGTCCGCCGCCACCCGGACGGCCACCGCCGCCACCGCCACCACTGCGAGGCGGGCTAAATCCACCGCGATTTCCACCTGGGCCGCCACCGGAGCGACCGGGGGGCGGACCACCAGGACGGCCAGGGGGTGGCGGTATTGGCTTACCGGACGCAGAGCGCGGAGGTCCGGGAGGGGGTGGGATCGGCTTACCCGAGAGCGACTTGGGGCCCTTGGGAGCCTGCGGTGGGTTCTTCTTCGGGTCGGCGTCGATTGGAGGGCGCGGCTTCGACTCGGGAGTCGCCTCACCCTCTGCCTTTGGAGGCTTCGGTGTGACCGTAGGAGGAGGCGCAACCGGCCCCTCAGGAACTGCACGGCGAGAGTCCTTCGACGACACGACCTTCTTTGGCATGACCATGTCAGGATCGACGGGAACATCGTCGACCGGCACGGGCTCCTCAACTGGCGATGCATCAGCAACGACGGGTTCTGGAGCGGGCGTCGGTTCTTCGACCGGCACTGGCGCGGCCGGTTCGGGTTCAGGCTCGGGTTCAACAGCAGGCGTCGCTGCCGCATTCTTCTTGGCCGGTTGTTTCTTGGTCGAAACGACTGGCTTCTTTTCTTCCGCAGGTGCTTCCTCGGCCGGCTTCTCTTCTTCCTCGGCAGGGACCTCGCGGACTAGCCCTTCACGTTCGGCCTTACGGCGAACGCGATCGGCTTGTGCATCGACGATGCTCGATGAATGGCTCTTCGCCCCAATTCCGAGCGCGCCACAGAGGTCCAGGGTCTCAGCGTTGCTGAGCCCAAGCTCTCGTGCGAGTTCGTAGACGCGGATTTTTGTTGCCAATGGGTTGTTTCAGTCCTTTGCGGGTCGAATCGAATTCGATTCAGCTAACCAGCCTATTCCTATTCCTCTTCAGAGGCCTCATCTGAGGCCTCTGCTTCGTCGCCGGCGTCTTTTTCTGCCAGCGGCTTCTCGTCAGAATCTGCGGCGTCGCTCCAGTCGTCAGCGGACAGGCCTTCGCCACCGTCAGCAGGTTTCCAGACCTGCTCGCCGGTCTCGGGGTCTTGCACCCACTCGCCCTCGGCCCAATCGACGTCGCCGTAGGCCTCTTCCTGTGCGAGTTGGGTTTCGGACTTGATGTCGACGCGCCAACCTGTCAAACGGGCAGCAAGGCGGGCGTTCTGGCCTTCCTTGCCAATTGCGAGTGACAGTTGGAAGTCGGGAACGATGACCTCGGCGGTCCCGGTCTCTTCGATAATGCGAACTTCTTTGACCTTCGCGGGCGAAAGCGCCTTCATGACAAAGTCGGGGAGGTCTTCAGAGAAGGGCACGATGTCGATCTTTTCGCCGCGAAGCTCGGTCACGACCTGGCGGACGCGGGCACCGCGGGCACCAACGCAAGCGCCGACTGGGTCGACGTTGGTGTCGTTGGAGGCGACAGCGATCTTGGTGCGGTGTCCTGGTTCACGAGCACAGGCCTTGATTTCGACGATGCCGTCTGCGATTTCGGGCACTTCGAGTTCAAACAGGCGACGAACCAAGCCTGGGTGGGTTCGACTGACCACGATCTGTGGGCCCTTGGCCGTTTTACGTACTTCAACGATGTAGGCCTTCAGGCGAGCGTTTGGCTCGGGCCGCTCGAACATCGCTTGCTCAGACTGCGGCAACAAGGCTTCGACTCGACCGAGATCCAGCAGGGTGTAGCGAGCGTCGGTTTGCTGGATCATGCCCGTGACGATGTCGCCTTCGCGGCCTGCGTACTCTTCGTACTTCAGCTCGCGCTCGGCCTCACGGATTCGCTGCGTCATAACCTGACGAGCGGTTTGGGCGGCGATTCGACCGAAATTTTCCGGGGTGACGTCGTACTCTTCGCCGATCGGCTCGTACCACTCGTCGGTTTCTTGGGCCATCACCCGAATGTCCATGGTCTCGGGGTCGATAGTGACCCACGAGTATGGCTCGGCGTCCGGCATGCGCTTGTAGGCCGACTCGAGCGCGTCAGCGAGCGCTGCGAAGAGTGCGTCTACCGAGATTCCCTTGTCGCGGGCGAGCGCTTGCAGCGCTTCGAGCATCTCTGCGTTCATGATGAACTGACCTTTCCTTTTTTGGTACTTTTGCCCTTGGCAGCACCATTCTTTTGACCGCCGGGCTTGGGTCCGGGACCCCATTTGAATGTGGTGCGGGCTGTGCGGATCTCGCCGTAACGCAAAGCCCTCGTACCGTGATCGCCGTCGACGGTAATACCTTCTTCGTCCGCCGAGGTGAGCTCGCCTTCGACGCGTCGCTCGCCTTCTACCTCGGGCATCGTTTTGATGCTGACGGTCTCGCCAACCGCGCGCCGGAAATGCGTCGGTACTTTGAGCGGACGCTCGACCCCAGGGCTCGACACCTCGAGAGTAAAGCGGCCAGGGATCGGGTCTTCGGCATCAACCATGCGCGAGATCGCCTTGGTTACATCGACGAGCGTCTGACTGTTGAGGCCGTCGGGCTCGTCGATCACCACGCGAACGACACCCTGGAGGCTTTCAATGTCGACAAGTTCAACGCCAAAATCCTCAGCGATGGGCTCGACCAAGGTGGCGAAGCGTTCGAGGGAGGGCGGGACGTTAACCGACGGGTTCATATGTGGTTGCCCTCCTTGGCGTAGCGATGGACTTGGCGATGGGACACTGGGGCCGAAACAACAAGAGCGTGGGCACGAAGCCCACGCTCGAAATGCAGTTCCGTTTAGAGACCCGTATTTGCGTGCGATCGTATGTTATCGGACTTCTCGCCAATAACGGGTGAAACTAGGGACTCGGTTCGATCGACGAAAGGGGTTGGCCCCCCATCTCCACGACGGCTTCAGCGAATCGTTCATGGACTCCCCTGAGCTCCAGCTCACTCCCGTTGCGTTTGAGTTCGGGACGGTAGTTCTTCACCGTTCGTTCCGCCCAGAGGTCGACGAGATGGATCGCGACCGCCACGCCGAGCACCGCAAAGGCTGGAAGGGTCGCCCGAAACGCCAGCACCACGCCCACCGCGGTCAGCACCGACGCAATGCCACGCCCCTTGATATGGAGGCTTTGTCGACGGGACCAATGTTTGAAAATGTCTTCAGACAAAGGGATTTTGATTTCGGGAGCGCTCCAGCGAGTAATCGTTCGCCCCACCTGAACGGGAATCGCCCCATGGGCACGACCGCCCGTTATTGCACAGATCGCAGGAAACCCGTCCTGCGCCGTCTTGAGCGGCAGGGCGATATCGGCCATCAGCGTTTGCGCATGAGGTCGATTGCGACCTCGGATGCATTCGCATCTTCGCCACGCTCGTCGAGATTGCGCGCACGATCTTCCTCGGCAGCTTTGCGAGCTTCGTCACGGGTCGACTCCGCTCGGGCCATGGCCGCGTCGACACCCTCCTCGTGGAGGAATATCGCCCATTCGACGAGTTGGTCGACCATTTCATCTTCGGGGACGACCGCGACGTTGATGCCCTTCACGAATAGGTGGCCTCGCTTGTTGCCCGCTGCGATGCCCAGGTCGGCATCACGTGCTTCGCCGGGCCCGTTCACCACACAACCCATCACCGCGACCTGCAATGGAATCTCTCGATCTTCGAACGCTTCCATCGCATCGTTTGCGACCTTGTACACATCGATCTCGGCTCGCCCACAGCTCGGGCAGGCGATGAGGTCGACGTTCTTGCGTTCCCGAAGGCCGAGCGATTCGAGCAATTGTCGTCCCGCCTTCGCCTCGAGCACCGGGTCGGCGGTGAGCGAGTAACGGATCGTGTCGCCGATGCCCTCGGCGAGCAGGGTCGCGATACCGGCCGTGGCCTTGATCGTGCCGGCCGGAGGTGGCCCGGCTTCGGTAACGCCAAGGTGCAGTGGGTAATCGGTGGCTTCCGACATTTGTCGATACGCCGCGATCATCAATGGAACGCTCGATGCCTTCACAGAGATCTTCACTAGGTCGAAACCGACCTCGTCGAAGTAGCTGATCTCCCGCATGGCCGATTCGACCATCGCTTCAGGTGTAACGCCCTTTTCTGGGTCGTAGAGCGAACTGTCAAGGGAGCCGCCGTTGACGCCGATTCGGATCGGCACGTTGCGGTCCTTCGCCTCGCGTGCAACTTCCTTGATCTTCTTCGGGTCGGTGATGTTGCCGGGGTTGAGCCGGAGCCCGTCAACACCCGCGTCTAGCGCGGCGAGTGCCATGCGATGGTTGTTGTGGATGTCGGCGATGATCGGCACCGGCGAACGAGGGACGATGCGGGCGAGGCCTTCTGCTGCTTCGGGCTTATTGCACGTGCACCGAACAATGTCGGCACCCGCTCCTGCGAGGGAGTAAATCTGCTGCAGCGTGGCTTCGTAGTCGGCCGTTTTCGTGATGGTCATCGACTGTACCGTCACCGGCGCTCCCCCACCCACCGCAACGTCGCCCACCATGATCTGCTTGGTGTCTTTACGAGGAAACGACCGATCAAAATGCACGTTGCTAGTCTACGCGGTCGCAATCCGGGCCTGGCGGCCCTCGGTGCTCAGCGTCTGGCCAGAGGCCGACACCGCCCGCACCGGCTTCGCAGCTGCGGGCTACCCGTCTACGCGGTCGCAATCCGGGCCTGGCGGCCCTCGGTGCTCAGCGTCTGGCCAG
>CAZLWE010000036.1:9150-32629 GCA_964562985.1 uncultured Acidimicrobiales bacterium
CGCAATCCGGGCCTGGCGGCCCTCGGTGCTCAGCGTCTGGCCAGAGGCCGACACCAATCCGCAGAGCACACCGAGGCGAAGCCGAATGTGCGATTGCGGCGAAAATAATGTGATCTGCGAGCGCCGAAAATTGCGGCGGAGCCGCTCGGCGCTTGCAGATCACAACTGAATCGGATCGACGATATCTCTGACGATGGCGATCATGCCGACGACCAGGAAGAGGCCGACGACGACGTAGGTGAGCGGAAGCAGCTTGGCGGCGTCGGCGTGGTAGCTCTTACCTTTGCGCCCAATGGAGCGGATGCGTTCGTAGGTGGCAAGTGCGATGTGGCCACCGTCGAGTGGCAGCAGCGGCAACAGGTTGAACAAGCCGAAGAACAAGTTCATAATCGCCAGGAAACCGAGAATCAGCTGGGTGTCGAGTTGGTTGGAGAGTCGGACTACACCAACGATCGAGATCGGCCGATTGGCGTCGGTGGTGTCTCGTGGGCGCAGTTCAGAGACGTCAAACTGTGGAGCGAGGCTCGGGTCTTGGGACAGGTCGGTCTCTGCTGGGCCGAGGGCGAAGAGGCTGCGCAGCCCATTCTCGGTGGTGACCGTCGTCTTCGCTCCCTCACCGATTGCGCCGATGAGGTTCCAGAGCTGGCCAGGCGCTTGGGCCGCAGCCGGCAAGATTCCGAGCGGCTCGGCGAGTGCCGTACCGGCAGAGACTCCCAGGAAGCCGCTTACGGCATCTTCGCTGGCGAGCGAGTTGATATCGACTCGCTCGCTATGGATGGCCGAGTCGTATACGACCTCTACTTCGACGGTGTCGCCAATGCGGTCTTGAGCAAGTTCGACGAACTCGTTGTAGTTGGCGACTGGCGTCCCTTCGAAGGAGACGATCATTTCACCGAGGTACACTCCGTTGAGGCCTGCGGCGCCTTCGCTTGTGAGACGTTCCCAGATACGGGTCTGCAAGGTCAGCTCTTCACCGTCGCGCAAGACGACGATGTCGACTTCCTCTCCCCTGATGCTGGGGATGAGTGCAGCTACGTCGGAGAAGAACGGGGTGGGCGTACCAGCGATGCTGAGGACTTGGTCTCCTGGCTCAATGCCAGCGGAGGCTGCTGCACTCAGCGGGGTTACCTCACCTACCGCCCAGTCGAAGACGTCCCATTCAGGGGTTCCAACCTCGAAACCAAGGCCTTCAGTCGGCCCGGCCGCCAACCCGGCCGGAAGCGCAAGATCGGCACTGCGACGCACAACTTGGGCTCGCTCGAAACGCTGGTAGATGACGTCGACCTGTTGGCCGTCGACCTCATCAACTACTGCAAGGAAGCGGTCCCATGTTTCGGTGCTTTCACCGTTGATCGAGACGATCCGGTCGCCGTCGGTCAACCCGGCTTCTGCGAGTGGGCTGCTAGCGGCGACGTTTTCGATAGCCCACGCGTCCTCGTCGACTGAAACGGGTCCGTATTGCCACAGGACGAAGGTCAGGAGCGCAAAGGCGGTGACGAAGTGGGTCGCGGGACCGGCAACGATCGTGAGCACCCTTTTGAACCACGGCGCCTGGCGGTAGGTGCGAGGTTCGTCGACGGGGTCGACTTCTTCGAGGTTGTTCATGCCAACGATGCGGACGTACGCACCGAACGGGATGTACACCTTGAGACCGAAGGTCGTTTCGCCTCGTTTGAACGAGAAGATTCGCGGACCGAAGCCGACGAAGAACTCCGTCACCTTCATGCCCGACCACTTGGCGGTCAGGTAGTGGCCCGCCTCGTGAAAGACCAAGAATGCACCGATCGCGAGAGCCACGAACAAGATCTTTGGGCCGCCAAGGAACAGTAGGGCTGCCAGGAGCGCAATTAGTGCACCAAATCGGGGCCAGTGAATTCCGAGTTCTTCTTCATCCACAACGACATCACCGCCATCACCACCGCCCTCGTCGGCATCGCCATAGTCCATGTCGGTGTCGTCGAGAATTTCGTCCTGCGGGATGGAAGTTGTCATTAGTTACAGCATCTCACGTAGTAGGTGGGTGGTGGCTTCGCGAGCCCGCCGGTCAGCATCGAGCACAGCTTCCAGCGAATCCGCTTTTGCGTCATCGTGTTTCTCCAACAACTGTGCATTTAAATCGGCTATTCCGGCCCATGGAATGAGTCCTTTAAGAAAAGCTTCCACAGTTATTTCGTTCGTGGCGCTTAACCAAGCCGGCGCTGTACCGCCCCGACGGCCCGCTTCATAGGCTAAATCAAGGCAGCGAAAGACGTCGCGTCTTGGCGGTTCGAAGGTCAGTGACATCGCCTGATCCCATCGCATCTCGCCGTATGGGACGTCGAAACGGTCGGGATAATTCAGGGCGTACGCAATACAGAGCCGCATGTCTGGCTCGGATAGCTGCGCGATGGTCGCCCCATCGGTGTAGGCGACCATGGAGTGCACGATCGATTGCGGGTGTACGACAACCTCGATGTCGTCGTAGTCGATCCCATAGAGCTCATGAGCCTCAATCACCTCGAGGCCTTTGTTCATCAGCGTGGATGAATCGACGGTGATCTTTGGCCCCATTGCCCAGGTGGGGTGAGCGAGCGCCTCATCGACGGTCACCGCCGCAAGTTCTTCGTCGGACTTGCCTCGGAACGGACCGCCCGAGGCGGTCAGCACCAACTTGTCGACGCCCTGACCATCCGTCGTTGCCCGAAGGCACTGATGGAGCGCGCAGTGCTCGGAATCGACCGGCACCAGCTCCGCACCAGGGGTGTCGCGCACCTTCTGCACCACGGGACCCGCAGCGATCAACGATTCCTTGTTGGCAAGACCGAGCCTCCGACCGTTCTCCAAAGCAGACAGGGTGACCGCAAGGCCAGCGAACCCCACTACGCCGTTAATAACCACGTCGGCTTCGGCGCTCGCAGCGGAGAGTCCATCCCAACCGGCCAGTACCTCAACGCCCGATGGCACAGCATCCCGCGCGTCATCGAGACGGTCCTCGTCGGCGACGACGACGACCTGGGGCTTGAACTGTGCAACCTGCTCAGAGAGCTTGGCGACATTGCTCCCGACGCCCAGAGCCACAACATCAAAGCGCTCCGGAGAAGAAGCAACGATGTCGAGAGTCTGCGTCCCAATCGACCCAGAAGACCCCATAACCGACACCGACGTAACCATCACCCGTCAGCCTAACTTCCGCCAGGGACCACCAGGGTCTGACCCCACGCGTCCCACGATGGGACCACCAGGGTCTGACCCCACGCGTCCCACGATGGGACCACCAGGGTCTGACCCCACGCGTCCCACGGCAATTCTCGGCTTGCGGCGAAAATCCGCAGAGCACACCGAGCCGAAGGCGAATGTGCGATTGCGGTGAGTGATTGCGCTGAGTTGCGAAGTGGCAAAATCGCGACGGAGTCGCTGCCGCTTTGCCAAAATCCGCAGCGCGAATCGAGGAGCCGCCAGGCGACGGATTGAGCCTGCGGCGAAACAGACTGATTTGCGAAGCGGCAAAATCGCGACGGAGTCGCTGCCGCTTTGCAACTCAGTAAAACACGACTTCGGCGAAGAAATAGACGGCTGGGAGCACGAAGAGCAGTGCGTCGAAGCGGTCGAGGAAGCCGCCGTGCCCCGGCAAGATCGAACCCATGTCCTTGATGCCCAGGTCACGCTTAAGAAGCGATTCGCCGAGGTCGCCGAGCGGAGCGACAATCGCTCCGACCACGCCGAGGGCTACCACGGAACGGAACCCGATCTCTGCGGTTCCCCATGGTTCTCCGAATTGGACAAGGCCGAAGACCACGATCGCGGCGACTGCGCTAGTCACTGCGCCTCCGATCAAGCCTTCAACAGTCTTGTTTGGGCTGACGGCGGTCAGCGGTGTGCGGCCGATACTTCGACCCGCAAAGAAGGCGCCAACGTCGTAGCCGACGGTGATGATGATCGCTGCGAGCAGCACTCCGGTGCCGTCGTCCCCGTTCAAGCCAGCGCGAGAGGCGATCTCCAACATGGCGGCACCGAAGCTTCCCAGTACGCCGATGTAGACAATGCCGAGCAACGTGACACCGATGTTCATCACCGGGATTTCGCTGCCGACTCCGAGCAGGAACCACAACAGGCCAAAGACCACCGACAGCGCGAGGATTAGCGCCACGGCCTGTGGGCCACGCACGAACACCGCTATTGGCATGGCTATAGCTGCGACGAGGCCAAGCAACGTTGCTGGCTGATATCCGGCCACTCGAAGCGCATTGAAGAACTCGACTGCGCAGATCGCAACGATCACGACGATCAATGCGAGGGCGAACAGCGGACCAAGGGCGAGACCGATAAAGCCGATGACGAGCAAAGCGACGCCGGTAATAATTCGCGCCTGAATGTTGCCGCCGGGTGCCTCGTCGACGACGAATCCATCATCGAAGTACTCGCCGCCCCCGGGATCGTCGTATGCGAAGAATTGGTCGCTCGCGTCGCCGATTGTGACGACGGCCGGATCACTTTCGTCGAACGCTGGGTCCCATTCCTCTGGTTGGGCATCCGATTCGGTTTCCTCGCCCCAGGCGGGACCGCTGAGGTCGGACCATGCGTCGAGATCGTCACCGCTGGGTTCGACGTCGAGAGCGACCGTCTCTGGATCGGGCGCCTGGTCGGGCGTGGACCAATTGTCGATTGTGACCGCTGCTGGGGCTGCAGCTTCGACCTCAACATCGGACTCGAGGTCCACGTCAGTATCGAGTGCTACTTCACCGTCGACATCAGCATCGATCTCTACGTCGTTGCCGATCTCTACGTCGTTGCCGATCTCGACCTCGTCGGTGTCGATCTCCACCTGGTCGTCCACGTCGGCGACCACCGCTGCTAGTTCGATCTCTTCGACCGGCTCGGAGACTTCTGGCTGCACTTCACGCTCGATGACCAGCTCACCACCCTCGACAGAGGCAACGTCGTCGTTGTCGAAGCCGTCAGAGGTATCGAGCTCTCCAGCGTCTGCCCACGGGTCGTCGTCCAAGCTGGAGGACGAGTCGGCAGCAAAGACGCTGTCCCCGGACTCGCTGTCGTTACCAAAAACGCTGTTCGACTCGTCTCCAGCGTCCCATGAGAGTTGTTCTCCCGGATCAGAGTCACCAAAGACGGACGCTCCCTCGCTGGTTGGCTCATCGCCAAATACCGATGAGCCGCTGTCGACGACCGGCAGCTCCTCGCTATTGGGGGCGTCGTCGCCGAACACGGATCGCCCGGTAGCTTCGGGCCAGTCGTCGTTCTCGTTGTCGTTTACCACGGCGTTCCTCCAGGAACGGACACTAGTTGGCTCGGGGCCAGGTTCCCTAAACCTCGAGCAGTTCCTTTTCCTTGTCATCCCGGGCGCCATCGATCGCCGTTTCGTGTGTCCGGGTTGCGTCCTCGAGCGTCTTTTCAGCGCGCTCAATGGCATCGGAGCCGATGCCGCCTTCTTTTTCAAGGTCTTCAAGGTCTTTGCGCGCAGCACGGCGGAAGCCGCGGATGCGACCCTTGCCGTCTTCGGCCATCGCGTTGATCACTTTGACGAGTTCTCTGCGACGTTCCTCGGTAAGGGGAGGAAACGAAATCCGCAGTGTACGACCGTCGTTACTCGGTGAAAGGCCGAGGTCGCTGTTCCGAATAGCTCGATCGATCGCCTCAACGTTTGCGGCGTCGTGAGGGGTGATGATCAGCTGGCGAGCTTCTGGCACGGCGAAGGTGGCCAGTTCTTGCATGCTCATGTCTACGCCGTATGCCTCGACGGTGAGTTTCTCGACGAAGGAGGAGTTGGCGCGACCGGTACGAATGGTGGCCATCTCACGCTTCGCGTGGGCGACAGCGCCATCCATCTTCGAGTTGGTGTCCTCCATGACGAGGTCAATCATTTCGCTCATTACGCCTCCACGCTCTTCGATCAGTAGCTAGCTCTGGACCAATGTGCCCACGGGTTCCCCACGTAAGATCTTCTGCACATTTCCTTCGCCCATCAAATCGAACATCACGATCGGGAGATCATTGTCCATGCACAAGCTGATCGCGGTGGTGTCCATCGCCCGCAATCCCTTCTGCAAAACCTCGATGTGGGTAACTTCGTCGATCTTGGTTGCGGTGGGGTCGAGCTTGGGGTCGGCGGTGTAGATTCCGCCCGTTCCAGAGTGTGTTCCCTTTAGCACGACACCGGCTTCGATCTCGACGGCGCGCAGTGCGGCCGCAGTATCGGTGGTGAAGAATGGGTTGCCGGTGCCACCAGCGAAAACGACGACACGGCCCTTCTCCAAATGCCGCATGGCTTTGCGGCGAATGTAGGGCTCAGCGACTTGGGCCATGTGGATCGCCGTCATCACGCGGCTTTGTTGGCCTTTGCGCTCGAGGCGGTCCTGGAGAGCCAGAGCGTTAATGACTGTGGCGAGCATGCCCATGTGGTCGGCTTGCGCCCGATCCATTCCGGCGCCGGCTCCAGCAAGGCCGCGCCAGATGTTGCCACCGCCAACGACCACGCCAACGCTGACGTCGAAGTTGTCACGAACGGCGATGATGTCGTCGGCGATTCTCTGCACCGTGTCACCGTCGATCCCGTAGGACTCTGAGCCTGCGAAGGCCTCACCAGAGACCTTCAGCAAAATCCGGTCCCACCGGGGAGTTTCCTTCGACGATGATTCAGACATGAGTTCCTTTCGGGATGGCTTCTAGCCTCCCACGTACGCCTGAGCGAACGAAACGATGGTGCCACCCTCAAGGCTGTCTTGCACACTCGTCTTGTCGCCGTTGAGTCCCTGCTCGAGCAGAACTTGGTCGGCAAACCACGCGGCGAGACGGCCCTCGACGATCTTTTCCCAGGCCTGTTCGGGCTTTCCTTCGGCCTTGGTGATCTCGAGGAGCGCCTCGCGCTCCTTCTCCGCAGCGGCAGGGTCGACATCGTCGCGAGACAGCCCCAGGGGCTTCGCGAACGCGATGTGTAGGGCAACTTCGTGGAGCTTCCCAGCATCGACACCATTGCCCACAACGATGACGCCATTGACACCACGGCCGTCCTGTTTGTGGAGGTATGTGTCGATCAGCTCACCGGCACCGGCTTCGATACGGGTAACCGTTCCGAGCTCGATGTTTTCCTTCTTGGTGATCTGGAGTTCTTCGATTGCCTCTTGGTGCGCACCCACGGCGTCTGGGCCATCAGCGAGTACGGCGGCGGCCATCGCGTCCAGCGCCGCGACGAACTCTTCGGACTTAGCCGCGAAGTCGGTCTCGCTCTTCAAGTGCACCAATGCCGCAACGCCATCGCCTTGGGCAATAGCGACTGCGCCCTGTGCGTTGTCTCGGTCGGAACGGCTTGCTGCCTTTGCAAGGCCCTTCTCTCGAAGGAGTTTGCGCGCTTCTTCCGCGTCGCCTCCGGCATCGGTCAATGCCTTCTTGGCGTCCATCATGCCAACGCCGGTTGCGTCGCGAAGTGCCTTGATATCCGCTACAGAAATATCAGCCATAGTTACGGGGTCCTGTTCTCGAATGTGGTTGATCTGTGAAGGCTGGTTACTTGCCGGCTTCGGTGAAACCGGCTGCCGTTGCGGCCTCAGGTGTGGCGAACCACACCTCTGCCACGGTCTTTTCGTACCAGCGGCCGTCTGGCTGATGGAACTTCATCGAGTCGGCGTTGCCCTTGATGGGGAAACCTTCGGGCATCGAGTCATCGGGAAGTGGAGCGTGGCTTCCTTCACCAAACGGTGAGGCGCCTGCATCAGCCGGTGCTTCCGCTGCAGCTGAGGCTTCCTCCACCGGAGCTTCTTCTACTACCGGAGCAGCTTCCTCAACAGCCGGTGCCTCCTCAGCGGGAGCTTCCTCTGTCGGAGCCTCCTCAGCGGGGGCGGCTGCAGCAGCGTCCTTTTCGGCGGCGATACGGGCCTCTCGTGCGGCGGCAGCAGCTGCTGCTTCCTGCTGTGCTTGCACTTGGGCTGCAGCATGGGCTGCTTCTTGCTCGGGGCTGCGTTCTTGTGGTTCGCTAGCCCCTTCAGCCGCGCCAGCCATCTCGGCCTTCTTGGCTCGGATGAACCGGCCTTCGAGTACCGCGTCGCAAACAACTCGACACATCAGTTCGCCAGCACGGATCGCGTCGTCGTTGCCGGGAATGACGTAGTCGACGAGATCCGGGTCGCAGTTGGTATCGACAACGGCAACGAGGGGCAGTCCAAGCTTGTTGGCTTCGGTTACTGCGGTGTGCTCGAGCTTGGTGTCGAGAATGAATACTGCGTCAGGGGCCTTGGTGAGCATGCGAATTCCACCCAGGTTGCGCTCGAGCTTCGTGAGCTCACGCGAAATCATGAGGGCTTCCTTCTTTGGCATTGCGTCGAACTCGCCGGAGTCGCGCATGCGCTGGTATTCCTTCATTTTGTCCACGCGCTTTTGGATGGTTTGGAAGTTGGTCAACATGCCGCCGAGCCAACGCTGGTTGACGTAGGGCATGCCGCACTTCTCGGCGTAGGACTGGATGGAATCCTGGGCCTGACGCTTCGTACCGACGAAGAGAATGTTGCCACCGTTGGCCGTGAGATCACGGACGTAGGTGTAGGCGTCTTCGAGACGGTTCAGCGTCTGGTTGAGATCGATGATGTAGATGCCGTTGCGCTCGCCGTGGATGAATCGCTTCATCTTCGGGTTCCAACGACGGGTCTGATGACCGAAGTGGACGCCCGCGTCGAGCAACTGCTTCATCGTGATAACTGCCATGGTTACACCTTCCTGCGGTTTCGATGGACCGACGCTCCGGCGCTTAAGCGACCGCAGAGGAGCCTCGGGGATTCATTCACCGACCATGTGGCCATGGTCGTTGGGCAGACTTTGCCCGCCAGTCACCCTATCGGGCCACCGAGGATAACCATCGAACGAAACCGGCTTAGCGGACGAGTCGGACTCGAATCTCGTAGCGCTGAAACAGCGACGCTGGGTCGATGTAGGCCGCGTCGAGGCGCGCGCTGAAGTGCAGCCGGTCGCCAGCCCGACCAAGGACGTGACCTTGGCCGACCGTGTCGCCGACCGAAACGGAGATCTCGTCGAGAAACCCGACGGTGGTTCGAAGCGACGAATCATGAGCGACGGTGACGAACAAGTTTCCCGCGACCGAGCCTGCGAACGTCACCACCCCAGCGGCCGACGCCCGGACCGTCAGGCCTGAGGTGGGCGCGTATTCAATCCCGCGGTTGCCGGGCAACCACGGTTGGGGTGGCGGGCGAAAGGGGTCCGATATCGGTGCGACGACCGGAGGCTCGTGAGTCTGACCAAGGCCCGGTTGCGAAACGAGGTGGTCGTCGTCTGCCACCCAATGACCGGCACCGACCGATACGGCCGGAAACAAAACGAGGCTGATCGCCACAATGACGAGCAGCGCAATCGGACGACGAAGTCGTACGTTTCCCACGCTCTTCTCCTCGAGGATGAGATGGTGGGGGAAGTACAGGCCTGAAACTAGGCCAAAGACCGCCGATTGTCGAGGGTCGATACGGCTTAGGCCGCTGTGTATTCGGCTGCGGAGAGCCGCGAACGAAGCCGAAGGACCGACTTGGTGTGGATCTGGCAGACCCGGCTCTCGGTCACGCCGAGGACGTCGCCGATCTCCGCGAGGGTAAGACCCTCGTAGTAATAGAGGGTGAGCACGGTCTTTTCGCGCTCGCTCATCCCGTTGATCGATTCGGCGAGGAGCTGACGCATCTCTTCAACTTCGAAGGATCCGACGGGACCAGCGCCCTTGTCGGCGATGGTGTCGCCCAACGTCATAGAGTCGCCGCGTTCTGCGCCCGACAGCATTTCGTCGAGTGCAACAACACCCACGAAGGAGATCTTGCTCAGCATGGTCTCGAGCTCGTCGGTGGTGATCTCGAGAGCGTCCGCGAGCTCTTCATCTGTTGGGGCTCGGCCGAACTTGGCCTCGAGCTTTGCGTTTGCTTGTTCGATTCGCTTGGCTTTGGTTCGGACAGATCGGGGCACCCAGTCCATCGAGCGCAGCTCATCGAGCATCGCGCCCTTGATTCGTGAGATTGCGTAGGTCTCGAACTTGTATCCGCGTTCCATGTCGAACTTGTCGATGGCATCGATCAAACCGAAGATTCCGTAGGAAACAAGGTCAGCTTGTTCGACGTTCTGCGGGAGGCCGGCAGCTACGCGGCTCGCCACATATTTAACCAACGGCGAGTAGTGAACGATGAGCTGATCCCGGGTCTCGCGGTCTGGGTTCGCGGTGTAGCGATCCCAGAGGCCAGCAGCTCGTGCCTTTTCTTGTTCATCCACGATTTGTGGTACTCCGATTCCCTGCCCGCGAGTCAGGCACGTGGATGACTCGACCGATGTACCCGCTGTAAGCGTTCTTTGCTCACGTGCGTGTATATCTGCGTGGTCGAGAGATCAGCGTGTCCCAACAGTTCCTGTACGGTACGAAGATCGGCTCCTCCGTCCAAAAGATGAGTGGCAAACGTGTGGCGAAGTGCGTGGGGATGGGTTGGCGCCGGCGCTCGCCGATCGAGAATACGGCGTACATCACGCGGGGTGAGCGGGTTTTGGCGCTGATTCGTAAACAGTGGGGCACTCGACGATGTCGATGATGTCGACGCAAGAAACCGCTCCAGCGCATCCACGGCCGGCGCGCTCAATGGGACCACACGTTCCTTTTCGCCCTTTCCCCAGACCCGAACCGTCCCTGCGGCCAAATCGATCGCAGCCGACGTGATCGAGCAGACCTCGCTCACCCGCAGCCCCGAACCGTACAAGAGCTCTACCACCGCGTCGTCACGCAATCGTCGAGGGCTGTTCTGGTCATCATCGAGGCGCACGTTCGAGGTGTCGCCCAGCAGCTCCGCCAAGTCACCATCACTCACCAGTGATGGCAACCGCGACCCTGAAGCGGGCGTCGACAGCCCCACTGTGGGATCAGCGTCGAGGTGACCATGTATTCGAGCCCAACCGAAGAAGCGACGCAGGGCGCTCATTTTGCGTGCGGTGGTTCGGCGGGCGTACTGCGCCTGATCGAGATATCCCAAATATCGGCGGACGTGGCGCCGGTCCACCGAAGAAATGTTCGGAACACCCAATTCGGTGGACCACGAAACGAACGCATCGACGTCTCGCCGATAGACGGCTGCAGTCGATTCACTCACGCCGTGTAACGACGACACGAAAGCGGGGACCAGCGATTCCACCCGTACGACGCTAGTCGCCCGGGGCCTTGGATTATCGCACCCGTTCGATCCACGGCCCCTTTCGCTCGATGAATCCCCGCAAGCACAGTTGCTCGATTTCACTCGCCAGTTCGGCGGCGGTTAGCGACACTCGCAGACAAAGCTGTTCGAATAGCAACGGCGTCCAACCGAGCGCGTCGAGCACCTTGGAGTGGATTGCATCAGGCGATGAGGTGTCGATCATCGCCGGTGCACTGAATCCGATCATGGCGAAGATGTCGTCGACCGTGAGAACCGGTGTGGCGCCATCCACCAGGAGACGGTTGGTCCCGGCAGCGGCTGGCGAAGTGATGGGCCCGGGAACTGCACCCACCGGAACATCGCGTAATTGGGCCTCGTCGACGGTGAGCAATGATCCGCCTCGCTCATGAGACTCGATCACAACAACCGCGTCGGATAGTCCGGCGATGATTCGATTCCGAGCTGGGAATCGCCAGGCTGCAGGTTTGATGCCCGGTGGGGTTTCGCTGAGCAAGGCTCCCGTCTCGGAGATCTGCTCCCAGAGCTGACGGTTGCGCCGGGGGTAGATGACATCGAGCCCACTGCCCACAACACCGATCGCCATCCCCGGCGATGCGGAAGCGAGGACGCCTCGGTGGGCAGCGGCGTCGATGCCCAGAGCGAGCCCCGACACCACAGCGATTCCGGCCTCGGCAAGTGCGGCGCCAAACTCGAACGCACACCGCTGGCCGTAGGCGGTGCATGTTCGCGTGCCGATGATTCCCACGGTCGGGCCGCTCGGGATCTCACCACGTTGAAACAAGATTCGCGGCCGGTGTGGGTCGTCGAGGAGACGGACGGGAAACTCCGAATCGTCGGGGCTCATGGCTGTGATGCCGAGTTGGTTCATGGCCATCGACCGGTCAGCCACGTTGAAGTCACGAGCCGCAGACCGCCAATCGCCGATGATCTCGCGGCTGGTGTTCGGAATCCTCAGGGTGGCGTCTTCACAGATTCGTTGCCACCCTTGTTGCGGTGTCCCCGCGATATCGATGAGCGCGTCGAGGCGACGCGGCCCCATCTTGGGGAGTGACAATAGAGCGGCGATCCACGCGGCGTCTGGGAGCACGCCGATGGGGTTTGCTTCGCCCGTCACCGGAGCACCCCGAACGGATCGACGCGCAGCGACATCGCCAAGCACAGATGGTCGACGGTTACCTCGTCTCCATCGTCTTTAAGATCAGCGATCGTCCGCGCAACCGAGCGCACTCGTCCCACCCCTCTCGCGGATAGGCGACCCTGGGATAAGGCTTGTTCTAAGACCGATCGGCCTGCGTCGTCGAGCGGCGCAACCTGATCAAGGCCGCCCTGGTCGAGGCGACCATTGACCACCCCGCTCCGGGCGATCGCTCGCTGACGGGCCATCGCCACACGCGCGGCAGCATCGGCAGAAGACTCCCCCGAGGGTTGCCCGAAGAGTTCGGTAGCGGAGGGTCGTTGCACACCAATTCGCAGGTCGAACCGATCGAGCAGCGGGCCCGAAACCCGGCGGTGATAGCGAGAACGTTGAGCATCACTACACCGACACGCCCCCGGCGCGCCGGATTCACCGCAGGGACATGGGTTCATCGATGCCACCAACAGCACATCCGCGGGATAGACCGCCGTCGCATGGGCTCGCACGACGCGTACCTCGTGCTCCTCAAGGGGTTGACGCAGCCCGTCGAGGGCCGCCGGAACAAACTCACCCAACTCATCGAGAAACAACACCCCCTTGTGTGCTAGCGATAACTCGCCAGGGCGCATCGAACGCGCTCCGCCGCCGACGAGCGAGACCGCCGATGCCCCGTGGTGGGGTGCTCGAAACGGCGCCCGAACGATCGGCAATTTGGACTGGTCAAGAGCACCTGCTGCGGAGTGAACTCGACACACTTCCAATGCAGCGGCTACGTCGAGCAAGGGCAGCAAGCCGGGCAATCGCTTGGCCAGCATTGTCTTGCCTGCGCCGGGCGGCCCGACCATCAACAGGTGGTGGCCTCCGGCTGCCGCGATTGAAAGGGCGAGCTTGCCGATGTGTTGCCCTCGAATATCTCGGAGATCAACGTCGTCGTCCGCGGGCTCCTTCTGATCGAGCGAGGGACCGTCGGGCCAGGGCGCTTCGCCCAGCAGGCACTCGATGAGGCGACCGAGGGTGGCAACAGGCCGCACCTGTCGTCCGAGAAGGGTCGCTTCGCTCGCGTTCTCCGGGGCGACCACCACCGCGGCGTCTCCCACGGCGTCGGTCATCGGCAGTGCTCCACGAACTGGCCGGATCGAGCCATCGAGCCCAAGTTCACCGAAGAACGCGAGGCCTTCGATGGCCTCGGTGTCGATCCGGCCGTCGGCTACCAGCACACCGACCGCCATCGCGAGGTCGAGGCCGGCGCCGGTCTTCTTGACCTCAGATGGTGCGAGGTTGACTGTGATCTTCTTATTGGGCCAGCTCTCACCGCTGGAGATCAGCGCAGCCCGAACACGGTCACGGGCCTCCCGACACGCCACGTCGGGCTGGCCGACGATGACGAAGCCGGGCAACCCGCCCGCCGCATGCACTTCTACGTGCACCAGATGGCCGACAACCCCAACGAGGGTTGCGGACGTAACGATCGAAAGCATGAGATCTCCTCAGACATGGCGCTCGGGCGCCGCTTGTTGTCTTGGAGACCGTTGAGAGGGCGGTCACGATACCCATCACGAACCTAGAACCGCGGTGTGACAATCACGGCGCAGCCGTTGGCGGCTAAGGCTTCAGGCTTCAGCCGGTCGGAGAACCAGAGAGGATTTCACGCTGATATCGGACAACTGCTTCGATGTCGGATTCGCTCAGGGTTTGGCTGAATCGCGGCATCTGGTTGCGACCGTTGTACACCACGTCGAACTGCTCGTCAGGGGCGAGGCGTTGTTCAACGCCTCGCAGCGAGCGGCCGATGCCACCACCGCCATCGGCACCGTGGCACCTGGCGCAACTTGCCCGGTAAATGTCGGAGCCCAAAATGAGCTCCTCATCGGCATCGTCGGGCAAAGCAATTTCTTGGGCGCATGCACTCAGCAGCATGATCGCAGCGAACATCGCAGCGAGAGAAGCCCTCAGCGGGGAACGTCGTCCAGTTCGCATCAACCTCCACCATACTGAGAGATATGGGAATGGACCCGACGCGCCAGCACCAGCGCCGGCCTTTTGATTACGTGTTCGTAATCGGCTCGATCATCGCTGCCGTGGCGCTCGTGATTTGGGCCTTCTTCGGCTGACACTCCGGAACGGCCTAGCCAAAACCTCGCCGCGCCGATAGCCGTTGCCATACGTGCAACGTCTGCGCTGGCAATTGTTCATCGCTTGGTTCGTGATGCACCAGTGACCGATCCACGACCGATCGCGGATCTCCACCACCATCGATCCCTCGGATCGCCAACCATCTCCGAGTGCGGTCTATCGATTCTTCGAGTCCATCGCCGACGAGGTCTTCCTGTCGCAGCACCAGTGTTTCATCGTCGATGTGGTCCAGATGTAAACAAGCCTGACTGACTACGCCAGCGAAGATACCGAACCAGGCTCACCCCAAGCCCAACATCTACCCCGATATCCAGCACCGTCCGCAACATCCGAAAGCCCACGACCGAGTCACCCACCAAAGTGAACAACGGAGCGAGGAGCACGTGGAATCCGCTCGCTGAACGGATCGCTGCCCGCGGATCATCAATCATCAACAGATACAGGGACTGGTCGGCCGGTTCGATGTAGTACGGAGCGCGGCCGAAAACCAGAATTGTTGTCGCTACCGCAGCGAGGGTTGCCACACACGCCACAGCACGCAAGTCGGATGCGCTAAAGCCAGCGGAATTTTTAGAATCGCCGGCAGGAACGGCACCGTCAATCGAGGCGCGCTCGAGTACCTTTTCCTCTTCGTCCCTAACGGGAGGGGCGATTCCGACCATGCATCTCCATCGTCTATTTGCGCCCTGTTGTGAGCGACCGAACGAGGCCCTTTCGGTTGCGAGTCAGTTCAGAAGGCCGCTTCGAGCACCTCGATATCTCGGCCCACCACGGCAACCACGTCGAAACGAAGCTGTTCGCGCCGGTTCTTATGTTCGCCCAACCAAGCCGTCGCCAGGCGACGGATCTGGCGCTGTTTGTCGGGGCCGACAGCTTCTGCCGGGCTACCGAAGCGTCGATCGCGGCGGGTCTTAACCTCGACGAAGGCAACTGTGCCCCGTTTCGCGACTACCAGGTCGAGCTCACCGCGGCCGCTTCGCCAGTTGCGATCGAGCACAATCCAACCGCGCTTTTCGTACCAGCGGGCGGCGAGTTCTTCGCCTTGGCGACCGAGTCGTTGTCTTGCATAGGTCATGGGCAAGACCCTATGCACGGCCTGTGACAGGTCCCGCTTTCCATGGTGTCGCCAGCCCTATTCGAAGGAGATCGACTCCCACTCGCTCGACCAAACGGTGTCATCGAGTATCGCGGAGAACAACACCACTACATCGCCACCACGGCGGCCAGGTCTGTCCTGGAACCCGCTCCGGCGATTGTCTGGCTGCCATTCGTAAGCGGGGACCAGTGGCGCCCGCCCTACTGAACCACACCTCAAACTCCCCTACCGGGTTTCCGATCGAGGTGCCAAGCATCGAGTGCGCCGAACGTCGATAGTTAGGTGCGGTCGATGGATTCAAAGACGAAGGTTCGTCGACCAATCGATACTCGGGATCCGGTCGTGATAATGCGATCCTCGCCCTCGCCAAGTGGTTCCCAAGAATCGAGATCTTCATTCCAGATCGATGTTCCGTTCGTGGAACCAAGGTCGCGCAAGACCACGTTCCACTCATCGAGTTCGAGTTCGGCGTGATGACGAGAAACGGTGTCCTCCGCATCGTTTGCTGCCAACGCGGCGAACCCTGACTTTGGGTCGGGCTCAGGTTCACGTCCAATGAGATACGACCGATCGATGGTGAACGTGGAACCATCGTCAAACACGAGAAAGCCAAGCGACGGACGGATGCCATCGACGAGCCGGTGCGTCAGGTGCACCAGCGATAATCCACACGTCGAGCAGTAGCGGGCGATTGGATTGTTGAAGTGTCCTCGTCCACACTCGATCCCTTTCACAATTGTTCCGACGTGCCCCTCTGCGGTCTCCGTCTCTTCGACGACGCCAGTCTCGGAGTCGGCGTTCGGGTTGCCTGCAACTGATGGAGCCGGCAACGGGGCACGGTGCTCGGTTAGGCGAAGGTCAGCGATTTCGAATGAGTCATCAGATCCCGCCTGATCCTCCACAGCGGCTCCGTCGATGAGGACTCCGCGACCATGGACAATTCCCGCAACCAAATCAGTTGGTTGGCTTCGAAGCGCATCGACTTCAAAGGGCGCATGACCAAAACCCAGCCATAACGATTGCCCGGGAGCAGGCTCTTCGACGAGCAGGTCACCGTTTCCGCCGCCGATAGTTTGCTGTGATTCGATGTCCTCGCAAAGGCCACCACCGCGACAGATAACCTGTGAGCCGCCCGACCCGTAGACGGTGGCTGCGAAGTTCGCGAGCTCCAAGCCGCGGAGCCGCTCGAGCGTGGTGTCAACAGCCGGCTGATCTCGGAGGCCATCTGGGCCGATCGGGACTAAAACGTCAACGGCCTTGTGCACTTCGGCTTCCGGGCCGCCGAGGACGGCAACTCCTCCGTTCCAACGGACCAAGAGGCCCTCCCCCTCAACGGGGATCATTCGGTCGATGGCGTGATTCACAATGACGCGCTTTCAAGTAGTGCCTCGGCAAAGGCAATGGTGGTCGGGTATCGGTCGTGGGGCTCGGGTGCCAGACATCGCTCGATCACCGGCCGGATGGCTGTGGGGATCGATTCGTCGACCCTCGGGGCCTCGTGGAGGATCGTTCGCAGGACGGTGAGGACATCTTTGCCTTCAATGTCTTGGAACAGTGGCTTGCCCGATATCGCCGTATGGAGCGTCGCACCAAAGGACCATAAGTCGGTTGCGCGCGACGCCGTTGCGCCGCGGACAAGTTCCGGAGCAAGAAAGTGCGAAGTACCGACAGGCCCATGCCCGGTGGCCCGCTGACCCGGATCCAACATTTGCGCGAGTCCAAGATCGTTGAGGTGACCCCGGGATCCCTTGAGCAACACTTTGCTTGGTCTGATGTCGCGGTGCGCGATCCCGGCGTCGTGGAGCCTTTGACAGGCGGTCGCGGCGTCAGCTACGGCCTGCACGACCGTTGCCTCAGGGAGTGGAACGACCGGGGTCTCTAGCGACCCATCGGGAAAGAATGGCGAAGCGTAGAAGAGCCGACCAGCCTGTTGGCCGGCATCGATGATTGGGACAAGATGCTCGGAATCTATTGCGGCGTAGACCCGAAGCTCGTTTGCCATTCGCATGAAGTCGTTCTCGGAATGGTGGGTGCTGAGCACCTTCACTACGACAAGCGCGTCAGGCTCCAGTTCAAGTCGGTCGGGTGGGCGGGCTAACCAGTACTCACCGTGGTTCCCTGCGCCCAGTTCATCGACGAGGTCGTAGTCAGCGACCTTACTCATGGATGTTTTCCGAATAACTTGCGGACACTTCCACCGAGTCACGGGTCAGTGTCGTGGATCGTGAAGCCCGGGCAGCACGCAGTCGGAAGAACCGCGCGAGTCCAATGACTCCGAGGACACCAACAAGCGCTCCAGTAATGGCGTATACGAGAAGGCCTACCGATGTCCGAAGTTCCGACAGAAACAAAACCGTCGTGATCACTTCGATACTGCCGAGAGCGACGACAGCCATCGTTAGTGTGCGCGCCTTGAGCTTGCTGGCGACGAGCGCTCCCATCGGGGCGCCCCACGCGACGATCGGAGCGGCCGCTAGCCACATCCCGACTAGGTCAGCCCGGCGAGGGGTTTGAGGCTCCGGTAGTACTTCACCGCCAACGGTTGCGACTTCGCCCCCGGCGGTGAACCCGATCTGAAATTGGCCATCCAGGATCGCCATGACAAAGAAGCCGACGATCGAGACCGCTGTCATGGTGAGGACGCTTGTTGGAACACCGACGGTGCTCCGGATACCCAGTATCACCACGAGGAAGAGATAGATCATGACGTCGGCGCCAGAGCCCAATAGCGCCGAGGCAACGCCACCCAGGGTCGCGAAACCAAGCATCATCGCGACCAGAGTTCGATCCTGTGTCGGAATGTCGCCGCTCACAGAACGAATCGGCGTTCGGAACGCGACGATCGTTGCGGCGGTCATGGCGAGCACAATCAACGTGAAGGTCACCTTGACGAACTCTCCGGGAAGGTTCACTGGGGCGAATGGCTGGGAGAAGTCAGCGAGCAACAGCAAGGTCGCGACAAACCCCGCTATACCGCATGCTGCACCGGCTGCAACCGCCCGCCAAACCACCGGACTTCGCCGAATCAGAATCGATATCGATGCTGCGGTCATACCGACCGCCTGGATCGAGAGTGAGAAACTTCGTGCGGTTTCCGAGGGAATCGCGAGGGCCTTGGTAAAGACGGGGAAGGCAACCGCACCTCCTCCTTGGGGAGTTGCGCCAGCCACGAAGCTTCCAAAAACCATGGTTGTCGCCGCGATGCCATGATCGGAAACGCGGCCCCACAACTCCAGAGCGGTCACGGCTATCACCCAGATGGCGGTGACCGAACCCGAAACAAGAAACGCCGTTTGCTGACGTCGATTGGCGACGCTCTGTCGAGCCGCCTGTCCTTGGTCGATCAGCGCATCGGGGTCGAATTGCAGGTTAGGCAAATCGACCACCGCGATACCTCCACCGTGGCACCACTGCTCGCAGCGGACCGTGAAGGACAAACCAGATCAAGGTCCATGTCGTCACGAAATGTATAAGGAACGCACCGAGTGGAGCGTCGAGCAGAAGCCACACGACCACCCCCTCGTTTATCGCTGTTAGGAGGCCAAGCCCGGTTGGCCAATCCTTTTCCCATCGGAACTGTTGCAACCCGTGATATAGCGGCTCCCACACCACGAGTCCGATGACCAGAATCAGTCCCAATGCCTGAAGGGTGACGTTTAGGGTTTCCGAGTAGCCAACGTCGGTGAAGAGCGCGGCAATGACGGTCACGGCCAAGGTCCACGGAAGCCCAATGACGACGATGAGAATGAGGCGGGTCTGGAGTCGCCCGATCAGGGTGGGGGTCACGCAGCCACCTCCTTTGGTGCCTGGCTTCGCAGCCATCTCATCCATTCCCTGGTTGAGCGAAGGGCTTTCAGGCGTGGAATTTCGCCGGCCTGTGCGAGGTCGTCGGCGATTGCGAGGGCCGCGTATTGCAGCCCGAGGAAGGAGTCGACACCCGCGTAGTAGCCACCGAGGGTTATCGAACCGGAGGCATATAGTCGACCGGTTTCGCTTCGAGTGCCGAGGACCTCGAATGCAGGCGATACGTCGAGGCGACCAAAGTCTGAGCGGCCCGCTCCCCCTTTGTC
Organism: uncultured Acidimicrobiales bacterium; assembly: GCA_964562985.1. GTDB lineage: Bacteria > Actinomycetota > Acidimicrobiia > Acidimicrobiales > SHLQ01 > SHLQ01. Next base: position 28,750 of record CAZLWE010000036.1, read on the forward strand.
GAGAAGGTCCCGGAGGAATCGGTTCTCGGTGATGTCGGCATCGAGACCGGTGGCATCGATAATGAAATTGGCCGGAAGGGTCTCGACCGTGCCGTCCTTGGTCTTCACGGTGGTGGCAATGGACTGATCTGGCCCAGGCTCAACACTTTGCACCGAGCCGATGACTTCGCGATACCAGCCTTGCTGTCGCCCACGTTCGAGTTGGTCTTTCCAGGACTGCCGTGGAGCCGTGTTGGTGCCGCCCATCTGGCGGATCAATTCGACGCGACCGGGACCGTCGAGGCTCTCGAGCTTGTCCTTGAGTTGGCCTCCCCATGCTGCCTTGGGAAAGTTGAAGCCTTGATATGCCCATCCGTTCTTGCCCGGGCGACGGAACAGGGCAGAGTCGCCCTGAGGCTCCGAGACATAATTGCGGAACAGGTGGACGACCGAAGTTTGCGCACCATGATGCTCCCGGTCGTCTAAGAGACGTTGGAGAATTCGCGAGCCCACAATGCCGCTTCCGCGGACGAGCACGGTGGAAGGCCTGCGTCGACACTCCTCGTACACCTGATCGTGTGGCTCGTACGCGTTCACCACCCGAGTTCGTTCGTCGTAGGTCTCGCGGTATGCCTGGAGGTCGCCCAGAAATTTCACACCGGGATAGCCCACAGCCACGTGCACGTGGCGAGATCGAATGACCTTGCGTAGTGGCGCGCCGTCACCGGTGACTGCGCTGTCGAGCGGAGTCATCACGGTGAAGTAGCCGCCCCCAACTCGTCGCCGCACCAAGCGCACTCGCGCAGGCTGGACCATGTCTTTCCAGCCGATCCGCTCGGCTTCTTTGTCGACGCTCTCATAGACGTGCCCGGCCCGCGGCGTGTAGTAGTCGTGAGAGAACGGCTCACCGAAGACATTGAGCAGCGGGCGAATCGTGCGTTCCCGGATCGCTTCGCGCCAGGCGTAGCTCGGGAATCCCCAGATGTTGTCCATCGTCGAACCGGCGTCGCTTCGAAGCCGCTCAGCGTCAGGGATCTGAGAGTTCTTGGCGAGGTATCGGTACGTACGAGTCGGGCTGTCGCCGTCGCCGACTACCACGATGTCTTTGGTGCTGACACCGAAGACGCGAAGTGTGTCGGCAAGCGCGAACGAACCGAGCCCGCCGCCGATCGAAACGACGAGCGCATCCGATACCGACATCGATGACGCGTCTACATCGTCATCGTCCCACCACTCCTTGGCCAGAAGCTCTTCAGTTAACGGATCTCCCGTAGAACTCTGATTCTCTTTTGGTTGCGCTGCATCAACATCACGCTCACCAGTTCCCGCGAACTCGGACAAGGTCCCCACCTCTTCCACGTCTGAATTAAATTGTTACCGCACGATAACAACGTTCACCGGCCTCGTCTATCGCAGAGCCGTTTTCATCACATGATTTAATGAAACCGTTGTATAGGGCACGGACACATAGGTTCTCAGAGACTCCGTCCGGCTTCGCGCCCGTCGGCTACAAGTGACGAGGAGGGCAGGCGCGGCTACGATACGCGCATGGTGGGGAACGTGATACGTGTAACTCAGCCCGGTCGGGCGCCACTCGTTGTTGTGGTCGAAGCACGGCTGGAGTTGGGGCGCGAATGCGACGGGTTGCTGTTGAGCGACGAACGCGTCTCCCGCCGCCATGTGGAGATCACCTACGACGGCTCCCGTTTGATCGCGTCCGATCTTGGATCGAGCAACGGAACATTCCTTGACGGAGAACGCATTACGAGCGCGGTCGCGCTGCTGGGATCTAGCGAACTTGTCTTGGGCGACACGCGGATCACCGTGCAATCCCTCGATCCCACCCCGGCAGCTGGTGTACGAGAAACCGTGAGCGGAGTCCGGAGCACAACGGTGGTGGGCGACAGCTCCGGAGGGGCGAGCGTACGACCTGTTAAACCGCAATCCGCCAACGCTGATCTACGCCAGACCAGCATCGAGAGCGTGGCCATGGGAGTTACGCAAAATGATCAGGCGGCGATTCGTAGCAGCGTGAGCGAGGACGCCACCGTCACCATCATGTTCTCCGATATCGAGAGCTCGACGGAGCTGGCGCTATCGATGGGTGACGTCGAGTGGATGGAGGTGCTCGGACACCACAACTCGATTTTCGAGACTGCGGTCGAGAACCATGGCGGGCGAATCATCAAGAACCAGGGCGATGGTTACATGATCTCGTTCGGGAGCGCCCGACGCGCGCTACTTTGTGCGGCCGAGGTCCAACGACAACTCGAGCAAAGGTACCGCGAGGACCCGCGCACGGGGATGCGAGTTCGGATGGGTTGCCATACCGGCGAAGCGCTGCACGACTCGGCCGGCGACTTGTTCGGCCGACACGTCATCATCGCTGCCCGCGTGGCCAACTTGGCTGACGGTGGACAAGTCCTGGTCTCCTCAGTCGTACGAGATATCACCGCGCCGCGAGGCGACCTCACGTTTGGCGAACCCCGTCCCGTGGAGCTGAAAGGTGTGGACGGTTCACACCACGTGTACGACTTCGACTGGATGTCCGAACCGACCTAGGCCCGGATTTCGGCGGCCTTATCTTCGTTGATGTCGAGAAGATCGAGGATGTCGTCTTCATCGTCATCAACCGGACCGGGTGCCAGGTAGCCGGCGACGAATCCAATGATGCCGGCGATGGCGGTGATCGTTATCCATGCTGCAGTGTTCAGCGGCCAAAGTCGCAGTAGCGAAAAGGCAACCGAGATCGCCAGACCTGCAGCGATTCCTGAGTAGGCGAAGCGAACACCTCGCAGGAACCGATTAGCCGGCAGCTGACGTGTGGTCATCCGCGTGAAGTTCCATATCGCCGAGCCAACGAATCCGACGGCGAGGAGGAGGTTGAAGAGCGTCAACGTCGACCACGCGCCGCCCCGGACATCGAAGGTGGCCTCCTGCGCCCCGAGTGAGTTTCGCTCTGCATCGAAGACATTGACCTGCCCGGCGAGCAAGCCGTTTGCCTGACCGCCGAGGTCGAAGAAGTCGACGGGAACGGTCAGCGATCGAGACTGACCCGGTTCGATGACCTCTTGAATTGCAGTGTCGTAGCTGAGGAAGGTCATGTCGATCACTTCACCTTCGAGCAAAATATGTTCGACCGTGACCGCTTCAGAGCCAGAGTTGTCGACAACGACCTGCAACTCCGCTGTGTTGCCCCGGTCAAGGGTGATTGGATTCGACCGCGACGCTTCGCTCAACGGTTGTCCGTCGAGCGATACCTCCACGGACAGGTCCTCTCCCACAGATGCTCCACAACCTGTAAGTAGCAGCATCGCTACGCCGATGCCAAAAAGGATTTTCCTCATACGTTCCCACCGCCTATATTGAGTAAGGTTCGATCGTAGATCAGGCACAGCAGTTATTGCAACGCTGCGAACACTCCGATAGCCCAGGAAAATCTGGGCGGCAACAAATAGAGGTGGGACTCAGGTGGGGAATTCAGGTGGGACGCGAGTAGGAGATCTATTCCTTCGTGCCACAGCGCTTGGCGCTGCGATAACGCTCACCACAGTGTTCTGGGGCGTTCCCAGAGCAGCGGCGCAGGACGCCGTCGCAATTTGCGGCGGAGAAGAAACATTCGAGCTCTATGCAGAATGCTTGCAACAGGAAGGCTTCCCCCTCCCGTTCGGGTGCCGCTTCGACGGTGAAGAGGTCCGCTGCGACGACCTGGTCGACATTGAAGTCGACGAATGTGGCGTCGATAATGTGCTCTGCGACGACCAGCTGGATGGACCATTAGTGCCCATCGGTTGCCGCTTCGACGGTGAAGAGATCTTCTGCGAGGACGACGAGCCGGATACTCAACCCGAGCCACAACCAGAGCCAGAGCCCGAACCCGAGCCACAACCAGAGCCCCAGC
>CAZLWE010000037.1:0-32396 GCA_964562985.1 uncultured Acidimicrobiales bacterium
GTCGGGGCAGCCGTCGTCGTAGTCGTCGGAGCAACCGTCGTCGTCGTAGTCGTCGGAGCAACCGTCGTCGTCGTAGTCGTATTCGGATCGCACGTCGAGTTCGGAACCATGAATGGATCGCTTAGCTCAGAGGTAAGCCCACTAGCCGTATCGGTGATTGTGGCAGACGCATATGACCCCGCCGGAAGACTCGCCAGCAGCACGACGATCTCGCCGGATTGGTTGACCATGATCGGTGTGGAAGCACGGAAGTTTTCCGCCTCAGCTCCGAAATTAGCGACATCGGGGCCATGAAAAAGTTCGAGTTGGTACGAACCAGGAGGGACGTTGAGTTGGAACCGAGTACGTGCGACTCCGGTGTCGCAATTTATCGATTCTATTACAGGTGGATTGAGCTGAGACTCTTGACGGCTTAGATCGATCGATTGGTTACCGGCAGCGAAGATCGAATTCCGTGAGATGAAGGCAGGATCGGAGCGGCGCACAAGGATCGCGTTGAAATCGGTTCCCGCGATCGTATTTCGAATGATGCCAAGATCGCCCGTTATTCTATCGATGCTCAGCCCCTCGTTGGCCCCGGGGACCACGTTGCCCGCTGGGTCAAGACCAATGATGTTGTCCTCGACGGAAATGTCGCTCGACGAGGTAACTCGAATGCCGGCAAAGGTGATGCCATAGATGATGTTGCCGTTCCCGGGCGTACCAATCACGACGTTCGATGACCCAGAGTCCACCTCGATACCATCATCGGATCCCACGATTTCGTTGTTGGTGATCGTGACGTCGGAAACGTTTTGCACCCGAATGGCGTCAAAGGGAACATTTGCAATCAGGTTGTTGTCGATCAAGAGACCGCTCGCACCACTGTTGAGGAAGATGCCGTTTTGGGACACTCGCACGTCGCCTGCACTGTTCTGGCCGATCGTGTTGTAGCTCACCTCTGCCGAGGTACCAACGTCGTTGACACTGACGGCCGCGTCCATGGTGCTACCAATCACGTTTCCATCGCTGGCGGAACCACCGATGACCACCCCGGCCGCACCGTTGATCACTTCGATCCCCACGTCCCCGATAGTCCCAGCGGAACCGTCGGGAAAGAGACCGATGAAATTCTGAGCGATCACGGTGTTGTCAGCGGTGATTCGGATGGCGTCGAGTGCGAAGCGGACGATCGAGAACCCTCTGAGCTGCGAACCTGCTGCCCCAGCGTCGACCAGAAAGCCGAATGCCCCATTTGCGGCGACGCCGTCCAGGACAACAACAGGCTCACCGGCCCAGCCTGTTTGGGTAGTGGCATCGATGGTGATCGGGGTCGTGAGCGCAGGGAGTTCGCTGGCCACGGGAATCGTCCAAATTCCAGCGACGTGATTGCTGTCTGTCGTAGGTATAGCGAAGGTAATCGTGGAAGATGCCGAGTCGAAGTTCGCCTCCTCTATCGCAGCCCGCAAGGTGCACTCGGGGGTGGCGAGCGCACCGGTGTCACATACCCCGTCGCCGAGGTTGGCATCGGGTAGGTCGCCCGTTGAGTTCACGGTGACGGTGGGCAATGCGAATAGCGCCGGAGCTAGTCCAGCGGCCGCGACAGCCAACACCACCAAAAGCTTGGCGATGATTCCACCGGTCGGACGCCTCCACCTTCGGCCACGTGGTGCCGTAGCCGAATTCTGCGCCGCCGTGCTGAGAATGAAGCTGTGAGAGCTCACATTCTCCCTTCGACACAAATTGGCTATTGCCAAAACGATTTGACGTCCTTTGGCTACCACAGGAACACAAATGAGTAGTACGGCCCACGAATGTCGATGCTCTGCAAGCGACCGGAGCTCGAAACCAGCGCGTTAGCCTCTCCGACATGACTCTTGGTCCGCGTCTCGCGAATGGCGAACGCATCATCATCGATGGAGGTACTGGCTCCGAGGCGGAGCACCTTGGCGCCGGAACCCTTCGTGGTTCCTGGACCGCAACGATTGCACTCGACCACCCCGACATATTGCGAAGGGTCCACGAGAGCTTCATCAAGTCGGGCGCCGAAGTGATCTTCGCAAACACCTACGCGTGCTCGCGCCATGTTCTTGCCCAGGTCGGCTACGAGGATCATTTCGAGCATCTCAACCGGGTTGGTATCGAGTTGGCTTTGCAAGCTCGCGAGAATTGCAAGGCGCCCAACGTCGTAGTCAGCGGGTCGATGTCGACGACCGAGCAGGGTGGCGAGGTGCCACCTCCCGAGATCTCTTTCCCGAACTACGTCGAGCAGGCGAAGATCCAAGTCGACGCTGGAGCAGAAATGATCGCGCTCGAGATGATGCGTGACGTCGAGACCACCCGAACCATCCTCGAAGCGACAGCGAAGGTGGACGTTCCGCTGTGGCTAGGAATGTCGTGTGTGGTTAAGGACGGTGTGCCGATGCTGTACTTCGGCAACGACCCACTCGAAGATGCCCTGAAGCTGCTTGATGACTTCAACATCGAACTTCTCGCCATCATGCACACCGAGGCAGAAGATGTCGATGCCTGCCTCGACGTGGTCGACCAGCACTGGAATGGACCGACCGGCGTCTACGCACAGGTAGGTAGCTGGGACGGCAAGAACTGGACCTTCGACCCGACCATCTCTCCCTCCGATCACGCCACCCTCGCCCAAGGCTGGTTCGACCGCGGGGTGCAAGTCATCGGCGGCTGCTGTGGCATTCGCCCCGATCACATCGAAGCACTCAAGCCCCTCACGACGAAACCGAGCTAGCGGCAGTATTGCCAAAAAACGAAAGAACCCCCGACCCAAAGGCCGAGGGTTCTCAATTCACTGTGGGTTGAAGCAACCGACGCCTCCGGCGGCCAGCCTGCGTGGCGCTTGAACGCTCACCGAAGGTGAGTGATCGCTGAACCCGTGCCGCCGAAATTCCGGTGTAGCCCGCAGCTGCGAAGCCGGTGCGGGCGGACTCGGCCTCCGGCTAGCAGTCGAGCATCGAGAGCCGAAGGCTCGGATTGCGACAGCTGGAGGCCGAAGGCCGGGAGGACAGCGCCTATACGCCGGACTCCTTGGTGGTCTTTACGATCGCGGCAGCGACCTTGTATGGATCAGCGTTCGATGCGGTACGACGATCCTCAAGGCGTCCCTTCCAGCCGTCTTCGACGGTGCCGATTGGGATGCGGATCGATGCGCCGCGGTCGGATACGCCGTAGCTGAACTGGTCGATCGACTGAGTCTCGTGGAGACCGGTGAGGCGCTGGTCGTTGTAGGCGCCGTACACGCTCATGTGACGGTCGATGTTCTTGGCGAACTCTTCGCACACCTTGGTGAAGATCTCTTCGTTACCAGCTTCGCGCATGGCACCGTTCGAGAAGTTTGCGTGCATACCGGAACCGTTCCAGTCGGTGTCGCCGAGAGGCTTGGGGTGGTAGTCGATAGCGAGTCCGTACTTCTCACCGGTGCGCTCGAGGATGTAGCGAGCGAGCCAGATCTCATCACCAGCACGCTTTGCGCCCTTGGCGAAGATTTGGAACTCCCACTGTCCAGCGGCGACCTCACCGTTGATGCCCTCAACGTTGAGCCCAGCTTCGAGGCAGAGGTCAAGGTGTTCCTCGACGATGTCGCGTCCGTGTGCGTTCTTTGCGCCAACCGAGCAGTAGTACGGGCCCTGAGGCTCTGGGTAACCGGCAGCAGGGAAGCCTGGTGGGCGGTCGGTGATTGGATCCCACAGGAAGTACTCCTGCTCGAACCCGAACCAGAAATCGTCGTCGTCGTCGGCTTCGTCGATGGTTGCACGACCGTTGGTAATGTGCGGGGTGCCGTCGGCGTTGAGGACCTCGGTCATGACGAGGTAGGCATCCTTACGGTCCGGGTCAGGGATGATGAAGACTGGCTTCAGTAAGCAGTCGGAGGCGCTTCCGTCAGCCTGGTTGGTGGAGCTGCCGTCGAACGACCACATTGGGCACTCTTCGAGCGTGCCACCGAAGTCGCTACGGACCATGGTCTTGCCACGGAGGGTCTGGGTTGGCTCGTTGCCGTCGAGCCAGATGTATTCCAACTTGCTTTTCATGTTCAACCTTGAGATCGCGGATGATGCACTGTCGAACGTACTCGCGACTACGCCCGCGCCCTAAGTCGATTGTGTTAACGCCGCGTTAAGCCACCTCGACAGTCGTCACATCGAATGGCCCTTTTCGATGACTGGTGCGACCATGGAACGATGCAGCGCCAACAGGACTATGTCCTTCACATGGTCGAAGAACGCGGTGTTCGGCTTGTCCGACTGTGGTTCACCGACGTGCTCGGACAGCACAAGTCCGTGGCCATCTCACCTGCCGAACTCGACAAGGTCTTCGAAGAGGGACTCCAGTTCGACGGCTCATCGATCGATGGGTTTAGCCGTGTGCAGGAAAGCGATGTCCTTGCCCGACCCGACGCTCGCACGTTTGAACTATTGCCTTGGGCTCAAGACGACGAACCGTCCGGGCTCATGTTCTGCAATATCGAGCATCTCGATGGAACGCCGTTCCCGGGCGATCCGCGCCAAGTGCTCCGACGGAACCTCGATCGCGCCCACGACGCTGGCTACACCTTCTTCACCGCTCCCGAAATCGAGTTCTTCTATTTCGAGAATGACGGTGGAACGCCAAAGCCGCTCGACTCGGCTTCGTATTTCGATCTCACGACCGCAGACGTGTCGTCGGACCTTCGCAAGTCGACGCTGCACAACCTCGAAGCGCTCTCGATCCCCGTGGAGTACAGCTTCCACGAAGATGCCCCGAGCCAGCACGAGATCGACCTGCAGTACACCGAAGCCCTCGCGATGGCCGATTCGATCATGACGTTCCGGTTGGTGGTCAAGAAGATCGCCCAAGAACGTGGGGTTCATGCGACCTTTATGCCGAAGCCTCTCGACGGCGTACAGGGGTCGGGCATGCACACCCACATGTCCCTTTGGAAGGACGGCGAGAACGCGTTCTACTCCCCCGACGGCGAGTATGGCCTGTCCGACATTGCCCGCTCGTTTATGGCGGGGGTATTGACCCACGCTCGAGAGACAACGGCGATCACCAACCAACTCATCAACTCCTACAAGCGCCTGAACTCTGGTCTCGAAGCCCCTCGTTATGTCTCGTGGGCTCGGAACAACCAGAGCACGCTGATCCGCGTTCCCGTTACCAAGGCGAACAAGCCAGCGGCCACCCGCATCGAATATCGAGCGATCGATCCCGCCTGCAATCCGTACCTGGCCTATTCGCTCATCCTGGCCGCGGGAATGAAGGGAATCGAGGAAGGCTACGAGCTGCAACCGGAGACCACAGCGAACCTCCGCGACCTCGGCCAATCCGACGCAGCAGGTGTGGAGACACTCCCACGGTCGCTCTACGAAGCCTTGAGCGAGATGGAGAAGAGCGAACTCGCTAGGGAAGCTCTGGGTGACCACATCTTCGAATGGTTCCTCCGCAACCGTCGGGCCGAATGGTCCGACTACGCACAGACCGTGTCCCCCTTCGAGTTGGAGCGGTATCTATCCCGATGGTGAACACTCCCCTAGTGATGGTGTACCCCACACCGATGGGGACGAGCCTGACGAAGGTCCTCGATGCCTTGGGCTACAACTGGAAGGCTGCAGCCGACCTTGCTGCCGCCGAAACACTCGAACCACCAGCGGGTTGGGCCGGCGCAATCCTCACGATGGACGGCAATCCCGACGTCGCGTTTCGCATCGCGGAGTGGCTCCGGAGCCGCGACGAAGTTGGAACGGCGATCTTGGTTCTGGCCTCAGCGGAGGTTCTGCCCGAGCTGAGCGACCGCACCGACGACTTTGACGACTTCTGTTTGATGCCTTTCCACCCGGTCGAACTCGAAGCCCGACTTGAGCACCTTTTGCGCCGTCAGGATGGCGGTCCAGATACGGCCATTGTCACGTACGGACCACTCAGCCTGAACGTCGAGACCTACCAAGCGATGGTCGCGGGTCGAGCGCTCGATCTGACATACATGGAGTATGAGCTCCTTCGCTATCTCACAACGCAGCCCGGCAAGGTGTTCAGCCGGGAGATCCTGCTCAGCGAAGTCTGGGGCTACGACTACTACGGCGGCGCTCGCACCGTGGACGTCCACATTCGTCGTTTGCGCTCAAAGCTCGGCGAAGAGCACGCCAAGCTCATCGCAACCGTTCGCTCCGTCGGCTATCGCCTCGGCACCGCCGAGTGGCAGGGCTAGATCGAGCTGGCCCAATAGCCCCTGGGGTAGCTTCGGGTTATGTCCGCTTCGAAGCATGCGCTCATTCGCCCTCCCACGAAGAACTTGGCCGATGGCGAAGTAACCCACATCGAGCGTCAACCCATCGACTTCGAGGCCGCGATGCAGCAATGGCACGCCTATGTGGATGCGCTGGTCGATCACGGGTGGACGACGACGGTTGTCGCCGAGGAGCCGCGCTGTCCCGACGCGGTGTTCATTGAGGACGCCGCGGTGGTCTTTGAGAGATCGGCTCTGGTGTGTCGCCCTGGCGCAGATTCTCGCAAACCCGAAGTGGGGCCAGTGGCAGATGCCTTGGCCGAGCGCGGCTATCGACTCGGCTCGATCGTCGAACCTGGCACGCTCGACGGTGGCGACGTGTTGAAGGTTGGAACGACGATGTACATCGGCCAGGGTGGCCGAACCAATGCCGAGGGAATTGCCCAAGCCGCCGAATTCTTCGCAGCTGACGGTGTGAAGGTCGTCGCGGTACCGACCACCAAGGTCCTCCATCTCAAATCTGCGGTGACCGCCCTTCCCGATGGCCGGATTATCGGATACGAACCGGTGGTCGATGACACCAGCGTGTTCCCGGAGTTCATCGCGATGCCTGAAGAGGCTGGCGCGCACGTTGTCGACCTTGGCGACGGAAACCTCTTGATGTCCACGAGCGCTGTCGATTCCATCGAGCGGATTCGGGAGTTGGGATACCAGCCGGTGACCGTCGACATCGACGAGTACGAAAAGCTCGAGGGTTGCGTCACCTGCCTGTCGATACGGCTGCGCGGTATCTAATCGAGATTCGCGACGGCAGCGCTGACCTGGCCGTTGATGTGGTCGACCTGAGTGGTGGGTTCGTAGCGAGCGGGATTGTCCGGCGTGCAGAACCTCGCTAGTGGAGCGATAACTGCATCAGCGTCAAACGCATTGAACAAGATCAGGCTGAACCGTTCCCATTCGGTGTCTTGGACCCGGTGGCGGGTAGCACGCAATCTGCCATTCGTTAACCGTTCCAGCATGTCCCCAACAATGACGATGAACCGGTCCTGCAGCACCGGCGGCTGAACCCACTCGTCGGCAACCGTGAGTAACTCGAGCCCGGGAGCGGTTTGCGACATCAGCGTGAAGGCCTCGTAGTCGCTGTGGGCGCTGATGCCCACGACATGATCCGCAGTATTTCCATCATGAGGCGGATAACGGAGCAACCGCATCATCGATGAGGCTCGCTCGCTTTCCATGCGAGTGAAGGTGCCTGGCTCAAGCCCATACATTTCGGCGAAGGCCACAAACAACTCCCGCGACGCAGCTCGAGCGTCGAGGTACCAGGTATAGATCGCCTCTTGGAAGCCCGGCAGATCGTCAGGCCAGACGTTTGCGCCCAATCCCCCGAACTGCGTGCTCGACTCGCCAGGCAACTCCATCGCAAGGTCGAAGGACTCGCAGCGAGCGATGGTGCCGGCCTCGTATGCCGGTTCGGTTCCAAGCGGTATCCAGCCGCGCTTCGCGCCTTGCGCACGGTCGAGTGCTGTCGCCTTCTGATCGTCAGGCAAATCGTGAAAGCGCCGTGCTTGCACGAAGACTTCGTCGACCGAGGCTTGGGACGGTCCAAAGTTTGCGGCGTAGAAGTAGCCCACATCTTCAAACGCAGCACGAATCTGGGCCAAAGTCGTCGCCCGTTCGCCGGCGCTTCCATCAAGGCCAGCGAGATCGATCTCCGGGTGAATAGTCATGGCGCGATTCATTCTCGCGGTTCGACCGAGCGGCTGCTTCACCGACCGAGTGGGATTCTCTAGTTCCGACGACGGCGGTGTCAACAGCGAGGCCGACGATTCCGATAATGGCGGCTGGTCCGATGCTCTGACCTTCCCGCGTATTCAGGGAGCTGACGCAGCGGGCACCATCGTGGCCGTAGGCGAAGACGTCAGTAGCTCGCCAGACCTATCCGCTCGCTGATGTTGCAACCGCTCAAGAGGACTTTTTGTCGAAGCAGTATCCCGGAAACTCGTTCTCATACCGCCGAATCTCTAAGGGACTCTTTCTTTGCTTACCCCACAATTGACCGATGTTAAGCACGGCAGGGTTGCCAATACCCATTATCTAAATTAGATTACACGTATTGGCTACTGAAGGGACATCCATGCCCGACAAGCTCAAAAAGAATCTCACCCTCTTCGACGTCTACGCGATTTCGACGGGAGCGATGTTCAGCTCCGGTCTCTTTCTGCTGCCCGGAATCGCCGCGGCACTCACCGGTGACAGCGTCTATCTCGCGTATTTTCTCGCCGGATTCCTGATCCTCCCTGCCATGTATTCCATGGCAGAACTCTCCACCGCCATGCCAAAGGCCGGTGGAACGTACTACTTCCTCGACCGCGCAATGGGCCCGATGATGGGAACGATCGGCGGGCTCGGCTCCTGGGTCGCTGTCGTCTTCAAGAGTGCATTCGCACTCGTCGGCATGGGCGCGTACCTCAGCCTGTACCTCGATATTTCTTTCACCCTGCTGGCGGTCATCTTGACGGTGGCCTTCGGCATTCTGAACATCGTCGGGGCCAAGGAGACCAACCTCTTGCAACGAGGACTCGTCGCAGCACTCGTCGTCATCCTCACCGCGTTCATCATCCTCGGCGTCTCCGAGGCTGGCGGGGGCGAAACCTTCGCACCCAATGGCGCCGACCAGGACTTCTTCCGATCCGGTTTGGCTGGCTTTGCCGCCACAATCGGGTTGGTCTTCGTCTCCTATGCCGGCCTCACCAAGGTGGCCAGTGTCGCCGAGGAGATCGAAAACCCAGACCGAAACATCCCACTTGGCATGACGCTGTCGCTGGCGACCGCCACCGTTATCTACACCCTCGGCACCCTCATCTTGATCCATGCGCTCGATCAGCCGGTCCTCGAAGACAGCCTGACCCCGGTCGCCGACGCTGGCGCCGTGTTCCTCGACTGGGTGCCGTTTGACCTCGGGGTGATCCTGATTGTGGTCGCCGCTATTGCGGCCTTTGCATCGACGGGCAACGCCGGCATTCTCTCGGCATCTCGCTATCCCTACGCGATGGCCAAGGACAAGTTGATCCCCCAGAAGCTCGCCGCTCTCGGCCGCTTCGGCACGCCGGTGAACGCTGTTCTTATGACGGTGGCCGCAATGGTTGTAGTGCTGCTCGTGTTCCCCGTTGAAACCGTCGCCAAACTGGCATCGGCATTCCAGCTGGTGCTCTTTGCTTTGATCTGCGTAGCCGTGATCGTTATGCGCGAAAGCCGCATCGAGTGGTACAAGCCGGGTTTCAAGGCTCCTTTCTATCCATGGCTCCAAGTCGCTGGCATCATCATCTCGCTGTGGCTCATCAGCCAGATCGGCTTCCTTGCGATCGTCTTCACGGCAGCGCTACTCATTGGTTGCGTCGCCTGGTACCGCTACTACACGTCCGGAAACCTGGAACGCCGTGGTGCCATTTTCCATGTGCACCAACGCCTTGGCGAGCAGAAGTACGAGGGTCTTGAGCGAGAGCTCATGACGATCATCCACGACCGCACCCAAGAAGAAAACCTCTCCTACGAAGCGCTCATCGCTCGATCTGCAGTCATCGACGTTCAGGACGGGACGTTCGACCGCGAGGCGCTGAACTCACTGCTGCGCCAGACCGCCCGAGACCGGTTCGACAAAGGCGTCGCGGTCGCTGCGGCGTTCGACGACTCCATGGTCTTCCGGCCGATCGGCGAAGGCGTCCACATGTCGATCAGCCCGATGCGCGATGTCGAACAACCGGAACTCATTGTCTGTCGTTTCGCCAAGCAAGTAACCCTCATGCTGGAGGACTTGGAAGAACTCGACGAACTCGAGGACGTCGATGAGGCACACACCCTGCTGTTCCTCGTGGCACCAGACCGGCCGGTCGGCCTCGACCTTCGTTTGGCTGGGCACATTGCCGAGGTCGTACAGAGCGATAACTTCACCGAACGCTGGCTCGGGGCAACCGACGAGAAGACCTTGAACGGCGTACTCATGCGCGACGATCACTTCTACCACGGACCTGTCGAGACGATGCCGTTCCTTGTGGAGCAGCTCGGACGTACCGTCGGCGAACTCGAACTGCCCGAATCGTGCATCCTTGCCCTCATCGAACGCGACGGCGAACTCGTCATCCCCACGCCCGGTGTAATGCTGTTGGCCTTTGACGGGGTAGCCATCATTGGTGAACCCGGCGATATTGCGCTACTGAACGAAGGCATGGACCCCTTCGAGGCCAAACATGCGGAGCTTGCAGCAGAGAAGCGAGCTGCTAGCTAACTCGTCTCCTCGTCGCGGGACGGCACCAGAATTGTTGCGAGCTCATCTGCGGCCACGACGTCATCGTGGAACTCGCTCGCTTCGGCTTCGAAGACTTCATTGTCCGGGTAGCGGGCCGAGAAATGCGTGAGCACCAATCGACGGACTTCAGCCTCAGCGGCAAGCTCTGCTGATTGACGCGCGGTCATGTGCATGAACTTTGCGGCCAGCTCTACATCGTCATGCAGATACGTCGACTCGATCACCAACATGTCCACCCCTCGCGCCAACTCAAGCGCTCCCTCGCACGGCATCGTGTCCATCACGAAGGCCATCGACTGGCCGCGCTTTGGATTGGTCACCTGCTCTGCCGTCACCCGACCCTGTGTGGTGTCGATCCAACCTTTGGCTAAGAGCTGGCCAACATCTGGGCCTTCGATCCCGTACTTCTCAAGCAGCTCCGGGTCGACCGAAACCCCGTCGGGCTCATCGAGGCGATACCCAAAGCACGTATCTCGATGCAGCAGTGGCTGCGCGCTAAGTTCGATCTTTCCGAGCAATGCCTGTGGCCCCGCATCGGTTATCGGACGCATCTCTACATGGCTTGTGTCGTGAAAGATCGAGGCGTGGCGCAGACGGTCGAAATACTCCTGCCCATCTGCGGGGTAGAAGATCGGTAGCGGTTTGGGCGACTTGGTCGACACGCTGTTCTCAAATGAGCGGCGTTGAATCACGCCGGGAAGCCCGAGGCAGTGATCGCCATGGAAATGCGTCACGCAGACAGCGGTCACCTTGGAGATCGACACGCCGGTCAACGTACATCCGCGCTGTGCCCCCTCCCCTGGGTCGAAGAGGATGAGTTGATCATCCCAGCGCAGGGCATAGCTGTTGTGCGCCCGGTGGCGAGTCGGCAGCATCGACGCTGTCCCCAACACGATGAGTTCACGAGCCATCGCCGAAGTGTAGGTGACGGCGACTATGGACTGAGACGCTGTTTGTCCCAGGCCAGCTCGGTTCGCACATAGCGAATCCGATCGTGTAGCCGGCTCGGTTGTCCCTGCCAGAATTCGATTTGTTCGGGAACCACCCGGTAGCCGCCCCAAAACGGAGGCCGCGCGACGTCGCTTCCCTCAAACCGTTTGGTGATCTCGGCCAGACGCTCCTGCAGCTCCTCACGACTGGCGACCGGTGAGCTCTGTTCGCTGGCCCAGGCGCCGAGCTGGCTGTCCCGGGGGCGCTTGGCGAAGTACTCGTCGGATTTCGCATCAGTGACCCGCTCCACTGAGCCTTCAATGTGGACCTGGCGGTGTTGCGAGAGCCAGCTAAAGGTCAGGCCGGCGAAGCCGTTTGCTTCGAGGGCCTTGGCCTTTGCCGACTCGTAGTTGGTATAGAACACCCACCCGTGATCGACTGCTCGTAGAAGCACGTTGCGTCCGCGGGGCCGACCTGCGGCGTCGACGGTGGACAAGACCATCGCGTAGGGCTCACCCTCCCCTGCCGCCGCGGCGTCATCGAACCAGGCTCGGAAGGCGACGAATGGATCGACGTGCAAATCGGCAACATCTAGCCCGTTCACCTCGTAGCTGACACGCTGATCGGAGAGATCCATGCCGATAGCTTGCCAGCCAGGCGAGTGAAGGCAACGACTCTCCGAGCAATCGACAAACCAACGGGTTCGGGGTCCTAGCGTGGGGAGATGCATCGGTTCCACCAGTTCGCCCTCGTTGGCCTCGGTGGCGCCCTCGGGGCTCTGGCACGCCTCGGTATGACGACCTTCGGCGACCCTGGGGTCGTTGGCACCTTCATCGCAAACATCGCTGGCTCCGCTGCCCTCGGCCTACTGGCCCACGAACCTCGTCCTGATCAGCTGCGTTGGTTCGCCGCCACAGGCTTGTGCGGTGGCCTCACCACCATGTCGACCTTCGCCGTGGAACTGGTGACCGGTGTGTCGGTGGCTCCGCTGTGGGTTGTGGCCGCCTACGGAGTGCTTTCGGTCGGGCTCGGATTGGCCGCGTTCAGTTCGACGCGAAAGCTCGGCCCAAAGCATCCACTCGCAGCTGCTGTCTTAGGTCTCACCGCTATTTCCGCGCTGACGGGACTGGTAGCGGGCCTGGTCGAAGTAGCTGGCCGCAGCCTCGACATAGCAATCTGGTTTCTCGTCGCCGCTGGCCTCGGCGCGGGGGTTCGCGGGTTGCTGAGTGCGGGAGAGAAGTTCGATCGCCAACTGATCGCCATCGCTGGCATAAATGTCGTCGGCGCCTTCGCTCTCGGGGCCCTCAGTGGATTTCCTGATCCTGAGCTCTTTCCAGGGTCGTCCCCCGGAGGGGTTCTCACCACACAACAAGCTGTGGATCAACAACTAGTCCTCGGCGTTGGGGCCTTGGGAGCCTTCACCACCTTCTCCACCGCTATCTCGCAGCTCGAAAATGTCGCCCGTAAGAACGACCGGCCTACGAGCGCCCTCGTCGGTATGACGATGTTCGCAGCGATCATTGGCGCGGCGGCGCTCGGTCGGCTCTTTTAGATCATCCAGTAGCCCTCGACGTCGCGCAGGTTCGTCGACTCGGGAGCGGGCGCCTCGGCACCGATCAGGTCGTGTCGCACCTCGCCGATCCACTTCGCGTGTTGGTACTCGTGATTGATCATCGCTCGCACCATGCCAATTGCGATCTGGGTGAGTTGTTCGGGCGCGCCTACGTCGCCATCGACGATCCGTTGCACCGTGGCCATCGTTTGCTCGGCGACGGCGGCACGAAACCGGAGAATCTCACCCACGGGTGGAAGTTCGCCGCGCTGTTGTTCGACCGTGGCCGAATCGAACAGCGCATCGAAGTCTTTGTTGATGCTCGGCACTGCGGCGGTGAGGTTGCGGACCATGAAGTGATTGACCGCCGCCTGGTGTCCGAGATGCCACCCAATGGCGCTGCTGTTCTCGTTCGGGCGCCAAAGCGCTTGGTCTTCGGAGAGGTCGTCGATGAGCGCCTCGCTATAGCGGCGAGCGATTCGTGCTTCGGCTTGGAGATCCGGTAAGTCCATCGGTAAATGATAGTGGCCAGCAGCTAGACCGGATCACGACGTGGGGATGAGCGCCTCGGAGACAGCCAGCTCGAACTCGCCCGGAGCGAACGTCGAATTCAATGGAACCGAATCGATCACACTCTGCACTTCGGTATCGCCAACACACCAAACATGGAGGCCCTGGGGCGGGACGAGCCACGGATCCGATTGGAGTCCAGAGCTGTTCAGGAAGGCGATGAATTGCGTCCTCGTGCTGTCGAAGAGCACCGGCTCGCCGAGGGGATCGTCGTCTTGAGTCCAGCTCGACTGGAGTGCAAAGCTACGGGTCAGCTCGAAGTCGATGCGGACGCCTTCGCCGACTTCGCCAAGCAGCACCGCGTTGGCGACTGCCACCCGTGTTAGCTGCTCGCCGCCGATCGTCGTTGCGGCTTCGGGGCTATCCACTCGAACGGCTGACTCCAACGTGCCGGTCACCAGGAGGTCGGTCTGGTCGATCAATGACGCGATGTCGGGCGCCGGCTCGTAGTCGAATACCGGCGAACCAGAAACGAGCAGCTCCGCGATCGACGACGAATCAACACATTGCGCCGGCACTGAGGTCTCGCCAGCTCCGGCGGCAGTATCGGTTCCCGACCCACACGCGGCGGCGATCAACGCAACGGCGGCCAGCACCACGGCTGTTCGCAAACGGAGTTCCAACCGTCGCGCATTCACAATCATGTGTGCTCCCCGATACCAATTGGCGACTCTTCTTTGACGCTAGCCCACCTCGGTCGCTCGTGGCGTTGCATTCGTCGGACCCGGCGACCGTCCATCTCTCGGCAGCAGTTCGAATGCTCAACCCATCGATCGCTGACGTTGAACACGCGTTGTTCGAGGACCGAACGGTGGTGCGCCACCACGCGATGCGTCGGACGATCTGGGTGACCCAAGTCAAGCCATGCTTCCCCGCCAAGATGCAGAAGCGCCACTCAATCAGTAAGCCGCCAGGCAGTCCTCGTGGTTTGAGCCATCCAGGAACCACCAAAACGGGCTTCAATAGATGGATGGCCGGCATCGTCGATCCGTACTCTCCCATTTGCCCGCATCACATTCGCTTCGAGGTAATGCGAATGTGGTGGCGCAATCTGACGTTCATCCATTGGCCCGTAGAACCCTCAGACGTGCAATCGCTACTGCCCGAAGGCCTCGGCGTGGACACTCATGATGGTCAGGCCTGGGTTGGGCTCGTTCCTTTCGAGATGGAAGTCCAGCTGCCCGGAGGCATCCCGATACCGCGCGAGGGCCGGTTCCCCGAGACCAACGTCCGGACCTATGTCCGCGGCCTCGACGGCACCCCCGGCGTGTGGTTCCACTCACTTGAGGCGGGTCGGCTCTCGGCCACCGCTATGGCGCGAGCTGCGTACGGCTTGCCCTACTTCTGGGCTGACATGTCAGCAACGGCCGCCGGACCAATCTGGGCGTACCGCTCACAGCGTCGTTGGCCTGGCCCGAAAGGGACGAGCAATGCGACTGCGGTCGAGGTTGGGGAACGGATTGATGATGCAGACCAAACCCCGCTCGAGCACTTCCTGACGGCGCGGTGGGGATTGTTCTCTACCTTTGGGAAAGGCGACCGTGAGCGTCTGCTTTACGCACCTGTCGAGCACGGTGTCTGGCCGTTGCAGCGGGCAACTGTCGTTCACCTACACGACGAGCTAGTGACAGCGGCTGGATATAGGAACCCGGAGTCCGAACCACTCGTGCACTTCACGACGGGCACCGAGGTTCGCATTGGTCGCCCGCAACTCGTTCGAACTTCCTAAGCAAATAGCAAGATTGAGCCGTTCGGACCACCCTTCGGGAGCGCACGGAGGGCCGTCGAACGCTAGGTTTGATTTATGGTGAGCGCTTCCGAGATTCCCGATCCGAACAAAGCACTTTTCGCTGGGGGTGAAGCACTCACATTCGACGATGTTCTCGTCGTCCCCGGTTACAGCGAAGTCCTACCCGATCACGTGGACACGACGACCCAATTGGGGTCGATCGAGCTTCGAGTACCGCTGCTGTCAGCAGCGATGGACACCGTCACCGAAGCCCCACTTGCCGTCGCGATGGCACGGGAGGGCGGCATCGGCATTCTTCACCGAAATCTCTCACCTGAGGATCAGGCGGCCGAGGTCGACCTGGTGAAGCGGGCTCAGGCGGGGATGATCACCAATCCGATCTCGCTTCCGCCGACAGCTACGCTCCAGGACGCCGAAAACCTGATGGCAACGCACCGCATCAGTGGCGTGCCGATCTGTGAAGCCGACGGACAGCTCGTCGGGATCTTGACCAACCGTGACGTGCGCTTCTGCACTCCAGACGAATACGACCAACCCGTCACCGCCTTCATGACCAGCTCCGGGCTTGTCACCGCATCAGCCGACACCACCTTGGAACAAGCCAAAGCAGTTTTACATGAGCACCGAATTGAGAAACTCCCACTCGTAGACAACGACGGTCTCCTCGCCGGCCTTATCACGGTCAAAGACATCGACAAGCGGACCGAGAAGCCGAACTCTTCGCTCGACGCCTCCGGGCGCCTTCGGGTCGGCGCGGCGGTCGGCGTGACCGACACCGCGGAACGAACCGAACTCCTCGCCGCAGCGGGCGTCGACATGTTGGTCATCGATACGGCGCATGGACACACGGCGGGGGTCATCGAGGCGGTACGTACCATCAAGAAGGGCTGGCCAGAGATTACTGTCGTCGGTGGCAACGTGGTCACCGCACAAGGCGTTGACGCCCTCGTCGAGGCTGGGGCTGATGTCGTCAAAGTGGGTGTCGGTGCAGGGAGCATCTGTACGACACGAATCGTTGCTGGGGCTGGCATGCCACAAATGAGCGCCATCTATGAGTGCGCTCGGGCGGCCCTCGACCACAACGTTCCGATCATTGCCGACGGCGGTGTCGTGACTTCAGGCGACATCGTCAAGTGTTTCGCCGCTGGTGCCCATGCCGTTATGGTCGGCAACCTGCTCGCCGGAACAGATGAGGCACCTGGAGAACTCGAACTCGTGGACGGTGCCATGTGGAAGACGTACCGAGGCATGGGCTCCGCCGGAGCAATGCGAGGCCGTGCCGCGGACCGATACGGAAGCGGCCAAGCACCTGGCAAGCACGTCCCCGAAGGCGTAGAAGCTCGAGTCCGCTATGCGGGTTCAATCGGCGATCTGGTTGGTCAAATGGCCGGTGGCTTGCGCTCGGGTATGGGCTACGCGGGCGCGGGTGATATTCGTGCACTTCGTACCCAAAGCAGACTGGTTCGTATCACGCAGTCAGGACTGCGTGAAAGCCACCCGCACGACGTCACAGTCATGCGAGACGAATAGTCCGACTCGGCCTACCACTGCGATAGCTTCGTTAGGTGATCAATCTTCGAGACATTGACGATCCAGCCTTTCGAGCAGGAGCTATTGCGAAGGGCGCAACAACCGAGCAACTCGACGAACTCGCATCCAGCGATTCGGCACGAAGAGCGCTATTGCTCGAGGTTGAAGAGCTCCGTAAGCAGTGCAACTCCGTCTCCAAGGAGATCGGCAATGCGAGCCCCGAGGACCGACCGGCAAAGATCGAAGCCGCGAACGCACTCAAGCAGGATCTCAAATCCATTGAAGGCAAGCTGACCGCCGCCGAAGCCGACACCCGAGAGCGCGCCCTGCAGATACCCAACCCCGCGCACTCGTCGGTACCAACCGGCGACGAGGAAGACTTCGAGCTGGTGGTCAGCGTCGGAGAGCAGAATGCGGCCCCGGCAATCGATCACGCGGACTTTGGAGCGGCCATGGGTTGGGTCAATGGCGATAAGGGGGCGGAGGTCGCAGGCTCGCGGTTTGCCTACCTACAACGAGAGGCCGTGCTTCTCGAGTTCGCACTCGTCCAATGGACAATGCAAAAGCTGGTCGGCAGAGGATTCATTCCGACAGTCCCGCCGGTGCTTGTGCGAGAACAGATGATGATCGACTCGGGCTTCTTCCCCGCCGATAAGCAGCAGGTGTACCCGGTCACCGGAGATGACCTGTTCCTGGTCGGCACATCGGAGGTCCCCCTTGCGGGGCTTCACCGCGGTGATCGCTTTGACGCGGCAGACCTACCCCTGCGCTACGCCGGCTTCTCTTCCTGCTTCCGCCGTGAAGCAGGAACTCACGGCAAGGACACCCGCGGGATCTTTCGCGTGCACCAGTTCGACAAGGTCGAGATGTTCATCTGGAGCGATCCCGCCAAGTCATGGGAGGAACACGAACTTCTCCTCGAGATCGAACGCGAGATTCTCGACGAGTTGGAACTGCCATACCGCGTGATCAACGTCGCGTCGCGCGATCTGGGAAACCCCGCGGCCAAGAAGTACGACTGCGAAGTTTGGCTTCCATCTGAAGGCGCCTACCGCGAGCTCACCTCATGTTCGAACTACACCGACTATTCGGCTCGACGGCTCGGAACTCGAACAAAGGGTGAAGGTGGATCAGAGTTCGTACACACGCTCAATGGCACCGCATGCGCCGTCGGCCGCACGCTTGTCTTCCTGATGGAGCACTACCAACAAAGCGATGGCTCATTCGCCGTCCCCGACGTTCTTCAGCCGTTCTGCGGATTTAGCTCTGTGGAGTCCAGGGACCTAGCCAACTAGCCGGCGTTTCGCCTTTGGCAGCGATGAGCGGAGACTCTGGCGAGAGTCGAAAGCGGCGCGGGTTAGGGGCCCGCTCAGTCGCTTCGCGCCACCAGTCCACCAGTGCCTGTGGGGTTGGGGCGCTAGCGCGTGGTAAAGCCAACGACGAGCAGCCAATTGATTCCGAACCGCATGTTCGCCCCAACCATCTTCGAATGGATAGGCACCCCATGATGCCGCCTCAGGGCGGGTCGGCGAGTTCCAGAACGTCTCGAATACGTCGACGATTGCGGGACGCAGATCGACCGAACTTGAGCCGATCAGGACGTCTTCTAGACGAAGCTCCTCTGCCACCCGTCGAATGGTCTGGTGCACGAGGGGAAGACCCCACCTCACGACAGGTCCGTTGTCGTCACCGGCAAAGACTGGCTCCACGGTTCCGTCGTCGCAACGCCGGTATCCAATGACCGAGCCGTGTCCAGCGGTGCAGGCCAGTTCGACAAACGTCAATAGCCCCGGGGTGCTCAAGTATCCGAGCCCACGGCCTTCGTCTCGAACGTAGGTCATTGGTCGCCCGAACGGCGAGTCTGAAAGTTTCGACCGGAGCCCGAAGTAGAAGCCGCTTGGTGCTTCTTGGCCAATCGTCGCCAAGATCCCGCTGAGGGCGTTAAAGAGACTCGCACCGGTCCCGAGATCAACGAGACCGAGCGGCTCGTCGGTGACTGTATCGATCTGCTCCAAATAGTCGAGAACGAGGACACGGGCATTCTTCGCGTTGCGCTCAAGTTCGCCTCGGAGATCGAGATCGTCGACGAAGAGTTGCCGTAGACGTAGTGCATCAACCGGCGACAGCGCCCGATTCCAGGTCGCCGCCGGGAACTCGGCGGAGAAGCGACCCCCGGCCTCTTCTGGCGTCATGTCGAGGCGGTTCAAGATCTGACGCGGCGTCGCCGGTACGTCGGTGTCGATCGGAATGAGGGCCTCGAGCGCAGCCGGGTTGATGTCGGAGTAGCTCGCAAGACACCAGGCCTGTCGACTTCCATAGACGTAGACCATCTCGCCTTCATAACCAACGCTCGGCGCAAGCAACTCGGCGATGTCGCATAGGACCTTGCCATCTCGAGCGACGAAGAGCAGCTTTTTGATACCGCGCTTTTTGGCAACCTGAAGCGTCCACAACACGTTCCCGATAACAAATGGGGCAGCGACGCCAGCAGCAACATCGATGATCGATTGGTGGCCAGGACCAGCGGGATCGAGCCGCGCGATCCGGCTTGCCCCAGCGAGCATGGAACTCAGGCCGTCGGTAGCACCGTGGTACTCCTCAAGCTTGCGTTCGTATCGATTGGAGTTGAAGTCGTCGAGAATGAAGGTCCGAACACCAACTCGGCGAGCACGACGGCCGTCGCTCACCGTGTCGTTGCCGCAGTGAGTAATATCTGCGTCGGGAAAGCGATTGTGGACGTAGCTCCACATGGCCCCTGTGGCCTTCGAACGACCGACTTCATTGGACACCAAGATGATCTCGCCATCTTGAATGATCCCATGGCGATCGAGCACGTCCCGCAAGAAGTGGCTCGACAAATACATATCGGAGATGAAGATCACCTCGCGGCCGCGGTCCCGGGCCGACTCGACCATCGTAATGGCGGCCGGAAGTGGCACGATATAGTCGAGTTCGACCTGTAGTTCCATATCCACGAGCGCATCGACTGCGTCAGGAGAGAGGTCGAGGGCATCGCCAAGCTCCTCATGGATCGTGCTGAGCGTTACGTCGGAGTCGAGGCCCCCAGCGTTTCTAAATGCCTGACGTTCCGCGGTGCGTCGGGAATCGGCGAAAGCATGTGGTGAGCAGGTTATAAGCCCGGCAGCACAGGCCCGTCTGCCAAGGATCAAGAACAGGGCACGAGGATCCGCAACCCGCCTCGTCAGTACCGTGTCGAATATGTCAAAAGAAGAGACTTGTTGGACCCGCCCAGCCATCTGCTCAGACCACCTTTCGTAATGTTTCCTGTTGAAACTTTCATACTTGGTGGCCGTCGGCCAAGTCGAACGATGTTGTTCGACGCGGGGTGGTTTTGAACATTCAAATTCCGCCTCTACGTCGCCGTGGGGAAGCGTGCGAATCACGCGGCGTTCACGGTCCGCATTTCGCTCCGCTCCGGCATAGGTGAAGAACCGGATAGCGATGAGGAACCACAAGTTGAGTCCACCGAAGACCTTCATGATCGCACGGTGCCCGCACCTGAATAGACCGTGCTCGGTAGTGCGCTCGGTCGATGTTGCTGAAAGTCTGAGTTCGTGGACAACACCGGAGGCATGAGCTTCGCCGAATTGCTCGAGCAACCCGGCGTCGTCGAGCACGCAGAATTACGGAGTACCTTTGGCTTCCTTGCCTATCATGGCGGCCCGGTTGAGCGGGTCACATCGCTCATCGCTCGGCGAGCGGCCGAGCTTGCCGGCGCGAGTTTCTACAGCATCGAGCAGAATGCGGAACGTCCGCTGCACCTGCCCTCAATTCGCTATGACCCCAGCGAGTCCGAGACGTTGTCCAAAGTCCTCGATCACATCGAGGTAGTGATCACCGTGCACGGATACGGCCGTGAGCTCGAGAAGCAGCGGATCTTGCTCGGAGGGCAGAACCGGGAACTCGCCGCTGTGGTGCAGCGAGAGCTCTCTGCCCGTCTGACAGAGCAATTCAAGATAGTGGCCGATCTCGACGAGATTCCCCGGGAGCTTCGTGGCGTTCACGCGAAGAACCCGGTCAACCTTCCGGCCCAACGAGGCGTCCAGGTGGAACTTCCGCCAAGCATCCGCTGGAACTATGAGGCCCGAGATTGGGGCGACGCCCCGGGCCTAGAGCCGACCGAGATGATCATGGCGGTCATCGACGCACTTGCTGCGGCAGCCAACGACTTTCACTAGTTCTGGATAGTTACCCGGTAGCTCAGTCAGTTTGAGGTGGTGGGGTGCGCTCGAACTCTGCTTCGACGTCGCTGTAGGTGAGGGTTCGAACGACGCGGCGACTTCTGTCCGCTTCGCGTTCGGCTCCCGCATAAGTGAAGAAGCGAATAGCGATCAGCGACCAGAGGAACAGGCCACCGAAGATCTTCATGATCGCGCCCGCAGCCTGTTGGTCGTGGATAACCGAGAGCCCCCACACGCGGGTGGGGATGTCGTAGGCCGGGTAGACGACGTTGTCGGCAAAGGTCAACCAACCCGCTGGCACGGTGGGGATGATCGACATCAAGAACAGGTAGATCATCTGCCCGGGAACCGACAGACGAAGCTCAGGGAGCGGACCCAGGACCGGAAGCCACATCAGCAGAGCTGAACTGAACATCACTAGGTGAATGGTGAAGTGGAATGCTCCGGAATCGAATGATGTCTGGACGATGCCGTTCCAGTGGCTCAGCCCTGCCAGGAAGTTGAAGATCAACCCTGCGGTAACCGGCTTCGCGAGCTTGCCGAGCCAGGTGCGCTCTTGGTCACCGCCACCCAAGATCAGACGAGCGAGCCATTCCGGTGTGGCCTGAAGGAAGAAGATCGGAATGAAGAACGTGATGAGCATGTGCTGCACCATGTGCAACGAGTACAAGTACTGCTCCGCAATGTCGTGCAGCGGCCAGTCAGCGGCCAAGTAGAGCGAGAAGACGCCTAAGGCGAAGTACTTCTTCTGCTTGGTGGAGACGATCTCGAACTCGCCGTCAGCCGCAGGCGCATCCGGCGTTGGGGCATCATCGGACAACGCCGACGAATCAAGCGACGAACTCAACGATGGGGAACCGTGAGCGGCCCCAGCGGTTGCACCGACGAGTTCCTTTACGGCGCTTTGCGAGTGGTAGTGACGAGCGTACTTTGGCCCAATGACGCGCGTCGCGTAGAAGCCAAGGCCGATGATTCCCAAGACAAGCGCCCACACCTCAGGGTGCGGCTGCCATGCCCAGGGATTCACCTGAGACAACATCAGGACGTACAGTTCTCGTTGGCGAAGAAATCGTCGCCGCCTAGTTCACTGGCTGCCGGCAATCCGGTGTCGCAGAATCCGTCATTCCAGAAGTTGAACTCGAAGGCCGACAGCATCACCGTGTACACGATCACGGCAAGGACAAGCCCGAACAGGAACAGCTGGGTCAAGATCTTGTTGTCGAACTTCAAGTGCATGAAGTACGCGCCCACGATGTAGAACTTGATGACCATCAGACCGATCAGGGCCAACTTGTTTATCGAACGGGCGATGTCGTCTTCTACGACGAAGAGCAAGATCTCCACTGCGGTGAGGACGGCCAGAACGAGGGCGATCATCACATAGCTGCGGTTACTCGGGTGCGAGTGCGCGTGTGGGTCCGTGTAGAGCTGGTCGTGATGTGTGTCTTCGGTGACGGCCATAGGTATTTCCTAACCGATCGGAATGAGGTAGACGATGGTGAAGATGATCACCCAGACGATGTCGACGAAGTGCCAGTAAAGACCGACGAGTTCGACCGCTTCGGACTTCTCCTTGCCAAGGCCGCTCTTGCGAGTGCCAAAGACGGTGCCGAACAGCATCAGAATGCCGACGCTCACGTGTACACCGTGAAAGCCGGTGAGCGTGAAGAAGGCCGATGACCACGTGTTGGTGCTGTATCCGAGGCCCTTTTCGGCGAACTCGGTGAATTCAAAGACCTGACCACCAACAAAGAGCATGCCCAGGAACGCTGTCGTGAGCATCCAAATTCGAGCCTTGCGCTCGTCGTCACGATTTACCGCTGACAGCGATAGCACCATGGTGAGCGAGCTCATCAACAAGATGAACGAGCTGAGCGACGTGAACGGGATATCGAAGATGTCGGCTGGTTCTTCGAATGGCGAATTGTCCGAGATGTTCGTGCGGTAGAGCAGGAACGTCGAGATCAGCGCACCGAAAAGCAAGCAGTCCGACGCCAAGAAGAGCCACATGGCCAACTTGTTGTTGGACATCCCGGTGTTGGTCTCCATGTGCCCATGATCATCATGGCTTTCGTGAGACTCGGTAACGACCGTTGCTGCCATCGCTATGCCTCCGTTCCCTCATCGGCGGCGTCACTCAAGATCGTCGCACCAGCGCCCACAAGTTCGCCTTCTTCGGGGTCGCCCGATTCGATGGCGTCTGGTTCGTCGCCACTTTCAAGCTCGGCGTGGTCGTCGCCACCGTCGTGGTGGTCGTCGTGGCCGTGTGCGGCGTTCGGGTCATCTGGATGCTCGAAGATCCAGCCAACGATTCCGTACACGATGAGTGCGGCACCAGGGATGCAGAGCCACAGGCTGTAGATGAGGCCGTAGGCAACGACCGGAAGGCCGAGTGCCAAGAGGATTGGGAAGTAGCTCGGTGAAGGAAGGTGAACGTTGGTGTTCGATCCGTCGTGAGCGACCTCTGCGGCGGTGGCGATACGGACGATGTTGCCGTGCTCGTCCTCGCCGTACTTGCGATGCCAGAACTCGTCTGGACCCTCGACGGTGATTTCCTCGTCGAAGTTGTGCTCTGGGCACGGCGAGGCGGTCATCCACTCAAGGCTGCGTGCGTCCCATGGATCGGGCCCTGGGTTTGGCTTGCCAGCCTTCTTCCACTGCTTGCGGCTGTAGGAGATGTTCCAGAAGAAGATTGCGATACCGGCGGCGATGATGAACGAGCCGATCGAGGCGATCAAGTTCCAGAATTCGAAACCGAAACCAGCGTCGTAGGTGTCGATGCGGCGGCTCATACCTTGCAAGCCGAGTATGTGCATCGGACCGAAGGTGACGTTGAAGCCAACGATCTGGAGCCAGAAGTTCCACTTACCGACACGCTCGTTGAGCATGTAGCCAAACATTTTCGGCCACCAGAAGTAGAAGCCGGAGAAGATGCCGAGCAGCGCTCCACCGAAGATCACGTAGTGGAAGTGAGCAACGATGTAGTAGGTGTCGGTCTGCTGGGTGTCAGCAGGAGCGATCGAGTGAGTCACGCCCGACAGGCCACCGATGGTGAACATCGAAACCACACCGACAGCGAACAGCATCGCCGTGGTGAAGCGAAGTTTGCCGCCCCAAATCGTGGCGAGCCAGTTCAAGATTTTCACGCCGGTCGGAACGGCGATGAACATCGTCGAGATCGAGAAGGCGATGACCGAGATCGGACCGATGCCGGACACGAACATGTGATGAGCCCATACGCCCCAACCCATGAACCCGATTGCGATACCGGAGAACACCATTGCGCGGTAGCCGAAGATCGGCTTGCGGCTGAAGGTTGGGATGACCTCGGAGATGATGCCGAAGCTCGGAAGGATGAGGATGTACACCTCGGGGTGACCAAAGATCCAGAAGAGGTGCTGCCACAGCAGTGGGTCAGCGCCAGCTTCGGTGTTGAAGAAGTTGGCGCCGAAGAGACGGTCGAAGGTCAGCTGGAAGAGTGCGATCGAGATGACCGGAACAGCAAAGAGCAGCAGGAACTGCACGACGAGGTTCATCCAGGTGAAGACCGGCATGCGGAACAAGCTCATGCCCTTCGGGCGCATGTTCAACACGGTGACGATCAAGTTGATCGCCGATACCAACGAGGCCAGACCGGTGATCTGCAGACCCAGTGCGTAGAAGTCGATGCCGTGGGTTGGTGAGAAGGTGACCGAGCTGTTCGGTGCGTAGTTGAACCAACCACCGTCGGCTCCACCGCCCAAAAGCCATGAAGTGTTGAGGAATAGCCCGCCAAAAAGGAAGATCCAGAAACTGAGCGCGTTCATACGTGGGAAGGCCACATCACGAGCTCCGATTTGGAGCGGAAGGAGATAGTTCGCAAACGCCGCAGCCAACGGCATGATCACCAAGAAGATCATGGTCACGCCATGCATCGTGAAGACCTGGTTATACACCTCTGGGCTCAACAACGTGCCGTTTGGTGTTGCCAACTGAATACGAATCAGAAGCGCCTCGGCGCCTCCGATTACGAAGAAGAACATGGCGGTGACGCCGTACATGATGCCGATCTTCTTGTGATCGACGGTCGACAGCCAGTCCTTCCAGGAACCGGTCTGTTGCGGCCGGGTAAGGCTGCCTAGTGGTCGCTTGACGGTCTCGACGTTGTCGCCAGGACCGATAGCCAGTGGTCGTTCAATGATTGCCATTTACTCGACTCCGGTCTCTTCGATGATGAATGCAGATGGACGTTCTCCTGCGGACTCCAATAGGCCCACAAGGTCGTCAACTTCTTCAGTGGTCAGGTTCAGGTTCGGCATGCCCCGCAACCGCGAATCGTCTGCGGAGACGGGCTCGGTGAAGTTCGCCTTGATATCTGCTGGATTGCGCAGCCATGCACGCAGGTCGTTCTCATTGAAGGCGCCAGTGTTCGGGTCGTAGACATTGACAATGCCACCGGCGAAGGTGGTGCGGCTCGCGAAGTGGGTGAGGTTCGGCGCGGCGCCCGAAACGAGCTGCTCAGCGACGCGCTCCTGGGACCAAAGGTCATCGGCAACACCTTCGAGCAAGTGGCACGAAGCGCACTTGCCTCGGAATGTCGCGACCGCACGCTGTTCGGAGTTCTCCGGAGCCGGAGTTGCACCCGAGACCAATTCATCGACGTAGGCCTGCGTCTCGGCATCGAGCGCTATGCCTTGCATCTGGGCGCTCACCCACGTCTGAAACTCCGGCATCTCAAGGGCGATGACCTGCATGCGCATCCGGGAGTGGGAAAGACCACAGAACTCGGTGCATTGTCCAAAGAAGACACCCGGCTCATCAGCTTGGATCTTCCACGGTGCGCTCTGACGGCCAGGAACCGCGTCACGCTTACCGTTCAGCGCAGGAATCCAGTGCGAGTGAATAACGTCTCGACTGGTTACCTCGAGCTCGATCTCTTGACCGACCGGGATCACCATCTGCGTTGCGGTGGTGATGTCGGCAACCGGCAAGTTCTCAACGCGCTGGGCGGTGAGTTCTACATCGCCGAAGTGGTACTGGTATTCCCACCACCACTGCTGACCAACAACGACGATCTCTGGCTCCCAATCGATGGATTGCCCGGCGACGTCAACCGTGATCGGGTTCACATCGGGTTCGCCGTTGAGCTCCCAGTGGAGCAGGAAGGTGAAGAAGCCAACCACTACCAAGATCACGATTGGGACACCGTTGAAGAGGATCTCCGCGGTGGTGTTGTGATCGACCTGTGCGGGGAACTCGTCGTCTTCATAGTCGTCGGTCTTGATGCGGAACTTGGCCCACGCCCATAGCGTTGCGCCCATTACCAAGGCGAACACGATGTAGGTGACGATCAAGATCCACGTCGTGAAGTTCTCGATCTGAATGGCCTCAGGGCCAGCGAGATCCGCACGGGTGTTGAGCTCGGCATCAGACGCACAGGCGGCGAGTACGAAAGCCAGGGCTGCAACCCCGACGCCACGCGTCAACCAGCGGGCGGGGGAACTCCTGTGCATACGGTTTCTTTCAGCAGATGTAGGCATAGTCAGATGAGCTTGTGAATAATTTCCCGAACTTGGCTCAGGTGACAAATCGGGTGAATGGAAATCGGTCATTCGACGACCTCAACAAGTGCCTCTTCTTCTACTTCTTCGACGCCCTCTTCGCCCTCTTCCTCGTGTGTGATCGTGGCGAAGGACCACGCACCGAAGACCAGGATGAACAGTGCGAAGACACCAGCGATGGTGGCTCCGAGGCGGTTGGACGCCTTGGATCCGTCGCCTTGGGTAAGCACGATGGCGATTCCCAGGATCGCGATCGACAGGATCGCACCGAGGATCACCGCTCCTGTGCCGGGGAAGCGCAAGAAGATACGTGATGCAGCGAGCACCAGAACACCGCCACCGAGCAAACCGAGAAGCGGTACTTCGAATGGACCCATGAGTTGATCACGGAGCGCAATGTTGGTTGCCTGGTCACCGGTTGCTCGGTCGGCCCATGCGCTCATGGTCCATTCGAAGGCGACGATTGCGAGGACGACGATGCCGATTCCAGTGAGCGCAGCGCTAACCGCCATGCCGACCATCACGAAACCGACGCCGACACCGGCCACAACGGGCCAGACCGACTCTTG
This sequence comes from uncultured Acidimicrobiales bacterium, assembly GCA_964562985.1. Taxonomy (GTDB): domain Bacteria; phylum Actinomycetota; class Acidimicrobiia; order Acidimicrobiales; family SHLQ01; genus SHLQ01. The sequence goes on from CAZLWE010000037.1 coordinate 27,158, forward strand.
AACTGGACGCTGACCGACGGGGGCAACTTCGGTGCCCATGGCCTTTGCGATCTCCTCGGCGTCTGCATCACGGAAGTAGGTGAGCATGCCGCCCACGATCAACGACACGAATGCGACGCCGGCGAGCACTGAATAGCTCACATGGTCGCCGATACCGCCCTTGAAGCCGGAGCTGATCGGGCCGAGTACCCCTCCACCGCTCGTCCAACCGCCGATAATGGCGAGGCCAGCAGCGGCGAACGCGATGCCCAGATAGAGCTTGAGGCTGGTTGGGATCAATCCAGTCATCATCGCCTCACTTCGTAATCGTGATCAGATACCACACGGGCATATACACGATGATTGTTGAGTACCAATAGATTGCAGCCGCTTCGATGCCGTCGGCGTTCTTCGAGTTGAACTGGCCCGCCACGGCACGGATGCCCATCAGCAAAACAAAGATGATGGCGACCGACAGATACACGATGTAGCTGCCGTAGATCACGAACAGCATGAACGCAGGAACCGAACGGTCGATCGGCAAAGCGAAGTCGCCGATAGCGAAGACCATCTGGTTGATCACCGCGGCGCCCATCAAGATGGTGAGACTGAGCGCTACATAGGCGTTGCGACGATCGTCGTTGCGAATCGCCTGCACAGCCCAGGCCATGAATAGTCCGCCACCCCAGGTGGTGAACAGCATCATCGTGCCAGGAGCGATCTGCACCGCACCTTCGGGGAACCACAAGCCGCCGCCAAGTCGGTTCTCGACGAGGAACTCGTTGTTTTGGCGGATCGCAATGTAGACGGCGAAGAGTCCGACAAAGACCATGATCGATCCCATCGCGCCGAACGCCGTACCGACCAGCAACGTACGATTTCGTCCGGCCTCAGCGACCGGTGGAGCCACTGGCGCAGCGGTAGATGTCGCCATTTAGAGGACCTCCAATTCATCGAGAAGGGGTTCAGCGGAACGGATCCGGCCGATTGGCTCAACAAAGTTGCCGACCGGAGGTGGAGATGGTGCTGCCCACTCGAGCGTTTGGCCATCCCATGGATCATCGGGAAGCAGTTCCGAGCTTCGCAGCGCTGGGAGAACCAGGCCGATCACCGCCAGTGCGCCGCCAGCCATCATGGCGACGCCGACGAGGGCGACAACGTTCATGGTTTCGATCATGCTGTTGTTGACCGCTTCGAGGCTGATGTCGGGCTGGCCGGCAAAGGCCGAAACCATATCGGCGAGTCCGGCCAGGGCTGCACCGCCGAAGATCGCCATGGAACCCATGATGCCGACCGGATCTGCGGTAAACCCACCGAAGATCTTCGGGGCCCAGTAGGCAAGGGCACCGATGGCTGAAGCGATGACTGCACCAAACACCAAGGTGAGTTGGGCGGTCGAAGAAGACAGCAGAACGTGATTGTCGTGCAGTGCTTCCCAGAAGAAGGGGAACGCTCGCACTTCGCCAGCGATCACGGCAAAGAGCAGGATGGTCGCTCCAACCATTGCGCCAGCGAGGCCAGCATTCGGTTTCGGCAGCTTCCCGCGCCGGATGGTGTCGGCCATTCCGCCGAGCAAGCCGAGGAGCGGCACCGCGATCGCGAGAGCAAAGAGCACAAACAACGGTTCTTCGTAGATGAAGTTGCCCTGGTCGCTCTCGGGAAGAGCAGGGTTCTGGAAGACCGGATCAGCACCGACAGAAAGCGCGCTTTGGGCCCACGCACCGAAGCTAAACAGACCGAACAACCCGATGAAGCTCAGCACCAGGTCTCGTCCGGGCTGACGTTGCTTGACGAGCGTTGGCACGACCTCAGCAACTACACCGAGTACGGGAATGGCGTAGGCATAGATCTGAGGCTGAGCCCAGGCCCACTCCAGATTGGTCCACAGGTCATCACGGTTTCCGAAGCGAATCGGTTCACGACCCTGGAGATCGGCGTAGGCGAAGATCAGGTTAGCGATGAGCACCGGTAGCGAAAGCATCCACACCGAAGTAGCGACCAGCATCGACCAGCTGAAGACCGGAACCCGTTGCAAGTTCATTCCGGCCGGACGCAGGGCAATGACCGTGGTCGCAATGCACATTGAAGCGGCGAGCAGCGCAACGATGATGAACCCGAGCGAGGTGATCGTCATCAGGGTGCCCTCGGAGCGGGTGGCGTTCGCCGGACCGAGACCGCCGTCGGCACCGAAGATCGAGATGATGTGCACGATGGCGCCGACGAGCCATGCCCAGAACGACGCTGCTGCAAGGCGCGGAAAGGCAATCGATGGTGAGCCCACCTGTAGCGGGACGATCGAGGTGGCGATGCCGATGAACAGCGGGAGCGCAACGAGGAAGATCGCACCGGTTCGATACAGGATCCAGCCCTGGAAATAGGTGGCGTTCGTACCGAATACGTCGGCCCCACCGAGCGACAAACGCTCCAGATTCGTGAGGATTCCGAGAATCGAAATCAGGACGAGGAAGATAAGTGAAGCCGTTATCCACATTCGTCCGACGCTCTTGTGGTCGTTGAACGCGAGAGCAGGGGCGCCCTCGGAGAAAGCCTCCACGGGCGCACCGGTCTCTTCGAATACTTCGTCTTGCGTGTCAGTCGCAGTCATTGCTAATTGTCAACCTTGGGCGTTTAGTCACCTATGGCGGCCACGGGCGCGACCCGTAGGGGCAGCGTAGTGACTGTGTCGCTCCATCCAGCGACCCCTTGATCGTATTCGCGAAGTGGGTCTTTGCGGCGCACAAAGACGGACAATTTGGCACGCGTCACGGACATACAAGCCACGGCCGCTCCAGTTATGAACAGCTTTGCGCTGTCAGTGACCAACGCTCACTGTTCGCGGCGCGTCAGATTGCAACTATGCAGCGAGGGTCAGGCCCGATTGTTGGTCGCTCATCCGAGCCGGTCGAACGGCCAAGTACGTGACCGCTGCCAGTACGAACGGCAAGGCGACCAGGGCAAGTAGCACGAACCCCGGGAAGAAGAAGCCGGTGTCCACAACTAAGCGGAGCCCGGTGCCGATGAACAGCCCTGCCGAGACACCGATCGCTGCGATCACGAACGTGTGCATCGCGAGAAACTTCCGAGCGAAGGCCCCACTCGTACCGAGGAGCGCAACGAGGGCCATCTCGCCCCGGACTTCCTCTGACACCACCAGGGTCACCATCCCGATGACGAAGGCCGCCACCACCACGCCGATCGCGAGCAGTATTGCCTGCACCTGGGTACTGGTTGGAGCACCGAATTCATCTCGCTGAACCCCGAGACCCCTGTCGACGCTTGCAATGAAGAGCGAATCGTCGTCTAGGAGCACATCCAGGTCGGCCTGTGGCAGGTCGACCGGGTAGATCAACACCGAGAAATCGAAGGCGGGTGCACGTTGTGTTGCGGCCGGTCGGTCATCCTCGAAGAACGAGGGCAGCTCCAGTCGCACGTCTCCACCTGTGGAAAGGGTGTTGTCGATCGTCTCCGTGAGCAGTCCGTCCAGCTCTTGGGTGGGGCGAGCCTCGAGATATCCAAGTTCCGGCAAGTTGAACACAGCGAAGTCCACCCGCCGGTTCGGCTCGCCAACTCGACGGACTACCTCCGCGATAGAGGCCTCTCGCCTGGCCGCGTCAGAGGAATTCACGTTGACGAAAACACCGGACTGCAGCTGCACGCCTTGCATCCGGAAGGACGCTCCGGTTTCGGTGAAGACGGCCGAACCGTTCTCGCTGCTGAGTACCTCGCCAGTGCGTTCCGGGCCAAAACGGGTGCCGAGCTCTATCTCTTCTTGGGTATCGATAGCACCTGCCCATACCCCGGCCACGATCGCACCAATCCCAAGAACCGCGGCCGCCGACCGGCCCGCGTGGCGCGCCATCGAACGAAGGATGAGTCGAAGCGTCACCGGTGCGAGTGGCAGCAGGGCACGGTGGCCCGCCACTCGGAAAAGCGTTCGCAGAATCGGTAGCGCCCCGACCGCCAAGGCTATGAGCCCTCCCCCGCCGAGAAGAAGTTGCAGATTGCCGTTGTCGTTAAACGGTGACAGCGATGAACTCACCATAAAGACGCCGATGATCATCAGCAGTACGCCGACGACCGGGTTCGCAACGCGGGCGTCCGGCTCGGGCAGGCGTCCATCGAGGGAAGCTGCGAGAGGCGAACGCGCCACCTGTCTCGCTGGCCACCATGCCGCGACGGTAGCTGCCGCGATACCGATCACCGTGGGGAGCACGATGCCCAAGATCGGGAAAACAAACACTGCGCCTCGTGACGCTCCGTCCCAGTCCCAACCGAAGGGACGCAATACCAATACAGCGACGCCCAGGACGATCGCCGCAAGCGCTGCCCCAAGGGCGATCGCGAACCCTTGGGTTGCTTGGAGTGCTGCCAGCTGGGGACCCGACGCTCCCGACGATGCGAGCAGTCCGGTTTCTCTGAGCCGCCGCGTCGCGGAACTGCGCCACGCAACGAACGCCACCGCACCGGTGGCTATCGAGAGCCCGAGCATGAAGATCGTTGCCCCTAGCACCGCATCGGGATTCGGGGAGCTGTACATCTCGACCTCGAATTCACGCGAGACGCGGAAATCCAGGCCGGCGAAGGACGATCGGGCCATCGCCTCAAACTCGATATCGGTCTCCGGAAGGAGCTCTTCGGGAACCGGCTGGTCGCCCCAGTCCACCAAGGTCTCTCGGCTGCCGACTCGCAGCTCACCTGGAGCGAACAGCACCGACGCTGCATCGTCATCAAAGCCAGAATCGAGAATGCCTACGACTTCCAATGAGCGTTCGCCAAAGTTGAAGCGGTCGCCGAGCCCTAGGTCATCGCCCAAGAGCGCGAGGGCTTGCTCCGACGCCGCTACTTCATCGGGGCTACTGGGCTGGACTCCCTCTACGAGCATCCCGGTGAGTTCGGTCTGAAAGTGTCCAGCGACAGTCGGATCTTCGATCGGGATATCGGACAGATTCACCGACCGACCGCCGATCTGATGCGAAACACGATTCCAGGACACGATGGTCGGATCTCCGGGGAACCGCAGCGTCTCGGGCGGAGCGTCACCGAAATAGCTGGCATCGGCCTGACCGAAGTTCAAGTCGACGTCGTCCGAGGCGTTGAAGTTTCCCGTTGGTTCGACGCTGACAACGGCCACGAAGTACACAAACAGCAGGGGCACAAACGTGAGCAGGAAAATGCCAGCGGTCCGCCGCTTGTTGCGGCTTATGTCGCGCCACACCAACCGGCGTACCGCGGAGCCGAATATCGGCGGGCTGCCGGCGCT
>CAZLWE010000038.1:0-31973 GCA_964562985.1 uncultured Acidimicrobiales bacterium
GTGGCACTGACGATGCTACGTCGTTGGCTGAGCCGGACTCATCCACCGCCGAGGCCGAAGTCGAGTCCGATGAGGACTCCGAGACGGTAGACGATGATGCCGATGAGGTCGCGACAGGTGATGACGATGTCGCAAGTGAGTCCCCGGAGCCCATCGATGCAGATAATGGCGACGAATCGCTCGCCGGAGGCCTCACTGAAGCTGAAGTGGCCGAAGCTCGTCCCGCCGGAACCATCGACTGGCAGACGTGTGGAGTACTGGAGTGCGGGACCCTCGACGTTCCCCTCGATTACCGCGTAGACGATGGTGAAACGATCTCTATCTCCGTAAACAGAGTGTCGGCCGCTGACCCTGGCCAGCGGATCGGATCCCTGCTCGTAAACCCTGGCGGCCCGGGCGCTCCCGGTACCGACTTCGCTGAAGCTTTCGCCTTTGGGGCATTTCCCGAGGAGTTGACCAACAACTTCGACATCATCGGCTTTGACCCTCGAGGCGTCGGAGCCTCCGAGCCAGCCTTTGCCTGCGGTGGCTCCGGAGAACAACTGGAGGTCCTCTCCGAGATCGTCGACATCATCGACGAGCCCGGCGAAGAGGAAGCCGTCGAACAAGCCGTGCAGCTGTGCATCGATTCGCTCGGTGATGCTGCGGGTCTGATCCACACCGGCTACGTCGCTCGCGACATGAACGAGATTCGGCGTGCGCTGGGCGAAGATCAGATCTCCTACCTCGGCTTCTCCTACGGCTCGATCATCGGTGTCTGGTACGCAACCCTGTTCCCCGAAACCGTTCGGGCGATGGTGATCGACGGTGCCGACAACCCGATCGACGACATTTCTGACTTTGACGCCCGGCTCGAATCGGCTCGAGAGCAACTTACGCCCATCGAGGATCTCCTCAACCAGGCTCTCGCAGCGTGTTCCGACGCGACGTGCCCAATCTTCAACGGGGGAGACCCGCAGGCCTACTACCTCGACACAGTTGACAAGCTTCCGCTCGTAGCCGACGTCAGCGCGAACAACCCCGACGCGGGATTCCTCGGGCTCATCACCCCGCTGTACAACGAGGCGCAGTGGCCACTGTTGTGGGATGCGCTCGCCGACTTGGGCGAACGTGATGATCCCACCCTGTTCGCGGACTTCGCCGAGTTTCAGCTCGGCCCCGACCCTGGCCTCACCAACATCACCGGATACATCAACTGCTTGGACAGTTGGGCACTACAACCAGAAGACGACCGTGAGGCCCGCCTCGCTGCGAGTGCGGAGTTCTTTGCTCGTGAGGACGAACTCATCGCGGAGTTTCCGCTCATCGGTGCGATCGACGATGGTCTGGCCTCAACGTGTAGCCACATGGACGTGTTGGGAACGCCAGCGCTGGGTGTTCCCTTCGATGGTGGCGGCGCCCCCATCTTGGTCGTCGGCAATACCTCTGACCCAGTGACCTCGTTCGGCGAATCTGAAGAGCTGGTCGAGGAGTCCCTCTCCAACGGATTCTTGGTCGAGGTCGACCATGCATCGCACACCGTGTATCCGTCCAACCCGTGTGTAAACGATGCCGTGCATGCCGCGCTACTCGATGTGGCCTATCCCGACGGCCGATTGGCCTGTGATCGGGTAGACAGCGATACCGAGACAGTCCTTATCGAGGTTTGTGTCGCCATTGCGCCGCAGATCCCTGGGGCCGCCGATGTCGACCTCGACAACATTTGCCCAAGCTTTGCTGCCGAGGCGCTCGATCGCTTGGGTGAGGATGCGGTCAACGCCGGTTTGGCGGGTGCCGACGATTCGGCGGCGGAGTCTCTCTTCGGTATCCTCCAAGAACAGGTACTTTCTGGAGGCTGATGCAATGCCTGTACATCTTTCCGACCTTCTGTCGGAACGCACCCACCTTCTCGTCGATGGGGCGATGGGAACCGAACTGTTCGCTCGCGGACTCACGGCAGGAGACCCTCCTGAGGAGTGGAACGTCGACATTCCCGACCGCGTCGTCGATGTCCACATGAACTACATCAAGGCCGGTTCGGACATCATCTTGACGAACTCGTTCGGCGGGTCAGCGTTCCGACTGAAGCTACACAAGCTCGACGACCGCGTAGTTGAGCTGAACAAGGCTGCAGCCGAGGTTGGTCGCCAAGCCGCTGACGCCTCTGACCGACCTGTCCTCGTCGCCGGATCTATGGGTCCGTCCGGGGAGCTCCTTGAGCCGCTAGGCGAAATGACACCGCAGACGGCCGCGGACGCCTTCACCGCCCAGGCCGAAGGCCTCGCAGCCGGAGGCGCAGACCTCCTTTGGATCGAAACCATGTCGAGCCTCGAGGAGATCGAGGCGGCTTTTGCAGGCGCTCGACGGGCCTGCGACCTTCCGATCGCGGCCACCATGAGCTTCGATACCGCGGGCAGAACCATGATGGGCGTCACCGGTGCAGAAGCAGCGGAGCGGCTTACGGCGCTGGGCTTGGCCGCCATCGGCGCAAACTGCGGCAACAACCTCCCGCAAACTGAAGCGGCGATGGCACAGGTGAAGGCCGGGGCGGGGGACACCCCCGTCATCGTCATGGCCAACGCTGGTATCCCCGAGTTCAAGGGTGACCAACTGTTCTACAACGGCTCACCCGATGTCATGGCCGCCCACACCAAGCGGATGATGGAGCTCGGTATCGAGATCATTGGCGGATGCTGTGGTACATCGCCCGAGCACATCGCGATGATGCGTCGCACCATTGATGGCACCTATGAACCGCCGGACATTCCAGCGCCGGGACTGCCCGTCGTTGAGAGTTCCGGAGAAGGTCGCGGCGCTCGAGAAAATCGTCGTCGTCGCCGACGCGGTTAGGCCGTCAGCGTCTTTAGGCGAGTGATCGCCTCGTCGAGCACTTCGTCCTTTTTGCAGAATGCGAAGCGGACGAGGTGGCGGCCTGCTTCGCGCGTCCGGTAGAAGACCTCGCTCGGGACTGCAACGACCCCGCATGCCTCGGGCAGTGCGAGGCAGAACTCCACGCTCGTGTTGGGTAGTCCAGCCCGCTCCGCGATTCCGCGGACGTCGCACGTGAGGAAGTAGGTGCCCTGGGTGTGCATTACGTCGAAACTAGCTTCGACGAGTCCTGCGGCGAGTCGATCTCGCTTCGCTCGCAGATCGCCGCGCAATCCGTTGAAGTAGTCGTCGCCGAGTCGTAGCCCATGTGCGACCGCCGGTTGGAACGGAGCACCGTTCACGAACGTGAGGAACTGCTTGGCGGTCATCACGGCGTTCCGCAGCTCCGGAGGTGCCGTCACCCAACCGATCTTCCAGCCCGTAAACGAGAAGCTCTTTCCGGCTGAGCCGATACTGATCGTCCGTTCACGCATCCCCGGAAGGGCAGCGATGGGCAGGTGCTCGCCATCAAAGACCATATGTTGGTAGACGTCGTCGCTCACCACGACCAGGTCGTGCTCGATCGCACGTTGGGCAATGACTTCGAGTTCCTCGCGGTCAAATACCTTTCCGGTCGGATTGTGTGGGCTGTTCAACAGAATCAGACGGGTGCGTTCGCTGAAGGAAGCATCGAGCGCGTCGATTTCGAAGCGCCAGTCCGGGGCGTTGAGAAGCACCGGCCGCTCCACGGCACCGGCGAGACCGATCGTCGCCGAGTAGCTGTCGTAGGTCGGTTCAAAGGTGATCACCTCGTCGCCCTCATCGCACAGCGCCAGAATTGCGCCGGCGATCGCCTCGGTCGCTCCCGCGGTAATAAGGACCTCGGTGTCCGCATCGTAGGACAACCCGTAGAAGCGCTCCTGGTGCTCGGCTACGGCAGCACGAAGATCTGGCTGGCCCAGCAACGGTGGATATTGGTTCGGGCCCGACCGGACCGCCTCGGCCGCGATCTCCGCCACTTCAGGTGGCCCGTCGGTGTCCGGAAACCCCTGGCCCAGGTTGACCGAGTTGGTCCGTATTGCGAGCGCACTCATCTCCGCGAAGATCGTCGTTCCCAATCCCTGTAGACGCGGATTTCGCAAAGCTTCGACCATGGCGTGAAATTCTGCCACGCTGGAGCGCCGTGAGCGCATTCGACAAAAAGCCATCCAGCATGTTGCTGGGCGTGGATACCGGGGGAACCTTCACCGATGCCGTCCTGCTCGATGCCGCTGGTCTTGGCGTAGTCCACTCCGCCAAGGCACTGACCACCCCCGACGATCTCTCGGTCGGTGTTTCCAATGCACTCACCGCCGTAATGGCCGATGTCGAACAGGACTCGGTGAAGATGGTCGCAGTCTCGACCACCTTGGCGACCAATGCGGTCGTGGAAGGCCAAGGCGGCGCGATCTTGGTCCTGTTGGTCGGTTTCGACGACCAGATGGTTGGACGCGCTGGGATCGCGGAGGCCTTCCCCGACGCGGTGGTCGTACAGGTGCCCGGAGGTCACGACCACTACGGCAACGAGGCAGCTCCACTCGACGGAGACGCCATCGATCGAGCGCTCACCGCCCACCAAGGAGATGTCTCGGCGGTCGCAGTGGCAGCAGCGTTCGCGGTCAGAAACCCCGGACACGAAGAGGCAGTGCGGGATCGGGTTTTCTCAGAAACGACGCTCCCCGTCACCATCTCGTCGGCACTTAGCGATTCACTCGATGCACCTAGGCGGGCTCTGACCACCGCGCTAAACGCCCGGCTGCTCGGGCGAATTCGCCGACTCTTATCGGCCATCGAAGTATCTGTCGATGATCTCGGTATCCGCGCACCCATCTTGGTAGCCAAGGGCGATGGCTCGTTGGCGGTAGCAGCTGATGTCGCTAGACGGCCGATCGAAACCGTCCTATCGGGGCCAGCGGCGTCGATCGTGGGTGCAGCGACACTCTCCGGCCTGGACGACTTCATCTTGAGCGACGTCGGTGGGACCACCACCGATGTTGGGCAGCTCGTAGGTGGCCGGCCCCGACTGGTCGATGATGGTGCGAAGGTAGGCGGATGGCGCACGATGGTCGAGGCCATTGACGTACGCACTACTGGACTCGGTGGCGATAGCGCTGTCGTGACCCACAAGGACGAAATCTCGCTCGGGCCTCGTCGGCGCATCCCACTGTCGTTGCTCTCCCTCGAGCATCCGAAGATCGTCGACGTTCTCCAGACGCAACTCGCTGATCCGCCATCTCGTGAGTTGGCCGGGGTATTCGTCATCACCCAGCCCAACCGTGCTGCCGCCTACACCGCGAAGTCGAGCGTCGAGCAACGCATGCTGGACTCGCTTGCATCCGGCGTTCCCGTTGCGCTCTCCGATATCGCTGCTGGTGCAGTCCAGCGGCGCGCATTCGACCAACTCGTGGCTTCTGGGGTAGTCGCAGTTGCTGGCTTCACGCCATCCGATGCAGCTCACGTGATCGGAGAACAGGAGACTTGGGATCGGACGGCGGCCGTTGCAGGTGCGAGACTCCTCGGCTGGTACACCGGGGAGGACGAGGCCACATTCGCTGGTCGAGTGTGTTCGGAGATGGTGCGGCGCAGCGCCGCGTGTGTGCTGGAAGTGGCGCTCGACGCAGAGCTTGATGAGGTCTTCGCCAACGAGGTTCTCGACGCGGCGATTTCCGGGCACAACCGCGTGGGTTCTGTGGACGTGGCCTTGTCGACCACAACGTCGCTGATCGCGGTCGGGGGACCAGCTGGAGTGTTCTATCCCGACGTCGGGCGGCGGGTCGGTGCACAACTCGTCCTGCCCAGCAACTACGAGGTAGCCAACGCCGTGGGCGCGGCTGCAGGCAGCGTCGTCGTTCGGACTCGCGCGGAGGTGCATGGCGACGGGCCGGGTTCGTATCGAGTGGTGACGGCAAGGGGGACGATTCGAGCCGATGGAGCCGAGTCGGCGATCGAAGATGCGACGCAGGCGGCGCGCAACCTCGCGAACGAACTGCTCGCGGCGAGGGGGAGCGGCGTTGGCCAACTAGGTGAGCCGATAGAGCGCGTCGACATCGAGCGCCACGATGACCCAAATGGGCTGGAGGGCGAAGGCCTCTACGGCGCGGTCATCTCACTCGAGCTTCGAGCACGACCGGTCTTCTAGTTGGGGATGGCAACGACGAGCTCGGCTCCGCCCCAGCCGTTGGCGAGGTCTCTGCCTTGGACGGTTACCTCGGTAATCCCCTCGGGGATTTCGATGCCGTTTTGGCTCCGGGTAAAGGGCTGTTCGTTCGCGTGGTCATGGAGCAGGACGCGAATCCCGAGTTCGTTGCCGTCTGGGTCGACGACTCGCCACGCGTCCGCGTAGCGCTGCGGTGTGTCGTAGGGCGATGACACCGTCACGGCGAATCGCCATGCGCCGGACGCTTCCTGTACTGCTTCGACGCCGATGATATCGGGGAACTCCTCCCCAAAGGTTGCCTCGCCTGAGGCGTTTGCGGTCAGGGGCTCGTCTGGTGGCACGGTGGTGGTCTCCGGGAGTTCGGTGGTGCTAGTGGTCTCCGGGGCCTCGGTGGTGGCAACCTCCGCGGCCGCATCGTCAGAGGAGTCAACGGCTTCAGCCTGTTCCTCGGGAGTGGCGCGCTCTATTGGGTCGGACTCAGTGGCACAGGCCGCCATCGTCAGGGCGAGAACGACCAAAAGAGACAGGCGACGTAGTCGGGTCATGACGAGGGAGCAGTTGTGGCCGGACTCGCCGATTTCTCGCGGGCCCGTCGTTGCCATGGGAAATCGACGGGCTGGCTTTCGAACACAAGGGCGGCGGAGATCAGCGATAACGCGATGACAAGTGCAGAGCCGACCGCATCGCTCGGCCAGATCTCGCTCGACAAGATCTGTCGGATAGCGACGACGGCCGTCAACACAACACCCAATTCGATGAGTATTTGCACGACCAGTCGGGGCGCTCGAAGCCACCACGCCATAAGGACAACTTGGCCGAAGAACACCCCGGTTTGGGTCACCGCCAAGCTCGGGAACGATTCGCCCGTCAGCTGCGGGTTTGGTGGCATACGGCCAACAACCCCGTGGAGGACTTGGGTCACGAGCGTGCCGATGATCGACGTGATCACCACGGCGACAGCGATTCGCCAATCGAGGAAGATCCCAATGGCCACCAAGATCAGCGTGCCTCCGATGAGTAGCACCGGTGAGCTGATGACCTGAGCTGGCTCCCACCGGCTCGTATCGGTGCCGTCTAGCAACCAGCTCAACACCGGTTCCTCAACCGTGAGTAGCCACTCAACACGATCTCGGGCGACCGCGGTAGCGGCGATGATGAGGGCGACGGCGGCGAGCCAGGCGCGAATCCAGGTGGAGCGCATGACCAAACAATAATCCATAACCGGCATCCGTCGGGGTCCCCCAACGGGGCGAATCTTGTGATGGCGGTTCGGCGGAACGTTTCCTGTTCACCGGGTGCCCCAAGTCGTGCAACGCGCGTTCGTAAAGGAAAGTCGACTCGTCCTACACTTTCCCTGATGCGTGATACGGCCAAATTGGCGATGTTTCGCCGAGCGCCCCTGTGGGTAGCCGTACTATCGGCGTGCCTGATCCTCACCGCGTGCGGAGACGATCGAGCGATCAATCCCCCGGGGGTCACAGCACCGGACCCCCTAGCCCTTGACGTCGATATCGTGCAGTCCCGCGTACGAACAAGCAATGAGGTGTCTCAACCGGTTGCACGTCCCGATATTGAGGTGGTCGATGAATCGATCGTGCGCATCATCGGCTTTGGATGCGGCGTTCCTGCGCTCGGCTCAGGCTTTGCCGTGAGCGAGAACCTGGTTGTTACGAGCGGGCACATCGTTACCGGTCGCGACCCGGAGAGTCTCGCGGTATTGCGCTCCAACGGTGACGAGTTCGCGGCGACGCTCGTTGGCTTCGACCTCGATCTGGATCTCGCCGTGCTTCGGATAGACGACGTCGCGTTCGACCCGGTGAACCTGATCACCGCGGTTCCTGTGGTTGACGGGGTGGTTGTCGGAATACGAAGCGATGCGGGAGAACCGTTCATCAACGAAGTTGAATTCACCGTCGATGCCCCGGTGAACGTCAATTGGGACGGCGTATTCCGAGAGACAGAATCCCGCTTCCGGGGTGTACGGATCGACGCGCAAATTCAGCCCGGGGATTCGGGAAGCGGATTATTTGTGAATAATCGCGACGTCATTGGCCTGGTCCACTCGCGGAACCGCAGTGGGATCCCTCGGGCCTACGCGGTGGGCAGTGTCGAGATCGCCGACTTCGTCGATTCGATCGACCCAGCCGTCGAAGTGGTGGCAGATCGCTGCGCATAGTCGCCGATCCGTGAGAAGAGCTGGGGAATTAGTTCCGGATTCGGATAACTCGTACGTATTGGTGTGTTTAAGGTGTCGTTATGTTCTTGCGCAAAAAAACCGAAATGATCGCCGAGGCTGACGCCCTTCCAGGGCGTGCTGAGGCCATACCCGTCGCCGACGCACACGCGGTACTTGGCACACCAATGAAGGGTCCATTTCCCGACGGGATGGAACAGCTCGTCGTCGGTATGGGCTGTTTTTGGGGTGCGGAGCGCTTCTACTGGCAACTGGACGGCGTGTACACGACCGCCGCCGGGTATGCGGGTGGGTTCACACAAAACCCGACCTATAAGGAAACCTGCACCGGAAAGACCGGTCATACCGAAGCGGTTCTGGTCGTCTATGACCCATCGGTTGTGTCCCTCGACAAGCTCTTCCAGATCTTTTGGGAGAACCACGATCCAACCACGGCGAACCGTCAAGGCAACGACGTCGGAACGCAGTATCGAAGCGCGATTTACACCTCCTCGCCTGAGCAGCTAACCGCCGCACTGGCCTCCAAGGATCAGTACCAGGCCAAGCTCACCGAAAAGGGATTTGGCCAGATCAGCACCGAAATCGCCGAGGCGGGAGAGTTTTACTACGCCGAGGACGGCCATCAGCAGTACCTGCACAAGAACCCAGGTGGCTACTGTAATCACGGTTTCTGTCAAGTGAGCTACGCCTGAGCTAGCGATCTGCCAGTACACTTTCCGCTGGCCCTCTACGAGGGCAATTCAACCTGAGGGAAAGTGTTTTTAGATGTTCGAAGATGAAGACGACGACGACGGCGGCTTTTTCTTGGTGGTCATGGGGATCCTGGCCCTCGTTCTTCTTATTGTCACCGTCATCGCGCGTTCGGGCGATGATCTGCCAGCAGCGACGATAACCGGGCCCACAACTACCGAGGCTGTCGAAGAGGTCACCACCACGACGGCCGCTCCCGAGACGACCACAACCGCAGCGCCTGAGACCACAGCGGCTGCCGCAGCCGCGCCGTTCACCATGTGGGACGCACTGAACGGATCCGGCCAAGCCGGACAGTTTGCTGCGATCGGTGGGGCTCTTGGTTTGCAGGCCGACCTCGAGGCTCTCGAGGATGAGGATGGCAACGAAGTCATGCGGACGCTGTTCGCTCCATCGGATCAGGCGCTCGCCGATCTCGGACCCGAGGCCATCGGCGCGCTGACCTCAGATCCCGACGGCGCCAATGCGCTCGTCGGTTACCACTTCTTGACCGAGCCACTTCCCGCTTCGGAGCTTCAAGAATTTGATGGACAGACACTCACCACCCGTACGGGCCTCCCAATCTCTGTCGAAGTCATCGACGGCGAGATCGTGCTCAACGGTGAGGCTCGAGTGGTCGCATCCGACTTCGATGCCGACAACGGCATCGTCCACATCGTCGACACGGTGTTGACGCCGCCGACCGTTAATCAGGCCCTGGGCCTGGACAACATCGAGTTTGAGGTCTCGTCGGCAACGATCACCCCGGCTGGTCAGGATACTCTCCAGCTTGCCGTGGACTTCTTCTCGTCGAACACGGCCAATGCCGTAATCGAGGGCCATACCGATACCGATGGCTCCGAGGATGGCAACCTCGAGTTGTCGCAGGCACGAGCCGAGTCGGTGTTGGCATTCCTCGTCGACAACGGTCTCGAGGCCGAGCGTTTCACCGCAGTTGGATTTGGGGAAACGCAGCCGATTCTCGATGACGCTGGCGTCGAGGACAAAGAGGCCTCACGCCGTATCGAATTCAACGTTCGATAGGCGAATTGCTCGGCCGACAACTGAAATTCTCACTTTTGCCACTGTTCAGAGGGCAGAAGAACTTCTGAAGAAGCGCGCAGCCTTTCGGCAAAGGGGGCTGCGCTCTTCTACGGTTGTACATATGGTAAGCGCAGCAGAATCGACAAAACTCCTCCTCGCCGAGGATGACCAGAGCGTCCGTGAGGCGCTTGAGCGTGCGCTAACGTTCGAAGGCTACGAAGTTCAGGCGGTCAGTGACGGGGCCCAAGCCCTTGAGGCGACGGCCAATGGTGAGCCTGAAGTCATCGTGTTGGACGTCATGATGCCAGCGGTCGATGGACTCGCTGCATGTAGACGGATTCGTGAAAGTGGGGTGCGGACTCCGATCCTGATGTTGACCGCCCGTCATGAGATTGCCGATCGGGTTGCTGGACTCGATGCCGGCGCAGACGACTACCTGGTAAAGCCTTTCGATCTCGATGAGTTGCTCGCTCGACTGCGGGCGCTCGTTCGTCGTGGTTCGGTGCTCGATTCTGACCAGGTTGGTGAGAGCCTGGTGGTCGAGGATATGGAACTTGATCTCGCACGACGTGAGGTCACGCGAGCGGGCAAGCCGATCGAACTCACCAAGACCGAATTCGAGCTGCTCGCACTGCTGATGCACAACGAGGGGATCGTGCTGACCCGAGAAGTCATCTACGAGCGCATCTGGGGCTACGACTTTGAGACCAATTCGAAGTCACTCGACGTCTACATTGGCTATCTGCGCCGCAAGACCGAGGTCGACGGACTTCCTCGATTGATCCACACCGTCCGAGGTGTGGGGTACACCGCTCGGGCATGACATGAGTCTGCGTTGGCGACTCACATTGGTGATCGGTGGTGTTGTAGCCGTGATGTTGTTCGGCGCGAGTTTTCTCGCGTACGTATCAGCCGAGCGCGAGCTCAATGCTCAGGTGAACGAGTTTTTGCTCAACCGGTCACGAGAGACCGAGGAGGGCCTCACCGTCGCTGACCTGCCCGTGAACTCCGACCTGACCTTTGGCATTCAGTTCGGAACGATAAATGCATTGCAACGCGCGGATGCCAGCATTCAGATTCTGGAACCAGGTGCGACGCAGGTATCTCGTATCTCCGGGTCCATCTTGCCGCTCGCTGACGAAGATTTTGAGATTGCATCGATCGAAGGCGAGACCATCACCAGAGCCACCTTCGATCGCGTTGCGGACAACGGCGATCGATATCGCGTACTCGTCTCCTCCAATCCGCGTGGCGCACTCATGGTCGGTCGATCGCTCAACGACGTCACTCAGACCCTCGACGGGCTTCGCGGTTGGCTCCTCGCTATCAGTGCGGTCGGGTCCCTCGGTGCGGCGGTAGTCGGATGGCTGGTCGCAGACCGTGTGTTGCGGCCGGTGTCGCGTCTCGCGATCGCAACGGAACAGGTCGCCGAGACCCGTCGTTTCGATGCTGACCTCCGCGTGGAGAGCAACGACGAACTGGGCGCACTCGCTCGATCGTTCAACTCCATGCTTTCTGCGCTACGTGCATCGCGCGAGCAGCAGGATCGACTCGTTCGAGATGCAAACCATGAACTTCGCACGCCACTAACGAGCTTGCGAACCAACGTTGATGTGCTTCGCAGGCGAGGTAACTCCATGAGCGAGGAGCAACGTTCAACGGTCCTAGACGACATGAACGGGGAAGTGCTCGAGCTGACCGACCTGGTGAGCGAATTGGTGAATTCGGCGACTGGTACCGGCACGCTCGCGGCGGACTCCTTCAGCGAGGTTGAGCTATTTGAGGTCTGTGAACAAGCTGCCGAGCGAACTCGCAGACGCACCGGTCGCTCAATTTCTGTGCACGGTGAAGGGGAGACGAAGCTACGGGGGGACCGGCGCTCGCTGGAGCGTGCGGTTGGGAACCTGATCGGTAACGCGGTGAAGTTCAGCCCAACGAATACCCCGATTGATATCACGGTGTCGCATCGCAAGATTTTGGTATGCGATCGCGGTCCAGGCATCCCAATCGATGACCGTGAGCGGGTCTTCGACCGCTTTTATCGGGTTGATGCGACAAGGACGATGCCGGGTTCCGGTCTCGGTCTGTCGATGGTCGCTGAGATCGCTGCCGCACACGGTGGGACGACCGTTGCCGAAGATCGTGATGGAGGCGGCGCGTGTGTCGGAATGTTGTTCGACGCCCAACAATGAAATATGACAAAGTTGTACACGTTCGTCATATATCTGTAATATAATCCCTCAAGCTGGTTGACGTACGCGCCGAGAGTGTACCAGAGCAGCACCGAAGCGGGCCCATGGGTTCGATTCGGAACCGACCGAGGCTTACGGGGATTGCGAATGACGCTAAATCGACAGAGTGCAGCACACCTGCTTCGGCGAGCGGCGGTCGGCGGGACGACCGCCCAGATTGACTCCTTTGTCGGTATGACAGAAGTTGCTGCGGTCGAGCGGCTCTTCGATACCCAGACCCCAGGTTTGCCCGGCTTCGGTGCATTCGACATGGGTCGGGAACACTGGCGTTCCCAGGAAAAGATGATCGAATGGTGGGTGGACCGAATGGTCTCGTCGGAACCTTCGGTCGAAGAGAAATTGACGTTGTTCTGGCATGGACACTTCACCTCTGCTCGGGAGAAGGTCGAAGACGCTGAGCTGATTTGGAACCAGCACGTCATCATGCGCAACGTCGGACGACGCAGCTTCCGCAATCTGATCGGCCGCATCAGCTTCGACTCAGCGATGCTCATCTACCTCGACAACGAAACCAATGTGAAGGGCGCCGAGCAAGAGAACTTCGCTCGTGAGCTCATGGAGTTGTTCACCGTCGGCAACGGTAACTTCAGCGAACAAGACGTTGTCGCGATGTCCAAAGCATGGACTGGACACAACACAGTGGGGGCAACCCGAGAGAACAATTGGGTATACGACCCGGCCTACATCTTCCGAGCCGAAGAACACGACAACTCGCAAAAGACGTTGTTCGGCGAGACCCGCAATTGGGATGCCGACGACGCCCTCGATGCGCTCTGCACCGGCCCGAAGGCGGTTGACACGTCCCGATTCATCTCCCGCAAGATGTTTCAGTTCTACGTGCATGACAACCCAAGCGACGCGGTTGTGGACGAACTGGCCGCCGGCTTCCGTCAGGCCGGCCTCGCCGTTGGTTCCTTGTTGCGTTCAATCCTTCTCCATGACGAGTTCTGGGCTGACCACAGCCGGTACGCGCTGGTCAAGAGCCCGGTCGAGTTCATGGTCGACATCATGCGGCGCAACGGACTTACTTCCGCCTCTGAAGGAGTAGCCGTCCGTTGGCGAATGGAAGGTATGGGAATGACGCTATTCGACCCGCCCTCGGTCGCTGGTTGGGGACGGAACGACTTCTGGCTTAGTACCGCTCGCCAGTGGAACAAGGCCGCCTGGGTAAACAACCTCAAATGGTCGGCCCAAGACCGCGGAATTCTGCAAAACCTCGATGCGGTAGGCACCCAAGCCGCGGTGGACGAGATCCTTCGCTTTTACTCGATCTTCGATGCCTCAGACGCAACACGATCGGCCATCGCCGAGTTGTTGGAAACCACGAAGGCTGAACGGCCATGGGCGATGCGAAGTGAGCCATTCGCCGTCGGAATGTTCGCACCGGAGGTGCAGTGCGCATGATGGAAAATGAACACGTAACGATGGAAGAACTCGGTGGCACGATCGAAGCAGGCCAACCGCTCAACACCATGCAACGGCGTCGTTTCTTGCAAGCTGCGCTCGCCGCGGGTGTCGGAGCCGCGGTTGGGCCCGCCTTGTTGCCGTCCGCAGCCCAGGCGCAGGCAAGTGGTGCTGACACGATTCTGTTGACCGTCACACTGATGGGCGGCAACGACGGACTCAATACGCTTGGGCCTTTCGGAAGTGGCGCGTACCGGGACCTGCGCGGAGCGCTTGCGATCCCAGAAGGGAGCGCGCACAGCGGCCCCGATGCAATGTCATGGCACCCGAGTCTTCGGCGGCTCGCCACCCGGTATCGCCGCGGTGACGTTGCGGTCGTCCGTGGCGTCGGTGACCTCAACCGGGACCTCAGCCATTTCTCGAACATGGCCCGTTGGCAGTCGGCCAACCCGGGCGGCGCTATCTCCGCGAACGGTTGGCTAGGCCGCTGGCTGGACACCGTGGACGCCGGACAATTCGGGGGTGTGTCGATCGGTGGACAAGGTGTGCCGCTCCACATGCGGGGCAACGAAGTCGATGTAACCGACCTCCCAAATCGCGGTGGTACCGCGCTCTACGGTTCAGATCGCTCCCATGACTACGACTTGACGATGTACCGCGCGATTAACCAAATGCGTCGCGCCGACGGATCTTCGTGGGTCAATGCTGTGGGTCAGGTCAATGCACAGTCGGTATCGTCTGCTCGCGAAGTCGCAGGCGCGTTCCATACAGAGCTCCCGGATGCTTCGCGATTGCAGACCGACATGGTGCTCGCAGCGCGTGTGATCAACTTGGGTCTCGGGACGCGCGTGATAGATGTTTCACAACGTGGTTATGACACGCACGACAACCAGATCGGTGCGAACTCCAGAGTCGGTGAGCACGCTGACCTGCTCGCAGATCTCGATCTCGCCCTCGACACGTTCTTCAGCACGCTGAGCGCAGCCATGGCCGAGCGCGTTGTCGTAATGATCTACAGCGAGTTCGGTCGCCGCGCCGAAGCGAACGGCTCTCGTGGCACCGACCACGGTACGTCGAACCATACGTTCCTGGTCGGACGCCGTGTCACTGGAGGCCTCTATGGTGAGGCGCCGCCATTGAGCAACCTTGATGAACGCGGGAATTTTGCCATCACGACCGACTTCCGGCAGGTCTACTCAACGGTTATCGACCAAGCCCTCGGTGGAGACCGGGCGCGGGTTTTGGGTCAAGACTTCGGCACCCTGTCGGGGCTGCTCGTTCCCGAGTCAGCACCGTCGTCGACAGTCGCTGACCGAGTGGCAGAGATTCGGAATCGACGACGTCGCAACGCCGAGGACTACTTCCTCGATCGAGCGCCCACCTTCTAGCGTTTCGGGGCTAGCTCGCCGGCATCTGATTGTGAGGCGCGTTCCGCCTTTTTCTCAATAGAGCGCAATCGGCTGAACCGGCGGGTAATCACGAAGAGCAAGGTGATGAGCGCGACGAGCACCAACGCCGCCGCCACTCCACCCAAAGCAACTAGAGCCACGATGTTCTGCGCGAAGAGTCCGAGATCGGCTGGATCGGAACAATCTTGGTTGATCAAGTCCGGGTTGAACTGGATGACGCCGACGCCGTCCCAGAGCAGTCCTGGCTGTAGGTCGGGCGTCGCGAAGTCGACACGTTGTCCATCAGGAGACGTGGCGACGGTGTATCGGATTCCCGGTTCGAGCGAGACCGTGAGTGGCACGGTCTCTACCCAGTCTTCTGGAGTCTGGCCCACGATGAACTCAATAAGTGCCGTCGGTTCCTGTGGAGGAACGGACCCGGCAATCTCTGGAACGGCGTCGGGGTCGACGGCCAACGCTTCAATCTCCCAGAGGACATCTTCACGAACCGACAGTCGGACGGCGCCTGGTCCGGGGCAGTTGTCCGCCAGGATCCGGACTCCAGTGTCGACCGTGGTTGACGTCGACGTGAGTCTGAGGGCCCGACGTTCATCTTCGGCGCACGCTGACGCAAGAAGCGCCATGATGAAGAACAGGAGGGTAAGTCGAATCAGTTTCGTGGGGGCACCATTGCGGCGAGACACGCTCATGACGATAGTGACCTATCGCCAATGCCAGTGGTCAATTCTTGTATGTGTCCGGTTAGGCAGTCGAAGCTGAGAGGTACTCGGCTAGAGTTTTCCCAATGAACATGGCTGGGGGTTTCCTATATCGACTTAGCGTTGAGCATCAACAGATCATTCGATCCCAAGCATCCCTTCGTAAGGTTGAACGAGGCTCGAGGCTCTTCTTGCAAGGAGACAAACCAGCGGGCGTGTACTTCGTTGTTCAGGGCCATCTCAAGTTGACCGTGGGCAGTAGCGATGGTCGAGAAACGCTCGTTGGGATCGGGGGCTCCGGCGACCTGATCGGCGCTGGCTCGCTCTTCGGTGGTGACACCCATGCGACCAGTGCGTTCGCGTTGACCAAGCCCACCGAGGCTTTGGTACTTGATCATCCGTCGTTCAAGGAGTTACTGCGTACCGACCCGGCCTTCAATGCCAGTGTGTTGGAAGAACTCAGTCGAAAGATTCGGGTTGCAACGCAGCGCCAACTCGAACTGGCTGTCGACGATGTCAATGGTCGCGTCGTTCGGCGGCTCAATGAACTGATTCAGCGGTTCGGTGAAGTGGCCGATGATGGTACTGCGGTACTCAAATCCCCGATCACGCAGCAGGACCTCGCAGTTTGGGCCGGGGTAAGTCGTCAGGCGGTGGTCAAGGAGCTGCGGAACCTGCGAGAGGCTGGCATTCTCCAGACGCGTGGCTCCCGTTTCGTGTTCTCCGACGTTACGCGGCTCCATGATGGGTCCCCATCCGTCGGCGCCGGCGGTTCATAGCGGCGGGCCGCCTCGGAGATCGCCGGTAAGCTGACGGGGAATGGCTAAGCGCAAACGTAAACGCAACGCAAATACCGCACCGGTATCCGATCCTCCTGTTCGGCCGGGAATTATCGGCCTGAGTAGGTCGGTCCCCAGCACGATCGGAAAGCCGCCGTACGCCGATTCCGGGGACCCAGGGCCATCGCTTTCTAGCCTCGTGCGAACCCCCGACGAGCTCAATGCGATGCGTAAGGCAGGAGCCATGGCCGCAGAGGTACTGATCCATGCTGGTGGTTTCGTGGCGCCTGGAGTCACTACCGACAAGATCGATCAAATCGTTCACGACGAGTCGATTCGTCGTGGCGCCTACCCATCGCCGTTGAACTACCGAGGCTTTCCAAAGTCTGTCTGCACCTCGGTGAACGAGGTTATTTGCCATGGCATCCCCGATTCCCGTCCTCTCGAGGACGGCGACATCATCAACATCGATGTGACGGTCTACGTCGACGGAGTACATGGCGACAACAGCTGCACGTTCCTCGTCGGCGATGTCGACGAGCACTCGCGGCACTTGGTAGCCGAGACCTATGTCGCCATGATGGAAGGCATCAGAACCGTCAGGAATGGCTCCAAGGTGCACGACATCGGTCGGGCGATCGAGCGCCACGCACGTGCCCAGAACCTTGGGGTAGTTCGAGAGTTCATCGGCCACGGAGTGGGAACCGACTTTCATAGCGACCTCCAGATCCCTCACTACTACGATCCCCGGGCAAAGACCGTTATCGAGACGGGGATGACGTTCACCGTCGAACCCATGCTGACGTTGGGAGACCCGGCTTTGTACCTCTGGGAAGATGAATGGACCGCGCTGACCCAAGACGGTCGTCGCAGCGCCCAGTTCGAACACACTCTGGTCGCGGCCGACGACGGCTACGAGCTGCTCACCGTCGCAGGAGATGGCACTACCGCCGCCGAAATTTTCGCGCCTGAACCCAACGCGAGTTCGGCGCAGCCGACACTCGGCTAGCGAACGCAGTGAGCGGCGGCTGCACGGCATTACTTGTGCGGCGGGCGTTGCACGCAGCGTCCTCGCTCGCTGCGCTCCCTGCGGCTTTGATCCCTTAGGGGCCAGCGACTGCGAACCCCACGGGCGTTCGCTAGACGAGGTCGAACTTGACCTTGCGGTTTTCGATGTTGGCTTCGGTGAGGCGGACGGTTACCTCATCGCCTAGTCCGGCGTCTCCGTCGGCATAGGCGACTACGGCAGGGTCGCTGAGTTGCACGCGCACTCGGTTTCGCTTGTCGTCGACGTTGGTGACCAATCCGGCGAAAGTTTCGTCGACTCGATCGACCAACAACGCAGCCTCGAGCAGGTCGAGAACTCCGCGGTCGAGGTTCCCTTCACGGTTTCGGGCGTCGCCCAAGAGTTTCGGCAGCTCAGGAAGGGCCTCGAGCGTCCAATCTGGCGGTTGTGTACCAGCTATTGCGGCAAGTACGCACTCGTTGGCGAAACGGTCGCCGAGGCGGCGTAGCGGGGCGGTGACGTGGGCATAGTCGGAGGCGATCGCTGAGTGTTGGGTGTGCTTTGGCAGGTCTCCGTCGAAGGCAACGTAGCCAGCGCCGCGTAGTCCGCGTGCCGATTGCGCGATCATCGCTGCTTCCTGCGGATCGTTCGGGTCGAGGCTGCGAACGGCGTCGGGGAAGCTGAGGGATTTGGGCCATTCAATACCGAGTGCTCGGGCGATGTGGCGCAGTTCGTTTATCGTCCGGTCGTCGGGTGTAGGGAGGGTCCGGAGGATACCCGTACCGCCCTTCAACATGATGTCCGCGGCGGCGATACCTGTCAGCAAGCTGATCTGAGCGTTCCAGCCCTCAATCGGCAAGGACTCGTCATAGACGAGTTGGAAGCCCGTATCGGTCGTGACCACTTCCTGGGATGCCAATCGCAACGAAACGGCTCCCCGTTCGACTTCGAGCGCCTCTCGGCGCATACCCACCTCACGAAGGCCGAGGAGCCCTTCGTGCTCACCTTGCTCCAGCAGTTCGGCTGCGTCGCGATAGGAGAGCTGTGCGCGTGACCGGACGGTCGCGCGCTCCAGGATCGCGTCGGTGATGTGGCCGGTCTCGTCCAGGTCGATCGTCCACAGCAGACTTTGTCGGTCTTGATCGGGCAGGAGACTCGCGGCTGCCTCGCTAATCGCCATGGGGTGAAGCGGTGCTCGCCCATCGGGGGAGTACATGGTGGCCCCTCGTTCGCGTGATTCACGGTCTATGAGTCCGCCTGGCGTTACCCACGCTGCGACGTCGGCGATGGCGTAGAAGACCCGCCAGCCCTGCGATGTCTTTTCGACGTGAACAGCTTGGTCGAGGTCCATGGACCCGGGCGGGTCGATCGTAACCAACTCAAGATCGGTCCGATCGATGACGGTTGCCCCTGCGCTGCCTTGTGGGATCCCCGCTCCGGCTGCTGCACTGGCCTCAGCCTCCGCAACCACTTCGTCGGAGAAGGCCTCGGGGATATCCAGCTCGTCCCGTAGTCGATTGAGCCCTCGGCAAATATTTGCTTGAGACGGTGAACAGCGATAGTGCAGACGAGCCATGTCGTCAGATTATCTGGCTCGCTTATCGCAGCGATGCACCGCCCGCTTCTGGCAACTCAACCCAGATTCGTCCGGGAAGGAGTTCGACTGGGGCGCCGTTGGCATCGAAGTATTGCGTGACCGCGTTGCCGCGTGTTTTTTCCCACGTGCCACGGATGAGTTGCCCCTCGGTGAAGATCCACGCGGTGCCGCTTCCAACCAGGAGAGCCTCGGGGGAGTTACGGTCTGCGGCACTCACGCCGTAGGTCGTGAATTGCACAATGACCGTCTCTGGGGCGGTACGAGCGCCTCCGGTATCTACGGTTGCGGCGCCGTCCTGAGTCCGTGCCCAACCCGACCCGTTCCAGTCGTAGAGGACGGTGGTATTCGGGTAGGCGACCCGCACGCCGCCGGCCGCTTCAGTGGCGTTGGGAAGGTTGGTTCCCGGGCGACGAATGTTGAACAGCTCCGGTGGCGCACCGCCGGCGCTTCCTCCAGCGTTTCTCAATGCTCCGGTAGAGGAGAAGAGGTTGTGCGGTGCAGGCCGACCGCTGTTTCGGAAATACGCGCCGCCGGCAGAGGTGGCCGCACCGATGTTGACCAGCGAGGAGTTGTTCACGGCCGTCGTGGTGATCTGGTTTGCTCCTGAGTTCGCGAACAGTGGACGATTGAGCGGCCTCAGCAAGTTGATATCGGTCGTGCGCATCGAACGCACGGGGCCGACGGTTCCGACCTCTTGGGAATGGAAGACCGCCGCGTAGCGGGTCACTCCGCCTTCGACCATCTCGACGTACACAACGTCGGCGTTGTTGATACCGGATTGTGGTCGGGCCCGTGGAACGTTGTCGATCTTCACCACGAGCGCCGGACGGCTGTTGCCATTCGGGTTCGCTCGCCCAGTGAGTACGGACCGGTTGTCCGCATTTCGGTACCATTCGAGCGCTTCACCAACACTGATGAGCTGTCGGCGGGCCTCGTCAAGATCGAACTGCAGCCCGCGCACGAGGGCGTCGATCGTCAATAGGCGTTCCGCCGATACTTGGCGCTGAGCGAGGAGACCAGGAAGGTTGGCCTGCAGCGATTGGGTTTGCGAGTCGATATCGGCGATCGTCGAATCGGCTTCTTCGAGGATCGACTCGTAGATTTCCTGACGCTGAAATGGCGTTGGGTCGTTTTCGGCGGCGGCGAGTCCCTGCACGAGCGCCTCTTGAGCGGGTTCGCCGGAAACGAAGCGCTCCAAGGC
Organism: uncultured Acidimicrobiales bacterium; assembly: GCA_964562985.1. Lineage (GTDB taxonomy): Bacteria > Actinomycetota > Acidimicrobiia > Acidimicrobiales > SHLQ01 > SHLQ01. The sequence goes on from CAZLWE010000038.1 coordinate 20,357, forward strand.
GACGTTTACGCGGATACTCGCCGGTTCGCGTCGGCTAAGGGCCAACAGTTCGAGGGCATCGGTGGAACCTTCGATCGCGGCGGTCGCATTATCGATATCGAGGACTACCTGAGCTCGCTCGGTGAAGAGATCTTCCAATCCTGCTTCGGCGTCTGCGATCTCGGCGACGAGCGCCTGTTCTTCGGCTTCGAGGCGCTCTTCATCTGTCTGGGCGCCCTGCGCCCCGACCGGGGCGGCCGTCGTCGCAACAAGGGCGAGGGCCGAGAGCAGCGCGAGGAGGGTGCGCCAGAGGGTGCTTCTCCTAATTGAACGATTAGCCATCGACAGTCTCCTGAACACCCGCCGGGTCGATCAACGACGGACGTTCCGCGGACCCAGGTCTCGTAATAAAGATTGCAACCACAACAAGAATAATGGCCACAATTATGACCGTTGCCCACTTGGAGCGACGTTCATCTCGTTCGGGTATCACAGGAAAGTCGGATTCTCTCCAGTCGTACCCAAGTACTTTGTGGCTCATCTCTCGCTTGGAGTAGGGCTCGACCACCTGCGGAAGGGCTCCCGTCCGAGGAGGCACCGCCTGCAAGAACATGTGTGGCTTCATCGAGGAGTTCACCGAAAACTCCTCGCGCGCTTTGACAAAAAGCCGAGCAACCTTGCGTGGGCGAAGGTCCAGGGCGTGGGAGAGATACAGCGGTGTCACGTCGTATCGGTATCGCAGGATCAGCGCGATTTTGTAATCGGCACGCATCTCTTGGAGGGTGTCGGCGAGGAAGTGTGCACTTCGATGACGATCCTCGATTTCTAGGAGTGCCGAACTTGTGCGCCTCCCGGCGACCTCCTCGAGGTACTGATGCGCTTCGTTGCTCGCAATCGATGCCAGCCACGCCGTGTAGGCCGGGGGCGGTGGGAGCGCGTGTGCGTTGTAACGGCTCACGGCAATCCGAAAGGTGATGACCGTTAGACGAAGGGCCTCAGCCTCGTCTTTGACGAGGAACCAACAGACGTCGTACACCATCGCCGCTGCGTTGTGGTTTACCACCAGCGGCGAATCGAAATACATGTTTCGCCAGTCCCCGGCCGTGACGGGTGGGAAGGTCCCGTATGGCTCAAGGGTGGTGGTCGTCTCGGTGGACATAGCGGAGCCATAGTAGTGCTCCGAGCTAAATGGAGCTAACGCCGCTGGCAGAACCGGCAATAGGTCGTGGTGCGAGCGTCAAGGGTGATGCGTGCCAATGCACGGCCACAAGAGACGCAGGGCTCTCCGTAGCGACCGTAGACAGCTAGATCGTTTTGGTTCGAACCGCGCTCACCGTCCACGTGGGCGTAGTCGCGCAGCGTTGTTCCACCGTTGTCGATCCCAGACTGCAAAACGGAGCGGATTGTGTCTGCCAGCGTGTGGCAGCGCTCCCTCCCGACTCGGCGAGCCTGAGGATTGATGCGGGCGGCAAACAGCGCTTCGTCGGCATAGATGTTGCCGACTCCTGCGACCGGTCGTTGGCTGAGCAACTGCGTTTTCACGGGTCTCGAACTTCGGGCGAGTGAGCGATAGAGCGAGTCGCCCGTGAAGTCATCACTCAGAGGCTCGGGGCCCATGTGATGCAGCGTGGCGATCGAACTGTAGTCCCCCGCTTGCACCGCGTGGAGACGGCCGAAACGCCGAATATCGGTGAAGATGAGGGTGTGGCCATCGTCCAAACCCCACCACGCTCGAACATGGTTTCCCGTAACGGCATCAACGTCGTCGGGTTCTGCTATTGAGAACTGGCCCGTCATCCCAAGATGCGCGATCAACTCTCGGTCGTCGTCGAGTTCGAAAATAAGGTACTTGCCTCGGCGGCTGATCGCCTCGATGGCCGCGCCCACCGCTTCGAGCGCCGGGGTGAACTTCGCGCTCCAGTGCGAGTCGGCACTGCGAATCTGCGTGCCGGTCACCTCGGGTTCGAGCTGGCGCCGAATCGTCTCGACCTCCGGCAGTTCAGGCATACCTTCAAGGTATCGGCCGTTGTTCAGCCCTGGGGAGCTTGCTCACTAACCGAGTTTCTTGCTTCGCGGCGAAACACCGCCTTCCCCAGAGCCCAATGAGGTGGCGTTAGCATGTCGGTCGATATGAGTTCTGAGTCGTCCTCTAGCAGCGCGTTGCGTAAACGCTTTCTTGGTGAGCTTGAGAATTCCACGGTCGTCCTCGACTCGGTGGACACCGCCGCGGTCGCTGAGGCCTGGGCGTCGAGTGCGATTGCCGAATGGCTGGCTCTTGACGGAGCGGTTGGTGCGTTGGCGGCGAACGTGGACACGCATTCCGATGCCCAGAAGGTAGTCCGCTGGTTAGAAGGGGGTGACATACCCGGCGGCGACGGTTGGCTCGGCGATGTCGGTACCCATGCACCGGTGGAGGCCTGGGAGCTCGCCGACCCCCAGGCGCCAGAAGAACGAGGAGTAATTGTTTCCTTTGAGGCGCAGAGCGGTGATCGCCATGACGTCTCGGTCACCGTCGCGGACGGACAGTTGCTGGCTGTCGTTGTCGGACCAGAGGGCCTGGCCGCAGCGACGGCAGAGGATGACGCCGGTGATGGGTTGGTCGCGCAGCCGCTTTCGGTTGCGGACGCAGCCTCGATCATCCGGCAGGCCACGTCGTCGATTGCGCCGGATCTTTCCGTGATCTCCGAAGCGTCACTTCCACTGCTGTTTCGACGGTTTGGAATCCCGCTCGGGCTGCCGCAACCAGAATCTGGCGAAGCGGTGGAGCTGCCCGAGAGAGACCGTGAATTAGACCAGTACGGCGCTGACGTCATCGGTTCTGCGCTCAGAGCTGAACTCGCAGCGGACATGCCCGAATCGGTGAACGACGCGCTCGTCGAGTGTCGAGAGCGATTCGAACGTTCCGACCCCGACGCGTTGACCTTGGCAGAGGTCGCCGATTGGTCGGCCACGGGTGAACTGTCGGCCAGCGATCTCGTACTGCTTGCCGGCGGATACCTTGCGCCAGTCACCCTCGCACCTCACTTCGGCGCCGAGCAGCAGTCGCTCGTCGAGCTCGAAGTCGCAGACTGGATCGGGGTGGTTCTCGGCTTGGTGCGAGCCCCGGTCGGTACCGAGGTCGACGGCTCCATGCTTGTGCGGGCGATCAATACGGCGCCAGAGATCACGACGAGCATTCCGAAGAAGCATGCTGCAGCGTTGGCTTGGACGTTTGAAACGATGTTGTACGCATGGGAAGTGACCGGAGTCCTGCGCGATGGAGCGGTCGGTCCGGCGGCTCGATGGATCCTGCCTCAAGCGGCGCTTCAGGCTTGGGGCGCAGATTCGTCCTGACCGGTCACGCGCTGGGCGGCGAGTGCGATCGTCTGCAGGATGTCACCTTCCGAGATCGCCAAGCCCAACCGCAATTCATTGCTCTGGTCACGAGCAACGACTAGCACCGCCGTCCTCGTGCCCACGCTGATTCGACGTAACTCGCCGAACCCAAACCCTGGGGCACATGCTTGGATAGTCGCCCGCGCAACCGCTTGTTCAGGGTCGGCTGCCGTCGCCGTACCATGTTGGCCTTGTATCACCGACACGGTCGCCTGCATAAGTTGACCCACCGGCTCGATATGGACGGTTGGTCGCTGCGCGAGAGCGCTCTGATCATCATCCTCAAGATGGAATTGATGCAGAACCCGTGCGAATGCACGGGAGATGGAGTTGACCCGGTTGGCGGTGTCGGCGGTTTGGATTCCACCGAACACAAACAACCCATCGGAATACTCGCCGCTGGTGCGGTTGTAGTGGCCACTCAGGTCACCATGTCGAAATGCTGCGGTTGGCTTGCGGCCGTTCGAAAGCATGATCACGGTGTGCATCATCCGAAACATCTGGGTGGGAGAGAGGTTGCTCGGCTCGGGCTTGCGTATGAATAGGATCGGCTGGTCGTCATGGGGAACGTGCAGGTAGAGCAGCAGGGAGACAGACGTCCCGATTTCATCGATGAGGTCGAACGTCGCCTCCACCAATGTCGAGAAAAGGTGGTCGATCTGGGGGCTAGTCGAGCGCGTCAGCTCAGGAGGGGGGAACCGGACAGGAGCCGGTGTCACGCCTTCATGGGGATCGATCGCCATACTTGTGATGATATCCACTCGAAATGCTGCGGTACGTAGCGGCCGAGAAATCGCCTCTGTCGGCACTTCAGCGTTTCCCGAATAGATTGGCCCTACGAGGCCGCTGGCTGAGCGTCGAGATAGCGCAAAGAAGGGGCTGATGCTTTGATCCGACCGCCGGCGTGTCTGCTCGCCAACTCGCTCAGTCCCTCGGGGCACTCACCCGCGTATGGGCACCAGCCACAGAGCGGTCCGGGAGCAGGAGCGAACTCGTTGGCGCTCACGGAAGTGGTGAGGTTGTTCCATGTTTCCTCGAGGCCCGTGATTGCAGAATCGAGGAGTTCCTCGTTTACGGGAGTCTCGATGATCCGCTGACCGAGATACAGCAGACGGGCTGCTTGAGGGCGTTCGCCGGTGGAGGCTTCGATCGCCGCCGCGTAGAGCAAGACCTGTTCAAGACGGCCATCTTGGTAGCGCCTGGATGGGGCGCGTCCGGATTTGTAGTCGCTGACGATGAGCGCGGCCGACGGGTCACTGCTGGCCCGTTCAAGGCGATCAACGATGCCTCTGAACGGGACGCTCCGGAGCGTCGTGTCGATTTTCTGTTCGTTCGCGACCACGTTGACTTCGACCGGGTTCTCCAGGCGCCACAATCCCTCGATCGCAGTCCACGCCAGCCAACGGAATCGCCGCTGCTCGGTGTCATCGAGTTCGAGCGCAACAAAGTCGGGGTGTTCCTCGGTTTCGGGCCAGAGTTCGCGAGCGAGCACCTTGGCTTGATCGGTGGTGCGTTGGGAGCTGGGTAGCTCCATCAGCTCCTCGAGAACTCGGTGTGCAAAGGTTCCCGCTATCGCAGCTTCTCCCGCTGGGTCGGGGAGGCGGTCGACATAGCGGAATTTCCACCGTCGAGCGCACGATCGGAACGTGGAGGCACTCGATGGCGATAGGTATGGGGGAGGCCCATGGGGTGCGATGCGCAGCGAGTCATCGATCTTGGTGTCGGCAGCATCATGAGGACGATCGCCGCCCACGTCATAGAGCATCTCGCTCGTGTCGATGTCGCCAAATGTCATACATGTAGTTCTAGCAGAGGGGTATGACAGTGACATGTCCGCACTTCCGGCGGACATCCGCGGAAACCGACATGGTCGCTTCGTGAGCTTCGCTCCCTTCTGTTTCGCTCGGACTTCCGCCGAGATCCGCGGAGGCCGACATGGTCGTCGCCTCCGGCTCCTTCCCTCAAGCGCTTGGAGTGGGCGATGTTGTGAGCCCCCGGCGAGCAACTCGGCTAATCCGTCACGGTTACCTGGCGAGGAGCGCGGCGACGTCGCTGGCGAGGTTGCCGTAGCCGGCTTGTTGGAAGGTGCCGTCGTCGTTGATGTAGACGTACGTGCTTTGTTGGGTTATCCCGAAACGGTTCCAGATCTCTTGCGTTTCGTCTTCGATGTGGGGGATCGTTCCGGTCCCCGAGTTCGCGATGAATTCAGGAAAGTCCTCTGCGCTTGCAAAGCCGGGCACCCCTACGATCGCGACCTCGTTGCCGAATTGTTGCTGTACCTCTGCGACCGCAGGGGCTTCTGCACGTCAAAACGGTCACCAGGGTGCCCAGAACCATAAGACGACGTCTTGGCCTTGGAGATCGCCCAGGTCGATCGATTGTCCACCGACCGTGGCGAAGGTTCCGTTGAGCGGCGAATTTGAGTCCAAGGCCGGTTCAGGGGCGGTGGTTGTGGTGGGCGCTTGGGTGGTAGTTGGTGCCGCTGTCGTGGTGGGCGCTTGGGTGGTAGTTGGCGCTTCGGTGGTCGAACTCTCCGGAATCAGTTCCGCTTCCTCAATGGGTGCGTCGCCAGGTTGTTCGACGGCCTCATCATCAACGGGGGGCGCAACGGTTGAAGACTCGTCGGTAGCAGCTTCTGTTGTTGGTGGTTCCGTCGATGAACTCGCCGTTAGGTTCTGCGGCGGTGTCGAATCGTTGGTGGGAGAGTTTTCGCCCGCGTCGGCGCTGGTCGGTGGAGTCGTTTCCAACTCAAACGATTCCACCTCGACGACGGATCGAGAAACGCTTTCGGCACCAGCGGTGACCTCGTCGCCCTCCGCTGCGCCGCAGGCAGCGAGAAATAGGCACGCACAAGCGAGCACCGCTACCCACGGACTCGTTGGGCGAGGCCTCATCAGATTCGACTAGCTAGCGAGAAGTGCTGCGACGTCTTCGGCGAGGTTGCCGTAGCCGGCTTGTTGGAAGGTGCCGTCGTCGTTGATGTAGACGTACGTGCGTTGGCGAGATACCCCGAATCGGGTCCACAGCTCTTGTGTCTCGTCGGAGATGTGCTCGATCGCACCGGTACCGGTGCCATCGATGAAGTCCTGGAACGTGCCAGGGTCAGCGAGACCGGGGACACCGATGATGGTGATCTGATCTCCGAATTGTTCCTGTACCTCTGCGACCGCAGGGGCTTCAGCGCGTCAAAACGGTCACCAGGGGGCCCAATACCAGAGCACCACATCTTGGCCCTGGAACTGTGCGAGATCGATCGTCTCTCCAGCGGTCGTTGTGAACGAGCCTTCGAGTAGCGAGGCCTGAACCGCAGGGGCGTCGCCCGTGGCGTCGCCGGCATCAGCCGTGGTTGCCGCCGGAGCGGCAGAGGCGTCAGGTTCGGCGGCGCCGCCACCGCACGCGCTCAAGAGCAGCAATGCAGCTGCGAAGAACCCAACGATTCTGGTGCGACGGCCAAACAAACTCACAGATGAATAGTACGGTCGTTTCCCCCCGCACCTGAGGCATGTAAGAGGCTTCTTACCTTAGGTTCTCTGTTTCGAAACATCGTGTGACGCTCGGCTTAAACATCCAGCGCGGCGGCGTCGAAATCGTCGGAGTTCTTGATGATGTAGTCACGGCGGACACTAACGTCGGACCCCATCAAGACATCGAACATTCGCTCGGCTCGTTTACGTTCCTTCTCCGCGTCGTCGATCGTCAGTCGGCGCAGAATCCGGGTTTCCGGGTTCAACGCGGCGTGCTCAAGCTCATCGACGTTCATCTCGCCCAAACCCTTGAAGCGCTGCCACTTGATGTTCTCGGCTTTGCGATTGCCTTTGGCGAGCTCCTGGGTGAGCTGATCTCGATGCTCGTCGCTGAATGCGCGGTAGGTCTCGCCCCCAACCTTGGTGCTGAACAATGGCGGTTGTGCCGCGTATACCCGGCCCGCTTCGATGAGCGGCTTCATGTATTTGTAGAGCAGCGTTAACACGAGACATCGAATGTGGCTGCCGTCGACGTCCGCGTCACACAAGATGATGATGCGGCCGTAGCGAGTTGCGCTGAGGTCGAAGTCCTTTCCGGAGCCGCCTCCGATCGCGGTGAATAACGCTTGGGCTTCGTTGTTGTCGAGAACCTGTTTGAGCGTCGCCTTTCCGGCGTTCACGACCTTGCCGCGCAACGGCAACACCGCCATGTACTCCGCGTTGCGGCCCTGCTTGGCCGGTCCAGCCGCCGAGTCACCCTCCACGATCAACAGCTCCGCGTCGGGGCCGTGCGTTCGACAATCGGCAAGCTTTCCCGGCATGCCGGTGCTACCAAGACTCGCGGCCTTGCGCTTGTTGTCGAGTGCCTGCTTGGTGCTGACCCGAGTCTGAATCGCCGTAGCGATCTTGTCTCGGATTGCGTTGACGTGGGTCTTCTTCGATCCCACACCGTTGAACCAGTCGACCATGCCCGACTTCACGATGTCGTAGACGATCTTCTCTACGCCAGGCGTTCCGAGCTCTTGTTTGGTCTGACCTCGGAACTGTGGCTCGGGGAACGTCACCTTGACGACGGCGATCATGCCTTCTTGCACGTCGTCTTTGTTTGCCTTGTGCTTGTTCTGCTTGGCGAGCTTGGCGAGCTTGCGCATGTCCTTGAGAAGCACGTCGTTGACGGCTCGGTTCATCGAGCGCTCGAAGCCTTGGAGGTGCGTGCCGCCCTCGGCGGTGGGGATGGTGTTGACGAAGGTGACGATGTGGGAGTCGAAACTGTCGACCCATCGCAGCGCCAGGTTGACGGTGCATTCACGTTCGACGAGCTGCATCTTTCCGTTGACCGGCACCTTCTCCTCGAAAGTGTCGATGCCGGAGAGTTCGATCACGTCGGTGATGGTTGACTTGTCGCCGACCAGATCGTTCACGAGGTCCTTGAGTCCGCCGCGGCTAAGGAACTCGACCGGCTCCTTCTTTGACCCGGTGCGCTTGTCTTCGAGAGTGATCCGCAATCCAGGTACCAGGAAGCAGGCGAGCTTTACTCGGCGGACCACCTCTTCCCAGTCGATAGATGCCTCGGGGTCGAAGATGTCCGTGTCGGGCCAGAACCGAATCCGGGTCCCGGTCTTCTTGGTCTTGGCGATCTTCTTGAGTTCATGGCCTTTCTTAAACGACGAGCCGCTGAAATGCCCAGGTACCCGTTCGTTGAAGTCGAGTGTCCACGTGCTGCCCTGTCGGTCAACCTCGGCCTTTAGCTTTACCGACAAGGCATTCACGACCGACGCGCCAACGCCGTGAAGACCCCCCGATGACGAGTAGGCCCCGCCACCGAACTTGCCACCGGCGTGTAACTCGGTCAGCACGACTTCGAGTGCCGAGACCTTTCGCTTCGGATGCTTGTCTACGGGGATCCCGCGCCCGTTGTCGGCAACCTCGACCGATCCATCGCGATGAAACGTCACGAAGATCTTGTTCGCTTCTCCGGCAGCAGCCTCGTCGACAGAGTTATCGATGAGTTCCCACACGAGGTGCATCAACCCCGCAGAACCCGTGCCTCCTATGTACATACCCGGGCGTTTGCGAACCGCTTCTAACCCTTCAAGGGTTTCGATTGAATCGGCGCCGTAGTCGTTCGTCTTTTTGCTCATTGTCTTGGTAGCCATGATGCCTCTAGAAGCGCGCGGTTCCGATCACGATGATCGGTTGGTCGGTCGGGTTGCTCACGAGATCTCGCTTGGTTGGTTCAAGCACGAGGGCTACCGGGTCGGGTGCGGGCTTGGACGGGTCGTCGTCGGACCCGACGATCGCGAGCGCGCTCTCGATCGATCCGACTCGGGCGTACACCAACGCCTTCTCATCGGTGAATCGAGTGATGCGGACACCGCCGCCGCCACGACCCTTGGCATCGAACTCCTCGCTCGGGGTGAGCTTCGCCGTGCCCTTGTCAGTAACGGTAACGATTGCTTCATCGCCGATGATCGCTCCAGCACCAATGACCTTTGCGCTTCCCTTGAGCTTCATGCCCGCAACTCCCGACGCGTTGCGACCCTGGGTGGATATCGCGTCGACCGCAGTGCGCAGCACCTGGCCGTCACTAGCCACAATCGCGATGTCGGCCCCGGCGGGTGCGGCAAATGCAGCGGCCAGGGTGTCCTGCGGTTTCAACTTGATCACCGTTTGACCTGGCCGCGTGCCGGCGATCTCTTCGGCGGTCAGTTGCTTGGCAACACCGTTCTCGGTGACGAGCACGACGTTCTCCGCGCCCTCCGACTTGGGGCACACGATGGTGAGCACCTCTTCGCCTTTGTCGAGGCCGAACGCCTTTCGGCACTCGGTGCCACGGGAACGCCCACCGACTTCGGTGAGTTCGAGGCCGAGTGCCATACGGGCCTTGCCCTGGCTGGTTATCGCAAACACCGGCGCTCGCGTCGACCCGATGCGACTGGCCAACAAAACATCGTGGCGGCCCGGCGTGGCCCGCTTGGCTCCTTCGAGCGGCGCTCGTCCCGCGAGTCCGCTCGTCGACAGCGTCACCACGCAGGGCGTGTCTGGTATGTCGTCGTCGCCGCCACCGTCGAGCACGGTCAGGTCGATGGTCGCGAACTCGTCTTCGGTGGCGATCACCGTGCGGCGGTCGCGTCCGTACTCGTCGGCGGCTTCTTTCAGCTCATTGAGGACCACCGTGCGCTGCCGCTGCTCGGATGCCAGAAGCTTCTGGGCATCGAGGATCTTCGCCTCCAGATCTGCTGCCTCGTTCTCCAACTCCTGCACGGCGAGGGCAACGAGACGCTTCAGTGGCATGTCGAGGACGTGACTCGCCTGCACCTCGGAGAGGTCGAGCTCGGACATCAGCGATGTTCGAGCATCAGCGGTGGTCTGTGACGCACGGATGATCTCGATAACTCGGTCGATGTTGTCGAGCGCGATGAGGAGGCCAGCGACGATGTGAAGTCGCTCTTCCCACTTGCGTAGCCAATATTCGGTCCTGCGAACGACGACCTCGAGACGATGCTGGATGTAGTGGTTGCAGAGATCCCAGAGGTTTACCGTGGTCGGTACGCCGTCGACCAAGACGACGTTGTTGATACCGAAGGTCTCCTCCAGCGGCGTTAGTTTGTAGAGGTTGGCGAGCACGGCCTTCGCATTCGCTCCGGGCCGCAGGTCGATTTGGATCCGGAGGCCCGACGTCTTGTCCGAGAGGTTCTTCGCTCCCTCGCGCTCATCGACGCCGGGAAGACGTCCCACTGCCGCCAGTTCGTTGATCTTGGTGATGACCTTTTCCGGCCCCACCATGTAGGGCAGTTCGGTGATGACCAGTGCCTCTCGGCTGCGGGTCAACTTGATCGTCTCGGACTTCGCCCGAACTCGGATCGTGCCACGTCCGGTCTCATGGGCTTCGCGCAGGCCATCGTCGATCACGGTGCCGCCACTCGGGAAGTCGGGTCCCGGAAGCACCTTCATCAACTCGTCGACCGTGGGCTTTGGGCGGCGCTTCTTCATCACCAACTCGATGGCGTCTGCCACCTCGCGGAGGTTGTGCGGCGCCATGTTGGTCGCCATGCCAACCGCGATGCCGGTGGTGCCATTGACCAGCAGGTTCGGAATGAGGGCGGGCAGCACCGTGGGTTCATCTCGGAGCCCATCGAAGGTTTGCTGGAAATCGACCGTTTCTTCGTCGATCTCGCGGACCATCGTCATCGCCGCGGGGGAGAGTTTGCATTCGGTGTAGCGGTAGGCGGCGGGTGGGTCGTCGAGCGTACCGAAGTTTCCCTGAGGTGTAATGAAGGTGATTCCTCGGGAGAAGTCTTGACCCATGCGAACCAAGGTCTCGTAGATCGCGGAGTCGCCGTGTGGGTGGTATTTGCCCATCGTGTCGCCGACTACGCCAGCGCACTTGCGGAAGTCGCTATCGGGGCGGATGCCCTGTTGCAACATCGAATACAAGATGCGCCGCTGGACTGGCTTCAACCCGTCACGAATATCGGGGATGGCGCGGGCGGTGATCACCGATAGCGAGTACGCAAGAAAGCTCTCGCTTATCTCGTCGGCTACTGGAGTATCGATAATCTCCGCGGCGATATTCTCGCTGAACAGTCCAGGCTGGTCGGCCATGTCGTGGGCTCCTGAGGGGTTTGTTTCTCATGTCGCCGCTAGGTGGAGGCGGCCAAACATGTGTTCGAAATCTTAGCGTTCTACCACCGACCGTAGCGCTTCACCCGAAACAGCAGTTGGAACGCCGGCATCGGGTTTGCCGCAGGGAGCGCAGCGAGCGAGGACGCTGCGTGCACGCCCGCCGAAGGCAAGTA
>CAZLWE010000039.1:0-30945 GCA_964562985.1 uncultured Acidimicrobiales bacterium
GTAGAAGACTTCGACTGTGGCACCCCTGCTCCGGCGCCACCGGCTCCCGCTGATCCGGTGAACCAAAACAGACATACGTAACTTCGGTTCGGTCCCGCCGCATTCGCGACGGGACCGTCCGCGTTTTGGCCTGAAAGACGACGAACAGAGCCGCCAATAGCAGGAATCGGTTGACGAACGGCACTCATCTGCGCGAAGGTGCGTAATCGACGTGATCAATGATCCGTCCACTTGCCTCCGTGGCCTGACTTCCCCTTTTGTTTGCACGCGCGCTCGCGCACAAAGGAAGTCATGTTTTGGTCGTTCTGCGCTCCCAAAGGGGGAGTCGGTACGTCGGTAGTCGCTGCTGCGACGGCCTTGGAATCGTCGAGAAGATCACCAACTCTGCTGATCGACTTTGGCGGTGATCTCACCCAGATCTTCGGGCTCGATGCCGAAAGTCCTCACGGCGTATGGGATTGGCTCGCGGCCGCTGACGACGTCGGAACCGAGGCCCTCGAGCACCTGGTCGTCGATGTTTCGCCAGATCTTGCCCTGATACCGGCTGGCCGAGAGCGGCGAGATTCGCTCGCCCCGGAACGGGTCGTGCGGTTCGTTGAGGCGATGCAGACCACCGGTCGCCCGACGATCGCCGATGTGGGCACGCTCACCGACGCGACCGATCCACGGTCGTTCATCTGTGCCAGTGGCGATCGAAGCACGTGCGTCGTGCGAGGCTGCTACCTGGCGTTGCGCCGGTTCGCGAAGTTCCCCGTCCTCGTCGACGACGTGGTCGAGATCGAGGAACCGGGGCGCGCGCTTCGAACGCTCGACATTGAGGCGGTGGTCGGCATGCCCGTTTCCGCTCGGATTCCCTTCGACCCCTCCATCGCTCGGGCTGTCGATGCCGGTCTACTTAGCCACCGGATGCCGCGAGCGTTGCGCAGGAGCGTTCAGGCGCTCATGGCCGAAAGGCGATCGATGGCGGTATCTCGATGACGATTGCCGAAGAAATTCACACGCGCATCTGTGACTCGGGTGTTTCTGCGACCGGCCCGGATCTCGACGCTGCGATCTCGCGCCTCTTAGGCGAGTTGTCCCCGCTCACTCCACGGGATCAGGCCGAGCAAATCCGAGCGGAAGTCAAGGCTCGTGTCGATGGACTCGGGCCACTGCACCAGTTTGCAGTCGATCCGGCCGTGTCGGAGATCATGGTGAATGCCGGAGATGTGTGGATAGAGCGGGCGGGGGTTCTTGAGCTGACCGGGCTGCACCTACCCAATGAGGATGTCATTCACCTCATCCGCCGATTGGCGGCCGGGGCGGGGCGGCGGATCGATGCCGTACGACCGAGCGTTGACGTTCGCCTTGAAGACGGCTCACGACTGCACGCGATAGTGCCTCCTCTGGCCGTCGACGGCCCATGCATCACCGTTCGGCGGTTCCGACCTCAGCGTCTTGACCTTCTCGAGCTTGCTGACGCCACAGCGGCAGCGCTACTCCATCAGGCGGTGGTCGCGCGGCGAACGATCATCGTTGGAGGCGCAACATCGTCTGGCAAGACCACCTTGCTCAATGCTCTAGGCGCAGCCATTGAGCCAGGCCAACGGATCATCACGATCGAGGATGCAGCTGAACTTGCCCTACCCGGCGACCATGTCGTGCGTCTAGAAACGCGTCCTGGAGTCGAGGGAGCACCGGCTATTGGGTTGCGCGAACTCGTACGCAACGCGCTGCGGATGCGCCCCGATCGAATCATCTGCGGGGAGATGCGAGGCGGCGAGGCCCTCGATCTCATTCAGGCCATGAACACCGGGCACGAGGGCTCGCTGTCGACGGTTCATGCCAATGGACCTGCCGATGTGCTGCGCCGCATTGAGACCATGATGTTGACCGCAGATGCCGACCTGCCCATGGCCGCAATTCGTGACCAGCTGGCAGCGTGTATCGATCTCGTCGTGATGATGCAGCGCCTGCCTGACGGGGGGCGAACCGTGGTGTCGATCGATGAGGTACCTGACGCTCCAACTGACGGGTGGAAACTGCGCCAGAAGTACCGGGCATGAGCCTGCCACTTCGAGTCCCGGCGTCGGCTAACCAGGCCGTCCAGTCCGAACGAAAGACAGTAGGGCCGCGAGTATGGCGTGAGGTCATGGGTCGATCAGTGGCGCGAATACTACGGCCGCTAACCGATCGACGACTGGAACTTGCATGGCAGCGGGACCTCCCCGACTTTGCCATGCGAATATCTCGAACACTGCGGGCCGGGTCGTCCATTGATCGAGCACTGGTAGAGGTGATGGCAGAGGGCAAGGTTCCGCCTCGAATCAGAGGCATCGCAGTTCGGGTGCAGGCTGGCCAGCCGATGGCCGAGGTGATCGAGCGGTGGAGCCATATTGCACGATCTGACCCCGAGGCGCTGCTGGTCGCCGCGCTCGGTATTGCGTTGCGTTCAGGAGCGCAGCTCGGGCCGGTAGTCGACGGTCTTGGTGTGGCGCTGCGCGACGAACTGGCACTGGATGCTCGCCGCCGGGTCCTTCTGGTTCAGGCGCAAATGTCGGCGATGGTGCTCGTGCTAATGCCGCTGGCTTTTGTGTTGTTCTCGTCGCTGCTGCGCGGGAGTTTTGCCTTCTCCGGGAACGTTGGTTTGGTGTTGTTGGTCTCCGGCGCCCTTCTTGATGGGCTTGGGGTGCTCTGGATGCGCCGCTTGCTGCGGAGGCTCCGATGACCGGCCCATTTCGGTTGCTACGGGCGCGACGGGTGAACCGTCGAGATGCCCTTTTGCTCGCGAAAACGATGCCGTCATTCGCCTCCTTGTTGGGAGTGCTGATATCGGCAGGCCAGCACCCTCGCCTCGCGCTGACGGTGTTCATTCAAAATGCTCCGACAGGAAACATGGGCGAACTCGCACGGCGCTTGACGCCCATCGAAGGAGCGTTGGCCGCTGGCTCGGATTTCGCCGATGCGCTAAATCGGATCGATACCTCGGACCTTGGTGGACTGGCCTTGTACCGAGTTCTCGACCTGCTTCGTCGAGGTGAAGTAGACGGACTCGACCTCGCGACTCAGCTCGAGTTCGTAGTGCAGGATCTTCGGCGCGACCGATCGATCGCTCTCGATACCGCGGCGCAACGGCTAACCGTCTCCCTGCTCTTTCCTATGGTGCTGTGCATTCTCCCGGCCTTTGTTCTCTTGGCCATCGTGCCCTTGTTGCTTGACGTGCTCTCCCAACTTCCCGGCTGATTCGTCGAGCCTCTCGGCCCTTGCTGGCCCATCACATACATACCTGAGGAGACACTCATGTATTTCCTGAAATTCCAAAGCGCGCTTTTGCGCACTGCTTGCACCACCGCTAGGCGTCGCACCGCCGACGACCGAGGCCAATCGACCGCCGAGTACGCGCTGCTCATGCTCGCGGCAGCAACGATTGCGTTGCTCGTCGTGACGTGGGCCACGAGCACTGGCAAGGTCGGTGAGCTGTTCGACGCTGCGATCGACTCCGTGATCGGGCGCGTCTGATGTGGCGTCGGGATGACCGGGGCCAGGCCACTGTGGAGTTGGCCTTGGTCCTCCCGATCGTCGTGTTGCTTTTGGCTGGAGTGGTCTGGGTTGGACAGTTGATGGCCACCCAAGTCCGTCTTGAACACGCTGCTCGCGAAGGCGCCCGGGCGGCCGTAATTGAGCCGTCGGCAGCTTCGTCGCTTGCCGCAACCGCGGTCGCTCGAACCGATGTTGACTTCGCTACGGCCACATCGGTCGGCGCCGAGTTTGTTCGCGTGGAGGTAATGGCCCAGGTTTCGGGCGTACCGGTCATCGGGATCGGTCAACGAACCCTTACCGCCGACGTTTCCATGCGTCGCGAAGACTTGCTTATAAGTCGGCCTTGAGTTGCAAACGTCGCGCGTGCAAGATCGGCTCGGTGTAGCCCGACGGCTGTTCAGTTCCCGAGAGCACCAGGCTGAGCGCAGCCTGGTAGGCGTGCCCGTCAAAGCCGGGGGCCATGGCTACATAACGTGGATCATCAGCGTTCTGTGAGTCGACCTTGGCCGCCATCTTTTCGAACGTGGCGATCACCTGCTCACGAGAGACAACGCCGTGATGAAGCCAGTTCGCCATGTGTTGCGATGAGATACGACACGTCGCTCGGTCCTCCATCAGACCTACGTCGGTGATGTCGGGCACCTTGGAACAACCGACCCCAGCATCAACCCACCGGACCACGTACCCGAGGATGCCCTGTGCGTTGTTGTCGAGTTCGCCTTGTTTGACGTCGTCTGACCACTGCGGGTCTCGCGCGACCGGGATGGTCAAGATGTCGTCAAGGCTTGCGCGAGGCGTGGTAGCCAACTCCTCTTGTACGGCCAAGACGTCGACCTCGTGGTAGTGCATGGCGTGCAGCGTGGCGGCCGTTGGCGACGGAACCCACGCACAGTTCGCGCCAGCCTTGGGATGCTCGACTTTTTGTTCGACCATGGCGGCCATACGGTCGGGGGCGGCCCACATGCCCTTGCCGATTTGGGCAGTGCCACGCAGACCGCAGGCCAATCCGACGTCGACGTTGTGGTTCTCGTACGCCGTGATCCAAGCCTGGTCCTTCATTTCGCTCTTGGGAACCATCGGCCCAGCCTCCATCGAGGTATGGATCTCATCACCGGTGCGGTCGAGGAACCCGGTGTTGATAAACGCAACCCGAGCAGACGCGGCTCGAATGCACTCGGCCAAGTTCACCGTTGTGCGCCGTTCCTCGTCCATGATCCCGAGCTTGACGGTGTTGGGTGCAAGGCCGAGCTTCTCCTCAACGAAGGTGAATATTTCATCAGCGAAGGCGACTTCGTCAGGGCCATGCATCTTGGGCTTCACCACATAGATCGAGCCCGAGCGTGAGTTCTGGGCGCCGTCCACGCTCGCGCACAGCGTCGTGATCAACGCGTCGAGCAATCCTTCCGGCACCTCATTACCGCCGGAGTCGAGCACCGCTGGGGTGGTCATCAGGTGGCCCACGTTGCGGACCAGCATCAGCGCCCGTCCGGGCAGGGTCAGCTCGCCACCGGCTGGAGTTTGGTAGGTGCGGTCTCGTTCGAGGGTTCGCGTGAAGACGGTTCCGCCCTTGGCGACCTCGGTGGACAGGGTTCCATTTATGAGGCCGAGCCAGTTTCGGTAGGCGAGGGTCTTGTCCTGTGCGTCGACGGCAGCCACGGAGTCTTCGCAATCCATGATCACCGTCATGGCGCTCTCGAGCACGATGTCTGCCAAGTTGGCGGAGTCTGCTTCGCCGACCCGATGTTCGGCATCGAAGCGGAGGTCGATTCCGAGACCGTTCTTTGTGAGCAGGATCGCCGATGGAGAATCGCTCGCTCCGTCGAATGCCGCGAGCTGGTCCGGGTTGGCCAATGAGGTGACCGAGCCATCCGCGAGGCTTACGGTGAGCCGATCATCCTCGATCGCGTAGCGAGTGGATCCAACATGCGATCCATCCGCGAGTGGAGCCACGGTGTCGAGGTACTCGCGGCCGTATGCGATGACCTCCGTGCCGCGGGCTGAGTCGTAGGGGCCGGGCGCTGGTGGGGGAGAGATCACATCGGTGCCATAGAGCGCGTCGTACAAGCTGCCCCAGCGTGCGTTCGCAGCGTTGATGGCGTAGCGGGCGTTCATCACCGGTACCACGAGCTGGGGGCCGGGGACGGAGCTGATCTCGTCATCGACGTTCTCGGTGGTGATCGCAAAGTTGTCGCCGGTTGGCACGAGGTAGCCGAGTTCTTCGAGGAACGACCGGTACTCGATTGGGTCGTGTGGTGCGTCTCGACGGTCGAGGTGCCACTGATCGATGCGGGCTTGCATATCGGCTCGTACCTCGAGGAGTTCTTTGTTTCGCGGCGCGAACCGGAAAATCAAGTCCGACAGTGCGGCGAAGAAGGACTCAGCACCGATCGAAGTGATCGGCAGGGCCTCGTCCACGAGGAACGCGTGCAGCTCGTTTCCTATCTGGACCCCGCCGTCGCCAACGGAAACGTACTGCTCGTTCACTGAACCCCCAAGTTTCCCGAGCCGAACGCCCAGGCATGGAGGAGCTTAGATTTAAACGATTTTGTGCGCCCGATCGACAGCCTCACTATTCACGCGGGCTGCGAACAAATGGTTATGTAGGGCCAGCGAGGCGCCGACATAGAGAAGGTGCGTCCGTCGCGACGTCAGGGCGGGCTAACGTTTTGTTCTACACCGAGAGAGATCTACGAGGGTGTCCATGACTACACACCAGATGCGGGTCAAGCGAGGGCTTCGCGCTCTGCTGTTCGGGGTATTCAGCCTCATCGCGGTCGCCTGCACCGGCGGCGAGGTCGCGAGTCCGGATGAGCCCACGACGACCGCCCCTGAGGCGGCTTCAGAAGAGACCGATCCGGAGGAAGAACTCGAAAGAGAGCTCGTTGATGTCCCCGAAGAGCCAAGCGCTCCCGTGGGGCTGGTTGTGACCGCGAACGCCGCTGGCAGTGTCACCCTCGAATGGGACGAGTCACGAGACGAAACCGTCACCGGTTATGAGGTAACCCGAGTGGCCTCGATCGGTGGCTCATTCACCTTCGAAACCACCGATCCGATCTTTACTGACGCCGAACTCAACGACGGTGACGTTGTCACCTACACCGTGGCGGCCGTGAACGACGCCGGCTTGAGTCAGCGAAGCGAACCCGTTCCGGTTCAGGTGGGCGTTGACACCAACCCGCCATCTCGACCCGGGACCCCTCGCACGGTCGAATCGACCGAGGGAGTTTCCATCACGTGGCGAGCAAGCTCTGACTTCTCCGGCATCGACACCTACATCGTGACGCGGATCCTCGATGGGGAGACCACCGAGATTGAAGCGACCGAACCATCGCTATTCGACGACATCGCGGTCGGCCAGGTCGTGACCTACCGGGTGCGAGCTGTGGATGGTGCAGGAAACGAATCAGATGATTCTCGAAACGTCACCATCCTGAGCGGCACCGCCGCCGACGATGTCATGGTTGTGGTCTCCACACATGCTGACCCGGTCGCCAATCCGAACACCGCCCGATTGCAACAGACACTGCTCGACGAGGGCTACATCGTGACCTGGTTCGAAGACGACGTCTTCGATTCCAACGTCACCACTTCCGAGGACGTTGTCCTTCTCCTCGGTGATGCTGAAGGCCAAGGATTCGACTGGAACCTCTTCGGCACCGATGCCAACACGATCGCTTTCAAGTCAATTTTCTTCGAAGCCTCGGGCTTTGTGGAAGGGTTCCCGCGTAGCGACCGACTCGCGCAGCTCGACTATCGCCCGCCAGGAGGAGACGTTCGCGAAGTGGCACTGACCAACACGGTCGAGCCTCGGGCCACGGCCTTTATCCCACTCCTCCAGCAGCTTCCCGACTTGGAGGTCTGGGGCACGCCCACGTGGACGGACGAACTCGCCGTTGCCGGTCTGATCCGCACCGGCGGGGAACTGGTGACCGAACGGGATGCGCCAGGATGTCGCGCGTTCTTCCCTGGAAACGTCGACAGCCTCGACGAACAAACCAACGCCGGCTGGGACCTCATGATCGAGTTCATCAACAGCGTGTCGGACGCCTGCCGCTAAGGCGCACCGTCGCCCAACAACACATCGAGCAGGGCGATAGCCCCGTACTTGTCGAGGGGTTCGTTGCCATTGCCGCATTTGGGTGACTGGACGCACGATGGGCAGCCGTCGGTGCAGGAACAATTGCGCATCGATTCGAGGGTGGCCTCCAAAAGCATGATGTGTTGCTCGAAGCCCAACTCGGCGACGCCTGCGCCACCAGGGTGTGCATCGTGGATAAAGATCGCCGGGCCACCCGCACCCGAGTGCCAAGGCGTCGAGACTCCGCCGACATCCCACCGGTCGCAGATGGTGAAGAGTGGCAGCATCCCAATCGCCGCGTGCTCGGTGGCATGCAGGGCGCCGGGCACCGCTGAGGCCTCAACGTTCGCCCGCTCGATCACGGCGACCGGCACGGTGAACCAGAACGCCCGGGTCGACAGTGTTTCCGGCGGAAGGTCGAGTGTTTCGTGGGCCAGGATTCGTCGGCTCCGCACCTCTCGCCGCTGGTATCCGACCACTTGGCTTGTTACATCGACCGCACCGAGGAACACCTCGGCCCCGCTGTCACCAAGGCGCGCGCTCGCATCGGTAGAAGAGATGGTGATGTCGACCGTGGTCCGTGCCTGGGTGTACTCGTTGCCGTCGCTATCTTCGACGGTCGCGACTCGATCATCGAGGTCGAGTGACCGCACGCGATACGGACGGCCCTGATGTAGATAGATCGCTCCGGTGTGAACTGCGCTGCACGCCCGGGCTGTATCGACCGTGCCCACGAGCGACCCATCGACTCGGACGATCTGGACCTCGTCGGAGCTCGATGAGCGAAGACCAATCGCACGGCTCGGCCGGTCGCGCCCGGCATACACGCCGAGGGCATGCCCTTGGCCCGACGGCTTCAACACCATCCGGTCGTCTCGAACTAAATCTCGGACTCCATCGTCGAGCGCATCGCCCCAGTACCGGTCATCGGTCGGTGCCAACGGTTTTTCGAACGCAGCGCACGCCAAATGTGGGCCGAGTACAAAAGGATTGTCGGGGTTGATGACCGCACGCTCCGGCGGCCGCTCCAAGAGATCGGCCGGGTGCTTCATAATCCACTGATCGAGTTGATCGTCACCAGCGACCAGCACCGAAGCGCTCGGTTGCAGGCCGCGCCCGGCGCGCCCGATCTGTTGCCACATCGACGCGACAGTGCCGGGAAAGCCGTTCAAGACACAGGCGTCGAGCCCACCGATGTCGACGCCGAGTTCTAGCGCGGACGTAGCGACAACACCGCTGAGCGAACCCTCAAACAAGTCATGCTCGATGGTGCGTCGTTCGGCCGTGAGATATCCGGCCCGATACGCACGCACCGAGGAGCCGTCGCCCGGCAGACGGCGAGAGATATCGGCGGTCACCAACTCGGTACCGCGACGGCTGCGGCAAAACACGATCGTGCGATGGTCGTCGTTGATCAACCGAGCCGCCACCGACGCCGCCTCGCTATTGGCGGACGTGCGCAAGCCGTGGGCTTCATCGACGACCGGCGGGTTGACCATGACCAGGGTCCGCTCACCGCGCGGCGAACCGTCGTTGGTGATCTCGGTGACCGGCATGCCGCAGAGCTGACTCGCCAATACGCCCGGTTCACCAATCGTTGCGGAGGTGAAGATAAACCGAGGATCTGAACCGTAGTGATGGCACATACGACGCAGTCGGCGCAACAGGTGAGCCACGTGCGTGCCGAAGGTGCCCCGCAACACGTGGAGCTCGTCGATCACCACATGCTCGAGGTGGCCAAGAAATTTCGCCCACCGTTGGTGCCCGGGCAGCATCGACGCGTGCAGCATCTCCGGGTTCGATAACACGACGTTCGCCGTGGACCGCACCCAGGTCTTTTGTTCGGGGGTGGAGTCGCCGTCGTAGGTGCCGGCGACAAGGTTGTCGAACCCGATCGTGTGTAGGGCGCGCAGCTGGTCCTGGGCCAACGCCTTGGTGGGGTACAGCAGTAGGGCGGTACCTGGAGAGCGCTTGCGGTTTGCCGCCTCAGCGATAGGGATCTGAAAGCAGCGAGATTTGCCCGACGCGGTTCCCGTCGCAACCACGATGGAGTGTCCGGCTCGTAGGAGGTCGATCGCTTCGGCCTGATGGGTATAGAGCCGTTCGTCGCCGAGCGCTCGACGTGTTTCTGGGCTGATCGTTGCGATCGGCTCAGCGAAGCGAGCAAGGCGTGCGGGGAAGCGCTCCACGTGTGCCAGGCGACCGTCTTCAGCCAGATCGTCGATCAACGCGTCCAAGCGTTGATGGTCGAGACCGGAGTCGGTCAGGTCGACGATCGGGGAGGAGTCGACGACGGCCATACCCGAGTATCCCACCTGCCAGTGACAGATCGAGCGAAGCCCCGACCAAATGATTTGTCCCCCGAAAGATCCCTATGTCGTACCAACCGGGGGACAAATCCCTTGGGGGTGATCAGTGGGGTCCAGACGCACCGTTACTCTGGCGATATGGAACTGCACGCTCGCCCCAACGTCGATGGCGCATGGGTCGTCACGCTGCACGGTGACCTTGATCTCGCAGCGGTTCCCGGGTTTCGCTCCGCCACTCAAGAGGCCCTTCGTGACGGTTGGAGCGCACTCGTCATCGATCTCACTCAAGTCGCCTTTATCGACTCGGCCGGACTGGGTCTGCTCATTGGACTCCGTCGCCGCATCGCCGAAGTGAGCGGGTCCCTACACCTGCTTGCATCGATGGAAGTCCAGCGGCTGCTGACCAGGTCGGGGATCGATGTGTTGTTTCAGATGGAGACGGTCGGGAGCGACGCGTGAGTGAGCTAAACGGGATCGCAGACTCCGGCGAGGAGGTAATTCTGCGCGTCCCAGCGAAGTCGGACTACATCGCCCTCGTTCGCGTTGTGCTCGCCGCGGCGGCAGCTATCGACCCCGACAGTCGCGATGATCGTGTGGACGATCTCCGAATCGCGGTCTCCGAGGCGGTGACCAATGCGGTCGAAGCCCATCAGATGGCTGGTACTGACAGCCACATCGAGGTGCGTTGTTTCACCCACGGTCACCAAGTGGAGGTAACCGTGCGCGATCGTGGGCCCGGTTTCGATCCAGACTCGGTCGAATCTGCCCCCGATGCCGAGGATCCCCGTCGTTTGCTCTTCGAGAGCGGCCTCGGGCTTCCGCTGATGCGCAAGCTCGTTGACCGTACCGATATTCAAAGTGGGGACGATGGAACCCTCGTGCGCTTGGTGATCGATACATCGTTGTCACCCAACTGACGGCTCCTTTTGGCCGCAGCGAGTGCGCTCGGCACCGCGAATTCTTACGGGGATGCAATACCGGTTGCACCTTTTGCCGCTTAGGATTTGGTAGTAATTGCCGATGCGTGCACTAATCGAGTCCGGTCTTTTGGCGCGAGTCAAACAGGCCTGAATCTCTCGCAATGGCACCAACCGAACCTGTGGAATAACTATTTGAACCATGGCTGGTCATCATCATCTACCCCCATCTGATCTCACGTGGATCGGCAGCGATCGTCGCTTCGCGCGACGTATTGGCCAGCCGGTCCGAAAGTTCCTTGAGGTTGAATCTGCTGTCGGTATCGTCTTGGTCGTGGCGACGATTTTGGCGCTCGTCATCGCGAACTCGCCGCTCGCCGACCTCTACCACGAGATCCTCGACTTTCACTTGACGATCGACTTCGGTGACGTCCATATCCTCGATGAATCCGTCGAGCACCTGATCAACGATGGCCTTATTGCCATCTTCTTCTTCGTGGTGGGTCTCGAGATCAAACGGGAACTCGTCGTGGGCGAGTTGCAGAGCCTTCGCGCCGCAGCGCTTCCCAGCCTCGCAGCTGTCGGCGGCATGGTCACACCCGCACTGCTCTACTTCATCCTCAATCCGAGTTCACCGGAGAGCGCCGGCTGGGGTATCCCGCTCGCTACCGATATCGCCTTCGCGGTCGGCATCATGTCGTTGCTTGGCAACCGCGTTCCAACACCGCTGAAGCTGTTTCTCCTCGCGCTCGCCATCGTGGACGACATCGGTGCGATCGCCGTCATTGCGCTGTTCTTCACCGACGAGATCAATTTCATGTGGCTCGGTACCGCCATCGTCTTGCTGGTGCTCGTCTATGCGATGCAGCGGGCGAAGATTTGGTACACGCCGATCTACGTCATCATCGGCGTAGTTGTTTGGTACGCGTTCCTCGAGTCCGGCGTGCACGCCACGATCGCCGGTGTTGCACTCGGACTGCTCACCCCGGCCACGCCGTTGCAAGAGAAGATCAAGCCCGACGAGATCCTCGGCACGGTCGGCAACCCCGATGCGTTTAACCCCGCCACGGCTCGCCGTACGTCGATGTATGCGCGTGAGAGCATCTCGGTGGCCGAGCGTCTGCAGACGTTGATTCACCCATTCTCAAGCTTCGTGATCCTTCCGCTGTTCGCGTTGGCGAACGCAGGCATCGCGTTGAGCGGCGATTCGATCGCCGACGCCGCGTCATCTCGGGTCACCCTCGGTGTCATCCTCGGCCTGGTGGTCGGCAAGACCCTCGGCGTTACCTTCTTCTCGTTCGCCGCGGTGAAGTCCGGACTCACCTCGCTGCCACAGGGCGTGACCTGGCCGATGGTCACCGCTGTCGGCATGCTTGCTGGCATCGGATTTACGGTCTCGTTGTTCATTACCGGACTGGCCTTCGACGGCGATGGACTCGAAGCTCTCGATCAACAAGCTCGCCTCGGAATCTTGGCAGCTTCGTTCATCGCGTCGGTCGGTGGCTTGTTCCTCCTCGATCGAGCAACGCGCAATTCTTCAGGTGGAGGCGATACGGTGCAGTCGGACTCTGGTGGTCACTCGCCGGCGTCTGCCCCCCAACCTGCTCCTGCCGAGGTCTAATGCATGTCCGCTCTTGTCATCGTCGAGAGTCCAGCTAAAGCCAAGAAGATCGCCGAGTACCTCGGCGATGACTTCGTTGTTGAGTCATCGATTGGCCATATACGAGATTTACCGAGAAACGCCGCCGACGTTCCCGCTGCGTATAAGGCCGAGAAGTGGTCGCGCATGGGAATCGATGTCGACAACGACTTCAAGCCGTTGTACGTCGTGTCTCCGGACAAGAAGGACCAGATCAAAAAGCTCAAGTCGCTCCTCAAGGAAAGCGACGAGCTCTATCTCGCAACCGATGAAGACCGCGAAGGCGAAGCGATCGCGTGGCATCTTCTCGAGGTACTGAACCCTCGGGTTCCAGTCAAGCGAATGGTGTTCCACGAGATCACCAAGAAGGCCATCATCGATGCCCTCGAGAACCCACGGGAACTCGATCGTCACCTCGTCGATGCCCAAGAGGCTCGCCGCATGCTCGACCGCCTCTACGGTTATGAGGTTTCGCCGGTGCTGTGGAAGAAGGTCATGCCGCGGCTCTCCGCCGGTCGTGTTCAGAGCGTCGCAACTCGAATCGTCGTGGAGCGTGAGCGCGAGCGCATGGCGTTCATCCGGGCGAGCTATTGGGATCTTGAGGCCACGTTTGAAAAGACGGGCGATGTTGAAGCCGGTGAGCCCAAGGCGTTTGGTGCCAAGCTGCTCGAACTCGATGGTAAGCGTGTGGCGACCGGTCGTGATTTCGACGACACGGGGGGGCTGGTTAAGCCCGACAGCACCGTCGTGCTTGACGAGGCTGCAGCCGGCAAACTCGTGCAGTCCCTCGACGGAGCTGACTTCTCTGTCCGTTCGGTCGAGCCCAAGCCCTACCGTCGTCGGCCGTCACCACCTTTTATGACGTCGACCTTCCAGCAAGAAGCGGGCCGCAAGCTCTCGATGAGTTCCGCGATGGCGATGCGGGCTGCACAGTCGCTGTACGAAAAGGGCCTCATCACCTACATGCGTACCGACTCGACCACGCTGTCGGCGACGGCTGTCAACGCTTCTCGCGGCGTGATCACAAGCGAGTTCGGCGAGCAGTTCCTCCCCGACGAGCCTCGCACCTACGCCACCAAGTCGAAGAACGCCCAGGAGGCGCACGAAGCGATTCGTCCAGCGGGCGAAACCTTCGAGACCCCCGCCTCCGTTGCCAATCAGGTTCCAAAGTCTGAGGCACGCGTGTATGAACTGATCTGGAAGCGCACCGTCGCTTCCCAGATGACCGACGCCGTCGGCGAAACGGTCTCGGTTCGGGTTGGCGCCGCCACCACCGACGGTCGAGACGCCGAATTCTCTGCCAGCGGCACGATCATCACCCACCAGGGTTTCCGCCGGGCCTACGTCGAAGAGAGCGAAGACGACGCCGCGTCGAACGACGAAGGTAAGCAACTTCCCGCCCTCGCGGTGGGCGATTCGGTGGACTCCGACGCCATCGCCGCTGACGGCCATGAGACCCAGCCTCCATCTCGCTACACCGAGGCATCCCTGGTCAAGCGTCTCGCCGAACTGGAGATCGGTCGCCCGTCTACGTACGCGTCGATCATCGGCACGATCCAAGACCGCGAGTACGTGTGGAAGAAGGGCTCCGCGCTGATTCCATCGTTTACTGCTTTCTCCGTCGTTGGCTTGCTCGAACAGCATTTTCCAGATCTGGTCGACTACACCTACACCCGCCGCATGGAAGGCGAGCTCGATGCCATCGCCAGCGGCAACTCCGAGGCAATCCCTTGGTTGCGAGAGTTCTACTTTGGCGATGAACAAACCGAGGGCCTCAAGCACAAGGTTGATGAACGCCTGGGTGAGATCGATGCCCGAGCGGTCAACTCGATTCCGCTGGGGGTGAGCGACGACGGCGAAATGGTCGTCGCTCGAGTCGGAAAGTTTGGCCCATATGTACAGCGCGGGGAAGGTGGCCAGGGAAACACCGCATCAATCCCAGACGACATTCCGCCCGACGACCTCAATGTCGATCGTGCAGTGGAGTACATCGAGAACGCAGCGAAGGGTCCACTTTCGCTTGGCAAGGATCCAGAGACCGACCTCGACGTCTACGTGATGACCGGTCGATTCGGTGACTACGTGCAGCTCGGTGAACTCGTCGAGGGCGAGGACAAGCCCAAGCGGGCCTCACTGTTCTCAAACATGACGACCGAGACAATCACGCTCGATGACGCGCTCAAGCTGTTGTCGCTGCCTCGGGTCGTCGGTGCAGATCCAGCTGACGGTGAAGAGATCACGGTCCAGAACGGCCGCTACGGCCCGTACCTCAAGAAGGCGAAGGACAGTCGAAGCCTTGAGTCCGAGGATCAGCTCTTTACGATTACGCTCGAGCAGTGCCTGGAGATTCTTTCGAAGCCCAAGACCCGACGTGGCCAGGTCGTAAAGCCGCCACTGCGTGAAATGGGCGAAGATCCCGATACCGGCAAGCAAATGATCGTCAAGGACGGCCGTTTCGGTCCCTATGTCACCGACGGCGAAACGAACGCCAGCCTCCGCAAGGGCGACACGGTCGAGGAACTCACCGACGAGCGAGCAGCGGAGTTGCTCGCAATCCGTCGTGCCGCTGGGCCTAGCAAGAAGAAGAAAAAGAAGGCCACAAAGAAGAAGTCGACGGCCAAGAAGAAGTCGACGGCGAAGAAGAAGGCCACGAAGAAGAAGGCCACCGCCAAGAAGAAAGCCACGGCCAAAAACGAGTCGACTGACGACTAGCGCGAACGAATCCTCGAGTTCTTAAAAAACACTCGATTTGGCGGATTTCGTGCCGATTGGGTGAGCACGGGTCGCATTAGCGGCCAAAGACCTCACCTGGGAGTCCCGCCGATATGTCAGGGCAGAACGCACAACGCGCTGAGAATTTCGATTCGCTAAACAACCGTCTCGACTCGATCCTCGACGCCCTCAACGCGTTGGGAGAACCGACTTCGACAAGCGAGCCGCGGTCCCGTCCGCTTCAGGCCGTACCCGACTTGGACGACAGCGTTGCACAACCGAACCTGACCGACCCTCCCGCAGATTCGCTAACGCCACTCGCGACCCCGACAGCTGCCACCGGCGCCCCTCAGGTCGATGTTGACGTCCCCGCACCTGAGCTACCGGCGCCGTTCGAATCGCAACTCGACGTCCTCGAAGCATCGTCGGGCCAGGCCGCCTCGGATGTCGAGGCACCTCTGTCCAGCGATCGTCCAGAGTTGACCGTCGTTTCTGACCTGAGTTCTCCAGCCTTCGATACTCCAGGGCTACCCGATCTACCAGAGATACCCGAACCACCAACCTTTGCTCCATTGGAGCAGGTGCTTGACGCCCCCGTCGCTTTCGACGAACCGCCGGTCTTTGAGGTTCCGCCCATTCCTGAGGCTCCAGCTGTGCCTGAGGCGCCGGTCTTTGAGGTGCCGCCTGTTCCTGAGTCGCCGGTTGTTGAGGTTCCGCTTGTTCCTGAAACTCCAGCTGTGTCTGAGGCGTCGGTCTTTGAGGTTCCGCCTGTGCCTGAGGCGCCGGTTGTTGAGGTGCCGCCTGTTCCTGAAACTCCAGCTATTCCTGAAACTCCAGCTGTGTCTGAGGCGCCGGTCTTTGAGGTGCCGCCTGTTCCTGAGGCCGCGGAGACCCCCGATGTCTCTCGTCCATTCGTTTTCGAAGTGCCACCGGTACCTGAAGTCGCTGAGGCTTCCGCATTCGGAGTGGCTGACCGTGTCTCGGAACCAACCGATGCCGTTACTTTCGACAACACGGTTGCCGAGGCGGCTGCGCCAGAGGTTTCGTCTCCGATCGAGTCCGTCTTTGGAACGGCGACATCAACGCCTGAGCAAGCCGAGCCGTCAACGGAAGTGGCCGCGGCAACCACCGAAGACGTCGAGCGACCAAGGTCGATCTTTCGTACCACCTCCGACGCCCCATCAGCACCTGAACCAGTTCAGCCAGCGCCAGAATCCCACGATGATGATTGGGTCAGTCACCACATCACTGAGCCGACACGAGAGCATGGTCTCTTTGACGAAGTGCCATCTGCGAGCGCAGCGCCTACCGCCCCGACGCAACTGGAGGGAGATGCGCTGTGGCACGTCGATCACTACCCCGAGGCACCCGAGGTCGCAAGCGTTGAACCCGTTGCGCAAGAGGGGGAGGATCTGTGGAGCACGGTAGCCGAGACCGAGGAGATGCTCTTCTCACTCGATCCCGCGGTCGAGGTCAGCGAAGGATCCGACATCTTCGGAGGTGTCCAGAACTTCGCTGAGGTGGAACAACCCGTCGTGAGTGACCTGCCCATGCCAGCCGGCCTAACGGACGAGCTCGCAACCGATGATTCGGTCAAGTACGGAACTGACGAGGACCTTCCGATCCCGGACTTTACGGGCGTCTACGACGAGACACCGAAGGACTGGACCAGGCCCGGCGGCGACCTCGTTGCTTCCGAAGAGACTTCAATTACGCAAACGACCGCGATGATGCGTCGCGACGAGTTGGATCGACTGCGGCCTTCGGCTGAAGTTGCTGTCGAAGCGCAGGAGACCGCCACACAGGCTCGTCAGCCGCGTATCGTGCTGCTCGGCGTAATTTTCGCCCTCGTTGCACTTGCGGTGATCTTCCGAGACCAGCTACTCGGATTCATCTAGCCACACCCGCCTGTTGCGGGTCGAGCGGTTCCACTCGACGCGGATAGCGATAGCGAAACGCGAGCCACGCAAATAGGCCAGAGGCCGTCGGCAGCCACAACGAGACGCCCCGGTAGGCGAGGACAGCGACGCCGGCGACGTCGAGTGGGATACCCGAGAGCACGAGCACCTGAGTCAGGCCAACCTCGACAAATCCAAGGCCGGCTGGGGTAATCGAGATCATCGAGAGCACGGCTCCCGATGCGTAGGCGATCATCACCAAGCTGAGCCGCGGCTCAACGTCTACGGCGTACAGCGCGAAGACGAGTACCAGGTAATCAAACGTCCAATTCAATGCGCTCGCAGCTGTGGCTTGACCCCACCGCGAGCCGAGCAGTTCACCGAGTCGGTCTCGTTCGCAAACGACGTTGTTTGCGTCGACCTTCCAGTCTTTACGAAAGACCCTCGCGGCGAGCCGCAGAATTCGATCGAGTGCCCGTGCCGCAAATACCAGCGGTCGAGTACTTCGCAACATGAGAGCCCCGACGCTGAGAAGCAGCACACACATCACGCCCGACGCGATTGCAATCGGTGAAATGCCTTCCGGGATGGGCGCTCCGAAGAAGGCGATGGTTATGCCAATTGCCGGGATGGCGGCCAGGGCGGCCGTCGAGAGAATGGATGTCGCCGCTAGTGCACCACCGGCTTGGGTCGGGCTGGTGCCGCTGACAGCAAGCATGCGGTAGAGCGTCGCACCACCCGCAGCGGCGCCACCGCCGCCAGGGAACACCCGACTGACCGAGTTCGACGTGAGCTGACTGGTGGCCGCAACAAACCACGAGAGCTTCGGCAGAAGAATTTTCATCAACCACCACAACGACGCAAAGCTAAGTATCTCGGCGAGCACCATCAAGATGAACCATTCGAGGCGAATGGTCCGCAGACGTTCAGCCAGGCTGAGTACTTCGAGCAAGCGGTCGATGAGCTGGGGCGCAAAAATAGAGATGGCGAGGACGATCGATGCGATCAGCAGGGCCCGCTTTACCGCACCCCAGATGTAGTCGAGATCACCGACCGCAGGCATTTCCCATGCGGCAGAGGACGGGGGAGCTTCGGAGCTGTCCGTATGGGCGCTCGGGGGCTCGTTTGGGGAAGTCGATTCGATTTCACCACTTCCGGCCATTACCGGAGCGTACTGCTGTGCGTGTCTCGCGGCACCGCGGGGGTGCTAACTTGCATCCGATGTCGTCGCGTAACGAGGTCCAACGAGGCCGCTTCATTGTGTTTGAAGGCGGGGACGGTTCGGGTAAGTCGACACAAGCAAAGATGCTTGCAGCGGCCCTGGGCGCGGAGCTCACTCGAGAGCCGGGCGGTACACCGATCAGCGAGAAGATACGCGCGCTCGTGCTCGACCCGACCTTTCCCGAACTCGACGCCCGCACGGAAGCTCTGCTCATGGCAGCGTCGCGAGCACAGCACGTGGCCGAGTTGATTGAGCCGGCTCTCGCCCAAGGAACCTCGGTGGTGAGCGATCGGTTTATCGCTTCGTCGTTGGCCTATCAAGGCGTGGCTCGCGGCCTCGGGATCGAGGCGGTTGCGACCGCAAACGCGCTCGCCCTCAACGGGCTACAGCCGGATCTCACCATCTTGTTGAAGGTGTCGGCAAAGGCCGCACGTGGTCGATTGGGCGATGACCTGGACCGAATCGAGCAGGCATCTCTGGACGATGTGGTGGTCAGCACGTACGAACAGTTTGCGGCTGAAAACCCCGATGTTTGGCTTGTTGTGGAGGCCGAAGGATCGATCGAGGAAATCGGAGCTCGGATCCGTTCGGGCGTTCGTGAACGCTTGGGCTTATGAGCGTCTTCGATGCCCTGACCGGTCAGCCTCAGGTTGCTCGGCGCCTCGATGCAGCGGTGCAATCACCGGTGCATGCATACCTGTTCCTCGGGCGGCGCGGTACCGGTAAGCGACACGCTGCCGCCATGCTCGCGGGCGAACTCGTTGGATCCGAAGAGGACCGAGATCGAAACCGTTCGTTGGCGCTGCGAGAGGAGCATCCTGACCTTGTTCTATTCGAACCAGAGGGAACGTCGCTGCGCACCGATGAGGTCGAGGCGATTATCGTTGAGGGGTCGCGGTCGAGCGTTGAGGCTGGCCGGAAGGTCATCGTGGTCGACCGATTCCACGAAGCGACGGCGGAGGCTGCTGCACGACTTCTGAAACCGATTGAGGAGCCTCCCCCCTCCACGGTGTTCGTTCTGCTCGCCGAGTCGGTTCCGCCCGAACACATCACGATCGCGTCACGGTCCACTACGATCGACTTCCCCGCGGTTTCCATCGACGACATTCGCACCGCATTGCTCGATCGGGGAGTCGCTCCGGAGCTCGCTGAATCGGCGGCTGTCGGCTCTGGTGGCGACATCGGCCGAGCTAACCTTTTGGCCAGCGACGAGGCGTTCTCGTATCGACGCAATTTGTGGTGGGAGGCTCCCACGCGTGTTGGTGGCAGCGGGTATGAGATCTCCCAACTTGTGGCAGAGATCAACGAGGCGACAACCGACGCACGAGCGCCGCTCGATGCCCAACATCGCAACGAGTCGGAGCGCATGGACGAACAGGAGTCGCTCACCGGGGTCCGTGGGTCGGGGCGCAAGGCCATGGATGCCCGACACAAACGCGAAATTCGGATGCAACAGACCGATGAATGGCGGATGGGGCTAGCGACGCTGGCCCAGCGCTATCGAGCCTCCGTGGACGATGACTCGAGCCGGGTCGATCCGGCGACTCTAATCGATGTGTTCTCGGTGCTCAATGACGCGACAGATGCCTTGGTGAGAAACCCGAACCCGGAACTCTGGTTGCACTCGCTCATGCTCCGAATGCCACGTATCTAGGTTGAACCGGCTCTCACTGTCGCAGTGCGACCGTTCCCACGCGATGGGTGTGGTCTTTGGTGAGGATGCAATTCGCTCGAGGCTTCGTGGGTGCGATGTTCGTTTCTAGATTCGGCGCGTTGATCGAGTCCCACAGATCAGAGGCGACCGCAGTCGCTTCATCTCGATCGAGGCCCGAGTAGTGCTGGAAGTACGAGCGAGGATTCACAAACACGGTGTCGCGCAACGCGAGGAACCGTTCGATGTACCACTGCTTTATTGCGTCGGGGTCAGCGTCCACGTATATCGAGAAGTCGAAATAGTCCGACACCACTCGAGGTTCTGAGCGATTGCCACCCTGAAGAACATTGAGTCCCTCAACGATCAAGATGTCCGGCGCATCAATGATGATTTTTTCGCCTTCGACGATGTCATAGGACAGATGCGAATAGACGGGGGCGCGCACGGGGCTGCTCCCGGACTTCACCTCCTGTAGGAAGGCGAGTAGTGCTGCGGTGTCGTAACTCTCTGGAAAGCCCTTTCGGGTCATCAGACTCCGATTCTCGAGCTCCGCGTTGGGGTAGAGGAAACCGTCTGTGGTGACCAGCGCAACTCGAGGATGTTCAGGCCAGCTGGCGAGCAGTGTTTGGAGAAGCCGGGCGGTGGTGCTCTTACCCACCGCCACGCTGCCGCCGATCCCGATGACATAGGGAAGCGGTCGCGGGGCTGTTCCAAGAAAGGTATGCGTCACCGTCGTCAACGAGCGGGTGGCGACAACGTGGAGGTTGATCAGCCTGCTCAGCGCGAGGTAGATCGTCTCGACTTCGTCGAGGTCGAGATGCTCGGTGATCCCTCGAATTTCCTCAACATCATTCTCGGTGAGTGTGAGCGGAGTCGCGTCTCGAAGTTTGGCCCAAGCCCCGCGGTCGAAGTACTCAAATCGGTCGGCCATCGATACCACTTTGGTCGAGATCGACGCGTTACCCCGAATCCGAAGCTAACCCAGATCTGATTCTGTCGACTTAGGTGCTGCGGAGAGTCTGCTCGTACTCTCCGCAGCACCCAATTCGTGGATTACTTGGGCTGTCGATGCCAGGACCCCATCGGCTGACGTGTTCCGATAGGGGCCGTGTATTGCCTCGATAGCGCAAGTCTGGTCGCAACTATGCGACCAAAGTAGTGGGCCGTATGTACCCCTCAATCTTCGGGGTGAAGCCGCGTTTTCTTGAATAGATATCTGCGAAACTGTCCCGATTATCATCATTCCGTAACAGTTCGGCCCGAATTTGCTATCCGGTGTGGCTTTCATGAGGTCATTCACCTCAATCTGTGTGGTGTTGTGACGATTGTCCTGCATGGGCTGGTTCATCCACGGAACCTCAAAACTGGATGGTGTTGACGACTTCGATGTCGCGATACGAGAGCTTGCTCAAACGATGCTGCCGTTGGGCTCGGGGATCGAAGAAGTAGCGGGTGACGCGCTACGAATCGGTGGTGTCACTACTCATCTGACGAACCTTCGTAGAGCCTGGGTAGAGCAGCTGGCCCAAGACCGGGTTCCTTGGCTTGAGCGAACGGTTCGGGCCCTAGTCTCGCGTCAACCAATGCCCGATGCGGTGGACTTCTCTCGGTTGCGTCCGTCGGTTTCTTCAGCGAACGCGCTCGGGCTCAACTCGCTCGCATCAATGGTCGAGCCGAAGCCCAATACGAAAGCTGATGTTCCCCACGACCCGATTGCGGGCGATTTCACGTGGACCGTCGTATGGGACACGCCAGCAACGATGGAACTGGTCGACGTGGAGCACCTCGCGACATGGGACGTTCCATTTGACGAGCTACTCGACACCGCCAAGCGAAACTTGGCGATGCAAGCGTTTCTTGGTTGGGATGTCGTAGACGGCCGGATCTTTGCCCCCAAGGGGATCGATGACTACGACGGCGCCCGAGCCTTTCTCCCAGGGCAACTCGACTTTTTGCCCTTCGACGAAGAACGCGTGGTGTTTCACCCAACTCGACCGAGCTGTGCGGTGATGTCGATCGATGATGATGAGGCGATTGCCGTCGCGGCTGAACAGGCGTTACGACATGTCGGCGCAGCAAATCGCGTCAGCTTGTTGCCCGTGGTCGGATACACCGACAACTGGCGACCGTTGCGCCTCGATCCCAGCCATCGCGCCTACCGAGATTGGTCGCGACTCGTCACCTACGATCTCGCCGCGGCGTACGAGACACAGAATCGCTTGCTCGAGCCACTGCTCGGTGAGTCGGTATTCGCCGCTCGCTACGTCCTGATCGAACAACCCGACGGCGCGCTCTCGTCGTATTGCACCTGGACCCGTGGACAGGAGAGCCTGCTTCCCGAGGCGGAGCGTCTGGCCTTCTATGAGGATGGCGAGGAGCCGTTCTTGGTTCCTTGGGATTACGCGCTTGAAGTGTGCGGACATCTCATGGAGCGGACCGATCACGTCCCCGCGCGATGGCGTGTCGTGGACTTCCCGACGCGAACCGAACTAGAGATTCTGCGTCGTACGTCGCTGTAGCGGAGGCCCCGACTAATGCTGGGCTCGCTGCGGCCAGTCGTTGAGCAATGGGATGGACGAGTTCTCGGCGGTATCTCGAACGTTGAGCACCTGATGCAGCTGGATCTCGTTGCGCTCGAAGGCCACCGCAGAGCCAGCCATGTACAACCGCCAGACCATTGCCCGGCCCCTGCCAACCTCGGCAACAGCCGTTTCCCAGTTCTGCTCCAGGTTCGTGACCCATTGGCGAAGCGTCTTGGCGTAGTGGAGGCGGAACGATTCCATATGGCGCGACTCGAAGCCGGACTCCTGCATTGCGCTGATGGTGGCGCCAATCTCGTGAAGTTCGCCGTCGGGGAACACGTAGCGTTGGATGAATCCCTTGTCGCCGAGTCCATCGAAGTTCGCAGCTCGACTGATCGCATGGTTGAGAAAACGTCCGTTTGGGGTGAGCAACCTGCGTGCTTGCGAGAAGTAGCGACGCTGCTCAGCCGGACCGCCGACGTGTTCAGACATGCCGATCGAGCTGATGGCGTCGAACGGCCCGTCCGGAACGTCGCGATAGTCCTGGATCCGAATTTCGACCTGATCGGCCAATCCTGCGTCAATCACTCGTTTACGAGCTCGCTCGGCCTGTTCGAGAGAAATGGTCACACCGACCGCGTGCACCCCGTAATGCTTCGCGGCGTGCATAGCCATCGATCCCCAGCCACAACCGATGTCGAGCAGGCGCATCCCTGGTTGCAAATTGAGCTTGCGGCACACGAGGTCATGCTTGTTGGCTTGCGCGGTGGCGAGGTCGTCGGAGTCGGTTTCAAAGACCGCGCAGCTGTACGTCATCGCTGATCCGAGCACCAGGTCATAGAAGTCGTTCGAAACGTCATAGTGGCTTGAGATCGCCTCAGCATCCCGAGCTCGGGAGTGCAATCGACCCTTGAGAGCGATCTCTTCAGGCGGGAGCGGTAGTCGCGACAGGTCGCGAAGGTCTCGAACGTTCTCGACGCCGATCAGTTTCGCGGCGGACTTGATCATCGACATGTCGAGTGACGGCTTAGCAACGAGGCCATTGACGTCGAACACTCCGAAGATGTCTCCGTGGATCTCCATCTCGCCGGCGATAATCGCCCGTGAGAATCCGATCTCCTGACCACGGGCCGCGATGATTCGCTGAATCGCATCCTTGGACAAGATTTCGATATGGGTAGCGGCATCGGCTGGACCCATGTCGGTTCCGTCGTATGCCGTCACTCGTATCGGAGGGTCATCCCCGATAAGAGATGAAATTAGTTCTTGGACGCTCATCGCTCTGACTCTCCCGCGATTTCTATCGCTGTGCTCGCGTAATGGTCGCGCATAGAGTGAGCACGTGGCAAAACGGAGAGCGTCCGAATTGTTCACTGGTCGCGAGTCCGCTAGGACCCTCACCGCTCAATTGGTGAGTACGCCCTGACTCGGTGCTCTCGACGCCTCAGGTTGGAGGCGTATTGAGGGCTCGGGCCGCTGCCCAACGGGTTCCTTTCCCTTGACGCTTTCGAGCAGGACCGAGAGTTTCAGGTTGATCTGCTCGAGCCTGGCTGTCCGAAGCTGGGACTGGATGGCCCTCGCCCGCGCCCGCCTCGCTGTTGCCCGCAAGTGTTGATTCCGTCGTTCAGGAGAATGCATCAGGCTGGCCTACCTCCGCCGTAAGTGCCACTAGCAAATACGTTAGGCGCGATGCTCCATGAGTGCCACTGGTTGTTGCACCTACATCTGGTGGGCTTCGAGAGCTATCGAGCCCCCAACGGGGAAGGATCGGCTTGTGGCCAATGACAATTTGTTCGGCGTTGAGTTGGAGTCCGTGCAGGGCCTAGCTAGGGTAGCTGGCTGTGCGTTCGACGTTTACGTCAAGTGAACAGCCGGACATCTGAGCTAATCAGAACACAATCGACGTCTCGCCAGGCCTCCGGGAACCGGCGAGCAAAACCGAAAACTCGCTCCGCTGGGCCACGCCCATGCGGAGCGTTCGCGTGAGCGGGCTGCGTGAGCGGCTTGTCCCCAAGAACGAACTTCCACAAGGAACGAGAGCCATGGCCAACAAAGCCATCGTTGGAGAAAAACTGGGAATGACACAGGTCTGGCGTGACGACAAGGTCGTCCCCGTGACCGTGCTCAAGGTGACTCCGGTCCGAGTGGTGCAGATCAAGCACCCCGAGACCGACGGTTACTCTGCCCTCCAAGTCGCCATCGGCAGCCAGAAAGAACACCGCGTCACGAAGCCCTTGAAGGGCACGTACGACAAGGCTGGCGTCGAACCGGGCCGGAAACTGGTCGAGTTGCGTCTGGACGACGTCAGCGAGTTCACCGTCGGCCAGGAGATTGGCGCTGACGTGTTGGTTGAAGGTGACGTCGTCGACGCCACCGGCGTCAGCAAAGGTCAAGGCTTCACCGGCGTTATGAAGCGACACAACTTCGCCGGCCAGCGAGCCAGCCACGGTGCCCACCGCGTGCACCGCATGCCGGGATCGGTCGGCCAGTGCGCAACGCCAGGTCGGATCTTCAAGGGCAAGAAGATGGCAGGACGTAGTGGCGGCCAAAAGGTCACCACGCAGAACCTGACCGTCGTCGAAGCCAACGCCGAAGAGAACTTGGTCTTGGTGAAGGGCAACGTGCCCGGCCCGAAGGGCGGCACGATTCTGCTCCGCAACGCCGCAAAGAAGTCGGAGGCTAGCTGATGGCATCAGTCGCTATAAAGAGCATCGCCGGTAAGTCCGCGGGCAACGCTGACCTCGATGATCACATCTTTGGCATCGAGCCAAACATCCCGGTCATGCACCAAGTGGTCACGGCGCAGCTCGCTGCTCGCCGTGCTGGTACGCACTCGACAAAGACCCGTGCCGAGCGCCGCGGTGGCGGTGCAAAGCCATGGCGTCAGAAGGGCACTGGCCGTGCCCGCCAAGGTTCGATCCGAGCACCACAGTGGCGTGGTGGTGGTGTCGCACACGGCCCGAAGCCGCGTGACTACAGCCAAAAGACGCCCAAGAAGATGATCAAGCTCGCGCTTCGTTCGGCACTGTCCGATCGCGCGGCTGACGGCAAGGTTGTCGTCGTCGACTACTTCGAATTCGACGCACCGAAGACCGCCGATGCCATCGCTGCAATCAACGCCCTTGGTTTGAGCGATGAGGGCCGTATCCTCGTCGTGCTCGGCGAAGAGGACGTCAACGCTGCGTTGAGCTTCCGAAACATCCCCAACGTGCACGTATTGCCCGCGGGTGAACTTAACGCCTACGACGTCTTGGTCGCCGACTCGGTGGTCTTCAGCAAGGCCACTTTGCCGGTTGCTGACGCCCCCAAGCCCAAGAAGGCAAAGGCCGCTCCCACACCTGCTCCAGCAGAGGCGAGCGCCGATGAGGCGCAGGACGCAGAGACCGAGGAAGAGGAAGAGTAATGGCAGCTGACCTTCGTGATGTACTGCTCGAGCCAGTGGTGTCCGAGAAGAGCTACAGCCTTCTTGAGGAGAACGTGTACACGTTCAACGTTGCTCCCGACGCCACCAAGCCCGAGATCAAGCGAGCCGTCGAGACCCTCTTTGAGGTCACGGTGCTCAAGGTGAACACCCTGAACCGCAAGGGTAAGCGTGTCCGAGACCGTCGGTCCGGCACGATGTCCGTGCGCAGCGGTGCCAAGCGAGCGATGGTCACGCTCGCCGATGGCGACGAGATCGACCTGTTCGAGGTATAAGTCATGGCTCTTCGTAAGCGCAAGCCCACAAGCCCGGGACGTCGTTTCCAAACGTCATCGGATTTCTCTGAGATCACGAAGACAACCCCGGAGAAGTCTCTGCTCGACAGCAAGTCTCGCACCGGTGGACGCAACAATTACGGTCGCAAGACGAGCCGTCAT
The DNA here is from genome assembly GCA_964562985.1 of uncultured Acidimicrobiales bacterium. GTDB lineage: Bacteria > Actinomycetota > Acidimicrobiia > Acidimicrobiales > SHLQ01 > SHLQ01. The sequence goes on from CAZLWE010000039.1 coordinate 26,329, forward strand.
CGAGGTGGCGGTCATAAGAAGCAATATCGCATCATCGACTTCAAGCGGAACAAGGACGGGGTGCCCGCCAAGGTCGCTGCGGTCGAATACGACCCGAACCGAAGCTGTCGCATTCTGTTGCTGCACTTCCACGACGGCGAGAAGCAGTACGTACTCGCTCCCGAGGGAGTGCAAGTCGGTGAGACGCTGCAGAACGGTCAAGGCTCAGAGATCAAGGCTGGCAATGCGTTGCCACTGCGATACATCCCCGTCGGTACAACCGTCCACAACGTCGAGCTGCAGCCAGGAGGCGGCGGCAAGATCAGTCGTTCAGCCGGGTCGAGCGTGCAGTTGGTCGCAAAGGATGGCCCACACGCAATTCTTCGTCTGCCCAGTACCGAGATGCGTCGTGTTCCAATCGATTGTCGTGCGACCGTTGGTGTCGTCGGCAACGCCGAGCACGAGCTCATCAAGATCGGTAAGGCCGGACGTAACCGCTGGAAGGGCAAGCGCCCACAAACCCGCGGTGTAGCTATGAACCCAGTCGACCACCCACACGGTGGTGGCGAGGGCAAGACCTCTGGTGGCCGCCACCCGGTATCACCATGGGGTAAGCCAGAGATGCGGACCCGCAAAGATAAGTTGCCGTCCGATCAGATGATCATTCGCCGTCGCCGCAAGCGCGGATCGCGACGGTAGGAGGGTAAGAGAACATGCCACGCAGCCTAAAGAAGGGCCCCTTCGTCGACGAGCATCTGCTCAAGAAGGTCGATGCCCTCAACGAGAAGAACGAAAAGCAGGTCATCAAGACTTGGTCTCGCCGTTCGACCATCATCCCCGACATGCTCGGTCACACGTTGGCGGTGCACGACGGACGTAAGCACGTGCCCGTGTATGTCACCGAAGCAATGGTTGGCCACAAGCTGGGCGAGTTTGCTCCGACGCGAACCTTCAAGTTCCACGCCGGCCAAGAACGAGGTGGTCGTCGATGACCGGTCTCAAGACCAACGAGCGTCCCGGTACCCGGGCATCGGTCAAGCACGTTCGTGCCTCGGCCTACAAGGCCCGCGAGATCCTCAACGAGATCCGAGGCATGCACGTCGGTGACGCTGCCGACTACTTGGAACTCGCCGAGCGCGGCATCAGCCATGAGATTGGCAAGTTGCTTAGCTCCGCTGTTTCCAATGCGGAGCACAACGACCTCCAAGATGCGGAGGAGCTGTTCGTTTCTGCGTGCTACGCAGACGAGGGTCCCACCCTCAAGCGCTGGCGCCCTCGTGCCCGTGGACGCGCAACCCGCATCCGTAAGCGCACCTGTCACATCACGATCATCGTGAGCCGCATGGACGACGACAAGCTTGAAGTCCGCCGCAACCGACTCGAGCGTAGTAGCGCTGGTACGTCGAACCGCTCCGACCGCGCCGCTCGTGTCGCCGCCTCCAAGGGTGAAGACGGAGAGGCTCCGACAGAGGAAAGCGCAGACGAAGAGGTCACCGCAGCGGAGGGAACGCTCGGGAACCCAGCGGAGGGCGACCACCCATATGGCGACGGAAGCCACGTGGCCTTGGAGGACGACTCCATGCCTGAAGGTTTCCCGGTCAAGGGCAACGCCGATTCTGGAAAGTTCCACCAACCCGACGGCCGCTGGTACGAAAAAACCGTCGCCGAGATCTGGTTCGCCGACGCCGCAGCCGCTGAGTCTGCTGGCTTCATCGAAGCAGGCACCAAAGCCAAAGCCTCCGACACGGACGAGGAAGAGTAACTCATGGGTCAAAAGATCAACCCCTACGGCTTCCGCCTCGGTGTCACCACCGATTGGAAGAGCCGCTGGTTCGCTAGCCGCGAGGACTACGCGAACTTCATCATCGAAGACAGCGAGATTCGCACCTTCATCATGAAGGACCTCCCACATGCGGCCATCAGCCGCATCGAGATCGAGCGCAAGTCAAGCCGAGACAGCCTCCGCGTCGACGTGCACACCGCTCGTCCCGGGATCGTCATCGGCCGCAAAGGCGCCGAAGCCGACCGCCTTCGCCAGGGTCTGGCAAAGATCACCGGCAACAACAAAGTGCAGCTCAACATTCAGGAGATCAAGAACCCTGAACTCGACGCTGCCTTGATCGCACAAGGTGTGGCCGACCAGCTGCAAGGCCGTGTCGCGTTCCGTCGTGCGATGAAGCGTGCCGTCCAGAACGCACAGAAGGCTGGCGCTCTCGGTATCCGCGTGCAGTGCTCAGGTCGTCTTGGCGGCTCAGAAATGGCCCGCCGCGAGTGGTACCGCGAAGGTCAGGTTCCACTTCACACGCTTCGCGCGGAGATCGACTACGGCTTCCGCGAGGCACACACGGCCGCTGGTCGCATCGGTGTGAAGGTCTGGATCTACACCGGTGAGCGACTTCCATACAAGAGCGAAGCGCAGACCAAGATCGAACGAGAAGCTGCGATGGCTGTTGGTGAGACCTCCGGTCAGAACCGTCCACGCCAAGTTGTTTCGAGCTCGGCTGCACCTCGTAAGGCTGCCGAAGGCGCCGAAGGTGAGACCGAAGAGTTGAAGCCGCTCGTGCCCGAAGCAGATCCCGAGTTCGAGAAGCTCCTGGCCGCAGAAGAAGAGATCGACGCATCTACCCGCACAAAGGACGAAGCCCTGAACTTCCGTCCTGGCGATGCGGACTAGAGAGTAGGTACCCACAATGTTGATGCCCCGCAAGGTTGCACACCGTAAACATCACCGTGGCCGGATGCGTGGAAACGCAAAGGGCGGCACCGAGGTCACCTTTGGCGACTTCGGATTGCAAGCCCTCGAACCTGGCTGGATTACCGCTCGCCAGATCGAGGCCGCACGTATTGCCATGACCCGTCACATCAAGCGTGGCGGCAAGGTCTGGATCAATGTGTTCCCAGACAAGCCTGTTACCGAGAAGCCGGCCGAGACCCGTATGGGTTCTGGCAAGGGCAACCCGGAACGCTGGGTCGCCGTCGTGCGCCCTGGGAAGATCCTGTTCGAACTCAGCTTCCACGACGAAGATGTCGCTCGGCAGGCCATCGAGCGTGCGATTCAGAAGCTGCCGATCAAGGCAAAGTTCGTTAAGCGCGAGGAGGGCTTCTAATGGCAAAGAAGAAGAAGCTGACCGAGATGACCTACGGCGATCTCGAGGCATACGGCGAAGAGGTTTCCGACGAGTTGTTCAACCTGCGTTTCCAGAACGCAACCGGCCAACTGTCGAACGTCAAGCGCCTTGGCCAAGTCCGCAAGGAGAAGGCTCGAGTACTCACCGAGATTCGAGCACGTCAGATCGCGGCTGCCGAAGAACAAGAAGCAGACGAAGCAGAAGTTGAGGTCGCCTCATGAGCGATGTAGAAGCAGAGACCGAAACCGCAGAGGCACCAGTCGAGACTGCGCCTGCCGCAGCCGCACCCGCCGAATCGAGCGAACCGGTTGGCCGAGAGAACCCACGCAAAGTACGTGAGGGCATGGTCGTGTCGACGTCGATGGACAAGACCATCGTTGTCGAAGCCATCGACCGGGTGCGTCACCGTCGCTACGCCAAGACCGTGCAGCGCTCGAACAAGCTGTTTGCTCACGACGAGACCAACGATGCAAACGTTGGTGATCGTGTTCGAATCCAAGAAACCCGCCCGATGTCAAAGCGCAAGCGTTGGCGTCTGGTCGAAGTGATCGAGAGGGCTCGCTAAATGATTCAACAAGAGTCCCGCCTCAAGGTCGCCGACAATTCCGGCGCTCGCGAGGTTCTCTGCATCAAGGTGCTCGGCGGTACCCGCCGTCGCTATGCGAGCATCGGCGACGTCATCGTCGCAACGGTAAAGGACGCCAACCCTGGCGCCGCCGTCAAGAAGGGCGAAGTCGTCAAGTGCGTCGTCGTCCGAGTCAAGAAAGAGATTCGTCGTCCGGACGGAAGCTACATCCGCTTCGACGAGAACGCTGCTGTGCTCATCAACGAGCAGAGCCAGCCACGCGGAACCCGTATCTTTGGCCCGGTTGGGCGTGAGCTTCGTGACAAGAAGTTCATGCGTATCGTGTCGCTGGCACCGGAGGTTCTCTAAATGAAGATCCAAAAAGGCGACAAAGTTCAGGTGCTCTCGGGTAAGGACAAGGGCAAGACCGGTGAGGTCATGTTTGCGTTCCCACAGAAGGGCACGGTCATCGTCGAAGGCGTCAACCTGATGAAGAAGCATCAGCGTCCGCTCGGCGAAGGTAACCCTGGCGGCATCATCGACATCGATATGCCAATGAACGTCAGCAACGTTGCCGTGTTGAGCCCGAAAGATGGCAAGCCAACACGCGTTGGTTACAAGATTCTCGAAGATGGCACCAAGGTGCGCATCTGCAAGCGCACGGGAGCGGAACTGTAATGGCAGCAACAATTACCGGGCCGACCCTCAAGCAGCAGTACTACGGGGAAATCCAAGCCCAGCTGAAGGATGACCTCGAACTGCCCAACATCATGATGGTGCCGAAGCTCGAAAAGATCTCGGTCAACATGGGCATTGGTGAGGCGGCTCTCAACAAGAAGGTTATGGAAGGCGCATTGGTGGATCTGTCCACCATCACCGGACAAAGGCCAGCCACGACCAAGGCCAAGAAGAGCATCGCGAGCTTCAAGCTTCGCGAAGGCCAAA
>CAZLWE010000040.1:0-25346 GCA_964562985.1 uncultured Acidimicrobiales bacterium
GTTCTTGAAGCTGTTGTAAGGGTTTCGCCCTACTGGCTTGCGACCCCGGTCGAACCGAAGCCACCTTCTCCTCGATCTGAATCCGGAAGCTCATCCACCTCGACGAAGTTGGCGTGCTCAACCCGTTGAATTACCAACTGAGCGATGCGGTCTCCTCGAGCGATCTCAAAGGCCTCGCTGAGGTCGGTGTTGACGAGCAGCACCTTTAGCTCCCCGCGGTAGCCCGAGTCGATGAGCCCGGGGGTGTTCAAACACGTGACTCCATGGCGGAGCGCCAATCCCGATCGGGGCTGCACAAAGCCGGCGTATCCGGCAGGGATCGCGATGGCGGCACCGGTGGGAACCAGCGCTCGGCCGCCGTTGGGCTGGAGGGTTATTGCCTCTGCAGCAACGAGGTCCGCGCCGGCGTCTCCAGCGGTTGCGTACGCCGGAATGGCGAGGTCTGGGTCGAGTCTGCGTAGTGGAATATCGATCACCCGGTAACCCTATTCGATTCAGTGGTGGCCTAACGTGTCCGGATGCTCGCTTGGATGGATCTCGAAATGACTGGGCTCGACCCAGCTCGACACGTCATCGTCGAGATCGCGACGCTCCTGACCGACGATGAACTCAACGTCATCGCTGAAGGTCCGGATCTCGTGATCCATCAACCTCCCGAAGCGATGGAGACGATGGATGATTTCGTGCGCGACATGCACACGAAATCAGGTTTGCTCACACAGATCGAGGAATCGACCATCAGCCTCGAGGATGCGGTCGGGCAGACGATGGCCTTCCTGAAAGAGCACATCACTGAAGAACGAACCGTGCCGCTGTGCGGCAACTCGATCGGCACCGATCGCCGATTCTTGGCTGTGCACACCCCCGAGATCGAAGAGTTCCTCCACTACCGATCTGTCGACGTATCGACCATCAAGGAACTCACCCGACGTTGGTACCCCGAGGTCCTGAACAAGGCCCCCAAGAAGGCAGCTGGCCATCGCGCCCTCGACGACATTCGCGAGTCGTTGGCCGAATTGGCGTTCTATCGCACGGCAGTCTTTCAGGCTGTAGCGAGTGATTCCGACGACTCGTAGCGGGACCGTTGGTTAGGCGGTTGCGCCACCAAGGGTTGGATCTTCGGTTGGCTTCGCTGCCGTAATGCGGCGGCGAGCGACGAACCCGCCGACGATGATGATGGCGTTGACGATGATGAATGGCCATCCGAGCCAATCGGTGCGGCGCATCGAGCGACCGAAGAGAGCGACCTCGTTGCTGAACCAGCCCGAGACGTCGCTTTGAATGCCGGCGACGCCACCGTTGATGGTTTGGAGGATCGGCCAGACGCCTTCACCGAAGGGCCACTCGTTGAGTACCTGTAGCTCCCAGATGCCGTAGCCAATCGAGTACGGGCCGACGATCAAGAGCAGGACGCCAGAGATGAAGTTGATCTTGGGGAGGATCGAGCGGAACTTACCGACGAGGCTCGACTTGCCGAGCGCGAGGAACAGGGTGAGCATCGTGGCGAGCAGACCCATGCCGAGACCGTAGCTCAGTAGCGAACCGAGGCTGGAGGTGAAGCCGCCGCCACCAGGGCCGGCGGCGAAGTTGGCCGAGTTGATCGCGGTGATAAAGAGGCCGAGGGTGCAGGTAAGCGATGCGGTCGCATAGGACATACCGAAGAGGAACATCGAAGCGAACGAGCCAGAGCTACCGCCCTTTTGTAACTTCGGAATCTTGAGGGTGAGCTGATAGCCGCGGATCATTGCGATGCCGAGCACGATCAAACCCACGCCGAGTGCCATGTTGAAGTACGGAAGGCGAGTGGCGATTGCAGATTGGAGACCACCGAGGATCAACCCGAAGAAGCCGAACACGACGAGCATGCCCAGCGTCATCGCTAGGCCAACACCCTGCGCTCGATTGAGCGAGATCCACTTGCTTGACGAGTTTTCCTCTTGCCCCAGGAAGACACCGAGGTACGCAGGCAACAGACCGAACCCGCATGGGTTGATCAGGGCCACCATGCCGATGCCGAATGCGAATGCGTTAAAGAACATGAACTAACTCGTCTCCTCTTCGAGTTGAACCGCCGATTACAACAGCTCTTCGTTGATGGCCTCTGTCAAGGACTCGACGTTTAGGACGCCAGTGTGCACATCGGCAACAGTGCCGTCGGCGTTAATAAAGACGGTCGTTGGCATGCCAAGACCCTGAAATATGTTGAAAATCGAGCCGTCGGGGTCACGCCCGACAGGAAATTGCACGCCGGTGTTCTCGATTAGCTCGTCGGACGCTTCTGCACGGTCCTGGGTTGCCAAGCCGAGAAACTGCACTTCGCCTTCGAGGTTCTGGCTCACCGTTTGGAAATCGGGGAGCTCGGCGATGCACGTTGGGCACCAGGAGGCGAAGAAGTTGAGCACGACCGGTTGGTCGGAAAAATTGGAGAAGACGACCTCGTCGCCTTCGAATGTGACGTAGTTGAAGTCGACGGCTTCGCTGTCCGGGGCTGGAGCGTCGCCCTGGGGGGCAGGAGCCGCAAGGCCGCCATCAGAGATGTTGATGGTGTCGCTACCACTTGAGCACGCGGCGGCGGTGAGTACGAGGCCACCGGCAATTGCGCTGCGGCGAGTGATTCGCTTTGTCTTTTCTGCGTTCATCGTTCGATCCAAGAAAGAGTTCGGGCGGGTAGAGATGATGAACCCCTATTTTGGCCTCCTTGATTCCCCATTCGGGTAAGAACCAACTGAGTTCCGTGAACGTTTCGGACGCGTCACCATCACACTTTTGCTGTATTTGGCCTACATTTCGTGCTCGTGACCTCTCCCGAATCGGCCCCTGCGAGCGCCATCACCGCCCACGGCGCCTCGTGCATTGTTGATCTTCCGCCGACGGGACGCATCTATCGCAGCACCCGTCGCGTGTCGATCGACGACGCCTCCGCCAAGGGTCGCATGGAATGCGATGCGATCGCACGATTCCTCCAAGACTGCGGCAACGATGACACCGACGATGCCGGCCTCGCGGAGTTCGGGCTGGCCTGGGTCGCTCGACGGACGATGTTCGAAATCCACCAAGCCCCTCTGGCCCGAGAGCTGTTGGAGCTCAGCACGTGGTGTTCAGGAGCGGGACGGCGATGGGCCGAGCGAAGCACCCGGCTCGCGGGCGACCAAGGCGGCCATATCGAAGCCACTGCGGTCTGGATTCATGTCGACCCCACGACCGGGCGCCCATCGAGCTGGGCCGAAGGCTTCGCAGACAACTACCTCGAAGCGACGCAGGGCCGGCGCATCGACGCGAAATTGCGACACTCGGTCGACGCTCCGGCGGATAGCACTTCTCATCAATGGCGTTTTCGCGCGACAGATATGGATGCGTTCGGACACGTCAACAACGCTGCGTACCTCGCGTTGGCCGAAGAGGCGTGGGGCGACACGACGCTGAGCAACCCGACACGAATAGAAGTCGAATGGCGCAAACCCTCGATGGCGTCAGAGGACTTGGAGGTCCGCGTCGCGGGCGCTCAGCTGTGGCTGGTCGAGCCGACTTCGGAGGAGCTGCGGGTGACCATCACCTGCGAGCCGCTGTAGCAGTGCTCAGTGGTGGGAGCTGGCGTCGGATAGCTCAACCGCCTCGGTGCTGGGGCGCTTACTGCCCAGAGAACCATTCAACATCGTGCTGAGCATCGCCGTCATGACGCCGCCGCTCAGGATGATCGCCACCGGAAAGACGAGTAGCAGGGCGACGGCGATGATGATTCCTCCAACCATGAGCGCCAGCCTAGCGACTACGCTCACGCACATGTCGAAGCCAGTAGGTCCATACACACCAGCCATCCGAGCCGGAGACACGCTCTATATCTCCGGTCAGCTCGGGCTTGTCGACGGGGCCCTCGTCGACGGCCTTGACGCGCAGGTCCGCCAGGCGGTCGCCAACCTTGCCGCCCTGGTGGAAGCCGAAGGCGGCACGCTCAGCAACATCGTGAAGACCACCGTGTTGCTCGACAGCATCGACGACTACGCAGCGATGAACACCGCCTACACCGAGAGCTTCGGCGATCACCGCCCAGCACGAGCAGCCTTCGCGGTACAGGATCTGCCATTGGGCGGCCTAGTGGAGATCGAAGCGATCGCCGTGCTGTGATCCCTACGGGGCAGCGGCTCCGCCGCGATTTTGTCCCTTCGGGCTGAGCGCGTCTCGCAGGGTTTCATCGTGGGTCGTCACCCACACCTGGGAGTACTGCGACGCTTCGATTTGCTATCTCCGCGGCCGATCCCGGGTAGTGCTCTGGCAGTTTTGGACCCTTGGTGGTGAATACGCCTAGTACTCGGCGCGCCCCGATCCAGGCCGGGATCGTCAACGACCACGACAACACCGTCTTGATAACGATGGATCTGACGATCAGGTCTTCACCCACGGCGAGGCCCAGCAGCAAGATCCAGCTGCCCATAAATGCCAAGAGAAATCCAATGGTGACAGCCGACGCAACGAAGATCGCGAACACTCGTCGTACCGCTACCCAAAACGGCTTGGCGTCGGACCCGCTTTCAAGAGCCTTTACGACCGCAGACACCAGCGCCGCAACGACCAGCAGCTGGCCTTCGGTCTGGAATTCCTCGGTCTGGGCAGAGACCGCCTCGAACATCTTGTCGAAAACGGTGGTGCCCCAAATGAGCAGCTTCTGGCTTGGTGTACTCGCCAATCCGAGCTCGACTACGAGGCGGGTGGCCAAGCTCGCAATAACGAGACAGGCCACGATAACCGCAACCCTCTTTTGGAACTTCGACAAAGCCATTCAAAAACACTAGGTGAGAAAGGCCACGACACAAATAGCGCGCGTCGACGCACACCCCCACCCATCTTTCGTAATTCTCGCGAGTTGGAAATCTGGGCGTCGCGAATCCATGGATACCGTGGGTCGGATGTGGAGAGGTATTGATCGTCGGACGTTCTTGATCGGCGCGGGCGCAACAGGTCTGTTGGCAGCCTGCGGTAGCGACCCGTCTGCGACTCCCGACCGGATAGCGCCCCAGTTTCCTGATGGCTTCCGTGCCCCTGCAATCGCAGTAACGGGTCATGGCACTCAACGGTTCCCATTCACCGTCGTTGCTCAAGATCAACTACCTATGCGAGCACCAGCCGCGCCGGGATCGATCGACATTGAAGTAATCCGAAACGGCCAGACCATCACCACCCAGACGGTCGGCATACGCGGAGTCGGGCAATTCACTCCGTTCTATCCGCTCGAGTTTGAACCGCCTGAGGCGGGTAGCTACTTGGCACGCACCGAGTTCAGCGAGTTTGATCTCGAGTTCCTCGTCGTCGAACGGGAGGATACCGGCGTGTTCCAAGTCGGAGAACAGCTCCCCGCCTTCGATACCCCCACCTTCGACGACCCTCGCGGCGTCGACCCCATCAGTACTCGCCCCGGTGGGCCGAGCCCCTTCCACGAGATCACGCTCACAGAAGCCCTCTCGAACGGTCGACCAACCGCACTGCTGATCGCAACGCCGGAGTTCTGCCAGACCGACGTGTGTGGGCCGTCGCTCGAGTTCCTGATTGAACATGGTGAGGACCGCGATGACATCGACATCATCCACCAGGAAGTGTTCGCCAACTTCAGCAGGGATCAAGAAGCCGGTGACTTCCCCGCACTCGCACCGCTACTCGAAGCGTGGGAGTGGGCGTTCGAGCCGTCGCTGTACGTCATGGACGAAAACGGCACCATCGTCGGCGGCAAGCATTTCGCCTGGGACTCAGACGAAGCCGCGGAACTTCTAGACCTCATCTGATCTCTGTTTTTCCGGGCTTCGCCCTCCAGCGATCGCAATCCGAGCCTGACGGCTCTCGATGCTCAGCTGCTAGCCAGAGGCCGACCCCGTTCGAACCGGCTTCGCTGCTTCGAACTAACCAATAGTTCAAACTCTTAGTGGTCAGACCCTGTGCTACTGAAATGCCCAGGGCTCTGCGGGTTGCGGTGCGAGCGATCAGAAATCATCTGCGGTGCGAGCTGACGCGGCCTCCGGCCAACCGCAGCGCGAATCGAGGCCCGCTAGGGCCGGATTTCGCCTTGCGGCGAATAAGCGAGCTAAACGCGTCCCGCCATAATCAGCGGCGGAGCCGCATGGCGGGTAAGCCTTTAGCTGAAGGAGCTGCCGCAGCCGCAGGTGCGCTGGGCGTTGGGGTTGTTGATCTTGAACCCGGTCTCTTGGATCGATTCGGTGTAGTCGAGCGTTGCGCCGATCAACATGCCGGCGCTGGCTTCGTCGACTACGAGGCGGACGTCGTCGCCGTAGGTTTCGACCTTGTCGTCGTCTGCGACCTCGGAATCGAAGAACATCTCGTAGCTGAATCCCGAGCAGCCACCGGGGCGTACGGCGACGCGAAGCGCGAGACCCTCTTCGCCTTCGGCGGTGATGAGTTCAGCGACCTTGGTTGTTGCGGTGTCGGTCAAAGTGATCATTACGAGCATCCTTTCGGCATGCACAGCCTTGGTAACGGCCGGTGCGGCTCAAATCAAGCGGTATAAACATTGTATCGGCCTGTTTTGGCTCAAAGTCGAGTCGAACCTTCCGTAGGATTGAATTATGAGCGAGCGCCCTACCTCCGAAGAGCTCTTTGGGGTTCTGCGCGGGGTGATCGATCCAGAGCTCGGTTCGAACATTGTCGAGCTTGGTATGGCGAAGAAAGCCGAGGTCGACGATGAGGGCATCGCTCGACTCACGATCGCACTCACCACCTCCGGGTGTCCGCTGCGGGCGCAGATCCAAAAGGACATCCGGGCACGCCTCTTGAGCCTTCCCGGTGTCGAGCGGGTCAAGATCAACTGGACCGAACTCAGCCAGGAAGAGAAGTCCGAAGTCATGAAGGTGGCTCGCTTCAATGTGAGCCAGAACGCTCCCGATACCGCAGTCCCTTCCACCGCCCGCTGCGTGCTAATCGCAAGCGGCAAGGGTGGCGTCGGGAAGAGCTCAGTCACCGCAAACCTGGCAGCTGCGCTCGCTATCCAAGGACTCCGAGTCGGTGTCCTCGATGCAGACATCTGGGGGTATTCGATACCTCGGCTACTCGGCGTCGACGGTCGACTTGAAGGTTCGGTCGATTCCGGAAAGATCACGCCGAACACGATCTCGATGGGTGCTGGCGAGTTGGAAGTGGTGTCCATGGGATTCCTCGTCGACTCCGAGGACACTGCGCTTATGTGGCGTGGCCTGATGCTGAACCGCGCTGTGCAGCACTTCCTCCAGGATGTCGAATGGGGCAAGCTGGACTACCTCCTGATCGATATGCCACCGGGAACCGGTGACGTGCAAATGGGCCTGGCCAAGATGCTCCCCCACGCGGAGATGTTGGTGGTCACGACACCATCGACACTCGCCCAGTCGGTGGCGGTGCGAGTCGCGAACATGGGGCGCAACAACTACCTACGGGTCGCTGGCGTGATCGAGAACATGAGCGCGTTCGTCGACGATGACGGCAAGACCCACGAGGTGTTCGGCACCGGGGGCGGCGAAGCCCTGGCAGCGCAGATCGAGGCTCCGCTCGTGGGCCAGATTCCGCTCGACCGGTCGGTGGTCGACGGTGCCGACGACGGCACCCCTGCCGTCTTGGGAGGCGGGGCTGCGGCAGATGAACTCCGAGCTATCGCGCATCAGATCCGCACCGAGTTGATTCCACCGATCGATATGTCGGGCTGCTCGACGCGCATCATCGACCAGGCGCTGGACAACCTCGCAGCTATGGACGCAGCCGAAGCCGATGACGAAACAGCAACCGCAAGCTGACGAGAACTACCGCTCGGTTTCAGGCAGTTCTGGAGGCTCGGGCGTGATGTCGGTGATGTCCGCGTCGGCAGCTGTTCGTTGGCCGTCCACGTCGTAAATCGGGCCGCGTCCTCCGGGTCGAGTCCCGAAGCCAGCACCAAAAGGGCCACCAGCGCCACCAAACGGGCTACCGGCGCTGTCGAATCCCTGGGTCGCTCCTGGCGGGACGCCGAACCCTTGCGCTTTCACCTCAAGGCGTTTGGAGAAGAAGTTCATGACCGGGGGTCGCATGATCGCTCGGATTGGTGGGATCAATAGCGCTAGGCCGATGAAGTCGGTCAAGAAACCGGGTGTGAGTAAGAGCGCTGAAGCAAAGAAGATCATCGCGCCGTCGGCGAGTTCTTGCGTGGGCACCCGAAGCTCGCCAAAGCCATTGCGAATTCGTTGAATAACGCCGAGTCCTTCACGTTTGACGAGATACGCGCCAAAGAGGCTCACGCTGATCACCAGGATGATGGTCGGGATCCAATCGATCTGACTCGCGACTTGCGTGATCAGAAAGATCTCGACGACTGGAAAAACGAGGAAGGCCAAGAAGAGCTTCACACCCGTACCATACGCCTAGCGCACCCAGATATTCCCGGCCAGTGGTTTCGTGGGGATCTCTGGCGGGACCAAGATGGGGGCAGAAACACTGCTATTTCCGCCTTTCGCCTTCGCCAAGTACATCGCCGCGTCGGCCCGACGAATCGCGTGTTCGACGACCTCACCAGCCGCGACCACCACCAAACCAATCGAGGCCTGGACGACGAAGTCGTGATCCTGTGAGGTGACCCTCCGCTCCAGACTCTTGAGCCAATCGCGGGTCAGGCGCTCTCCGTCATTGATCGTGGCTCCCGGCAACCAACCGACAAATTCATCGCCGCCAAGACGGGCAAGCACGGCTTCTAGTGGCGCTGCCTTTTTCAACCTCCGCGAAGCCGCGGCGAGGGCATCGTCTCCAGCTGCGTGGCCGTGCTCGTTGTTGATCGAGGAGAAGTTGTCCAGGTCGGCGACGAAGACCACACCGCTGGTCGCGTCTTTAGTGGCCTCAACGAAACCGCGGCGGTTGAGCAACCCGGTCAACGAGTCGTGATCGGCGGCCCATTGCAGCGCTGAATTCAAGCGGTATCGCATTGCGGCAGCGTGCATGACTTCAGCAACTGAGCCATACACCAGCCATTCGTGGCTGGTTGGGGTGGTGTCCCACGGACGAATCACTTCGAGGTAGCCAAGGCAACTCTCCTGGTCATTGAACATCGGAAAGACCACTCGTCGAGGCGTAGCTGGATCGTGTTGGCCGTGCTGGCCGTCTCCGGTGCGCACTTGCGTGCGTCGTTCGTCGACAGCTTCCGGAGCGCGCTGACCTGCCAGTGCGTTTGCAACCACCAGTTCGCCAGTGAAGCTTCTCGCCGGAAATACCATTGGCCTGCCCTCATCAGCGAAGATCGTCACACAAATCGCGGCGCCGTTGAATTGTCGATCGGTGAGATCTTGCACCGCGTCGGCAACACCGCCGAGCGAAAAGCTGCCGCCGAGTTCTCGGACCGCGCGGCCAAGATCGCGTGCGAGCTCGGCCGAACGCAGCTCAGCGCTGATCTCGTGGAGGCGCATGATGATCAGACCATCGTCATGCGGGGCGTTGGCAACCTCCACGCCGAAACCTTCATAGCCGAAGCGATCCTTCATGCGGATGAGTGCTTGACCACCCGGGGCTTGCGGGCTTCGATCCAAGCGTTCCCGACACTCGATAACACGCGCTCGGTCCCGCGGATGCACGAGGCCGAGGGCGTTGGTGCCAATGAGCGCGGTGGCGTCGTAGCCACTACGCCGAGCCAACGAGTCTGTGAGCGCGACGATGTGAAATTGACGGTCCAGTACGACCGCCCCAACACACGAGTCCGGCCATCCGACCGTGACCAGATTCCAATCAGTCCCCACCATTGGCTCCACTTTCACTATTCGGGACATCCCGCATTCCCTATATCGATTTACGGAACATAGGTGAAGGGTCTAAAGCATGTTGTCGACACTTCCAGCCCGGGCCGTAAGCTAGCGACGTGAGTGACGAAGCGAAGGCGCCGAACACAAAACGCCCGCCCTCGGTGGACAAGCTCGCCCGTGAAATTGCTGACGTGGAGATACCCCAACCGCTCCTCGTCGATGCTGCACGTCAGGCGATCGCCGATGGTGATCCCGATTCCGCTCGAAGGTACGCCCATCAAATGCAGCGTGCGTTGCTCAGCCGGGTCGTCAACGCCACCGGCACCCTTTTGCACACCAACCTTGGACGGGCACCAAACGGTGTGCACCAAGATGCAGGCTTTCGCAATCTCGAACTCGACATAGAAACGGGAGAACGCGGCTCTCGTCAAGGCGCCGTTCCGGGTCTTTTCGCACGGCTCTGCGGAGCCGAATCGGCGATGGTCGTGAACAACTGCGCCTCCGCGGTGATGTTGATCCTTGCGGCGTTGGCACGTGACCGAGGTGTCGCCGTCTCCCGTGGCGAGCTCGTGGAGATCGGCGGCGGCTTTCGCGTTCCCGAGGTCATGGAGCAGAGCGGCGCGAAACTCGTAGAGGTCGGCACCACCAATCGAACCCGGGTTGCCGACTTTCGCGCCAAGATCGACGATCCGTCGACCGACATCGCGTTACTGATGCAGATTCACCAGTCGAACTACAAGATCACCGGCTTCACCGAAATGCCGAGCACCAAGGGGCTTTCGTCGCTTGGAGTGCCCCTCGTGGCCGACATCGGCTCTGGCCTACTCGATGCCGCGTGCCCGTGGCTTCCAGAGGGGCCACCGACGTGGCTCAAAGACGAACCCGCCGCCAAACAAACCCTGGCCGACGGAGCCTCACTCGTCGCCTTCTCCGGAGACAAGCTTCTCGGCGGACCCCAAGCGGGCATCATCGCCGGAGATAAGGCACTCGTCGACGCGTGCAAGAAGCATCCTCTGGCGCGGGCATTGCGGCCTGGCGGACTCGTTCTGGCAGCGTTGCAAGACCTCGCAATCGCCTACCTCAACCGGGATCACGCCGCGATCCCCTTCTGGGCGATGGTTGCTGCTTCCCTCGACGGACTACAGCAGCGCGCCGAAGCGATCGTGGCCGAATCAGGTCTGGGCACGGTGGTCGAGACAAGGGCCGTGCCGGGTGGTGGAACACTTCCGACCGTAGAGATTCCCTCGTTCGGCATCGCCCTCAGCGGTGACAGCCGAAAGCAACTGCGGGACGCCCCGCTTCCGGTCATGGCACGTATCACGGAGGACACGACGTTCCTCGACCTCCGCTCGGTCGACCCAGCCGACGACACCGCGATAATCGCCGCCCTGTCAGCGCTCTCGCAATGAGCGTCGTCTCGACTGCGGGCCATGTCGATCACGGCAAGTCGACGCTCGTGCGTGTGCTCACAGGAACCGACCCCGACCGGTTTGCCGAGGAGAAAGAGCGTGGGCTCACCATCGACCTGGGCTTTGCATCAACGAAGCTTCCGAGCGGCAAGGTCTTGTCGTTGGTCGACGTGCCTGGCCACATTCGCTTTCTGAAGAACATGTTGGCCGGCGTCGGGGCGGTCGATGCCTGCCTGTTCGTCGTGGATGCCAACGAGGGTTGGAAGCCCCAGACCGAAGAGCACCTCCGCATCCTCGACCTACTTGGAGTCGATCGGGGCGTCGTCGCGCTCACGAAGGTCGGCCTCGCAGACGAAGACCTGGTGGAACTGGCATTGCTCGACGTCGAGGAACGTGTCGAGGGCACCTTCCTCGAAGGCGCTCCGGTGGTGCCCGTCGACTCGCTCGATGGCACAGGAATCGATGACCTCAAGGCCACGCTCGACGAGCTCCTCGCCACCACCCCCGACGCCCAGGACCGAGGCACGCCGCGGCTCTGGGTAGACCGCGCGTTCTCGGCCAAAGGTTCGGGCACGGTCGTAACCGGCACGCTGACCGGAGGCCGCGTGCGTGTCGACGATGCGATGGTCGTGCTGCCCACGAGCCGCGACGTTCGAGTACGGGCACTACAAAGCCTCCACGCCGAACGTACAAAGGTCGGCCCAGGTCATCGCACCGCGATGAACCTGAGCGGTATTAGTCACGACCAGATCAAGCGCGGCGATGTCGTCGTCCGAGACGGCGAATGGCATCAGACATCGGTATTCGACGGTGCGCTCAGCGTCCTCGATTCGCTCGACCATGAGGTGTCGCGCCGGGGCGCCCACCTGCTCTACCTCGGCGCGGGCGAACACGCGGTACGCATCCGCATCCTCGGCCCGGCGATTGCGCCCGGAGGCAAGGGCAACATCCGCGTCTATCTGCCGCACGCGCTCCCGTTGCTGCCCGGCGACCGATTCATCCTTCGCGAAGCAGGCCGCTCCGAAACGATCGGTGGCGGCGAAGTACTCGACATCGATCCGCGAACGAAGGCCTCGGAAGCGTCGCCGGATCGTTCTGTCGATCGCGTGATCGCTGAGCGGGGCTGGGTGAAAGTTGACGACTTGAAATTGCTAACGGGCGAAGTTCGTGAAGCCGACGTTGGCAACTGGGTGGTAGATCCGACGGCGCTCGCAGAAGCCGTTGAGGCGATTCGTGCAAAGGTGGAGGACGCCGGCTCGCTCGGGCTAGAGACCGCCGAGCTGTCCCCCGAGGAAAGGGCGACGCTCGAACTTCTGCACGATGTCAACGTCAGCGGCGGCCGAGCAACCATGCGCGAAGCCGCCGATCCGCTCGCCGAGCACCCATTCGTTGCCGCGGTTCGGGCGTCACCGTTTGCCCCTCCCGGCCCCGACGGGATCGAGCGGGACGAGTTGCGCGAGTTGGTCCGCCGTGGACAACTCATTGTCGAAGACGGCCAGTACTTCGTGCCCGAAGCCGTGGACCAAGCGGCCGAACTGCTAGCGGACATGCTGGCCGAAAAACCCGAAGGCGTCACCGTCTCAGAGATCCGCCAGCGCATGGGCAACACCCGCAAGCACGCGATGCCGTTGCTGGCACGACTCGACGGCAGCGGCGTCACGCGCCGCCGAGAGAACCTACGCATCGCCGGACCACGGCTGCCGGCTCGGAACTAGCTCGATATCTGCACCGCGTCGGCATACCTTGCCGATCCGGTAAAGGCGACGACACCAGCAATATGAGCCTAGATGAGGACTCGACGTTCCTGTTCGCTCAGTCCACCCCACACGCCGTGTGGTTCACGAATCTCCAGTGCGTACTCACGGCAGGAGACCATGACCGGACATGCAGAGCAGATCTCCTTGGCTCGCGCTTCACGAGCGAGTTTCTCGCGTTTGCGTTCAGTCGTTGTTGGAGGAAAAAACACATTTCCCAACGGACCGCGGCATGCCGCGCTTTCCTGCCAATGCAGTTCGCCAATAGGTGTTTCAGTTTGCTGTGCCGCCATGGCTTCGCCTCCTTAGAGCGAACCTAGGCGCGACTAGCACCGCGAAACAAGGGGCAATTTCAGACAAATTGGGGTTTTGGGCGTTATCTACTCCGAGGTTGACGATGCAACTGGCCCAATGGCCTCGTCAGCAACATCAGCAGCAAACTCCTCAGCGTCCCCAAGCTCAGAGTCATCCGAATTACGACGCTTTTCGCGGTAGTCGATAGCGCCTCCGACCTCGGGTTCGACCTCGAGCAACAGGCCGTCGACCTCGATGACGCGAGCCCGTTCACCGACGGCGAGCGGCGTGGCGCGGTTCGTACGGGCTCGCCACGGCGCACCGCGCAAGGTAACGACCCCGTCTGGGTCGACCGCTTCGACGACATCGCCGACCTCTCCGATCATCCACTCGCGGCCGATGGTCGGGGTCGAGAACCGTGTTCGAACCATTGCGGGCATTCCCGACAGCATCGCCATGTTCACGCCAACGATGCCGACTACGAACGGCAACCAACCAATGTCGTGGCCGGGGATCAAGAAGATCGAGCCAATGATCGAAAAGACGACTCCGACACCGCTCCAAAACGCCTGGATCCCCGATTGCACATCGATCGCGAAGCCCATGAATGCGATCACCAAGAGCGCGACGGCCCACCCGCGAGCATCGAGGATGGCCAGCCCATAGGACCCAGCCAAGACAGAACCCGCGCCCAACACGCCAGCGATGCCGACACCAGCGGTGAACAGCTCGAACACGAGTAGCCCGAGGCCAATGATGAAGAGCAGATACGCAACAGGTGGCGAGGCGAACGTATGGAACTGCTGGTCGATCAGTGGAAGGGTCACGAACCTCGTAGGCGATACCGGAATGCGAGTTGCATCGGCATCATCAGCGAGGACCGAGCCATTCGGGAGCGTGTCGCCAGCTTGAAGAATGTCGTCCTCGAACCCGGGCAACTCCAGCAGGTGGTTCAAGATCACGGGAGCATCCTGGATCGAGAGTGACCTGTCTTCAAGACCGATCGCGAGGAGCTCGTCATACCCGACGACCTCACCGGCGAAACCACCTTCGAGGACGCTGACGAAGGGGCTGTCGAGCGCTGCGCCCTCCAGCACCGATTCACCAAAGTCGCCGATCTCCGATCCCGGGGAGATCCCTATTCGACTCGCGGCGAGTGCAATCTGTCCAGCACGCCCGAGTGCGCGGCCGTTGCCCGATGGTCCCAGCCATACCGACACGGGAACCTCGAACTCGGCAATGCGGGTCGCGAGCGCCGCGACTTCTTCATCGCTAATCGCCGCACCGACACTCTCCATCTGCAAGATCACGCCCGCTGCGCCGTTGGCTTCGCTCTCCGCCAGGGAGCGCTCAATGAAGTCCGCGGTGACCGGGTCGATCAACCCGTTGACCTCGATGACATCGAAAGTCCCACCGAACTGCGGTGGGTTTGACTGCGCGTTTGCTGGCGCAGCCGTAAGAATAAGGGCGGCGAGCAACAGCACGCCGGCTACGAACCGTCGCATGGTGACCTTTGGAACTCGAAGTAAGCGATTTTCAGTACCCATATCCGCTCCTCATCATCGCGGGAAAGGGTGGCGTTGGGAAAACGGTACTCACCGCGGCCATAGGAACCGCCTCCGCGGAGGCTGGTCTTTCGACACTTATTGTCGAATTGGACGGTCAACGGCAACTTTTGCCGCTTTTGATCGACGATTTTGGGGAAATCGACGTTGGACGCGACCCGGAGCCGGTCGAGATCTCTCCGAAGCTGTCCTGGGAAAGTCTGCACCCCGATCGTCTGCTCGCGGCCTGGTTGTCGGGGAAGAGCTTGGGACTCGTGTCAGATCGCCTGGAACGGACTGGAGCGTTGGAAGTCATCGCCACATCGGTCCCGGGGATCCGCGACGTACTGCTACTCGGGTACCTTCGGGCGATGCTGGAATCCGGTCGGTGGGACCGAATCGTTGTCGACGGTCCGGCGTCGGGCCGGGCCCGAGAACTGATGCGGGCTCCACGCCAGGTCGCCGAAGCGGCGACCGATGGCCCGATTCATGATCAAGGCAAACGCGCCCACGAATTGTTAACCGACCATGATCGATGTGCGGCGGTGTTGGTCACGCTTGCCGAAGAGACTCCGGTCAACGAGACGATCGAAACGGCATTCGATATCGAAGATGATCCCGGCATTCGCCTCGGTGGCGTCGTCGTGAACCGGATCTTTCCATTCCGAGCGCCACCGGCGAGCTTCGACTCTCACCCATTGGGTCCAGGAATTCGTGCCCGCCACGAGGCAAACGTTGCGAACGTTGCTCGGCTGGAAGAAGAGCTTCCGGTGCCGCGCCGGGAAACTCGGGAACAACCCGGCGGCATCCGCTCTCGTGCCGACATCGCCGTGCTCCTCGATCCCCCGGTAGAGACGGCACCACCGGCATTGGTAAAGGCGATCGAACAACACCCCAGCGCGATCGATGAGTTGCTGAAACGACCGGTCGTCGTGACGGTGGGAACGGGTGGAGTTGGCAAGACCACCATGAGCGCGGCCCTCGCCGCTCGCGCTGCACGGTCGGGAAAGTCCGTCGCGCTCGTCACGATCGATCCTGCGAAACGCCTGGTAGACGCCCTTGGACTCGAGACGCTCGACGACGATCTGCATCCAATTCCACTGGCGGAAGGCAACCTCGCCGCGACGATGCTCGATCCGGGACAAACCTTTGAGCGCGTGGTGCGTCGTCACGCGAGCGACGACGCACACGCAGAGCGAATCCTGCAATCGCGGTTGGCGCACCAGCTGACCGGATCGCTGTCGGGGATGACCGAGTACATGGCGGTGGAACGCCTGTGGGAACTCCATACCGACCCGTCGATCGATCTGGTGGTCGTAGATACGCCGCCTTCCTCGGATGCATTGGCCTTCCTCGACGCGCCAACGCTCTTGGCTCGACTGCTCGACAACCGGATGTACCAAGTCCTTGTCCACGGAAACAAACGCTCCATTATTGACCGCGCAATCGGTGGCCTGGTGTCCCAACTTGTATCGGTCGTGGGTGGCGCTGTGGTGCGCGACGCGGTCGCGTTCTTTCAGAGCTTCGCGGGAATCGAGGGTGGCTTCCGCGAGCGCGGGGACCACATTCATGATCTGCTGCGCAGCGACTCCACCGGCGTCGCGCTGATCGCGTCGCCCACAGGCTCGTCATTGCAAAGCGCCAAGGCCTTTCACGCCCAACTAGTTGAGGCTGGAGTGACCCCCGATGTAACGATCATCAACCGATGCACTCCGGCGGTGCCAGCGGCGGGTCGATCAAAGGAGAGCAAAGCAATCGTCGAGCACCTTCGCCGAAAGCGATCTGGCGAGTACGGCAACATGAGCGAATATGCGTCGACTTCGAACATCCCGCTCGTTCTTGTAGATGATCTTCCACTTCCGGTCACCGACCTCGAAAGCGTGATTGCGCTGGCCGAGCAGATCTCGTAGCGAGACCCTTACTCCTCTTCGTCGAGGGCCTCGAGAGCTTCTTCGAGTGACTCGGTCACCGGGACAATTCGATCGAAGCCGGTGGTGTGGAGCAGCTTGTTCAGGCCAGCGGTTGTAGAAACCACCGCGACATCGCCGCCTCCTTCGCGTACACGACGAATCGCGCCGATGAGCGCTCCCAGGCCTGCCGAGTCCATAAACGGCACTTCGGAAAGGTCGATAATCAGCCAGCGAACATCATCGATATTGGAAAGCGTTTCGCGAAATTCACCGACCGTGTAAGCATCAACTTCTCCGCTAAGACGGCACAGGTGATATCCATCGCCCTCGTCGTTTGATTCGACGTTGATCTCAAGCATGGAGAAACCTCGCAGTCCTAACCGATCGCCGTCACCGTAGTTCCGGCGAATATCAGATGGTAACCCGAAGCAACCTGTACGGCACCTAGAGGTCGGATTGATACGATTTAGCAATATGTCCGACGTATTACTCGCAACCGATGCCGACTGGCTCTTTGACGACGTCACCGCAGCCCTTGGCGGCTCCCACGATGTTCACCGGGTCCGCGAAGGCACCGAAGTGGCTGCTGCAGTGAGTGAAGTGGAGCCAAATCTCATCATTCTCGACCTCCAAATCGGGAACATGGGCGGCGTTGCGACATCGTTGTTGCTCAAACAAGAGGCCCGTGCGGGGCGACTGCCCGAGGCACCGATAATGCTCTTGCTCGACCGCTCCGCCGATGAGTACCTCGCCTCGCAATCCGACGCTGATGCGTGGGTGGTCAAGCCGCTGAACTCACTGGCGTTACGCCGCGCAGCGCAGGATCTTCTCCCAGAGCCCGTCTAGAACTCGTCGGTCCGAGGTCGGCCGTACAACCCCGGTTTCGCCACGTTGGTTCCGTTCACTAGTCTTTAGAACATGGTTACGGCCTTGCGATCATTGCCACCTCGGACGTGGCTTCGAGCGGTCCCCTACGCAGTCATCGCCGCGCTCTTCATCGGAATCCCGTCGGACATCATCGATACGCCGATCTTTGGTCGCCCCGTCGAACTTCGAAGCATCGACTATGTGATCTGGCTGATTTCTTCGGCCCTCATCGGGCTGACTTTCGCAATCCGACTTCCAAACCGTCTGCGCGAAGCGGAGGAGAAGAACGACATCCGCGCGACCTGGGGCGGATTCGCATCTTTCCTCGCCGTTGGATGCCCGGTCTGCAATCAGTTTGTTGTGGCCGCCCTCGGCACCAGCGGAGCCCTCACCTGGTGGGCGCCGGTACAACCGATCTTCGGAGCGCTTGCGATCGGCTTTGTGCTGTGGGCATTGCGCACTCGGCTGCACACCTACCAACTCGTCGCCTGCCCCGCTCCGAAGAGCCCGGCGAAATTGTCCGGAGATGCACAGACACCATCAATCCCGGTCGCAACCCAGCAGATCCAGCTGCCCTAGCGACGAAAACACCAAAGAGCCCCCACCGTGGTGGGGGCTCAAGGTTTACGCTTGGGCTGGGTGAGTTTGCCAGAGTGCCGGGTGACTAAGCCGGCTGCAGCGAGAGAACTCCGGCCAAGTCGAGATACCCGACCTGTTCTCCGGCCCTGTTGTAAACGAGCACGTGACGCTTGCCCGATTCTTGGGCTCGCTGGATGACTACGGGCATCGCCTCATCGACGACGGCGCTGAAGAAGTCACTCCAATGGACCACAAGGCCCTCTGCGAACATTTCCGTACGTAGTGCCGGTGGAACTTTGCTGACCGCACTCGAGGGGATGAGTCCTTCGACGCCATCTTGGCCCCAAAGTGGGAATGCAACAGGCTTATCGTAGCCGATGCTCATCGACTCAAGACCGGCGACCGTGATGCCCCGGGTGATTGGGGCGACGATCGGCAGCATCGAGGTTGCGACACCTGCCGTCTCGACTCGTTGCTTGGCTTCGGCACGTGCCCGCTCGGCACCAGCGGCCGATCGGAGGAAGAAGCCGAGGATCGCCAAGACGAACGTTCCGTTGCCGGTGAACAGTCCGATAATGCCGATTGCGAGAAGGGCGTTACCAAAGAACTGTCCGGCCTTTGCGGCCGTAGCCCGTGCCTGATGGCGGTTGCGCCTGCCACTCCAGAGAGCGGCGGCCAGTACACGTCCACCGTCAAGAGGAGCGGCAGGGATCAGGTTGAATACGGCGAGCCCCAGGTTCACCAGAGCGAGGTAGCCGAGAGTGAACCTCAGCAGGCCTCCGCCCACGATGAAGGTGCTAATGAACCAGGTGCTTGCGAAGATCGCCGCAAGGGCGACGCTGACTGCGGGGCCAGCGATAGCAATGCGGAACTCCGCACCGGGGTTGTCGGCCTCTTTTTCGAGTTCGGCGACTCCACCGAGGAACCAGAGCGTGATGGCCCGGACCTTGATGTCGTTGCGCTGAGCCACGATTGCGTGGCCGAGCTCGTGGGCGAGGATGGAAGCGAAGATGAGTGTCACGTTCACCACTGCGAATACCCAGAGGCTGAAGGTGGAAGAGCCGGCAACGGAAGCTGGAAGAATTCCGAGAGCGAGATTGAGAGTATAGAATCCGGCGATCAGGAGTAGCCCCCAGTTGATACCAACGGGGATTCCCGAGATCGTACCGAGTCGCAGCGATTGCCGCATGTGAACCACATTTCCTTTCGTGAGATGAGGGGGCTTGGATACTAAGAAGAACCCGGTGTCAAGAGGCCGTGTTTCGTTTGGCCTGAAAAGAAGTGGAAAACCGTTGAGAACTCGGGCAGAACGCCCTCAAGTTCAGGAATTATCGCTGAGCTGATCACCCTGAACGATGGTGAAAGGCGACAGTTCCACACCTGCGCCGGTCCAGAACCAATCGTCGCCGTCACGGAAGACGTCGTATTCGTCCCAACCGGGAAACGGTGGCCAAAGACTCTCGTACTGGCCGGTGGTGACGTTCACGCGCCATTCGCCGGTAGATCCCGATGGAGCACCATCTGGTTGGTAGATGGTGGCGCCGCTCGGATCGAAGAACTGGCGGTAGTCCTCCCCGACCCAGTTGCCGATGGCGGTGTTGCCCGAAAGCACTGCCACGAGGTCCTCACCAGAAACGAGAACGAGGCCGCTCTCTGGAGCAGCCTCGTTCGAGTCAATCGATGATGTGGGGACGTTGGACGTGGACGTCGGACTCTCCAGCACCGTCACCGACGGTGCGGTCGTATCGGGACTCGCCGTATCCGAGGCGAGATCGATTGGGGTTTCGGCTCCTCCGCTACACGCTGCAAGAACCACCGTTCCGGCGAGCGCCAATCCGCGGAGCCGAGCCCGCGTCATCGCTGGCTTGGAAACAGGAAGCGGTCGGCGCTGTCGCGACGGGTTCGAGAGAACGCGTTGAGCTTTGTGAGTTGACTCGGGGTGTAGTTGCCGTTGACGTTGCGGCCGAGTTGTCGTTTCTGATCGCTTTCCGGTGCCTTGCGGTATCGGCCGGTGCTCTTGGTCGTCGCACCTCTCCCGAGACGTTGCAGGTCGGCGCTATCTGCGAAGACTGCGCTCGCCACGTTGCGACGAGCGGCCCTCTCATACAACCCTTCGAGACTTATTGCCCGGCGGTCGTAAACGACGCGAGTGACCTCGTGGCCATGCATGAAGCCAGCCTCAGTATTTACCACGCCTTCGATCTGTCCGATCTCCATTTCGCCAACCCAGAAACATGGCTGGGCGAGAAAAGCCTCGTCGAGATGTTCGCTATGTTCTTGCTCGAGCAGCCGAAGATGGTCGGGAATTTCTCGTCCGGCAACCTCGAGGGTCGCAACCATTCGGGCGAGCAGCGGACCGGTCTCCCAAACGCGATCGCGGCGAGCGATGATGTCCTCGCCAGCAGAATCGAGGAAACGCACAACTTGGTAGTTCCAAGCTGGTTCGCCGTACTGACGAAGCACCTCGGCATCGCGGCCACCGGAGTTGTTGTGGATCAGCAAAGGAACAAACTCACGCTCGATGGCCTCGACAACGAACGGGTTGGACAGCACGTCCTTGCCGAACTGTTTGCATCCGGCACACCCGGGTACTTCCTGAAATAGCGCGAATACTGGTCGACCGGTTTCGGCGGATGCAGCGAGCGCGTCATCTAGTTCGCGCATCCATTCAACGGTTCCGGTCTCGATCGGTTGTGAGCGCGAGCGTGTCGCATCAAGGACAGCAGAGGGCCTACGAAAGAGTTTCATAACAATTGGAACCGTAGTAGCCGCTGCACCCTTCCGCTGGAGTGGAAAACTTATGAACAACGGAAATAGCGCCCATCGGACCCAAATTGACACACCGAACGCCCGGTGCGCTGCTAAACCGGAGAGTACTGCCTGGTGGTCGGAGCGCAGCGCCGGTGGACCTCACACCTGATCAATACAGAATTCTCTTCGGTGACGAACCACCGGTCGGAGAGTCACGTCCTGACGAGAGGCCGACGCGCATCACCGCGTCGCATAAGACGACCTTTGACGTACCTTCCGGGGACCGATATGTCCCAATCGTCACCGAAAGGCGAAGTCCCGCACTCTCGCTCGCGGAGCCAATCGACACTACGGCTGGGCAACGTCGACTCACAGCCAGACACGTCGTCATACCGCTGCTGGTCTTCCTTGGGTTGATCATCTCACCATTCGTTTTGGATCGACTGGAAGACGAAGCCGAAACGGAGGTGCTATCGGAGGCGGTCGTCGCCGTCGAACCTCGCGCTATCGAGTCGTCGACTACTCCGACTGAGCAGAACGTCGAGCCTTCACCTCAGCTCGCTGAGCTCGAGGGCGAGCGAGCGCTCGGGGCTCTGGAGACTGCCAACGTTGTGGAAAGTCACGCGACTACCGACCTCTTCGACGCTGACGAGTATCTGGCCGACACGTGGCCAGATGGAGATGGCGACTGCCAATCGGATCGTGAAGAGTTGCTCATCGACCGATCTACTATCGAGGTGACGCTCGACGTCGATGGGTGCCGGGTTGTAGCGGGCCAGTGGATCGATGCGTTCACCGGCTCAGAACTCACCGACCCCGAAGAGCTTCGCATCGTTCGGACCGTGCCGCTAGAGATCGCCCACCTCGCAGGAGCGACAAGTTGGACCCGAGCACAGAAACGCGCCTTCGCCGTCGACGTTGCATTCGAGCCAAGTCTCATGGTCGTGACAGCGGAGATGGCTGAGGCACGAGGAGAACGCGGGCCTGGCGAATGGCAGCCTGAACCGGCCTTCCAATGCCGCTACGCGGTCGATTGGGTGGCGGTCAAGAGCCGCTGGAATCTGAGTTATGAGACACAGGAGCTCGAGTCACTGCAAGACATGTTGGCCACATGCCGCTCCTAGAGCGTAAGTTGGGTTCGCGGAGCGTAGTCTTTTGGCGGGAAACCTCCAGAGACGCCCACCAGCGCCGAAGGATCCACGGGCGTATATGGCGCGGCCATACACTGTCATCCCAGTGGGGCCCCCTCAACTAATGTCAGTTGTGGTTAGGACAAGCGAAGCATTCGAATATGAGCGACTCTGAAAAATCAATGAGCGATATTGAAGCGCTTGCAAGTAAAGCGCAAGCGATGTTGGAACGCGTGAAGGCTTCAGCCGAACCGCTGGACTCTCCAACCTCAGCAACCGCGCCTTCGATCGAAGACACGTCAGGTGAGCCCGATGGCGACGTCGTCTCTGAAGAACTGCCCGCACCGGAGACAGCCGAGGCCGTCGAGATCTCTGAGCTCGACGTCGACGACGAGCTCGTTGCCACCGAGGATGAGGTGGCCACAGGCGACTCTGACGCCGATATCGACACCGTCGAGGAAGTTGAAGCCGACACCGCCGGCGACGACCAGGACATCGAAGTCGAGGAAGTCGATAGCGACACCGACGAGAAAGTCGCAGTACCCGAAGAAGCCGACACCGCCGATGCCATCGAGGACGTAGAAGCCGATGACGTCGAAATCGAAGAAGTCGATAGCGACACCGACGAGAAAGTCGCAGTACCCGAAGAAGCCGACACCGCCGATGCCATCGAGGACGTAGAAATCGAGGCGGAGACCCCCGCTGTCGATACCGATTTATCGGAACAAGAAGTCGAATCCAGCGAGGACGCCTTCGAAGGTGTCACCCCTCTGATCACCGGTAACGGTGAATCCGGCGTAGAGACTGCATGGCCAAGTCTCGAAACACAACTCCCAGAATCCCTAGACGATTCGCCAGTGGAATCGATCGAAGTCCACGACATCGCCGAAGAAGTCGAGGACATCACCGAAGAAACAGCACCCGAGATCGAGGATCTGCCGGTTGACGAGACCGATGCGCCCGAACTTGTCGACGACGAGCCCCTAGGGATTTCGCGAGCCGATGGTGAGGAACCATCAATCGGGGGCCTTGGGCTAGACGACGAAGGTTCGTTTGACGATGTTGAATTCCGCGACGTCCTGGACTCCGAGGGTTCAGAGGGCGCTATTAGCGAAGCTGAGTTCGCGGCCGCGTTTGACTCGGTTGATGCCGCAGATCTCAGTGATGGCTCCACTGCCAACACGACGGTGGTCCCGGTGTCTTCGGTCGATGGCGTCGACGACGAGAGCTCCGACCTGCGGGCTTCAGAAGTTGCTGCATCGCAAAAGCGACGACACCCATTACTCCTATTGCTCATAGTCATTCCGCTCGCGATTCTGGTCCTGTTCGGCGATCAGATCTTTGATCGTGCCGCGAACGACGCTGCCGAAGTTGAGACCGGCATCACCGAGCCTGAGGCACCGGACGCAACCGAAACCCCAACGACCGAGCCCACTATTACGGAAGCCACAACGACGGTGGCCCCGACCACCAGCGAGGCCCCAGCCACTACCCAGACCCCAACCACCGTGGCTCAGGCTCAGACCGCCTGGGACCTGCTTGGCGAAGCCAGCAACACGAACAATTTCGTGAGTTTGGCCTCCGGGTTTGGCCTGCAAGAACTTCTCGAAGGCGGCAGCGAGTTCACCGTCTTTGCCCCGTCGAATGCGGCGCTCGCTGCGCTAACGCCAGAACAGCTTGGCGTCCTCAGCGCAGATGCCGACGCCGCGGCAAACTTGATCGATTACCACATCATTGATGGCCGTCTGACCACTGCGGAACTACGTGAGGGAGGATCCTTCACCACGCGATCAGGTCTTCCGATCGAAGTTACCGTCGATGGAGACAGCGTCGTTGTTAACGGCACGACCCAGCTACCAGAGGCGCTCGAGTCAGCGAATGGCAACGTCTTCGTGATCAGCAACGTCTTGGAAGCACCCTCGGTGAATGAGGCCCTCAACCTTGGAAACATCCAGTTTGAAACACTCTCAAATCGAATAACCCCAGCTGGGATTGCCGAGCTTGACCGAGCCGTAGCGTTCTTTCAGGAGAACCCGGACGCCAACGCCTTGATCGAAGGCCACACCGACACCGATGGCAGCCCAGACGGCAACCAACGCCTATCTGACCGTCGAGCTCAAGCCGTGCTCGATTACTTGGTTTCCCAAGGAGTCAACGGAGGCCGCCTAGAGGCGCAAGGCTTCGGCGAGACGCAACCAGTCATTGTGAACGGCGTCGAAGACAAAGAAGCTAGCCGCCGAATCGAAATCGTATTGCGTTAGCGCTGGTCGCTTAGGCGCCAGCGCCGCCGCGATTTTGGCGGCACACGCGTTCAGCTCGCTCCCTCCCCGCTGGAGGATGTGCAAGACCGGCGGCTAGTCCTCAGCGAGTATCCACTTGCGAGCGGCGTCTTGGTCGCCTTCGCCGTTGAGGAACTCCTGGAAGCGAACGTCCAGGGAAGGGTCCTCAGTGCCCCACGTGTGAGTAGGGCGAGCGGTCGCTGCGACTGCCGCTGCGGTTGCCGCAGCTGCGTGCTTGGCGGCCAACTGCCGTCCCTTGAATGCACGTACTGCTGCGTGCACCCGACGAAGCTGCTCCTCGGCAACGTTGGCACGATGTAGTGCGGCCTCAAGCTGCGCGGTCAACTGAGCAATCTGTTGGTCGCTATGGAGAATGGCTGCTGAAGAGTTCACAGTGTGCAATCGGCCATTTGGCAGAAATGTTGAGTGGTGGGAGCGAAGCTGAATATCCGTCCCGCAAGCTCTCAGGTTCTCTCCACAACCACCGATAAGAGTGTCTAGACGAGGGACCCGTCACCTACTCGTCAAATGGAGAAACTCGGATGTCTGAAGAGGTGGATTTCGATTGGCCGTCATTTAGCACGGTCCTCGAAGACGTGGCCGCGAGCCGCGGCATTAATCGCGTCCTAAGCCCTCAAGTCGCGCTCACAAACGACCCGGACACGATCGAACTCGATCCGGATGCTCGGCCGACAGCTATTCGATCCGAGCTGGTCGAACCGCTCTCCCTCCCTGAGCCACTCGAACCACTCAACCTCGATACGTCTCGGGTACGTCAGTTGCTCGATGAGCGGACCGATAGTGACGACACGGTCGACGATGACATAGAGATTTCTGCCCTTTCGGAGCTTGCCGAGCCAGCGGAAATCGAAATTGGGGAAACCGAAGAAGATATCAAGGCCCAGCTCATAGCCGAAACGGAAGAACTTCAGGCCCAGCTCATAGCCGAAGCCGAAGCACTCGAAGCCCAGCTGAAGGCTGACGCCGAGGAGCTCGAAGCCCAGCTCAAGGCTGACGCGGAAGCACTCGAAGCCCAACTCAAGGCAGACGCAGAAGCCGAAGCACTCGAAGCCCAACTCAAAGCCGAAGCAGAAGCCGAAGCAC